>NZ_LSIJ01000039.1 GCF_001556185.1 Sphingomonas sp. CCH10-B3 | reverse complement strand
GGTCGGGGGTGGGCGCTCGGGCTGAAGCGCAAAGCTTAACGTTGAAGCCGAGGGGGCCCACCCTCCAGCCCCCTCCCGCCCGCGGGAGGGGAAGCAAAAATCACAGCTTCGCGACGAAGGCCTGATAGGCGGTCTCGTCCATCATGCCCTCGACTTCGCTCGGGTCGGACAGCGTCAGCTTGAAGAACCAGCCGTCGCCTTCGGGGTCTTCGTTGACGAGGCCCGGCGTATCGGCGAGCGCGGCATTGCCCTCGATCACGGTGCCCGACACCGGCGAGTAGACATCGGACGCGGCCTTGACCGATTCGACCACGGCGGCTTCGTCGCCCTTGGTCACTTCCTTGCCTTCCTCGGGCACGTCGACGAACACGATGTCGCCGAGCTGCTCCTGCGCGTATTCGGTGATGCCCACGGTGCCGATCTCGCCATCGAGTTCGACCCATTCATGATCTTCGGTGAAATAGCGGCTCATTCAGGCCTCCTGTCAGCGGACATAGCGGTGGGGGACGAAAGGCATCGCGGTAACGATGCCGGCATGAGTCTTGCCACGCTGGGCAAGCGCGATGCGGGTGCCAGGCGTAGCGAGCGACAGCGGGACATAAGCCATCGCGATCGGCGCGCCGACCGTCGGCGCAAAGCCGCCCGAAGTGACCTTGCCGACCTCGGCCCCGCTCGCGTCAACAACGGCGGCGCCTTCGCGTACCGGCTGCTTGCCTTCGACGAGCACGCCGACGCGCTTCAGCGCCGGTCCCTGCCCGCGCTCGGCGAGGATACGCGCGGCGCCGGGGAAACTGGCTTCCTCGCGCCGCCGCTTCGACAGCGCAAAGCCGAGATCGGCCGCGACCGGCGTCGTCTCGGGATCGAGATCATGACCATAAAGCGGCAGCCCCGCCTCGAGCCGCAGCGAATCGCGCGCACCAAGGCCGATCGGCTTGACTTCGGGCTGCGCACAAAGCGCCTCGGCGAGCGCCTCGACCGCATCGGCAGGCACCGAAATCTCGAAACCATCCTCGCCGGTGTAGCCCGACCGGCTTATCCACAGCGGCGTGCCGTTCCATTCGAACGCTGCCGCCGTCATGAACACGAGCGACTCGACCCCCGGCACGATCCGCGCCAGCGCTTCGACTGCTTTCGGCCCTTGCAGCGCCAGCAGCGCCTGTTCGTCGAGATGGTTGAGCCGCACGTCATCGGGCAGATGCTCGACCAGATGGGCGATGTCGTCAGCCTTCACGGCGCCATTGACGACCATGTAAAAGGCCGCGCCGTCGAACGCGGCGCCGTCAAGCCGCGTGACCATCAGATCGTCGAGGATGCCGCCATCGTCGGCGAGCAGCAGCGAATAGCGCATCCGGCCGACGCCGAGCCCCGCGAGATCGCCCGGCAGCATGGTCTCCAGCGCCGCGGCGACGTCGGCGCCGTCTTCGGCGAAGAACAGCAATTGCCCCATGTGGCTGACATCGAACAGGCCCGCGTTTTCGCGAGTCCACTGATGCTCGGCCATGATCCCTTCATATTGGATCGGCATGTGGTACTCGGCGAATTCGACCATCCGCGCGCCGCGCGCGCGGTGCCATGCATCGAGCGGAAGCGTTTCGATCGTGTCGATAAAATCGATTTGGTCGCTCACACGCAGGGCCTTCCGTTCCTATGGATGACGGCATGCCATCGCCGGTTGCCCAGCCTTGGCCAGCCGCCCCCTCTGTCACGGAACCTGAGAGCTTTCGCCGCGCGGCTGTTATGCCACGTCGGCTTACCCCTTCGGTGGGCGTCGCAGTGATCTGCGCTGCCGCTTTCCAGAGTGTCCTCGCGCGTGCGGTCCCGATTGCCTGAGAGATTCCGGGGCGGTTGCTCCTTCGGCGGTGGCTCGGGGCCACGCTCTCCCGCATGCGCTCAAGGCTGAAAGCCTTCGACGAACGAAGCTTTGACGCGGCGCAGCAAGCGAGTCAACGCCGCAACGGCTAGCGCGTGGCGTTATATTTCAGCTGCTCGCTCGTAAGCTGGAAGCCGACCAGTGCCTCGAAGGTCGCGCGCTGCACGGCGGCGCGGATATTGGGGCGGGCGAGCGGGTCGATCGCGGCGTCTTCGTTGCCAGCCTTGCGTGGGCGGGTCAGCTGCTTGCGGATGTCGGGCGGCAGCGTTGCCGCCGAGCGGAGGACATTGGCAGTCGCCTGACCGCTGGCGCTCGCGCGCGCCTGACCGTCGTCGAAATGGACCGAAACGCGGCTGATCCGCTTCGACACCACGACGGTCCCGCCCTGCAGCACCGTGACGAAATAGGGCAGCACGACATCGCGCGCGCCCTGCGTGTTGGTCCGCCGGGCCTGCACCTCGAAAGTGATTGCCGTCGACACATCGGCGCCAACGTCGCTGCAGGTCGAACGCACGCGAGTGAGGGTCGCGGTCACGTCGAGCGCCGACTGATCCTCGCTTGTCGGCGGATTGAACAGCGTGATGTCGCCGGTCGATGCCGGCACCGCGACCGTCGGGCAGGCCGTGCGGATTGCGGTAATGCCCTCGGCCGAAATTTCGCCGGCTTTGGTGGCGCAACCCGCAACCGCAAGGCCGAGCGCGATGGTGAGAGAGGATTTCGCGGCGTTCACGCTGGGCACCCTTGTCAATGAAGCGGGGCCGTCACCGTTGCTATCGATGCGGCCCCTGAATGCGCGGCACCATAGGAACCGGCTTTCGCGCGCGCAAGCAATCGCGTAGAGACACGGTCATGACTATCCCCGACAAGCCGGCGCTCGACCTGTTGATCGCCGCTCCGCGCGGCTTTTGCGCCGGTGTTGATCGCGCCATCCACATCGTCGAGCTGGCGATCGAGAAATATGGCGCGCCGGTCTATGTCCGGCATGAGATTGTCCACAACAAATATGTCGTCGACAGCCTCCGCGCGAAGGGCGCGATCTTCGTCGAGGAACTCGAAGAAGTACCCGATGGCGTGCCCGTCGTCTTTTCGGCGCATGGCGTGCCCAAATCGGTGCCTGTCGAGGCCGAGAATCGCGGCCTTGCCTATCTCGACGCGACCTGCCCGCTGGTGTCGAAGGTCCACCGTCAGGCCGAGCGGCTGGTCGAACAGGGGCGCCATATCATTTTCGTGGGCCATGCCGGCCATCCGGAAGTCATCGGTACCTTCGGTCAGGTGCCCCCTGGCGCGATGACGCTGGTGGAAACCGCGGAAGATGCCGAAACGGTGGTCGTCGCCGATCCAAGCAACATCGCGTTTCTGACGCAGACGACGCTGTCGGTCGACGACACTGCCGACATCGTCGCGGTACTTCAGCGCCGCTTCCCGGAGATCAAGGCACCGCGCGGCGAGGACATTTGCTATGCCACCTCGAATCGGCAGGCCGCGGTGAAGGCGATTGCCGACCATTGCGACGCGATGCTGGTGATCGGCGCGACCAATTCGTCGAATTCGCTGCGGCTGGTCGAAGTCGCCGAACGCCACGGCATCCCGGCACGGCTGATCCAGCGCGCAAGCGACCTCGATCTGGCGTGGCTCGATGGCATCCGCACGCTGGGGATCACCGCCGGCGCATCCGCACCCGAAATTCTGGTGCGCGAGCTCGTCAATCGCCTTGCCGAGCATTTCACGATCACCGAGCGCGAGGAAGAAACCACGCGCGAGACGATCTCGTTCAAGCTGCCGCGCGGCCTCGAAGCCGCCACCGCCTGAGCGCTTGGCGGTCTACACCCATGTGTCGGCCGAGGCATTGGCCGATTTCCTGGCGCGATTCGATGTCGGCGAACTGGTGTCGGCGAAGGGCATCGCCGAGGGCGTCGAGAACAGCAATTATCTGGTCGACACCACGCGCGGGCGCTTCATCCTGACGCTGTACGAAAAGCGGGTCGATGCCGCCGACCTGCCCTTCTTCATGGCGCTGCTCGATCATCTCGACGCCAAGGGCCTGCCGGTGCCGCCCGCGATCAAGGACCGCGACGGGATCGAGATCCACGAGCTCGAGGGGCGACCTGCGTGCCTGATCAAGTTCCTGCCCGGCGTGTCGCTGTCGCACCCGACCGCCACGCAGGCACAAGCGGCGGGCCGGGCACTGGGGCAGATGCACAATGCCGTCGCCGATTTCGGAGCGGTTCGCGCCAATTCGATGGGCGTCGAAAGCTGGGCGCCGCTGTTCGAACGCTGCGGCAACGACCTCGATCGCATCCAGCCGGGACTTCACGCCGCTGCCGCTCGGATGGTCGAGGAAGTGCTGGCGCACTGGCCGAGCCAAGGCACCTTGCCGCGCAGCGCGATCCACGCCGATCTGTTCCCCGACAATGTGCTGATGCTGGGCGACCGGGTGACGGGGCTGATCGACTTCTATTTCGCCTGCACCGATTTTCGCAGCTATGATCTGGCCGTGATGCACACCGCCTGGGCGTTCGACGCGACGGGCGCACATCATGATGAAGCCGTCGGGCAATCGCTGATCGCGGGCTATCGCGCCGAAGTGGCACTCAGCGATGCGGAGATGGCCGCCCTACCCGCGCTCGCGCGCGGCGCCTGCCTGCGCTTTTTCCTCAGCCGGGCGTGGGACTGGCTCAACACCCCCGCCGATGCGCTGGTGACGCGCAAGGACCCGATCGCCTATCTGCGCCGCTATCAGCACTATGCACGCGACGGCGCTTTCGCATGACCGAACTGCCCAAGGTCGAGATCTTCACCGACGGCGCGTGCAAGGGCAATCCCGGCCCCGGCGGCTGGGGGGCGGTGCTGCGGATGGGCGCGGTCGAGAAGGAACTGTCGGGCGGCGAGAAGCTTACCACCAACAACCGCATGGAAATGATGGCGGTGGTGCAAGCACTCACCGCGCTCAAGCGCCCCTGCGCAGTCACGCTGTCCACCGACAGCCGCTATGTGATGGATGGCCTGACCAAATGGATCCACGGCTGGCAGAAGAACGGCTGGAAGACCGCCGACAAGAAGCCGGTCAAGAATGCCGACCTATGGCAGGAACTGCTGGCGGCGGCGCGTCCGCACCGCATCGCGTGGCAATGGGTGAAGGGTCACGCCGGCCATCCCGAAAACGAGCGCGCCGACAAGCTTGCGAGCGATGCCGCGATCGCCGCAGGCCAACGTCCCTAGCGCCGGACGCCCGAATCGGACATAGCGGCATCGTCGCAGTCGAAAGGGGATCGAACGCGCGATGTCGCTGATGCCACGCCGCCGCACGGGAATGCGTCGTGTCGCCTACAGCCAGGTCGGGCTGCAGGTGCTGGCGGGCAGCATCGTCGCGCATCTGGTGCAGATCATTGCCCAGCCGACCTTCCCGCTGTTGATCCTGGTCAACATTGCCGCGCTGTTTTACCTGCGCTGGCGGGCGAGCGGTTATATGCGCAGCGGGCGCGCCGATTTCGACGCCGTGATCGCTGCCGAAATGATGGTCGCATTCGGCGTGCTGTCGCTGATTCTGGGTATCACCAGCGCGGTGCTGCCGCTGTTCCTCGGCAGCGTCAGCCTGCGCGTCGATGATCTGTCGACTCTGGCGTCGCTGGCCGTGCCGTTCCTCGAAGGTCTGGCGACGGCCGGGCTCGCGCCATTCTTTGCCGTGCTGCTGCGGATCGAGGCGCATGAAGTCGAAACCTCCTATGATTCGAGCGTCGATATCTCGAACCTGGCGACCGCGACTCGCGACCTGACGCGCGAAGTCCGCGGCGCCTTCAAGGCGATCCGCCAGCTTCAGGAATCGGCGCAGGACGCAACCGTCGCCGCGCATCTGCTCGCCGACGAAGTGCGCGGCGATGCCGGCAAGCTGTCGCGCGCATTCGAGGTCGGCCAGAACCAGCTTCAGCAACTCGGGACCGCCGCCCAGACGAGCAGCGCCGAAGTCGCCCGGCTCGCCGCCGAAACCGCCAAGCTCAACGCAACCGCAACCGAGGCGAGCGCGATGCTGACCGCGCTCGGCGATCTGATCGAATCGGTTGAACGCTTCGTCAAACCGACCGCCGACGCAGGCTAGGCACCGATGAGCAAGGGGTCGCCGCGCAGCACGCTGCACATGCAGATGGGGCAGGAAACCATCTATCTGCTGCTGGCGGTGACGATGTTCACGACGATCATCCTTGGCGGCTATCTGCTCGCGATCATCCGCGCCAAGCCGCGCGAGAACCCGCCGATCATTGTCCTGCCCGAAGCGCAGGGCTTTTCATTCGCCGCCGGATCGGCGGCGCTGACGCCGGGGTTCGAGGAGCGGCTACGGCGGTCGGTGATCCCGCGCATCCGCCAGATCGGGCAGAAATATCAGGCGTCGGTGATCGAAGTGATCGGCCATACCGATGCCGTGCCGCGCAAAGCGGGCGGCACGCGCAGCAATCTGGACGGCGTGCTGGTGCCGCTGCTGCTCGGCAAGGACACGGCCGCGCCCGAGGCCGTCGACAATGCCGGGCTCGGGATGGCGCGCGCGGTTTCAGTCGCGCGCTTCATGCGCAGCGCAGGCTTGCGCGATTTCATTCTGGTGCCGCTGTCGGCCGGTCCGTTCCTGAAGCCCGACGACAGCATGGTGACCGCCGACGATGCCGCTGCGGACGAATCACGCCGCCGCATCGAAGTGCGCCTGCGCCGCCGCGAGCCGCGCTAGACGCGCATCTTCAGCACATCGTGATAGCGGTTGAGCTCGACGAACCGCTGATGTGCGGCCGCTTTTGCGGCAGGATCAGCGCCGGCCGCATCGGGGTGGGTCGTGCGCGCCAGCTCACGGAAGCGCCGCCGCAACGCCACGGCATCGGGCCGGTCATGCGGCGTCCAGCCGAAGAAGAGCAGTGCGCGGTCATAGTCCGATGGCGGTGCGGCCGATTGGCGGCGCCAGTCGCTGCGACGCGCCTCCGCCGCTGCAATCGCATCGAGCAGCGACGCCAGATTTTCATTCGCGCGCGCCAGCCGCGCGAGCAGCCGCTCAACGTCGCGGTGGCCGAGCCCGGCATTGGTCATCAATTCGCGGTGGACGGCTAACGCCTCGGCATTTGCCTGGGCGAGCCGCTGGCCCTGTGGCGCCATGTGCCACGCCGGCGGCCAGCGCGCCTCGATCATCGCCGCCAGCTGGCGATATTCGGTCCAAGCCGCGTCGAACGCGAGCATATGCTGGTCGAGGCCGTCGGCGATGCGTTCGGCATTGGCCGCAATATTGGCCGGCACCGCGAGCGGATTGGCGGCACCGGCGCGCATGTCGCGGATGAAGGCGTCGAGCACCGCAAGCCGATGATCGACGGGCCAGCGCGATTCGATCCGGGCGATTTTCTCAAAGGTCTCGATCACTTGCGCCGCCAGTCGCACTGCGCGGTAATCGCCCGAGCACAATCGCGCCTCCAGCGCGACGGCAACTTCGGGCTCGACGCGATCGAAGACGTGATCGATCGCAAACAGCAGGTCGAGCACGGTATTGGCGCGCTCGATTTCGGCGGGATCGCGGTGGCGGATACGATCGGGATCGATGCCGATCGCCTGCAGGAAAGTGGTGACGCCGTGATAGGGATCGCGCTCGGCATCGACGAAGCGCCAGAGCTGGCCGGGAAAGGGTTCAAGCCCGACCTGATCGAACATGTCGACCACGGCACGGCGCCGCATCCGCTTGATGCGCGCAAGCGTACCGGCGGCGGCGGGGTCGCGCGATCGCGCGCGGGGGGCCGACCCGAGCGGCCGGGCGACGGCAGGCGATCTGATGACCGTGGGGGTCAGCCGCTCGTCGCTGCGCCGCCCGAACAGTCCGCGCCAGCCGCGCTTGACGCCGCGTGGCATCCGCTGCCGCGACCGCCACGCCGATCCGCCGAACAGGCCGCTGATCCAGCCGAAGTAACCGCCTTGCGCCACGCGGGTCGACCCTTCAGCCCGCCGCAACCGCGCTCAAGCGGCAAAGCGCGGTGCGGCGGGATTTGCAACGAATGAGGTCGATGATCGTCAGTCCAGATTCTCTTCGATCTCGGCGCCGGGGCCGTTCTTCTTGATCGATTCGATGGCGTTGATGGCCGATGCCTTGCTGGTATAGCCTTCGGTCCAGAACATCAATTCACTGTTATATTTGAATTTTGCGACGAACTCGCCGGCCTTGTTCTTTTCGATCACGAACTTGTGTGCCATTTTCTCGCTCCCCTCGGGTCAACTGAGCCGCCGAAGGTTAGCGCAGCGGTTCCCCGCGCGCCAGTCGGGCCGAACCACTCAGCCGAAGCGAGTCGGCGCGTAGCGCGTCGGATCGATCGCCGCGACCGGGGCTGGCGGCGCCACCTCGCGCAACTGGGCAGCGCCCAGCATCGCCGCTGCGGGGGCGGTCTGGATGCCGAAGCCACCTTGTCCAGCAAACCAGAAGAAGCCCGGCGCCGAGCGATCGAAGCCGATCACCGGCAACCGGTCGGGCGCAAAGGTGCGCAGCCCCGCCCAGCGCCGTTCGACGGCGGCCACGCGCCAGTCGACCACCTGCTCGAACCGGTCGATCGCGATGGCGATGTCGATTTCCTCAGGCGCGGCATCGCACGGCGGTGAGGGAATTTCGTCATGCGGGCTCAGCCACAGCCGACCGCCCGGCTCGGGCTTGAAATAGAAACTGCCGCCGATGTGCGCGACGTGCGGCATGCCGTCGGGCGCCGCCGGATCGGTCCGCAGCTGCGCCATCGTGCGCCGATAGGGCGCCAGACCGAGAGGTGCAGCCCCCGCCGCTTGCGCGACCACGTCGGCCCAGGCCCCAGCCGCATTGGCAATGACGCCCGCCTCCCAACGGCCGCCGGTCGTCTCGATTTGCCAGCCGTTCGCAAGCCGGGTCGCTGCCGTCAGCCCGGCGCGCACGACAATCTCGGCACCGGCTTTGCGTGCACGCGCAAGGTAATGCTGATGCAGCCCGGCGACATCGATGTACGCGCAGCTCGGTTCGCTGATGCCGATCGTCCAGTCGGCGCGCAGCCCCGGTACCTGCGCGCGCGGATCGACCTGCTCCAGCGCGATGCCGCTGGCGGCAAAGGCTGCGACAAAGGCATCGGCGGCGGCAGCATCCTCGGCGCGACCGATGTGGAGCGAGCCGAGCGGCTGCAGGAAGCCGTGGCGCTCCAGATACGCCCCCGACGCGCTGGTCAGCGGCTGGACGCCGGGACCGCCATAGGTTTCGGACCAGAAGGCAGCCGACCGCCCGGTCGCGTGATAGCCGGGTGCATCCTCTGCCTCAATCAGCAGGACATTGGCGTGCTCGGCCAGTTCGGCGGCAAGACTCGCCCCGGCGATTCCCGCACCGACAACGGCAATGTCGAACCGCTTCATGCAGCCGGCACGCGCGCGGCAAGGAACAGGTCGGTTTCGGCAATCGCGCGATTGCGAACCGCGTCGACCTCGCGCAGCACTTCATGCGCGGCCTCGTCGCCAAAGCGCACCAATCGGGCATCGGGCAGCCGCCCGGCGATTGCGACCGCCACGCGCGCGTCGACCAGCGCATCGGCCATCGGCGCCAGCACCAGCACCGGGACCGCGAGCGTTTTGAGGCGTGTATCGCTGCGAAGCGCCTGCGTGGAGGCAAAGGCGGCGATCACCCAGCGCCAGCTCGGCGGGCCCAGCACGAGCTCGGGCTTGCTGTGCTGCCACCACAGTTCATCGGCATAGCGGTCGAGATCATGCGTCAACAGGCTCTGGCGGGTTTCGGTCGCGCCCGGCTTTTCATTCTCGCGCCACGCCGCCCGCGCACCATTGCCAATGTTGCCGATGATGCCGGCGATCCGCGACCCGAGCCAGGGCCCGAACGCGCTCTTCAGGCCGAGCATCGGCGCGACCAGCACGGCCGCGTCGGGACGAATGACGCCCTCCACCAGCCCGCGCAGGATAAGGTGGCCGCCCATCGAATGCCCCATCACCACCGTTGGCCCCTGCCCTTCCGCCACCCAACCGTGCCAGAATTCGGCAAGATCGCGGATGTAATCGGCGAAATCATCGACATGGCCAACGCGCGGATCAGGCGACAAGCGACCCGATCCACCCTGCCCGCGCCAGTCGAACGAGGTGATCGACCAGCCCTGTGCGTGCCAGTGCGCGAACAGTTCCAGATATTTCTCGGGGATGTCACCGCGCCCACCCTGAAACAGGATGCGACCGCGCGCCCTGCCTTCGGCGGGCCAGTCGAAGCGGCGGAGCGACCAGCCATCGGCCGCCACCCAGGAGGAAAAACGCGCCGCAGCAGGAATCGCTCGGCGGTACAACGCGGATGAGGCCATGGCGCTTGGTTACTTTTTGGAAAGCCCTGTCGTCTAGCACGTAAATCTATGACGTGGGGCAATTTGTCAGTCATCCTGCCAGTCGTGCTGGCCGTACTGCTTCTGTCCTGCGGGATCGAGGATGCGCGGCTGCGCACGATTGCCAATTGGAAGAACGCGGTAATCGCGCTGCTCGCGCCGCTGTGGTGGTGGGCGGCGGGGTTCGCGCTGTGGCCCGACATTGCCTTGCAGATCGGCATTGCGCTTGCGGTTTTCGCGTTTTTCACCGGCGCTTTCGCGCTTGGGCAGATGGGCGGCGGCGATGTGAAGCTGATCGGCGCGCTCGCGCTGTGGTTTCCGTGGCCCGCGCTCGTCGGGCTGCTGATGGTGATGGCGCTGGTCGGTGGCGCCGTCACCTTGCTGGTCGCCGCCGAGCGTTGGTGGCGCAAGGCCGATGGACCAGTTGAAATTCCTTACGGCGTGGCGATCGCAATCGCCGGGCTGCTCGCGGTGCGTGAACCGCTTCTTAACCAATTTACGTGAAGGGTAGGCGCAGGATCAGGTGATCCGCGTCCACAGGGGTGCAAGACGTCATGGATGTTCGCAAGATCGTATTGCTCGTTGGCGCGTTGCTGGTCGCCGCGATAACCGCGTTCATGGCGCGCAGCCTGCTTGTCGGCAGTGCGGCGCCCGGCGCCAGCGCCGTTGGCGCGCCCGCGCCCGTGGTCAACGGGCCCGAAGTGCTCGTCGCGACCCGCGCGCTGCCGGTCGGCACCATCCTCGACGCGACCGCCGTCAAGTTTCAGCCCTGGCCGCAGGAGCTGGTCGATCCCAAGGCCTATTTCGTGAAGGGCCAGGGCGACACCGATCTCAAGAAATTGCAGGGCACCGTCGTGCGCTTCGCCGTCACCGCGGGCCAGCCGCTGACGCAGGGCGCATTGGTGAAGCCGGGCGATCGCGGCTTCCTTGCCGCCGCACTCGGGCCGGGCATGCGCGCCGTCACCGTGCCGGTGTCGACCCAGTCGGCGGTTGCCGGCTTCGTGTTCCCGGGCGATCGGATCGACCTGATGCTGACGCAGTCGGTTGCTGGTGGCGGCGATGGCCCGCCGCTGAAGGTCACCGAGACCGTGCTGAAGAATCTGCGCGTGCTCGCAACCGACCAGCGCACCGACAACACCGTCGACGACAATGGCAAGACGGTGGTGCGCACCTATTCGACGGTCACCGTCGAAGCGACGCCGAAGCTCGCCGAAAAGATCGCAGTTACGCAGAACCTGGGCGGTACGCTCACGGTCGCGCTGCGCTCGATCGCCGACAATGCTGCCGAACTCGAAGAGGCGATCGCGTCGGGCGCGGTATCGGTGCCAGCCGGCAACGATCCCAAGGCCGAACGCGCGATGATGGCAAAGGCCGAAGGCGAAGGCACCGCCAGCAAGAACAGCTATGCGACCGGTGCCGATGTCTCGCGCTTCCAGCGCTCGACCGTGCCCGGCAAGCCTGCCGGTGGCCTGAACGCGCTCGGTGGTCCGGTGACTCCGCCGGCTGCGCCCACCGCGCCCTATCCCGGCGCTGCGGCGCCCAAAGGTCCGGTCATTCGTGTGACGCGGGGCAATAACGTGACCGAAGTTCCGATTGGGGGGAAGAACTGAGATGCGCCCGACCATCCTGCAACGCACGCTGCGGACGACCGTCGCAACGGCGCTGATCGTCAGCACGCCGTTGGCGCTGTGGGCGCAGACGGCGCGCCCCCGGCCCGTTACGCCCACGCGTCCGATGCCGCCGCGGCCGATGGCGACGCACTATTCGCAACTGCCAGCCGGCGTCCAGCGGCCGACCAACGAAGTCAAGCTGTCGATCGGCGAGGGCGAACTCATCACGCTGCCGTCGGCGGCTACCGATGTCTGGATTTCCAATCCGACCGTTGCCGATGTCTATGTCCGCAGCGCGCGCCAGCTGAACCTGTTCGGCAAGGACACCGGCGAAGCGACGATCTTTGCGACCGCCGGCGATGGCCGCGTTGTCTATGCCGCCAGCGTCCGCGTCAGCCAGAACCTGACCTCGATTGATCGCATGATGAAGCTGGCGATGCCCGATGCCGACATCCGCATCACGACGGTTGGCCAGATCGCAGTGCTGACCGGCACCGTCGCGACGCCTGACGATATTTCGCAGGCGCAATCGCTCGCCGCGTCGCTGCTCAACCCCGGTGTCGACGTGTCGGCTCCCGGCGCGCAGCTCAAGATCGTCGTGATCAACCGGCTGAGGACGGCGACGCCGCTGCAGGTCCAGCTGCACGTCAAGATCGCCGAAGTGAGCCGCACCTTCGTCAAGAACATCAGCAGCAACATTGCGACCAAGGACTCGACGGGCGGCTTCTCGTTCGGCGTCGGTTCGGGCCGCTCGCCCGGTGCAGTGACGCCGGCCGACCTTGCCACTTATCCGACCGCAACCATTCCGACCGCGAATGGCGGGACGATCACGGGCCCTTATGACCCTTCGACCGGCCAATTCATCAATCCGCGCGGATCGAGCATCTCGGAAATCGCCAAGAGCGCGACGGCCTTCACCACGCTCGGCCTTGCCGGCAAGCTGTTCGGGCTCGACATTCTGCAGGCGATCGACCTTGGCGAACGCAACGGTCAGGTCTCGACGCTGGCCGAACCCAATCTGACCGCACTGTCGGGCGAAACCAGCTCGTTCCTGGCGGGCGGCGAATTCCCGATCCCGATCAGCCAGGGCTTAGGCGCGGTGTCGGTCGAATATAAGCAGTACGGCATCAGCCTTGCTTATACGCCGACGGTGCTTGCCGATGGCCGCATCAGCCTGCGCGTGCGCCCCGAAGTGTCGCAGCTGACCAGCTCGGGCGCTGTGCAGATCAACGGCACGACGATCCCTGCGCTCAGCACCCGCCGCGCCGAAACGACGGTCGAGCTCGGCTCGGGCCAGAGCATGATGATCGCGGGCCTGCTCCAGAACGACCACAACAACTCGATCGAGCAGACGCCGGGGCTCGGCAACATCCCGATCGTCGGGTCGCTGTTCCGCTCGAACGGCTTCCAGCGCAACGAAACCGAACTGGTGATCGTGATTACGCCCTATCTGGTGAAGCCGGTCCACGCCAACGACATCGTGCTGCCGACCGATGGCTATAAGGCACCGACCGATCTGGGCCGCGTGTTCCTTGGCCAGCTCGGTGGCGGCACCAGCGGCGGCGAACGGCCCAAGCCGTCGATGGCGCCACCGCAGACCGTCGTTGCGCCGTCGCTCGGCCTCACTGCCGGCCCCGAAGTTGCCCCGGCATCGCAAACGCCGCCTGCGGCACCGGCCCGGCGTGAGGAGAAGGTCGTCCTGCCCGAACCGCGCAAGTCGCCCGGCGCCGCCCCCGGATTCAACCTGCAATGATCGCCCGTCGTCCTCAGGAGAAAGCCATGCGCACCCGTCTCTCGATGATCCTGTTCGCCGCGCCTGCCTTGCTGGTTGCAGGGTGCACGGGCACGCCCAATCGCGGGCTTGAAACCGTTCACCAGCCAGTCGTCTCGCGCACTGATTATGTCTTCGACGTTGTCACCGACGGTGGCCGCGCCTCGCCCGCCGAACTCCAGCGTCTGGTCGGCTGGATGGCGGCGCTGCGGGTCGGCTATGGCGATCGCATTGCCGTCGACGATCCGAGCGGCACCGCCAGCGGCGTTCGCGAGCAGATCGCTGGCCTGGTTGCACGCTATGGCCTGTTCCTCGAAGACAATGCGCCGATCACGGCCGCTGCAATGACGCCCGGCGCCGTCCGCGTCGTCATTACCCGCGCGGTCGCGAGCGTCCCGGGCTGCCCCGACTATAGCCGCAACGGCAATGCCGAATTCGAAGGCAATACAACGTCCAACCACGGCTGCGCGATCAATTCGAACCTCGCGGCGATGGTCGCCCAGCCCGAAGATCTGGTCCATGGCCGCGGCGCAACCGGCGCCACCGATCCGGTCACGAGCAGCAAGGCGGTCCAGCTGCTGCGCCGGACCACCAGCAGCGGGGCCAATGGCCTGAAGTCCGAAAGCACCGGAGGCAAGTAATGAACGCACCCTGGACCGGTCGCCCCGGCACCCGCGAACCCTTCGTCGGCTTTGTCTGCGACGAGACGACCGCCGAGGCGATTCGCCCGATCGCGATCGAGCTCGGCTGGGCGCCTGAAAAGGTCAACAAGGGCGGCCTGCGCAACGCCGTGCAGACGCTGTCGGTGTCGGCGAGCCCGCATGTGCTGTTCGTCGACCTGTCCGAAAGCGGCGATCCGCTCAACGACATCAACGCGCTTGCCGAAGTCTGCGAGCCCGGCACGGTGGTGATTGCCGCCGGCCAAGTCAACGACGTCCGCCTGTACCGCGATCTCGTCGCGAGCGGCATTCAGGATTATCTGCTCAAGCCTCTCAATCCCGACATGCTGCGCGAAGCCTTTGCGACCGCACAAGCGCTGCTCAATGCGCCGAAGCAGGTCGAACAGGGTGAAGAACGCCCGCATTGCTCGGTCGCCGTCATCGGCACCCGCGGCGGCGTTGGCGCTTCGTCGATTGCCACGTCGCTCGCTTGGCTGACCAGCGACAAGGCCAGCCGCACGACGGCGCTGCTCGATCTCGACGTGCATTTCGGCACCGCGGCGCTCGCGCTCGACCTCGAGCCGGGTCGCGGGCTGACCGATGCGATCGAAAACCCGAGCCGCATCGACGGTCTGTTCATCGAACGCGCGATGGTGAAGTCGAGCGAGCGGCTGTCGATCCTGTCGGCCGAAGCGCCGATCAACGCACCGATCATCAGCGATGGCGCTGCCTTCTACCAGTTGCAGGAGGAAATGCGCGTCGCGTTCGAATGCACCATCACCGACCTGCCGCGCGCGATGCTGGTCAACCATCCGCATCTGATGAGCGACGTGCAGATGGCAATCGTCGTGACCGAATTCACGCTGGCGGCGGCCCGCGACACCATCCGCATCCTGTCGTGGATGAAATCGAATGCGCCGCAGACGCAGGTGTTCGTCGTGGCGAACAAGGTCCACGCCAACGCGCCGCTCGAAATCAGCCGCAAGGATTTTGAAGGCTCGATCGAGCGCAAGGTCGATGTTGCGCTGGCATTCGACCAGAAACTTGCCGCGCAGGCGGCCAAGCTCGGCAAGCCGATGGCCGAAGTCGGCAAGGGTTCCAAGACGATGGCGCCGCTCGCCGACCTCTCGTCGCGATTGCTGGCGTTGGCCGATGGCGGTGCCGAGCCGGTCGGCAAGGGCAAGAACAAGGGCAGTGCCAAGCCGGCCACGGCTGAAGGCGGCGCATCATCGCTGATGGGCAAGTTTGGCGATCTCAAGTCGCTGATGCCGAAGCGCACTGCCAAGGCAAAGTAAGTTGGTCAGCCCGCGGCTGCAGGCGCGGGCGAAAGTGGGAGTAGCGAAGTGCCGGTGATGACGGTGGCCATGTTGGCAACGGGCGCGCTGGTCGTGCTCTTGATGCTCGTCTTCGCCTTTGCCGGCCCGTCGCCCCAGCGCGCGAAGGCACGCCGGCTGAAGACCGTCGCCGATCGCCACAATGGTTCGACTGGCGCGGTTGTCGAAGCGCAGCTTCGCCGCATCACCGCCAACCGCGCGACCCGCGTCGAAACTGCCTTTTCCAGCATCCTTCCCAACCCCGCGCTGCTGCGCAAACGGCTGTCGCAGACCGGCAAGACCTGGACCGTCGGCCAATATGGCATGGCGACGCTCGGCCTGTTCATCGTGGTCGCGTTGCTCGTCTGGCTGCGCGGCGGACCGATTCTGCTCGCGCTCGGGCTCGGCGTAATTGTCGGCGCGGGTTTGCCGCATCTCGTGGTCGGCTTCTTCATCGGTCGGCGCATCAAGCAGTTCAACGCGAAATTCCCCGATGCGATCGAACTGCTCGTGCGCGGCTTGCGCTCGGGTCTACCGATCGGCGAGACGATGGCGGTGGTCGGCGCCGAGGTCGATGGCCCGGTCGGCGTCGAGTTCCGTTCCATCACCGACAAGATGAAGATCGGCCGCACGATGGACGCGGCGCTTCAGGACACTGCCGACCGGCTCGGCACGCCTGAATTCCAGTTCTTCGTCATCACCATCGCCATCCAGCGCGAAACCGGCGGCAACTTGGCTGAAACGCTCGCCAATCTGGCGACGGTGCTGCGCCAGCGCGGCCAGATGAAGCTGAAGATCAAGGCGATGTCGTCCGAATCCAAGGCCTCGGCCTATATCGTCGGTTCGCTGCCGTTCATCGTGTTCGGCATGATCTGGGCAATCAACGCCAGCTACATGTACGGCTTCTTCACCGACCAGCGGCTGATCGTCGCGGGTCTGGGCGGCATGGGCTGGATGGGAATCGGCGCGTTCATCATGGCGCGCATGGTCAATTTCGAAATCTGAAGGGCGCGGCGGATGTTCTTTCTTGCCAGCTTCGCAGCCACCGGCGGCCCCAAGATTCTGGGCGTCGATGTCGTTGCCGTCGCCACGATCCTGTCGGGCATCGCTGCCTTCATGGTGCTGCTTGCGATCTATGCCGCGACCACCGTGCGCGATCCGATGGCCAAGCGCGTCAAGGCGCTCAACGATCGCCGCGAACAGTTGAAGGCGGGCATCACCGCGTCGACTTCGAAGCGGCGCGCGAAGCTGGTTCGCCAGAACCAGACTACCGACACGATCCGCAACATGCTGCAGTCGCTGAAAGTGCTGCAGGACAGCCAGGTCAAGCAGGCGCAGGTAAAGCTGCTGCAGGCGGGTATCCGCTCGAAGGAATATGCGGTCGCGGTCATTTTCGGGCGGATGGTGCTGCCCGTCGTGTTCGGCGGGCTGATGCTGTACCTCGTCTATGGCACCGACATGTTTTCGGACTGGTCGCCGCTGAAGGCTTATGGCCTGGTCGCGGGCAGCTTCATCCTCGCCTACAAGGCACCCGACCTTTATCTGAAGAACAAGATCGACAATCGCTCGAACGCGATCCGCAAGGGTTTGCCCGATGCGCTCGACCTGCTCGTTATCTGCGCCGAAGCGGGTCTGACGGTCGACGCTGCATTCGGGCGTGTGGCGCGCGAACTCGGCCGCGCCTATCCCGAACTAGGCGATGAATTCACGCTGACCGCGATCGAGCTGGGTTTTCTTGCCGAGCGGCGTCAGGCGTTCGAAAACCTCGCCCAGCGCGTCGCACTCGATGCCGTCAAGGGCGTGGTGACGACGATGGTGCAAACCGAAAAATACGGCACCCCGCTCGCCAGCGCCTTGCGCGTGCTGTCGGCCGAATTCCGCAACGAACGCATGATGCGCGCCGAGGAAAAGGCCGCGCGCCTGCCCGCGATCATGACGATCCCGCTGATCCTGTTCATTCTGCCGACGCTGTTCGTCGTCATTCTGGGACCGGCGGCCTGTTCGATCTCCGACGCGTTCAAGGGCGGCATCTAGTCGCACTGTAATGGCACAGCTGCCGGTACGTCGCCGCACGCGCGGCGCTTGATAAGCGCACCGTGCCATCGCAAAAGTCGCGGGTCCGACCCGTGACTGCAGGATGGCCATGCCGCCGACGACAATAGCGCTGATTGCGATCGCCGTGGTGATTCTGCTGATCGGGATCGCGATCGGCTATTTCGGCAATGATCGCGCGGCAGTATGGCGTCGTCGCTTCGAGGATGAGCGCGACAATTATGCCGATTACCGCGCGCGCAGCGAAGCCCGCCACGCGCGGATGGTCGCCGCGCTGATGGCAGGGCCGATGCCGCTGCCGTCGACGCAAGCGCCACCGCCGTCGCCCGCAGCGCCGCTGCCGATCAGCGGCACCCGGCCCGCCCCCGAGATCACGCATATCGTCGGCATCGACGCGGCGCTTGCGGATCGGCTCGCGGCGCTCGGTGTAACGACAATCCGCGACATCGCGACGCTGACGATCGAGGACGAGCTGGCGCTTGAACTGCGCCTCGGGCTGAATGCCGGGACGATCGCGCGCGACCAGTGGCGATCGCAAGCGCAGTTGCTCGATTCAGGCCCCGCCGCGCTCGTTGGCTAGCCGACAGCGCGCCGTGCGGCGGGCAGCATCGATCGCCGCCGACGGATGGCGCCGATCGATCAGGATGCGGACCAGCGCCAGCCCGCGCGCGCCCTTGACGTTGACCGCCGTATATCCGGCAGGCGCCGACTGCCCCGGCCCCAGCACCGCCACTTTCACTGGCGCAAGTCCCGCCTGATTGTTGCGCACGAACACCGCATTGGTCTGCGAGTCGAAGATCGACAGCGACCAATAAGGCGCGTCGACCGGCGTCGCATCGATCAGCAGCGGCGCGTCCGACACATCAAAGGGGCAAGAGGAATAGAGCAGATCGGGGCTCGGCCGCACGATCGCGCGCGAAGCCGCCGTCACCAGCGGCGCATGCGCGAACGCATTGATCGCCCCTGCCTGCTGAGCGACGCGCGATACGGCGAAGCTCATCAGCGCGTGCGGGATCAGCGCCAGCGTCACCAGCCACGCGATCAGGCCGCACAACAGCCCAAACATCAGGGCACCGAGCCACCGCCGAATCATGCGCACCCCATCTTGCTGATGCGCGGCAATTGCGCCTTTGTGAAATCACCCCCGCCGCCGTCAGTCGGCAGATAGGCGCGCAGCGTCAGTTCGAACCGGGCAATGCCGCCTGTCGGCAACCACTCGCCCGCCACGCGCTTCGGCGCGATCATCACCTGCCAGCGTGCGGCCTCGGCAGGCGAGCGGCCCGCGCTGCCGATCGAATGGACCCCGGCCTCGTTCGGCACCAGATAACCTGCGCGGTCGTACAGCGTCAGGCTCCACCATTTGGCGGGCAGCGCGCCGCCGGTCACCAGATAGCGGCACTTGCCGTCGAGCGGGGCACCGCTGTCGTCGGTGGCAGCTGTATAGTAGCGCGCCTCGCTTGCCGGGAGCGCGAGCAACCCGCGCAGTGCCACCACGGCGCGGGTATAGCGGCTCGCCGCTTCGGTGCCGAAGTCGCGGCCGGTAATCCACTGGCCGATCAGATTTTGAGCACCGATCGCCCCGGCGCGGACGCTGAGCACAGCGCCGCCGCTGCCGATGACCAGCCCGGCGATCCCGCAGATCGCCAGCCGCTGCCAGTTCCTCAAGCCCGCTCCCCCGCTGTCACGCTGTCACGCTGTCACGCTGTCACGCTGTCACGCTGGCGTCATAAACGCTTCGCCCCCTCGCGCGCAATGCTGGTTGCGCCATTTGCGCGAGTCGAGGCGCGCAATCCATGCCAATGATTGTCCGATTTCGGCACTTGTCGTACCCTTGCGCTGCCGCCCCTTCAGCAGGCGCGCGTGTTGTTTGCGTTGGCGTACCCACCCACCGACAGGAGACCACGCATGCAATCCACCCTTCGCCCGGCGCTGCTAGTGATCGGCAGCGCGATCGGCGCAACAGCGCTCGCTCAAACGCCCGGATTACGGCCCAATGTGCAGACCGCAAGCCCCAGTGCCGTAGCGCTCGATGCGCAGGCTCGCTTCCCCTCGCGCCTGCCGAGCGTCCTGCAACCGCAGGTGCGCACCCCGGTGCGAGCCTGGAAGTTCAACCCGGCAACGATCAAGCTCTCACCGCAATCGGTCGCCAACCTCATCACCGCGGCCATAAACCAGAAATTTCAGGGCAAATCGGTTGGCTATTCGGTAACCGTGATCATGCCCGGCGGTGCGAGTGCCGAGGCGAATGGCGGCATGGCACGGCGCGATCCCGATTCGGCACCGCGCGGCTGGACGGGCAACGACCGTATCTCCATCGCTTCGGTCAGCAAGACGATCACCGCGGCCACGCTGATCAAGCTCGCTGCCAAGCGTGGCGTGAGCCTCGACAGCCCGGCGTGGAAGCTGCTGCCGCCGACCTGGACTTATTCGCCGACCTTCAGGGACATCACCCTGCGTCAGCTGCTGGCGCACAACAGCGGCATTCGCGCCTGCGGGATCGATTATGACGGGCTGAAAGCATGCGCTGCGGCCGGCGTGAAAATCGCCGACAAAAATCCGGGCATCCCGATCTGGACCAAATATTCGAACGCCAACTATGCGCTGATGCGGTTGATGATCGACCAACTCGAAGACAATGCGATTCCGCCGACGCCGACCCAGCAAGGTGGCCGCTACACGATGCTGGTCAACGTCAACACACTCGCGCCCGCAGGCGTTGGTAACCAGTCCTGCGCACCGCCCGCCGTCAACCCGGCGCTCAGCTACATCTCCGCGTTCGACGACAATGTCTGGAACAGCACGGCGCCGCAGAACTACAACTGGACGAAGGTGCTGCCGGGCCAGCCATGGGGCAGCATGATCGACGTTTGCGGCTCGCAGGGATGGAACCTGTCGTCGCGCCAGCTGGCGACCTTCGTCAACGCGCTGATGTTCACTGACAAGATCCTGCCGCAAACGACGGTGGAGATGATGCGCGACGAAGGGCTGGGCCTGATGTATTTCGACTTCGGCGGCGGCCTCACCGCTTACGGCCACGGCGGTTATCATCCCGCGCCCAATAACAAGGGCGAAGTGAATACCTTGATCCTGGGCTTCAACAACGGGATCAGCGTCGGGCTGGTCATCAACTCGCGCTACAAGGGCAGCTTCAGCCAGGATGTGGCCGAAGCGATCCGTGCCAACGCAAAATAACCGATCGACCGGGCGGCGCGCTCAACCGTGCGCCGCCCCTTTCGCCCGTTGCGCCAGCGCCGCTTGGGCTGCCGCCAGCCGTGCGATCGGGACGCGATAGGGCGAGGCGGAAACGTAATCGAGCCCGACCTTCTCGCAAAAAGCGATGCTTGCCGGGTCGCCGCCATGTTCGCCGCAGATGCCGAGCTTGATGTCGGCGCGCGTCGCCCGCCCGCGCTCGGCGGCAAGCTCGATCAGCGCGCCGACGCCTTCGACGTCCAAGCTGACGAACGGATCGGTCGCGTAAATGCCCTGGTCGACATAGGCGGTCAGGAAGCGCCCGGCGTCGTCGCGCGACACGCCGAGCGTGGTCTGCGTGAGATCGTTGGTGCCGAAGCTGAAGAAGGCGCCGACCTCGGCGATCTGCCCCGCCATGATCGCGGCGCGAGGCAGTTCGATCATCGTGCCGACGAGATAGTCGATCCGCTGGCCGCGCTCGGCGAAGACGGCTTCGGCCTGCGCGTCGACCACGGCCTTCATCAGTTCCAGTTCGCGGCGCGTCGCGACGAGCGGGATCATCACTTCGGGGATCGGCGCCGCGCCAGTCTTTGCCGCGACGTCGAGCGCGGCTTCGAAGATCGCGCGTGCCTGCATTTCGTAGATTTCGGGATAGGTCACGCCGAGCCGGCATCCGCGATGCCCCAGCATCGGGTTGAATTCATGCAGTTCGGCGGCGCGGCGGCGCAGCGCCTCGATGCCGATACCGGTCGCCTCCGCCACATCGGCGAATTCGCTTTCGGCGTGCGGCAGGAATTCGTGCAAGGGCGGATCGAGCAGCCGGATCGTCACCGGCAGCCCCGCCATCACGTCGAAAATCTCGGTGAAATCGGCGCGCTGCTCGGGGAGCAGTTTCTCCAGCGCGGCGCGACGCCCGGTTTCGCTGTCGGCAAGGATCATCTGGCGCACCGCCGTGATCCGGCCCGGATCGAAGAACATATGCTCGGTGCGGCACAGCCCGATGCCCTCCGCGCCGAAATCGCGCGCGGTGCGGCAATCGAGCGGGGTTTCGGCATTGGTGCGCACGCGCATCCGCCGCACCTTGTCGGCCCAGCCCATCAGCACGCCGAAATCGCCCGCGAGTTCGGGCTGCACCGTCGGCACTTCGCCCAGCATCACTTCGCCGCTCGCGCCGTCGATCGTGATCGTGTCGCCTTCGCGCACTTCGCGCGTCTGACCGGCGACGTTCACGCGCATCACCCGCGCCTTGGCATCGATCGAGATCGTCCCCGCGCCCGACACGCACGGCCGCCCCATCCCGCGCGCGACCACCGCGGCGTGGCTGGTCATGCCGCCCCGCGCGGTCAGGATGCCGCGGGCGGCGTGCATGCCGTGGATGTCCTCCGGCGAGGTTTCGATGCGCACAAGAATCACCGCATCGCCCAACCCCGCCCGGCGCTCGGCGGTCTCGCTGTCGAACACGACCACGCCCGAGGCAGCGCCCGGTGACGCGGGCAGGCCCTTGGTCAGCACATCGCGCGGCGCCTTCGGGTCGAGCGTCGGGTGCAGCAACTGATCGAGCGCGGCGGGGTCGACCCGCGCCACCGCTTCCTCCTCGGTGATCAGCCCTTCGTTGGCCATGTCGACCGCGATCTTGAGCGCAGCCGACGCCGTGCGCTTGCCCGAGCGGGTCTGGAGCATCCAGAGCTTGCCGCGCTCGACCGTGAATTCGATGTCCTGCATGTCGCGGTAATGCGTCTCCAGCAGGTCGAACACCTTCGCTAGTTCGGCATAGGTTTCGGGCATCGCCTCTTCCATGCTGAGCGGCTTGGCGCCGGCGGCTTCGCGCGCGGCTTTGGTCAGATATTGCGGCGTGCGGATGCCCGCGACCACGTCTTCGCCCTGGGCGTTGATCAGGAATTCGCCGTAATAGGCGCGGTCGCCCTTCGCCGGATCGCGGGTGAAGGCAACGCCGGTCGCGCTGGTGTCGCCCATGTTGCCGAACACCATCGCCTGGACGTTGACGGCGGTGCCCCAGTCGCCGGGAATCGCGTTCAGCTTGCGATACACCTTCGCGCGCTCCGACTGCCACGACCCGAACACCGCGCCGATCGCGCCCCACAGCTGGTCATGCACGTCTTGCGGGAACGGCTTGTCCCACAGCTTTTCGACCAGCGCCTTGTATTCGGCGACCAGCGCCTGCCAGTCCTCGGCGGTCATTTCGGTGTCGAGGAAATAGCCCTTGTCTTCCTTGGCGATTTCCAGCGCTTCCTCAAACGCGCCGTGATCGAGTTCGAGCACGACATCCGAATACATCTGGATGAAGCGGCGATAGCTGTCCCAGGCGAACCGCGCGTCACCGCTCGTCGCCGCCAGCCCGACGACGGTTTCGTCGTTGAGGCCGAGGTTGAGCACCGTGTCCATCATGCCGGGCATGGACACCCGCGCGCCCGAGCGCACCGACACCAGTAGCGGATCGGCGGCATCGCCGAAGCGCTTGGCCGTAATCCCCTCGATATGCGCGAGGCCCTCGGCGACTTCGGCGCGCAAGCTGTCGGGGAAGACCTGGCCCTCGTTCAGATAGCGCGTGCACATTTCGGTGCTGATCGTGAAGCCGGGCGGCACCGGCAGGCCGATCGATGCCATGCCGTCGAGATTGGCGCCCTTGCCACCGAGCAGTTCCTTGCCGAGCGTCTTGCCATCGGCGCCGCGCCCATCCGAAACCCCGCCGCCGAAGCGGTAGACATATCTGCTCATCGATCGTTCCCGTCAGCCGCCGCGCGGGCGGAAATTGGTTGAAAGGTCACAAAAGTTACGCCCATCGCAGGGGGGTCTCATCCCTCGATTTTCGAGAAATCGGCGACTCGGTGCACCGCATCGCGCACTTTTTCCAACAATGAAAGCCGCGCCGCGCGCTTGGCCGGGTCGGCGTCGTTGACGGTGACGCTTTCGAAAAAGGCGTCGATCGGCGCGCGCAAATTGGCGAGCGCCGCCATCGCGGCTTCAAAGTCTTCGCGCTCGACGGCGGCGGCAGCGGCAGGGGCGGCAACATCGAGCGCAGCGATGAGCGCCGCTTCGGCGGGTTCGGGGGTGTAGGGGCGTGTCCCCTCCTCCTGCCCATCAGCACCCCCGCGCACGCGGGGGTCCAAAGTCGCGGGCGACATCGCCTGTGGCTCCTGGGCTCCCGCTTCCGCGGGAGCACTGGCAGGCGCAGTAGCAACCCCCTCCTTCTTCAAGATATTCGCCGCACGCTTGTAGCCTGCGAGCAAATTCGCCCCATCCTCGGTCCCGACAAACGCCTGCAACGCCCGCACCCGCGCGAGCAGGCGGACAAGATCATCCTCCCCCCCGAGCGCGAAGACAGCGTCGATCAGGTCGTGGCGGACCCCAGCCTCGCGTTGCTGGACTTTGAGGCGGTCGGCGAAGAAGTCGAGGAGTTCCCAGACCCAGCGTTCATGTCCGCTTTTGAAGCCGCCTCTGGATTGGGGCGCTACAAAGCGCACCGATCCAAAGGCGATCCCACCACTAGGTGCAGACTGAGAGTCAGACCTTTGAATCGCCCGACCGGCCAGCTCAACAGCTTGAGCGAACACTGGCACTAAGTTCAGGCGCAAGTTGTTGATTTGGATAGTAGCCAGGATGCCCAACGCCGCTCGCCGCAACGCGAACGGATCCTTGGAACCCGTCGGCGGTAAGTCGCATCGGAAAAACCCTGCAATCGTATCCAGCTTATCCGCCAGCGACACCGCCACCGTCACCGGATCGGTCGGCACTTCGTCGCCCTGCCCGGCCGGCTTGTAGTGATCGCGGATCGCGGCGGCGACGCGGGGGTCTTCGCCTTGGGCGGCGGCGTAGTATCCGCCCATCAGCCCCTGCAACTCGGGGAATTCGCCGACCATGCCGGTGACGAGATCGGCCTTGCACAGCCGGGCGGCGCGTTCGGTGAGGTCTGCAAGTTCCTTATCCCCCTCCCGCTTGCGGGAGGGGTTAGGGGTGGGGCTATCGGCAATCGGCGCGCTCGCGGTCGGATCAGGCCCACCCCCGGCCCCTCCCGCAAGCGGGAGGGGAGAAGTAACGATTCCCTCCTCGCACAACCACCGCGCGAGTTTCGCCACGCGCTCGACCTTGTCGGCCACCGTCCGCAATTTTTCGTGGAACACGATCCGGTCGAGCTTCTTCGCCTGCTCCGCAAGCGGCACTTTCAGGTCGGTCTCGTAGAAGAATCGCGCATCGCTCAGCCTTGCGGCGAGCACCTTGCGGTTGCCCTCGACGATGCGGTCGCCGCCGTCCTCGGCGTCGATGTTGGCGGTGCAGATGAAGGCGTTCGCCAGTTTCCCGTCGGCATCGGTGCAGACGAAATATTTCTGGTTCACCCGTGCGGTCAGCTGGATCACTTCGGGCGGGACGCTGAGGAACGCTTCGTCGAAGCGGCCGAGCAGCGGCACCGGCCATTCGGTGAGCCCGGCATTTTCAGCAAGCAGCCCGGCGTCCTCGATCAGCGTGAGGCCCGCCTTGCGCGCGGCGAGCTTGGCGCCGAGCGCGATGATGTTCGCGCGTTCGTCCTGATCGACGATGACATGCGCGGCGCGGAGTTGCTCGACATAGGTCGCCGCACTGTCGATGCTGATCGGCCCGCTCGACATGAAGCGGTGGCCGACGGTCTCGCTGCCACTGGCGATTCCGGCAACCTCACAGGGCACCGTGACACCGTCCAGCAGCGCGACGATGCCTTGCAGCGGCCGCACCCAGCGCAGGCTCTCGGTGGACAGCGAGGCGGCGCCCCAGCGCATCGATTTGGGCCAGGGGAAGGCGCGGATGATCGCGGGGATCGCTTCGGCGAGCACATCGGCGGTCGCGCGGCCGGGTTTTTCGATCACCGCGAAATAGACGCCGTCGCGCTCGACGAGCTGGTCCTGCGTCAGGCCGGTCTTGCGGAGGAATCCTTCAAGCGCTTGCGGCGGCGCGCCGACCTTCGGTCCCTTGGTCTCCTCCGACACCGCCGCTGTCTGCAGCGGCAACCCGCGCGCGATCAGCGCGAGGCGGCGGGGCGTGGCGTAGGTGGTGATGTCGCTGGCGGTGATCCCGGCCCTGGCGAGTTCGGCTGTGAACAGCTTGGCGAGATCCTCGCGCGCCTTCGCCTGCATCCGCGCAGGGATTTCTTCCGAGCGAAGCTCAAGCAGAAAATCGCTCACAGCATCCACCCGGGAAAGCGGGCCTGCCATTCGGGCGTCATCCGTTCAATCCACGCCGCGCACGCGCCCTTCGCCAGATCGCGGACCTGGCCCATGTAGCTCGCGCGTTCCTGCACCGAAATGACACCGCGCGCCTGCAGCAGGTTGAAGACGTGGCTCGCCTTGATCGCCTGTTCATAGGCCGGGATCGGCAGCCCGCGCCCGAGCGAATTTTCGCATTCGGCGGTGTGCTTGCGGAACTGGTCGAACAGCGAATCGGTGTTCGCCACTTCAAAATTCCACGCGCTCATCTCGCGCTCGTTTTCGAGGAAGACGTCGCCGTAAGTCATAAAGCCCCTCCCCTTCAGGGGAGGGGTTGGGGTGGGGTGGGCGCCGGGCGACAGGCTCTGCGAGGCATCCCCCACCCCTTGCCCCTCCCCTGAAGGGGAGGGGTTTGAGCGGGGGGGATCGTTGAACGCCAGATCGTAGATGCTGTCCTTGTTCTGGATGTACATCGCCAGCCGCTCGAGCCCATAGGTCAGCTCGCCCGCGACCGGCTTGCAGTCGAAGCCGCCCATCTGCTGGAAGTAAGTGAACTGGGTCACTTCCATCCCGTCGCACCACACTTCCCAGCCCAGCCCCCATGCGCCGAGCGTCGGGCTTTCCCAGTCGTCCTCGACGAAGCGGATGTCGTGGCAGCCGAAATCGATGCCGATCGCCGCCAGCGAGCCGAGGTAGAGCTCCTGCAAGTCGGGCGGGCTCGGCTTCAGGATCACCTGATACTGGTAATAATGCTGGAGCCGGTTGGGATTCTCGCCATAGCGGCCGTCGGTCGGGCGGCGGCACGGCTGGACGAACGCGGCGTTCCACGGATCGGGGCCGAGCGCGCGCAGCGTCGTCGCGGTGTGGAACGTGCCTGCGCCCATTTCCATGTCGTAAGGCTGCAGGATCACGCAGCCCTGTTCGCTCCAATAATCGTGGAGTTTCAGGATCATGCGCTGGAAACTGAGTGGCTGGGCGGCCAAGGCGCGGGTCTTTCGCAGATGCGGCAAATTTCGCTCTCCTTTGGCGCGCGCGCCGAAGCGGGTCAATGCCCCTTCCGGCGTCCACAAGTCAGGCGACAATGACCATAAGTCAGGTCCTCTTGACATAGTCGCGAATCACTGTCATTTAGTCATGCGTGCCTGACATTTGGTGAGGCACACATGACGGAGACATTCATGTGTTCGCGTTCGACAGAGACACACCGCGACGACTGGATCGCCCTCGCCGGGGGTTTGGTCGCCTTGGCGATTTCACTCGCTTCCATTTTGGCGCATTGACCGGATCTGTGAAGAACCGGCTGAAAGTGCTGCGCGCCGAACGCGACTGGAGCCAGGCCGAACTCGGCGGGCGGCTCGGCGTGTCGCGCCAGGCAGTCAATGCAATTGAAACCGGCAAGCACGACCCTTCACTGCCGCTCGCCTTCAAGATCGGGCGGCTTTTCGACATGCCGATCGAGGAGATTTTCGATGACGGCGACAGCCATGATTGAGCCGGGCATCCGCCGTGAACTCGGCCCCGGCGAGCGCGCCGCACTGGCGCGGCAGCGGGCGCAGCGACGTACTGTTACGATAATGGTCGGCGTTGCCGTTGCTGCGTTGGTTGTACTGCCGGCGGCGCTCGGCTTTGCCGATGGCATAACCGGCGCGCCGAAGCGCGAGCCGGACTGGCTCCGCCCGGTCAGTGCCGGGCTGATCATCCTGACAGCCGTCATCGGTGGTTGGGTGCAGTGGCGCCAGCATGACGAAGTAATCCGGCGCCGCGCGATCAACGGCTATGCCGCGATCGGCCTGATCGCGCTGTTCGGCTATCCGCTGATCGGTGTGCTGGCGCCGTTCGGGATCACGCTGAAGCCCGATCTGGTGTGGGCCCTAGCAGTGGTCGGCGGCACCGCGACCTACCTCTACCAGCGGCGGGGAGGATGACATGGCAGACGAAATGCTGACCCCACTGCCAAAGGCAGCCGCCGCCACTGACCGGCCCGGTCCCGGCGAACAGGCAGCCCGCGCCCGTGAACGGTTCCATCGCAACTATCTGCTCGCTGCGGCGGCGTTCGGCGGGGTCATCGGCGGCGTACTCGCTGTCTCGACGCCAGGCACTCGCTACGCCCTCTTTGCGCTGGCCCAGGGGGAGCTTAAGCTCGATCCGCTGTTCGCGATTGTGATCGCGATTGCCGTGCTGATCGGCCTCGGCGCGCTGCCAGCCTATGGCTTCCGAACGATCGACGAAGTGAAGGTGCAGCGCAATCTCTGGTCGATGACGGCCGGCTGGTTCGTCGTCGTCGCCGGCTATCCGGTCTGGGTCGTGCTCGCCGCTGGTGGCCTCCTGCCCCGGCCAAGCGCGGTGGCACTGTTCCTATGCACCTATGGCGCAACGATGATCGCTTACTCCGTGCTGTGGCTGCGCGACCGCGGCTGATTGATTTCTCTCTTACCACCCACAAATCTGCTGAAAGGTCCTATGACGATGAAGATGTTGAAGCCCCTGCTCGGCGCGACCGCCGCGCTGGCCCTGTTGTTCGCTGGCCCCGCCACTGCGCAGACTGCCCCCGCCCCGGCTGCCGCCGCAGCGACAGTCGATGCCGACCCGGCGCTTTGGGTCCTGAAGCGCGGCGATGCGACGGTCTATCTGTTCGGGACTGTCCACGTCCTCAAGCCCGGCCTCAGCTGGTTCGACGAGGAAGTGAAGGCCGCCTTCGACCGCAGCGACCGGCTGATCCTCGAATTGCCCGATGTCGACGAAAAGGCCAGCCAGCCGGTGGTCCTGAAGCTCGCGACCGACACCACCGGCGTACCGCTGACGCAAAAGCTGCCCGCTGCCGATCGCGCTGCCTACGAAAAGGCGATGGCCGATCTCGGCATCCCGACCGCCGCGTTCGACCAGTTCGAACCGTGGTTCGCCGCCGTCAACCTCGGCCTGATCCCGCTGCTCAAGCTCGGCTATGATCCCAACAGCGGCGCTGAAAAGACGCTGCTCGCCGCCGCCAAGAAGGACCGCAAGCCCGTCGCGGGCTTCGAATCGCTCGAACAGCAGCTCGGCTATTTCGACACGATGCCGCAGCGGCTGCAGGTCAAATATCTCGGCGAAACGGTGAAGGACCTGCTCAAGGCCGGCGAGACGATCGACAAGATGGTTGCGCAATGGGCGAAGGGCGATCCCGACGCGCTCGACAAGACGCTGAACGAAGGGCTGAACGCCCAACCCGAACTGGCCAAGCTGCTGCTTGCCGATCGCAACAAACGCTGGGCCGTCGTGATCGACGACCTGCTGAGCCGCCCGGGCACGACCTTTGTCGCGGTGGGCGCAGGGCATCTGGCGGGCAAGAACAGCGTCCAGAACCAGCTCAAGCGCTATGGCATTACCGCAAAGCGCGTGAGCTACTGACGATGGCAGGCGGGCGGTGGGTCCTGATCGGGCTTGCCGCCCTGCTGCCTGGTTGCGACCGGCCGCGCCCGATCGAGGCGCGGCCGGCATTGTATCTGGTGCAGGACGCCGACACCCGGATCTGGCTGCTGGGGACAGTACATGCGCTGCCCGATCGGGTGCAGTGGGAAACGCCGGCCATTGTCGCCGCCGAGCGCGCGGCCGACACGCTGGTCACCGAATTGCCCGCGCTCGCCCCCGCTGTCGCGAGTGAAACCTTTGCGCGGATCGGCAAGGGTGAAGGCCTGCCGCCGATTGTCGACCGCGTCCCGCCCGCGCTGCGCTCCAAGCTTGAGGCGACCGCGGCGCGCGCTCGTCTGTCGCTTGCTGACCTGAACGGGATGAAGAGCTGGGCGGCAGCGCTCACCTTGGGTGCGGCACTTGCCGGTATCGACCATGGCGCGCGGCCTGCCGCCGGGGTCGAGGCCGTGATCGGCGAGCGGCTGGCGGGCAAGCCGCGGATCGGGCTGGAGACGCTTGCCGGCCAGCTCGGGTTTTTCGATGCGCTGACGGAGGACGACCAGCGCCGCCTGCTGGCGGCAAGCATCAGCGATGTGGACGGCTATCGCGCAACGCTCGATGCTTGGGCGAAGGGGGACGAAGCGCGGATCGCTGCGCTCGTCGCCCGCCCGCTCGCCGGGTCGCCGACGATCGAGGCAGTTTTGCTGACGCGCCGCAACGCGCGCTGGGCGGCATGGATCGGCGGCCGCATGGCGCAGCCGGGTCGATTGCTCGTCGCGGTCGGCGCCGGACATCTGGCCGGACCCAAATCAGTGGTCGCGCGGTTGCGCGCGGCGGGCTGGCGTGTCACCCGCGTCCAGTAATTCTTGCGCTGGCGTGCGCTTCCCGCTATGCGCCCGCGCTTCCGGTCAGGGTCATCCCTGGAGGCCTGGCCGGATTGACACCTTAATACTGCAAGATTTTCGGAGATTGGCATGAGCGAGACACTGACGCTCGCGGCCGAGACCCGTGAACAGGTTGGCAAGGGAGCCTCCCGTTCGCTGCGTCGCGAAGGCCGCGTACCCGCCGTCATTTACGGCAACAAGCAAGAACCCACGGCCATCCACGTCGAGGAAAAGGCGCTTTATCGCCTGCTGATGACGGGCCATTTCATGAATTCGGTCGTGATGATCGAGGTGGACGGCCAGACCGTCCGCACGCTGCCCAAGGACGTGGCGTTCGATCCGGTCAGCGACCGCCCGGTCCATGCCGATTTCCTGCGCATTTCCGAACATGCGACTGTCACCGTGCAGGTGCCGGTGCGCTTCACCGATGAAGACGCTTCGCCAGGCATCAAGCGCGGCGGCGTGCTCAACGTCGTCCGCCACGAACTCGAGCTGATCGTCGATGCCGCCGAAATCCCCGACGACGTCGAAGTGTCGCTGAAGGGCTTCAACGTCGGCGAGTCGATCCACATCTCGAACGTGACGCTGCCGAAGGGCGCCAAGAGCGCGATCGACGACCGCGACTTCACGATCGCGACGATCGTCGCCCCGTCGGCGCTTAAGTCGAGCGAAGGCGGCGAAGCGGACGAAGGCGCCGCGGCGTAATATTTGAGGGCCAAGCCCCTCCCCTTCAGGGGAGGGGTTGGGG
>NZ_LSIJ01000038.1 GCF_001556185.1 Sphingomonas sp. CCH10-B3 | reverse complement strand
CAAGCACGGGGCGACGGCGGATTTTAAGGGTCGTTCTGTACGCAATAAGAGGCAGCAACTGAGGCGGAAGCCGCCCTAACCCCATCGTCACCCCGGCCTTGTGCCGGGGCCTACCGAGCAACCGCGCGAAACGCTCAAGCCTCTATCGGCTCGCCTGCGGATGGGTAAGGCCGGGACGACGGGAGGGACGTCAGGCCAACTCCACCCCGCCCGTCGCCACTTCGCGCCGCCCGACCACCGCCTCAAACCGCTCGTGATAGCGCGGATGCTCGGTCCCCATCATCCGGTCCCACCAAGTGAAATAGAGCCCGAAATTATAGCGCCCCTCGACATGGTGCAGGTCGTGATGCGTCGTCGTCGTCAGCCACCCCGTCAGTCGCGATCGGGTGAAGCCGGGCCAGGCAAGCTCGAACCCCGAATGGCCGAACACGTTGCGCGCGATCTGGTGGCCGAGGAAGATGAACACCGACCACGGCTGGATCGGCGCGATCCAGCTGATCGCCATGAACATCACCGGGATGTAGATGCTTTCGAACACCGCTTCGATCGGCGCGAAGCTATAGGCGGCCCAGCTGGTCGGCGTGCGGCTCAGATGGTGCGCGGCATGCCCCCGGCGGAACAGCGCCTTCAGGTGCAGCGTGCGATGCATCCAGTAGAACCATGTGTCGTGCAGCAGCACCATCGCGATGATCTGCGGAATCAGGATCGCCAGATCGGGCGCGCCGCGGTTGACCGGGATCCACCCGGCGCGAAACATCGCGAAGGTCAGCAGGTTGACGACCGAGAAAACCGCGATCGTTTCCACCGATTGGCGGAATTCGCGCAGCCGATCAGCGCGGGTCGCGACGCGGTCCTGAATGCGGCGATGGGCGATCGCATGGCGGATCAGCCAATAAAGGATCGCAATGCCCGCCGCGCCGATGATGTAGCGCGTGAATTCGATCTGGAAGCTGCGCAACAATCGTTCGCCGATCAGAATCACAAAGTCGATCACTTGCCGTTCCTTCATCGATGCGCGCGAATCGCCTTATGACACTGGACTGGACAATAGCTTGCCGCAAGCCGGACGGCGTCGGGGGCAGGGTGCGGCCCATAAGCCCTATGGGAATCGCCCGCGCACCGCGTTACAGCCTGCCGACATGACTCAGTTCGATCTTGCACCCCAGTTCGACCTCACCGACGATCAGCGGGAGATTCAGGAGCTTGCGCGCAAGTTCACCGCTGACCGGATCACGCCGCACGCCGCCGAATGGGACGAAAAGCACATCTTCCCGCGCGATACGATCAAGGCGGCCGCCGAACTCGGCTTTGCCGCAATCTATGTGTCGGAGGAGTCGGGCGGCATCAATCTCGGCCGGCTCGAAGCAGCACTGATCATGGAAGCGATGGCCTATGGCTGTCCGTCGACCAGCGCGTTCATCTCCATCCACAACATGGCGGCGTGGATGATCGACCGCTTCGGCAGCCAGGTGGTGAAGGACAAGTACCTGCCGTCGCTGGTCACGATGGACCGCATCGCCAGCTATTGCCTGACCGAGCCGGGCTCGGGCTCCGACGCCGCCGCGCTGAAGACCAAGGCGGTGCTGGACGGCGATCATTATGTCGTCACCGGCACCAAGCAGTTCATCAGCGGCGCGGGCGAGAATGACGTCTATGTCACGATGGTCCGCACCGGCGAGGACGGGCCGAAGGGCATTTCGTGCCTCGTCATCGAAAAAGACATGCCCGGCGTGTCGTTCGGCGCGAACGAGCGCAAGCTCGGCTGGCATTCACAGCCGACCCGGCAAGTGATCCTCGACGGGGTGCGCGTGCCGGTCGAGAACCGCGTCGGCGGCGAGGGCGAAGGGTTTCGCATCGCGATGATGGGGCTGGACGGCGGGCGGCTGAACATCGGCGCCTGCTCGCTCGGCGGAGCGCAGCGCTGTCTGGACGAAGCGATCAATTACACCAAGGATCGCAAGCAGTTCGGCACCGCGGTCAGCGATTTCCAGAACACGCAGTTCATGCTCGCCGACATGGCGACCGAGCTCGAGGCGGCGCGCGCGCTGCTCTACATGGCGGCTGCCAAGGTGACGGCCAACGCGCCCGACAAGACACGCTTTGCCGCGATGGCCAAGCGGCTGGCGACCGATACCGGCTCGGCCGTGGTCGACCGCGCGCTGCAACTGCATGGCGGCTATGGCTATTTGATGGACTATCCGATCGAACGCTTCTGGCGCGATCTGCGCGTGCATTCGATCCTGGAGGGCACCAATCAGGTGATGCGGATGATCGTCGGGCGCGAGCTGACGCGGCAGTGAGATTGCTTCCCTCGCCCCTGCTTGCAGGGGGGAGGGATGAGAGGGACTATGACCACCGACGTCATCATCGACAAAGAGGGCCGTCTAGGCCGCATCCGGCTTAACCGGCCTAAGGCGATCCACGCGCTCAACCACGCGATGTGCGTTGCCATCCTCGACGCGCTCGCCGAATTCGCGGGCGATGACGACATTGCTGCGGTGGTGTTCGACCATGCGGAAGGACGCGGCTTCTGCGCGGGTGGCGACATCCGCATGCTCGCCGAAAGCGGGCAGGGCGATGGCAGCGAGGCGCGCGCGTTTTTCCACGCCGAATATCGCATGAACCACGCGCTGTTCACCTACGCCAAGCCGACGGTCGCGATCATGGACGGGATCACGATGGGCGGCGGCGTCGGCATTGCGCTCCCGTGCCGCTACCGCGTCGCGACCGAAAACACCCGGTTCGCGATGCCCGAAACCGGGATCGGGCTGTTCCCCGATGTCGGCGGCGGTTGGTATCTGCCGCGATTGTCGGGCCATGTCGGCATGTATTTGGCGCTCACCGGCGCGCGGCTCGACGGGGCGGAGTGCCTCGCGCTCGGGCTCGCGACCCATTACCTCGCATCGGAGGCGATGCCGGGCGCGATCGAGGCGCTGCACGACAGCTACGATCTGTTCGAAACGCTGAAGTCGCACGGCACTGGCGCCCCGGTCGCGCGGATCGTCGAGGAGCGCACGCATATCGAGCGGCTGTTCGGCGGAGAGAGCGTCGCTGCGATCATCGCCACGCTCGATGCCGACGGGTCCGGCTGGGCCAGCAAGCAGGCCGCGACCCTGCGCACCAAATCGCCGCTGTCGATGGCGGTCGCTTTCCGCCAGCTCCGCGAAGGCGCGGCAATGCCCGACTTCGCGACCGAGATGGCCCAGGAATATGCGATCGGCGCGCGCATGGTCCACACCCATGACTTCATCGAAGGCGTACGAGCGCTGATCGTCGACAAGGACAATGCGCCGGTCTGGGACCCGGCGACGCCCGAGGGGGTGAGCGACGCGATGCTCGATGCGATCTTCGCGCCGATGCCCGAGGGCGAAGGGTGGACGCCGAACTGACTTTCTTCGTCATCCCCGCGAAGGCGGGGATCCATAACCACTGCGGGAGCGATGGATTCCCGCCTTCGCGGGAATGACTTCATGACCGACTATCAGACCATCCTCGTCGACCACCACGATGCCGTGACGCTGGTGACGCTCAACCGCCCGCAGGCGCTCAATGCGCTCAACAGCGAGGTGCTTGCCGATCTGATCGCAGCGTTCGCGGCCTATGATGCCGATCCCGGCCAGCGCTGCCTCGTCCTCACCGGCAGCGAAAAGGCGTTCGCGGCGGGTGCGGACATCAAGGAAATGTCGGCGCAGGGCTTTGCCGACATGTACGGGTCGAACTTCTTCGCGGGCTGGGAAAAGGTGACGGCAACCCGCAAGCCGTGGATCGCGGCGGTCGCGGGCTATGCGCTCGGCGGCGGCTGCGAAGTCGCGATGATGGCCGATTTCATCATCGCGGGCGACAATGCCAAATTCGGCCAGCCCGAGATCAAGCTCGGCGTGTCGCCAGGCATGGGCGGATCGCAGCGGCTGACGCGCGCGATCGGCAAGGCCAAGGCAATGGAAATGTGCCTGACCGGGCGGATGATGGATGCTGCCGAAGCCGAGCGATCGGGGCTCGTCGCGCGCGTCGTGCCTGCCGCCGATCTGGTCGCCGAAGCACTCAAGACCGCCGCTGCGATTGCCGCGATGCCGCCGCTCGCGACCATCGCCAACAAAGAAATGGTCAACGCCGCCTTCGAGACGGGCCTCGCGCAGGGGATCCTGTTCGAACGCCGCCTGTTCCACGGCCTGTTCGGCACCGAGGACCAGAAGGAAGGCATGGCCGCGTTCGTCGAAAAGCGGCCGGGGAACTGGACGGGGCGGTGACCCCCAATCCTCTCCCCTTTGGGGCGAGGAATAACTGGAGAGACTAAATGGCACGCATCGCATTCATCGGGCTCGGCAATATGGGCGGGGGGATGGCGGCGAACCTCGCCAAGGCGGGGCATGACGTGCGCGCGTTCGACCTGTCCGCCGATGCGCTCGACAAGGCCAAGGCGGCGGGATGCCTGCCGATGGAAAGCGCCGCTGCCGCTGCCGAAGGCGCCGAGGCGATCGTGACGATGCTGCCTGCGGGCGCGCATGTCGAGGCCACTTACGAGGACGCGCTGTTCGGCGCGGCGACGCCCGGCACCCTGCTGATCGATTGCTCGACGATCGACGTCGCGACCGCCAAGCGCGTTGCCGAAGCCGCTGCCGCCAAGGGTCTGGTCGCGGTCGATGCGCCGGTTTCGGGCGGGATTGCCGCCGCCAATGCGGGCACGCTGACCTTCATGGTCGGCGGCAGCGACGAAGCTTATGCCCGCGCCAAGGCCATTCTCGACAATATGGGAAAGGCAGTGATCCATGCCGGGGCGAACGGCGCGGGGCAGGCGGCGAAAATCTGCAACAACATGCTGCTCGGTGCGACGATGGTCGCCACTTGCGAAGCTTTCCTGCTCGCCGACAGGCTGGGGCTGGAGGCGCAGAAATTCTATGACATCGCCAGCGTCTCGTCGGGCCAGAGCTGGTCGATGACGAGCTATTGCCCGGTTCCCGGTGTCGGCCCCGAGACGCCCGCCGACCGCGACTATCAGGGCGGCTTTGCGGTCGCGCTGATGCTCAAGGACCTGAAGCTCGCCGCGCAAGCCGCTGCCGACACCGGCGCGCAGACGCCGATGGGCGAGCGCGCCGCCGCGCTTTATCAGGCCTTTGCCGATGCCGGACAGGGCGGGCTCGATTTCTCGGCGATCATCAAGATGCTGAGCGCACCGCCTGCCGCCTAGGCCACCCTTGCCCCAGCCTTCAAAGCCGTTAATCGTGGCGGCAAAAGGGGAGACGGGGATGGCAACGACGGCGGCGAACGACGATATCGATGCGGCAGGCGCGGAGCCCAGCGCGCATGACGTGCGTCTGATCATCACTGCGTCGTCGCTCGGCACCATCTTCGAATGGTATGATTTCTTCATCTACGGCACGCTGGCGGCGAGCGGCATCATTGGCCGGACCTTTTTTCCGGCGGGCAATGAAGTGGTGCAGACGCTGCTTGCCTGGGCGGGCTTTGCGGTCGGCTTCGGCTTCCGGCCGCTCGGCGCGGTGGTGTTCGGCTATCTCGGCGACCGGCTGGGGCGCAAATACACGTTTCTCGTCACGATCACGCTGATGGGCGTTGCCACCGCCGGGGTCGGCTTCGTGCCTTCGGCGGAGGCGATCGGGCTGGCGGCACCCGCAATCATCCTGCTGCTGCGCATCCTGCAGGGGCTCGCGCTTGGCGGCGAATATGGCGGCGCGGCGATCTATGTCGCCGAACACGCGCCCGCCGGCAAAAGCGGCTTCTACACCAGCTTCATCCAGGCCAGCGTCGCGGGCGGCTTCATCCTGTCGCTGATCGTCGTGCTGGTCGCCAAGGCATCGATGCCGGACGCGATTTGGCAGGACTGGGGCTGGCGACTGCCCTTCATCTTCAGCATCGTGTTGCTGATCGTATCGCTGTGGATGCGCTTCAAACTGTCCGAAAGCCCGGTGTTCAAGGCGATGAAGGCGAGCGGCGAGACCGCGCGCAATCCCTTCATCGAAAGCTTTACCTATCCCGGCAATCTGTCGCGGCTTTTCGTCGCGCTGTTCGGGATCGCCGCCGGGCTGACGGTGATCTGGTACACGTCGATGTTCACTGTCCTCGCTTTCCTGCAAGGGCCGATGCGCGTCGACGATACCGCGGCGCAGCTGATCGTCGGGGTCGGTGCAGCGGCGGGCCTTGGCTGGTTCGTGCTGTTCGGCTGGCTGTCCGACCGGATCGGGCGCAAACTGCCGATCGTCGTCGGTTATGCGCTGACCTTGGTCACGCTGTTCCCGCTGTTCTGGGTGATCGGCGCTGCCGCCAATCCCGGCCTGGCCCGCGCCGCGCGCGACATGCCGGTGGTCGTCGCCGGGCCGCATTGCCAATACAGCCCGTTCGCGCAGAAACAGGTCGATAGCTGCGCCAAGCTGCTCGATCTGCTGTCGAAAAAGGGCGTCGCCTATACGACGACGGCCGCACCGGCGACCGCCGTCAGCATCGGCGGTCAGGCGGTGCACGGCGACACGCCCGAAGCGCTCGAAGCGGCACTGATCGCGAGCGGCTATAACCTTGGCAAGGTGGTGCCGTCGCCGGGCAATATCGTACTGATCCTGCTTTGCATCATCCTGCTTACGGGGTTGGCCGGCATGACCTATGGTCCGGTCGCAGCCTTGCTCAGCGAGTTGTTCCCGCCGCGCATCCGCTATAGTTCGATGTCGATCCCCTATCACATCGGCACCGGCTATTTCGGCGGTTTCCTGCCGTTCATCAGCCAATATATCGTCGCGCGCACTGGCAATCCCTATGGCGGGCTGTGGTATACGCTCGGCGTGGTGCTGATGGCGCTGGTGGTGACGGTGGTGATGCTGCCCGGCGGCAAACGGGCCGGGCATCGCCGCTAGCATCAGCGGCACGTGCGCGGTAGGCGCTGCGGCATGACCAGCCCGCTTCGCCTGCGCCTCGACGCCGCCGCTCTGACCTACAATTGGCAGACGCTCGCGGCGATGAGCGGCCGCGCGGCCTGTGGCGCGGCGGTCAAGGCCGACGGCTATGGGCTGGGCGCAACCGAAGTGGTGACGCGACTGGCAGCGGCGGGGTGCCGCGATTTCTTCGTCGCTACCTGGGCCGAGGCTGCCGCGCTCGCGCCGCTCGGCGTGCCGGTGTCGGTGCTTCACGGCGTCCGCGCCGAGGATATGGATGTCGCCAAGGCGCTTGTCGGGGTGCGGCCGGTGCTGAACAGCGCCACCCAGGTTGCGCGCTGGCGCGAGGCGGGCGGAGGCCTGTGCGACGTGATGGTCGACACTGGCATGAACCGGCTCGGCGTCTCGACCGAGGACATCCGCAGCGGGCTGCTCGACGGGCTCGCGATCGAAACGCTGATGAGCCACCTCGCCTGCGCCGACGAGGATGTCGCGATGAATGCTGCCCAACGATCGGCATTCATGGGCATCACGGGCCGCGTGACGGCGCGCCGACTGAGCCTTGCCAATTCGGCCGGCATCGCGCTCGGCGCCGATTATGCGTTTGATCTTACGCGCCCGGGGCTGGCGCTCTATGGCGGCGTGCCGCGTGGTGAATTCGCCGGGCGGATCCGGCAAGTGGCAGTGCCGGAGGCGCAGATCCTGCAGCGGCGATTGCTGCGCGCGGGCGACCGCATCGGCTATAACGCGACATTCACGGCGCCGCGCGACTTACCCGTCGCGATCCTCAATATCGGTTATGCCGACGGTTATTGGCGGGGCTTTTCAGGCACCGGGACAGCGCACGCAGGCGATGCGGTGCTGCCGGTGATCGGCCGCGTGTCGATGGACTTGATTGCGGTCGACATCAGCGCGGCGGCGACGCTCGGCGAGGGCGACTGGGTCGCGCTCGATTATGATCTGCCGGTCGCGGCCGCGCGCTCGGGCATGTCGCAATATGAATTGCTCACCGGGTTGGGCAGGCGCTTCAACAGAATGTGGCGCTGATCGCCTTTTCTTCACCGAGGCGCAAAAAAAGGGCCGCTCCCCGGAAGGAGCGGCCCAATTTTTTTGGCTGGATCGGCGCTTACTTGCCGTTCGAGCCCAGCGTGATCTTGAAGCCGCTGTAGAAGTAACGGCCGAAGTTCTGGAAGATCGCGTCGCCAGCGCCCGTGCCCAGCGCGCCGAGCGGCGGGAGCTGGTTGAACGCGTTGTCGACACCGAAGTAGAACTCGAACTTCTTGTTGACCGCCTGCGAGATCCGGAAGCTGTGATAGGTCACATCCGGATAGTTCACGACTGGCAGCACGTCTGCGTTCTGGGGCGGGCGGCCCTGGAAGCTGTGCTGGTTTTCATAGGCCGAGATCGACTGAACGCCGATGTACTGCATCTGGTAGCGGACTGCGAAGCCCGATGCCGTCCGGTAGTTGGCAGTGATCTGGCCTTCGAACCGAGGATCGCCGACGTTACCCAGCTGCGCCGTGCCGAAACGCGGATCGGTTGGGCTGGTGAAGTTGGTGCGTTCGAACAGATAGGTGACAAGGGCACCCAGCTGCAGGGCCGCACCGCTATCCCAACGCTTGCGGTACTGCAGCTCGACGTCGATACCCGAGGTGCGCTGCTTCGCGAAGTTGACGCCGCCCGAGGTGCCGACGTTCGCATTGTTGAAGAAGCCCGTGTTGGGATCGCGTGCGGTGAGCAGCTGGCAGAACTGGTTGTTCAGCGAGCCGAGGTCATAGCACTGGTTGAGGATCGTCTGCAGACCGAGCGCCGCGATCAGGTTCGTGACTTCGATGTTGTAGTAGTCGATCGTCAGCGACAGGCCGCGCGCGAAGCGGGGTTCGGCAACGAAGCCAACCGTGAAGCTCTTGCCTTCTTCGGCGAGGAGGTTCGGGTTGCCCGCGTTGAAGAAGCCCTGGCTCTGCGTGCGGAACGGCGTGTTGACGAACGTGCTGCCTGTCGCGGTAACGCCAGGTACGCGTGCCGCGACGCAGTTGGCGAGACGGTTTGCCGTACCGTTGTTGATGTTGAGCAGGTCGCACGGATCGGCCACGAAAGCGAAGTTCTGGGTCGGTGCCAGGAACAGGTCGCTCTGCGTCGGTGCGCGGACGGCGACGGCGTAGCTGCCGCGGACGCGGAAGTCACGGATCGGCGCCCAGACGAGACCCGCGTTATACGACCACACGCCACCCGTGCGGGTGTTGTAGCTCGAATAACGACCGGCGCCCGTCACCGTCAGTTCCTCGAAGAACGGGACGTTCTTCAGGATCGGCAGTTCGATTTCGCCATAGCCTTCGACCGTCGTCAGCGCCGGCGGAGCGAAGTCGGCAATCGCGTTCAGGAAGGTGCCACCCGACTTGGTGAGCGGATCCCACTGCGCGAACGCGGTTTCCTTGCGATACTCCGCGCCGACGTTGAACCGGACCGGGCCGCCGGGCAGGTTGAAGAACTTGCTCGTGTCGCCGCTGATGTTCAGCGTGACGTTGAACTCTTCTGCAAGCTGCGTGCGGGTGGCCGTCGTGTTGACGAAGTTCAGGGCCGCCTGCGACGGTGCACCGAAACCGAACTGGTTGATCGGAATACAGTCAGGACGGACGTTGGTGGTCGCGTTGACGGCGCAGATCACCCGCTGGCCGAGCGAGTTGGTGGCAAAGTTGGTGCCGGTGAAGTTGGCAGGGGCCAGCACGGCATTCTGTGCAAGCACAATGCCGTCCGGGTTGCCATTGCGATCGGCAACGATCAGGTTGTTCAACGACCGCAGGAAGCTCGAATAACGGCCATAGTTAACCGCCAGTTCGTAGTGCCACGTGCCGTTGAAGTCACCCTTGATGCCACCGACGAAGCGGTACAGCTCGCGCTGCTGCAATTCGCCGCGACCACCGAAGTCGACGTTGAAACGGTTGATTGGGAACGTGCCCGTTGCCGGGTTGGCGCAGCGACCGATGCTCTGCAGCGTCGCGAGCGCTTGCGGCGTCAGGAACGCGTTGCTGCAGCTGATATTGTTGGTCAGCGCACCAAAGCCGGACGAGAAGCTTGGCTGGCCTTCCTGGTTGACGTTGTACTGGACGTACTTGCCTTCGAAGAAGGTCTTGAAGAGGTCCGAAAAGTCATAGTGCGCCAGCACGTTGACCGACCAACGCTCGTTCAGCGGGTTCAGCTGACCGGTATTGCGCAGTGTCGAACCGAGACCGCCGACCGTGTTGGTGCTGCCACCATTGGTGATGTCGCGGAAGTCGAGCGACGGATTGCTGAGCACCAGTCGACCGTCGGCCGTGAACGCATAGCGCTGGGCACGGTTGGCTAGGTTGGTCGCCGACGAGCCGCGGCAGCGGGCAAGGTTGGTAAGGTTCGCTGCGTCGCAGATCGCGTCGAGACCGCCGCCGTCGAAGATCGTGCCGTTGCGGACGTTGGTGAAGAACTGGTTGTCGGCAACGCCGTTACCTGCCGCCGGCTCGCCTGCGGTGTTTTCGGCAAGGTTGAACTGCGAACGGCCATCGAACGCGCCGGTGAGCCCGGGACGATCGACGAAGTACAGCGGATTGAGCCGCGAATATTCGGCCGACACCGCGATGTTGCCGCGGCCTTCAGCGAAATTGCGGCCATAGGTGATTGCGCCATAATAGGAACCGCGATCGCCGAGGTAGGAAGTGCCGCCCTGACCCGAGATGCGCAGACCGTCGAAATTCTTCTTCAGCACGAAGTTGACGACGCCCGCGATAGCGTCCGAACCGTAGACGGCCGAGTTACCGCCGGTCACCACGTCGACGCGCTCGAGCAGTTCGGGCGGGATCGTGTTGGTATCGACCGAGTAGCTGCCCGGGATCGAGGTCACATGGCGACGGCCATCGACCAGCACCAGCGTGCGGGCGGTGCCGAGGCCGCGAAGGTCAAGGATGCTGAGGCCCGAGGTGCCGATGAAGCGCGTCGAGTTCGCCTGGCTGAAGGTCGAACGCAGCTGCGGCAGGTCGTTCAGCGCGTCGCCGACGTTGATCTGGCCGCGATCGAACAGATTCTCCGCGGTCACCGACGTGATCGGCGCCGGCGAATCGAGCGCGGCGCGGCCGATGCGCGAACCGGTGACGGTAACGGTGGGTTCTTCTTCCTTTTCCGTTGCGGCCGGAGTCGGCGCAGGCGTCGGCGTCGTCTGTGCCGACGCGGCGACCGGAAGGCTGACCAGAACACCTGCAAGCGCAGTCGCGCTCAAAAGCTCCCTCATCTTCATTAATTTTTGCCCCAGTTGCGAGCTGAAATGCCCTAAGACCTGTCATCAAATCGACATTGCGCCCGCGATGCAAGGCGCGGGCGGGAGATTTCCAACCTTTTCGTTAAGTTTCCATACAGGCTGTTGCACGATTGCCACGGTCGCAAATGGCCTGATTCGAGTCATAAAGTTGCGCTGGATGGCGTGTTACAGGAATATGACGCGAACGAATTGTTACATCGATGAATAATAAAATTACGACAACATGACAGTTCGTTGCGACCCTGCCGAGATGTGAATCAGAAGGTTGCGATTAGCCAATATGGCGCGTTGGTTGCGCAACCGGAACGGTCCAAGCGAATGCCCGTTCATCGCTGCATTCGTATGCACCGTCGCTGCATCCATCACCGGACGGGTTCGGGCGGCGCGCGGGCGGTCTCCGACCGCGCCCGCCCGATTCGCCGTCATCGGCGGATCGTCAACGCTCGACGCAGACCGCGATGCCCATGCCGCCGCCGACGCACAGCGTCGCCAGACCCTTCTTCGCATCGCGCCGCGCCATTTCGTACAGCAGCGTGGTCAACAGTCGAGCGCCCGACGCGCCGATCGGGTGGCCGATCGCGATCGCGCCGCCGTTGACGTTGATCTTGCTCGTATCCCAGCCGAGTTCCTTGTTCACCGACATCGCCTGGGCGGCAAAGGCTTCGTTCGATTCGATCAGGTCGAGGTCGCCGATCGACCAGCCTGCCTTCTCCAGCGCGCGCTTGACCGCCGGGACCGGGCCGATGCCCATGATCGAGGGATCGACCCCCGCCGATGCCCAGCTCGCGATCCGCGCGAGCACGGGCATGCCGCGCTTCTCGGCTTCCTCGCGCGAGGTGATGACGAGCGCGGCGGCGCCGTCGTTGATGCCGCTCGCATTCGCCGCCGTCACCGTGCCATCCTTCTTGAAGGCAGGGCGCAGGCCCGACACGCCGTCGATCGTCACGCCGTCACGGATATATTCGTCGGCATCGACGATTGTGTCGCCCTTGCGGCTCTTGACGGTAACCGGGGCGATTTCGTCCTTGAAGCGCCCCTCGGCGCGCGCGGCCGAGGCCTTGTTCTGCGATGCGACCGCGAATTCGTCCTGCTCGGCGCGCGTTACCTGATATTGCTCGGCAAGGTTTTCGGCAGTGATGCCCATGTGATAGCCGTTGAACACGTCCATCAGCCCGTCCTTGATCATCGTGTCGACCAGGCTGAGGTCGCCCATCTTCGTGCCGCCGCGCAGGAACTGGGCATGCGGGGCAAGGCTCATCGACTCCTGCCCGCCGGCAACCACGATCGTCGCATCGCCGCTGACGATCGACTGATAGGCAAGCGCGACGGCGCGCAGGCCCGAACCGCAGACCTGATTGACGCCGTAAGCTGGGATTTCCTTGGGCACGCCCGCCGCCATCGACGCTTGGCGGGCCGGGTTCTGGCCCTGGCCGGCGCTCAGCACCTGGCCCAGGATCACTTCCGACACATCGGCGCCGGTGATGCCCGCCTGCGCCATCGCCGCCTCGATCGCGACGCGGCCAAGCTCATGCGCCGGGGTGGTCGCGAACGCGCCATTGAAGCTGCCGACGGGGGTGCGCTTGGCAGCGGTAATAACGATGTCGGTCATGGAAAGAGTCTCCTGCGGGCGGGGTTATGTTCTGTGGCCTATCTAGACCTGGTGACGCCTGCGATCCAGTCGGCAAGCGGGGTCCATAGCAGCTCGGGTGCGGCGCTGCCGACCACCATGCCGACATGGCCGCTCTGCAGATCGTGGCGGGCACCAAAGCCGGCAGCACTCGCGCTGGGCACGATCCGGTCGGTCATCGAGACGAACTCGATTGTCGGGCAGTTGAGCGCGTGCGGGTCGATGGTCCGCCCGCCGATCTGCCAACCGCCGGTGCCGGGCAGGTCGCGTGCGAAAAAGTCGAACATCTGCGCGCCTGCCGCATAGCTGAGCGGGGCGCCGCCATTCGCCCAATCCTCAAGCGCGACGAAGTTTCTCGCCGCCGCGCTGTCTGGGGGCAGCTCAGCAAAGCGTTCGAACTTGGCAATGGTCCGCGCCGGGTCGAGCGACCAGAAGGCGCTTTGCAGCACTTCCATCGGCACCAGCCCCATCTGGCGGCAACCCGGTTCGACCGCTTCCCACAGCGCGGCGATCCGGGCGCGCGCCCGCTCGCCGAAGCCAGTGAAGTGCCAGGGCGAGGCGATGGCAGCGAACCCGAGCACCGGCATCAGCGAAGCCGCCGCCGTCGCTATCGTGCCGCCCAGGCAATAGCCGATCAGTACCGGCGGCGCGCCGAGCTTGGCGGCAAGCGGCAGCAGCAGGTCGGTGACATGCGCGCTGATGTCGGCGGCGTGCTCTTCAGGTGTCGGCGTGCCCCAGTCGAGCAGCAAGACATGATGCCCCTGCGCCGCCAGCCAGCGCAACAGCGAGCGATCGGACGCCAGGTCGAAAATGAACGGCGGGTTGATCAGCGATGGCACGAAGATCACTGGCGGCCCGTCACCGCCATAATCGATCAACGAAGCCCGCCCGTGTTGGTAGCGGACCGGCGGCGTCGCCCGCGGCGGGCCGCGATCGGCGCTCTGATAAGCGGCGAGCCCGGCGAGTGCTGCACTGCGGCGATCGTCCATTCCCCGTGTCTCACGCGCCAAGATTTGGAGAAACAAGGGTAGTGGCCGGGGCCCGTGTTGCGGCGCCGCACGAAATGATGATACAGCCGCGTCATTCACGTGCGAGGGCCTCCCCCATGAAAAAAGCGTCCGCCGACGGTGTCGTCATTATCAAGAAATATGCGAATCGCCGCCTCTACAACACCGAGACGTCGTCCTACATTACGCTCGAACATCTCGCGGCGATGACGCGCGAGGGTCGCGACTTCAAGGTCGTCGACGCGAAAACCGACGACGACATCACGCATAACGTGCTCACGCAGATCATCATGGAAGAGGAATCGCGCGGGCAGACGATGCTGCCGGTCAATTTCCTGCGCCAGCTGATCTCGATGTACGGCGATTCGATGCAGGCGATGGTGCCGGGCTATCTCGAAGCCTCAATGGAGGGCTTCCGCCGCAACCAGGCGCAGTTCAAATCGGCGGTCGAAGGTGCGTTCGCGCATTCGCCCTTCGCCGAAATCGCCAAGCGCAACATGGAAATGTTCGAAGCGGCGACCGCAGCGTTCAAGCCCCCCGTGCCCGGCGCCCCCGCCAGCAAGGACGAGGAAATCGCCGCGCTGAAGGCCGAACTCGCCAAGCTGCACGAAAAGGTCGAAAAGCTCGGCGAGTGAGCCGGGTGTGGCTTCAATCAGTGCGAAGTTCGTCATCCCCGCGCAGGCGGGGATCCATATCGGGCGGGCCTTTCGGCTGATCGCATCGCTTGTGCCTATGGATTCCCGCCTGCGCGGGAATGGCAATGGTTGAAACGCGCCGCTGGACTTACCGCTTCGGCTTGACGAACTTCAGCGTCATCCGGTCGCTTTCGCCGATCGCGGCATAGCGCGCGCGATCCTTGTCGGCTTCGGCGTAGTTCGGCGGTAGCGTCCACACGCCCTTGGGATAGTCATGCGTATCCTTGGGATTGGCGTTGACCGCGCTTTCGCCGGCCAGCTTGAACCCCGCCTTGGTCGCATAGGCGATCACCGACGACCGCTTCATATAGCCGCTCTTGGCTTCGGTGATGCCCTTGGCGTCCTCGGGCAGATGGTGCTCGACCACGCCGAGCGTGCCGCCGGGCTTGAGCATCGCGAACATCTGGTCGAACGCGGCCTGGGTCTGGTCGGTCGCGCCGAAGCTCCAGTTATGGACGTTGCGGAACGTCAGCACCACGTCGGCGCTCCCGTTCGGCACCCGATCGGGAGCGTCGGCGCTGGGGAAGGTCGCGAACTTGACCTTGCCATAAACGCCCGGATTGGCGGCCATCAGCTTCTGCACCCCGGCCCGCGCGCGTTCGCTGGGGGCGGCGGCGGTGTAGCTGCCCTTGGCGAGATAGGGTGCGAGAATTTCAGTGTACCAGCCGCCCGCCGGCCAGATTTCGACGACATTGTCGGTCGGCTTGACGCCGAAAAAGGCGAGGGTCTCGGCCGGGTGGCGATATTTGTCGCGCAGCACATTGGCGGGCGTGCGAGTGGGGGCCGCAATCGCGGCGCGCAGGGCGGGGGAAGGTTGCGGCGTCGCTGCAACCAGCGCGGTGGCGCCCGCGGCGGCGACGATGGCGAGCGGAGCGATCAGATACCGGCGCATTGGGATCTCCTAAGGATTCGATTTTGCAGGTGTTTTGGCCCTGCCCGGCGGGCGATGCAAGCGGGGCTTTGGCCTTAGCGGCGCAACGGCAGATCGCGGCGCAGATAAACGAGCGTGCGGTAGTTTTCGCGCGGCGTGGAAAACACGACGCTGTAGTCGCGCGCCAGCACAGGGCGCAGTTCGGCGACGCTGGCGCTGTTCCAGATCGCGAGGCGGCGCGTCGAGGCAAGGATCACCGGCGGGCGGGCGCGCAAGATGCGGCGCACCTCGGCGGCTTCGTCGATGCCGGTCGCGCCCTGCTCGGTGGTGTAGGCCAGCAGATTGGGGAAGGCATAGGCGGTCGGCAGGCAGGCGTTTGCCAGCCGATAAGTTATGGTATCGCCGATGAAGACATAGGGGCACGCGCCCCGGCTGTTGAGCGCGACCAGCCGCGCGACGGCACGCGCCCCGGGCGCGTCATTGGGCCGGATCGCGCCGCGCACGATCAGGATGGCAAGGCCGATGCCGAGCGCGCCCGCTGCGACGCGCCAACCGCGCGCCAGCGTCGGCGCGGCGAGCAGCGCGATCGGCGCCACCAGCGGCAGTGCGTAATGATCGAAGAACGTCCCGATCGCCGCAAAGCCCGCAAGCGCTGCCGCCGCCCAGAGCGTCGCCAGCCATGTCTCGCGCGCGTGCGGACCGGTCGCACGGGCTCGCCAGCCAAGGGCGCCGGCCACGATCAGAACGCCGAGCTGCGCAAAAATGCCGAGCAGCCGCATCAGCAGCTGGTCGATCGGATAGCCGGGCCGCAGGAAGATCGACGTGACATTGGCGAACCAGAAGGCATCGAAGGCGCGCTGGCCCAGCCCCTGATAGAATCCGATCGCCAACAGGCTCGGCGCGGCGCCGCACGCCATCCACAGCAACGCGGCTGCCGCGATCAGTCCCGGCGGCGCTCCGGCGCGGCGGAGATACCAGAGGTGCGCGAGACCGAAAAACGCGCCTTCGAACACTGGGGTATATTTGATCTGGATCGCCAGCCCCGCGAGCAGGCACGCGGCCATGCCGCTGGCGATGATTCCCGCAACCGCGCGTCGATCAGCCAGATGCGGCAAGCGCAGCACCAGCAGCATCGCTGCTGCCATCAGCAGATTGTAGAACACCGGCGATTGCCCGCCGCGCCCGCCGAGCAGCGACACCCAGACCAGATAGGCGCACCCCGCCGCGAAAGCGCCCAGCGGCGCCGCGCCGATCATCCGCGCGGCGCGCCACACGCACCACGCCGTTGCCGCGGCAAAGCCCGTCGCGACGAGCTGATAGGCAAGAATGCCGTCGCCGGGCAGCAGACGGATCGCCGCGAAGATCAGGAACAGCCCGATCGGCTTGCGATCCCAGACATCGATATAGGGCAGCGCGCCGTGCAGCATCCGGTCGCCGACGAGCAGATAATATTGCTCGTCGACATGGATCACCGGATTGCCAAAATCCCAGCAGCGCAGCGCAAGTGCGGCAAGCACCAGCACCAGCAGCAGCGCGGCTGAAATATGCCTTGGTGCAATCACCCTTGATCCGTTCGTGCTGAGCTTGTCGAAGCACTGTCCTTCTTGTCCGACGTCACCGCAGAAGCAGGGCAGCCCTTCGACAAGCTCAGGGCGAACGTGTTGAAGGCAAGTCCCGGCAAATCAACTCTTGTCTTTAGTAAAAGCGCTGGAGCGTCAGCTGCCGCGTCGCGCCGCTGCACAGGCCGAACGTCACTACGCGCCCCGGCTGCCCGACCGACCAGCCGGCATGCCGCTTGTCGGCATCGTCGGCGCCGATCGCCACGCCGTCGATCGCGCAGATCAGCTCGCCCGTGCGCCAACCACTCGCCTCGGCGGGGCTGCTACGCATGACATGCAGCACGCGCAGCCGGTTGCCTTCGGCGCGGGTCAGCAGACCGCTCGTCGAGCGCAGCGGTGGCACATCGGCGGCAGGGCTGGGGCTCAGCACCATCCGCCCGGCACCGGGATCGAGCAGCACATGATAGCGTTCGAGCAGCCCCGATCCGATCCGCCCCGCCGCGCCGATCATCTGCGAAAAACCGCCTGCAGGTTCGACGCGCAGCTCGACCTCGCGCGCATCGACCTGGCCGATCGCGATTTGCGGCACGATCGCGAGGCTGCTGACCTGCGCACCGCCCAGACCATAAGCGATCGTGCTGGTGGTCGGCAGCGCTGCGGGCTTGCTGGCCGCCCAGGCGGGTTGCGACAGCGTGACTGCGCTGCCGTCACCGGTGTCGACCACGATCGGCCGCAGCCGCCGCCCGCCGAGCGTGAGTTCGGTCACATAGACCTGCACTTCGGGCGCGACACGCAGCGGCGCCACCTCACCGCGAAACGGCAGCCGCCCTGACGGCAGCAGCCGGAAGCGCCGCCCGACATAATCGATCTCGAGCGCATAGGCCGCGAGCAGATCCTGCCCGACGAGCAGATCGGGACCCTGCGCCTCGCCGATCGCATTGGCGGGCAGCGCCGCAACGGTAATGCCGCCGCCGCGCCGGTCGAGCGCACCGAAAGCGAGGCTGCGCGTCGTCGCCCAGCCGAATGGCACTTGCCCGCCGATCGCCCGCGCCATGCCGCGCGCCTGAATCTTCAGCTTGGCGAGTGCGGCAAAGCGCGGCGAGGCGACCGACGCGGTCACGCCGGTGTCGAGCACGGCGGAGGCGGGGACGCCGTTCACCTGCGCGGTGAAGCGGATCTGGTTGCCGGGGGTAATGTCGAACGGCACCCAGCGCGCCTCGGCATCGTCGGCCAGCGTCGCAATGCCGGTGCCCGGCATCAGCGCGGCGCCGGGGGCGAAGATCAGGGCAAGGGCAAGCAGAATCGCGCGCATCGCCCGCACAGCGATACCGTGTTGGGCAGGGTAAAGAAATGCTTACCGGTCCCGGTTAGCGTGCCGGGGCGGGAAGGGGGGCTGCTCTTGACCCCCACCGTTCGTGTCGAGCGAAGTCGAGACACGGGCCAAAGGCGGATCGCTTGTGGCCGGTCCTCCGGCGATGCTCGGGACCAACGGGGAATAGGGCGCGACGCGAACAGCCTTTACAAGCACGCCTCGAGATAGGCCTGGTCGAAGCCGAACTGCCGCGCCTTTTCCAGCGTATAGGGGCGCAGACCCATCGCGCGATATTCGCCGATGATCTTGCCGTCGGCGGACTCGTCCAGATATTCGAACTTGAACAGTTCCTGCGTCACGATCACCGGGCCTTCCATGCCGATCACTTCGGTGATGTTGGTGACGCGGCGCGAACCGTCGCGCAGTCGCTTGACCTGCACGATCAGGTCGACCGAGTCGGCGATCTGGCGGCTGATCGCTTCCTTGGGCATCTTGATGTCGCCCATCATCACCATGTTTTCCATACGGCCCAGGCATTCGCGCGGGCTGTTGGCGTGGAGCGTACACATCGATCCGTCGTGGCCGGTGTTCATGGCGGCGAGCAAATCGAAACACTCCGATCCGCGAATTTCGCCCAGGATCACGCGGTCGGGGCGCATACGCAGCGAGTTCTTGACCAGATCGCGAATGGTGATTTCGCCCTGACCTTCAAGGTTCGCCGGGCGCGTTTCCAGCGGCAGCCAGTGCGGCTGCTGCAGCCGGAGTTCGGCCGCGTCTTCGATCGTGATCACGCGTTCGCCGGGATCGATCATCTTCGACAGTGCGTTGAGCATCGTCGTCTTACCCGAGCCGGTACCGCCCGAGATGACGATGTTGAAGCGGCAGGCACCGGCGATCTTCAGCGCGGTCGCCATCTTGGTCGACATCGACCCGAAGCCCGCCATCATGTCGAGCGTGATCGGCTTGGCCGAGAACTTACGGATCGAGATCGCGGTGCCGCGAAGCGACAGCGGCGGCACGATCACGTTGACGCGGCTGCCGTCCTTCAGGCGGGCGTCGGCAAGCGGTGTGGTCTGGTCGACGCGGCGGCCGACCGAGTTACAGATCCGCTGCGCGATCTGGAACAGATGTTCCTCGTCGCGAAACTGGATGTTGGCGAGTTGCAGCTTGCCCTTTTGTTCGATGTAGGTCTGGTCGGGGCCATTGACCATGATGTCCGAGATGGTCGGATCGCTAAGCAGCTCTTCGAGCGGCCCGAGCCCGAGCAGCTCGTCGACCAGCACCTTTTCCAGCGCGAACTGCTCGCGGCGGTTGAGCGTCAGCTTCAGCTCGGCAAGCACTTCGCCGATGATCGGGCGGAATTCCTCGGCCAGCTCGTCCTTGTTGAGCGTCGCGGCAGCTTCAGGGTCGACGCGTTCGAGCAGGCGGGGAAGGACCTGTTCCTTGATCTTATGGATCGAGGTTTCGAAGCCTTCCATCTTCGACTGGCCGGCCTCGCCCGAGGCGGCCTGGCGTTCGGCGAGCCGCGCCATCGCGTCGAGCGTGCTGTCGGGCGTGGTCGCATCGATGCCGATTTCGGGCATCATGCTCGGCAGCGGCGGGAATTGTTCGCCACCTTCGGTGTCCGGGCGCGCGGGACCGCTGCCCTGCATCGGCTTGGCAACGCCGAATGCCGGACGCGGCGGTGCCGCCCCGTTGCCTGCGCCGCTGCGTCGCCCGAATGCGCTCATGCCCAAACCACCCTCATAGTCGTGGGACAGGGATAGCGCGGGAAGCTTTTATAATTTCCTAACCACAGGCGGGCCGCTCTCCGGCCCTGCGCGGGTGGGTGGTTCAGCCGATCTGTTCGGCCAGGATCGTCAGCCCGCGGGCATTGACCTCGGCAAAGCCGCCCTTGATCGTGAGTAGCTCGGGTTCGGCCTTGTCGGTCTTGTAGATCTGCAGCGCGCCGTCGCGCACCGTCGACATGAAGGGGGCATGGCCTTGAAGTACGCCGAAATCGCCCTCGGTGCCGGGGACGGTGACCATATACACGTCCTCCGAGCGGACGAGCTTTTCGGGTGTGACGAGTTCGAAGTGCAGCATGTTTCTTTCCTCCCCTCCCGCTTGCGGGAGGGGCCGGGGGT
>NZ_LSIJ01000037.1 GCF_001556185.1 Sphingomonas sp. CCH10-B3 | reverse complement strand
GGCATCGATATCGCGCAAGCCCCCAAGCAGCTTCGTCATCGTTTGCGTCGCATAGCCCGCGCGATCGGGGAAGGCCGGGTGGCGATCAACCTGCGAACCAAATCGGCCCGTATCGAGCCGCGCGAGCATGAACATCAGCAGCGCGTCGGAGGGGATGACGGACTCGCCGATCAGCTCGCCGTCGCGCCAATATTGGCGGCGGCTGCCATGCACGGCGCGCTCCATTGCAATATCGACCAGCCGCGCACTCGCACAGCGCAACGCCTGGTCCCAAGCGAAGGCAAAATCCTTGCCCTTGGGGTGCCGCCGCAGGCGATAGGCCGAATAGGGCGCCACACCGACCACACGACACGCCTGCGTGACGCAGCCGTGATCCGCCAGCGCCTCGATAAAATCGCGCTGCCGCTCGGCGCTCCAGCCATTGTGGCGCTCACGAAGGGTGGCGGGAGTGAAGGTGAGGGTGTCGGGGGTCTGGGACTTTGGCATGGGGCAGCTCCGGGTCGTTGGGGAGCTGACCCATATAACCAAATGGGTGAGTGTTGGAAAATTGATTTTCTGGATCACAGGTGCGGCGCGGTAACGCGGCTGTTGATGCGGTCTGTGCAAATCCGCGCGCCGAACTAGAATCAGCGCTGATCCCGCCGCGCGTCACGCGGAGTTCGCGATCACGGTCGCAGTCGTAAGCGATATGTCGGGAGTAGCGGCGAGCCACCTATTACTGAAGGCCGGCTATCGGATAGGCGTCATGGATGATGATACGCTTAAGTCTCTCATCGGAATATCTCACTTCGCTGTAACGAATGTTCACCGTTGCTCCAGTTCGCTCAGCATATTGTGTAAGAAAGCGTGATAAAGTAGGAATGGTGCGTGCTGCTGAAGCTCGGGGTACATAGAAGGGTATAGTCCGGCCTAGCCCGTGAAAGAAAACCCTACCTGTTCGCGCATTAACATTGAGTGCGCCAACGGATACATCAAGTACCTCCTCATCCTCAGATATATCTTCGGTCTCGAGGTATTCCCTCGTGTTACTATCAAAGGTCACATCTTCGCCATCCTCCGGAGCGATTCGGATCGATTTGTTCGGTTGATCAATCCATCGATGCGCTCTAAGAAGACCGGGCGTGGCAGCTTCAGCCAAGGCGTCTATGTCACCAGAAGTATATTCAACGCCTTGTACGTTAAGAGATCCTTCTGCTGCTTGCCCGGTCGCACGCAACAGGACTCGCCGAAACAACGCCGAAGCGCGAATTTTTGCCGCTGCCCTTTGTGCTTCGCCGGCGATCCGAATTACCTCTGATATCAGGACCGTAAGGCTGCCTTCTTTGGTACCGCTGAGATAATATTGAATTTGGCTTGAATACGGCGAACGAAACCTAACGTTTCCTTCAGCCACATAATGGCCAACTAAATTCCCAACTCTGCCGAGGCCTGAAAGGGATTCCGCACCGCTGTAGAGGTCAACCCGGTGGTCGCCTGCCTCTCCACCATTAAAGCGGATTTCCATCAACTCCTCCAAGCATGCTAATCGTCGTGATCCGTCAGGTGAACAGCGACATAGTTTACGAACCAAGCTAGCGAAAGGCAAGTCGATGTGAGCACTAAGTAATACTGTAGATCGATCCATCCATTAGTTATCTGAAGCTTCCAATCGACAATAATATACAATCCCGCAGCTACCGGAGAAAACATTATTATCAACCCTAACAGTGATGTTAGAATCATTACAAAAATAAAGATGTTTCTAGAAATAATATTGCTTGGAAGGGCGTGCATGATTTGACTTGATGTTTCCAACCAAGCATGCTCGTTCGGAATGGTTCGATATACGGCCAACGAGTCGTGATGCCACTGATGATCGCAAATCGATCTCATAAGTCGATCAAATACTCTAGCGTCAACATTTTTTGCAAAACTAATGCAGAGACTTAACTGAGATCCGAGACAAAAGAAGAATAAACCATGAGGAACTTCGAAAACCTTCTGGTCAAAAATAACCAGATCCATTCTTAATCCTGCCACCCTAACGATGTATAGCCCAACGAAGGCTAGGGATATATACAAGAAGCGATTAGCTTCTTTTGAACTGTTGGCTCTCGCTGCCGATAAACGCTCAAGTATTTTTTCAGCGGATGCGGGACCAGCAGCATCAGGCGTAAAGTTCTCGAAGGCTGCTAGCCCAATCGTACGCAGCGCGTCTTGAGAGGGCGGCGGAGTTGCCATTTATTCCGCCGCAATCCCCGCCTGCGCGAACATGTCCGCTTCCCCCGCATCCTCGTTCGCCGCCGGGGCCGCCTTCACCTTCTGGCGCTTGTCGAAGCTGTCCCACACGTCGTTCCAATTCCCGCGCGTCGCGCCCTTCGAATATTCGGTCGCGCGCTGTTCGAAGAAATTGGCGTGTTCGACGCCGTTGAGCAGCGGGGCGAGCCACGGCAGCGGGTGTTCGTCGATCATGTAAATCGGCTTCAGGCCGAGCTGCCCCAGCCGCCAGTCGGCGATGTAGCGGATGTATTTCTTGATTTCCTTGGGCGTCATCCCCGTCACCGGGCCCTGTTCGAACGCCAGGTCGATGAACGCGTCCTCGAGCCGCACCGTCGTCTGGCACACGTCCATGATGTCGTCCTTGACCGCCTTGGTTAGGCAGTCGCGTTCCTTCACGAATTCGTGGAATAGCCGGACGATGCCTTCGCAGTGCAGGCTTTCGTCGCGCACGGACCAGCTCACGATCTGGCCCATGCCCTTCATCTTGTTGAAGCGCGGGAAGTTCATCAGCATCGCAAAGCTCGCGAACAGCTGCAGCCCTTCGGTAAAGCCGCCGAACATCGCCAGCGTCTTGGCGATGTCTTCATCGGTGTCGACGCCGAAATTCTGCAGATAGTCGTGCTTGTCCTTCATCTCGGCATATTCGAGGAACATGCCGTACTCGCTTTCGGGCATGCCGATCGTGTCGAGCAGATGCGAATAGGCCGCGATGTGCACCGTTTCCATGTTGCTGAACGCGGCGAGCATCATCTTGATTTCGGTCGGCTTGAACACGCGGCCGTATTTGTCGTGATAGCAATCCTGCACCTCGACATCGGCTTGCGTGAAGAAGCGGAAGATCTGCGTCAGCAGGTTGCGCTCATGCGCCGACAGCTTCTGCGCCCAGTCGCGGCAATCCTCGCCCAGCGGCACTTCCTCGGGCATCCAGTGGATCTGCTGCTGGCGCTTCCAGAAGTCGTACGCCCAAGGGTACTCGAACGGCTTGTAGGTCTTGCGGGCGGAGAGGAGGGACATGGCGTGGGCCTTTCGGTGCTTGATTCAGAATATGGGGTGTGCGGGGGCGGGCGTCATCGGCGCGGCTCTCATCGACCTTGCCCCCAGCTCGACAGCGCATAGGCGAAGCCGCCGAGGATGATCGCGCCGGCGCCGAGCATCGTCCCGGCGATCCGGCGGCGGTAGATCGCGGCCTCGCTCGCGGCCGGACGGGTGAGCGTGAACGCGGCTCCGGCCAGCGCGAGCAGCGCGACGACCGCCATCACCAGCGGGGCGGAGATCAGCTCGCTCATCGCCGGTCCCGCCGATAGACGACGCGCTCGACATAGACTTTCTGGCTGCTGCGCGCGCCGACGCCGAACACGACGATGCCGAGGAAATAGCCGAAATCATACCAGCCGCCGTTGTTGGGCACCGCATAGATCGCGATGTCGGGCACGAACACCGACGCGACCCAGGCGACGGGGAAGATGAAGCCGTGCCACAGCCCGAGCCAGAAGCCCGGCGCGCCCGGCGCAACCCCGCTCGCCGCCTGATGCGCGGTGCATCCGGCGACGAACATCATCATCACCAGCGCGGCGGCGCGGCGGGTGGGACGGGCGATCACGCGCATCACAGCATCACTTCTCGGCATCGAGCCGCCGCGCCTCGGTGACGGGCAAGCCGGCTTCGGTCGGCACATAGATGAGCGATGCCTTCGAATCCTCCAGCGCCTGAATCTGCAGATAGCGTAGATAGCCCTCGGGCCCACCCAGACTGTTTTGCAGGATCTGGTTCGCCTTGGCTGCACCCTGCGCCCGGATGACTTCGGCCTCGGCGAGCGAGATGGCGCTTTCCTTCTTGGCCCGCGCTTCCAGAATCGCGACTTGCCGTGACGATTGCGCCTCGGCCAACGCGGCTTCGCCGGCAAGTCGCTGCGAATAGACGCGGTATTGCGGCCACCCGATCAGGAGCAGCACCAACAGCGCCAAGCCGCCAATAGCGGCGATGCCAAAACATCCCGTCCGCTGATCCATTTGCCGATCGCCTTAAGCTAACTGACCGATGATCACTGACACGCCAGACACTCATCGTAATCGGTGTTCGGCAGCTCGATCTTCTTCGCCTCGGGCGTGTTGTCGGCCTCGACGCCGCCCGCGAAACCGGCGCGCTGGATCGACTTCGAGCGCAGATAATAGAGCGACTTCACCCCCAGCTCCCACGCGCGGAAGTGGAGCATCAGCAGATCCCATTTTTCGACATCGGCCGGGATGAACAGGTTCAGCGACTGCGACTGGTCGATATAGGGCGTGCGATCGGCGGCGAGTTCGATCAGCCAGCGCTGGTCGATCTCGAAGCTCGTCTTGTAGCAGTCCTTTTCCTCCTGGCTCAGGAAATCGAGGTGCTGCACCGAGCCGCCATTCTCGAGGATCGAGCTCCACACGCCTTCGCTGTTCTTCGCCTTTTCGATCAGCAGCTTCTCCAGATAGGGATTGCGGATCGAGAAGCTGCCCGACAGCGTCTTGTGGGTGTAGATGTTGGCCGGGATCGGCTCGATGCACGCGCTCGTCCCGCCGCAGATGATGCTGATCGACGCGGTCGGCGCGATCGCCATCTTGCAGCTGAAGCGCTCCATCACGCCCTGATCGGCGGCGTCGGGGCAGGGGCCGCGCTCGACCGCGAGCTGCATCGATGCTTCGTCGACTTGCGCGCGGATGTGCTTGAAGATCCGCAGGTTGTACTGCTTGGCCATCGCGCCTTCGAACGGCAGCCCGCGCGCCTGCAGGAAGCTGTGGAAGCCCATCACGCCGAGGCCCACCGACCGCTCGCGCGCGGCCGAATAAGCGGCGCGCTCCATGCCCGGCTCGGCGCGGTCGATGTAATCCTGCAGGACATTGTCGAGGAAGCGCATGACATCCTCGATGAAGCCCTTCTCGTCCTTCCATTCGTCCCAGGTCTCGAGATTGAGCGACGACAGGCAGCACACGGCAGTGCGATCCTTGCCGAACTGGTCCTTGCCGGTTGGCAGCGTGATTTCGCTGCACAGGTTCGAGGTCGAAACCTTCAGCCCGACGTCGCGGTGATGCTTGGGCATCGCCTTGTTCACATGATCGGCAAAGACGATGTAGGGCTCGCCGGTCGCAAGGCGCGTCTCGACGAGCTTCTGGAACAGGCTGCGCGCGTCGACGGTGCCGCGCACCGACCCGTCCTTCGGGCTGACGAGATTCCATTCGCTGCCGGTGCGCACCGCTTCCATGAAGGCATCGGGAATCAGCACGCCGTGGTGCAGGTTCAGCGCCTTGCGGTTGAAGTCGCCGCTAGGCTTGCGGATTTCGAGGAACTCCTCGATCTCCGGATGGCTGATGTCGAGATAGCAGGCCGCCGACCCGCGCCGCAGCGAGCCCTGGCTGATCGCCAGCGTCAGCGAATCCATCACGCGGACGAAGGGGATGATGCCGCTGGTCTTGCCGTTCAGGCCGACCGGCTCGCCGATGCCGCGGACATGGCCCCAATAAGTGCCGATCCCGCCGCCGCGCGACGCGAGCCAGACATTCTCGTTCCAGGTGTTGACGATGCCTTCCAGGCTGTCGGGCACCGAATTGAGATAGCAGGAAATCGGCAGCCCGCGCCCGGTGCCGCCGTTCGACAGCACCGGCGTCGCCGGCATGAACCACAGCTTCGAGATATAGTCGTACAGCCGCTGGGCATGGCCCGCATCATCGGCATAGGCCGATGCGACGCGCACGAACAAATCCTGAAACGATTCGCCCGGCAGCAGATAGCGGTCGCGCAGCGTTTCCTTGCCGAAATCGGTCAGCAGCGCGTCGCGGCCGTGATCGACCTCGACCGGATAGGGCTGCGGCTTCACCGACCGGCTGTCGCGCGCGGCTGCGGCCGATGCCGCTGCCGTCGCCACGCCCGCCACCGCCGTGGCGGCAGCTGCTTCGACCATGTTGGTCGCGTCCCGAGCCATGCTGTCCATGTTCGCTTCCTGGCCTTCCCGAAAATCCATCACTGCTCCATCCCTGCCTCGCGGACCTGTACCGGTCCGACTCGGGGGCGAACCCCCATTCTACACCCGCGCGTGCCCGGACGAGAACAAAAAGTGTCCATCGTCTCGTGCAGCGCGCAGGAAATCCCGTTCCGCAACCCGCGGTTGCGGTGATCGAACTACCAGCGCTTGGGCTCGCCCCCGAACTCGACCACAACAGATTGTGCTCATTCGCGACGGCAGGCAAGACGGTAAATGACAGTTTAGGGACTCGGTTCGTCGCTCATATGACTCGGTTCATGGCACGACCGAAAATGTCCACAGGCGCGACGCGTGGACGCAAGCGGGATTGGAAAAAGGCAAGAGAACGGGGCAGGAACGAAAATAAATCGAGGGACTATGGTCGTTCGCGTACCCTAGCGTCCGATTGATCGGCGCAGCCGCGCCGTGACGCGCGCGTCAGCTGGCCTTCTTGACCTTCATGCCTTCGCTCGAATTGAGTCGCGCGACGTTGAAGCGGTCTTGGAATTCGATGCCGGCGCGACCGTCCTTGGCCCAGCGGACGCGTGCGGGGAACATCTGGCCTTCCAGCAGCTCGATCAGCAGCGTCACTTCCTGCGGATTGCGGCCGAATTCGATGCCGTCGATCATCGCGCCGGTCGACGAAATGTCGCGGATGCGCACTTCGCCGCGCTCGCCCGCGACTTCGAGTGTCGCGGTGCGGAACAGCTTGGTGCGCGGCGCGCGGCTGACGCGGTAGCCCGAAATCGTCGCGGCGCCTTCGCCCTTCACCAGCGCGTCGAGCACGAATTCGGCGCGGGCGGGTTTGCCATAGACATAGCCCTGGATGTGGCTGCACCCGAGTTCGCGGATCAGTTCGATCTCGTCCTGCGTCTCGACGCCTTCGGCAGTGGTTTCCATGCCGAGCGATCCGGCGAGCGTGACGATCGCCTTGATGATCGCCGCATTGCGGCTGCCCTTGATTGCCGCCCCACGCACGAAGCTCTGGTCGATCTTGATCTTGTCGAACGGCGCCGACTTAAGATAGCCGAGCGATGAATAGCCAGTGCCGAAATCATCGAGCGCGAGCCGCACGCCAATGCCCTTCAGGCTCTTGAACATCGCGTCGGTCGATTGGTTTTCGTTGAGAAACACGCTTTCGGTGATTTCCAGTTCGAGCTGGCTCGCGGCGATACCGGCCTTGGCGATCGCATTGGTGATGATCGCCGGCAGCGCAGGGTTGGCGAACTGGATCGGGGAGACGTTGACGCCGACGCGGACGTTGCTCGGCCATTTCGCTGCTTCAAGGCAGGCGGTTCGCAACACCCATTCGCCGATCGTCTCGATCAGTCCGCAATCTTCGGCGACAGGAATGAAATCGGCGGGGCTGATCGCGCCGCGGAGGGGATGTTCCCAGCGGATGAGCGCTTCATAGCCGACGATGCGCGCGCTCTCGGTCGAGACGACCGGCTGATAGACGAGCTGAAATTCATTCTGCACCAATGCGTGGCGCAGATCGTCTTCAAGGCGTTTGCGGTTCTGAGCGCCGTGAAGCAGTTCCTCGCGGTAAAAGCGGTGGATGCCGCGCCCGTCGGCCTTGGCCGCATAGAGCGCGAGATCGGCGTTGCGCACCAGCGTTTCGGGATCCTTGCCGTCCTGCGGCGCAATCGCGACGCCGATCGAACAGCCAATCGTCACGGTATTGCCGTCGATCGAATAGGGGTGCGACAGCGCGTTGATGATCGTGCGGGCAAGGTCCGACAGCCGCTCGGGATCATTCTCGCTCGGCAACACGACCTGGAATTCGTCGCCGCCCAGCCGCCCGACCAGCCCGGCATCGCCGACCGCGCGCAGCAGCCGCTGCGCAACCTGCTTGAGCAGGATATCGCCAGTCTGGTGGCCAAGCGTGTCGTTGACCACCTTGAACCGGTCGAGATCGAGCAGGAACAGGGTGGTGGGCCGATAGGGACCGACCGGCTGGTTGAGGGTCTGTTCGAGCGAAGCGCGCATGCGCTGGCGGTTGGCCAGACCGGTCAAGCCATCAAACAGCGCAAGCCGGGTGATCTCGGCCTCGGCCCGGCGCTTTTCGGTCAGGTCGGCGCCCGAGCCGACGAAGCCCTGAAAGCGACCGGTATCGTCAATCACCGGCCGCCCGGAAATCGACCACCACCGATCGGCGCCGCTGGCGGCTGCGCCGCGCACCGTATAGTCGGAAAAGCCGGTCCGCGACGACATGTGGAAGCTCAATGTCCGCTCGGTGCCCGGCGCGGTATTGTCCATCTGGAACACAGCGGTCAGCGGGCGTCCGACCGGCGACTGGCCGGGATCACAGATCGCGTTGGCGACTTTTTGTGTCAGATAGGTCAGGCAGCCTTCGCGATCGGTCTGCCAGAACCAGCCCGTCCCATTGCTTTCAAATTCATGCACCAGCCGCGCCGCGAGCTCGCCCTCGTGATATTCGGTGGTCACTTGCAGGGTGCGGATCACGTCCTGCTGGGCAACGCGCCGGGTGGCGAGCAGCAATGTAAGCAGGCAAATGCCTGCGATCGTGCTCGATGTGCCGGGTCCAACAAGAATGACGATCATGGCCACGAGCGCCGTCGCAAAGGCAAAGGTTGCCGCCCGCATGGGGTGGATTGCCATGGCCGTGCCGACCAACGCGCCCAATCCGGCCACGACGCAAACCAGCTGGCTGCGATCGAGCGGCAGCCTGCTCGCCTGCCAGATCAGCGCGACCAGTCCCGCTGCAATCCCCCCGCAATAAACGATGGCGGCCCAGTTGTGCCGGTAGGCGGGCCAGCTGCGGCAGATCGGCAAGCGAAGCAGCATCAGGGCCGTAAAGCTGAGCCCCAGAATCACGCCGCCTATTTCGCTGACCCGCAGCATGAAAGGCACGCGTTCGGTGAGGAAAGCGGCGATCACGACAATTGCAACGGCGCAAAGCTGGACGACGAGCGTGAACGGCCAGATTGCCCCGACTTCGCGCCGCTGGCCGACAAAGTCGACCTTGTCGACAGCTTCGTTGCGCAGCGAGAGCCCCAATGCCTGCCAGGTGCTTGTGCGCTCATGGTGGGCTGGGCTGGTCAACTTGGGTCCTGCTGCGTTCGAAGCGGATGGGGCACTTGTCGGACGCAGTAACGAAACGACCTTAAAAAATCCCTGATGCGTGTTGCGTTTAGCCAAGCGGCTTGGCGCCTGCGGCGCGGGGTCTTATGGCGCGGGCAGGGCTGGCGCCAATTGCCGAGCGAGGACCGAAATGACCGTCACCATCAGCGAATCCGACCTGATCGAAAGCGTGGCCGATGCGCTGCAGTTCATCAGCTATTACCACCCGATGGATTATATCCGCGCGCTCGGCGAGGCTTATGCCGCCGAACAGAGCCCGGCGGCGAAGGACGCGATCGCGCAGATCCTGACCAACAGCCGGATGTGCGCCGAAGGACACCGGCCGATCTGCCAGGACACCGGCATCGTCACCGTGTTCGTCAAATGGGGGCAGGACTGCCGGCTCGACTCCGACCGGTCGCTGCAGGACGTGATCGACGAGGGCGTGCGCCGCGCCTATCTCCACCCTGAGAACAAGCTGCGCGCGTCGATCCTCGCCGATCCCGCCTTCACCCGGCGCAACACGCGCGACAACACGCCGAGCGTGCTCCACGTCGAAATGGTGCCCGGTGCCACGGTGTCGGTCGATGTCGCGGCCAAGGGCGGCGGCAGCGAGAACAAGAGCAAGTTCAAGATGATGAACCCCAGCGATTCGATCGTCGACTGGGTGCTCGAAATGCTGCCGCAGATGGGCGCGGGCTGGTGTCCGCCGGGCATGCTCGGGATCGGCATCGGCGGGACCGCCGAGAAAGCGATGCTGCTCGCCAAGGAATCGCTGATGGGGCCGATCGATATGGCCCAGCTGAAGGCGCGCGGGCCGGCAAGCGATATCGAGGCGTTGCGGATCGAGATTTACGACAAGGTCAACGCGCTCGGCATCGGCGCGCAGGGGCTGGGGGGGCTGTCGACGATCCTCGACGTCAAGATTTTCGACTGGCCGACGCATGCCGCCTCCAAGCCGGTCGCGATGATCCCCAATTGCGCCGCGACGCGCCACGCGCATTTCACGCTTCATGGGTCGGGGCCGGTCTATCTCGAGCCGCCCAAGCTGAGCGAATGGCCCGACGTCAACTGGACGCCCGACAAGGCCGCGATCCGGGTCGATCTCGACACGCTGACGCCCGAGGTCGTGCAAAGCTGGAAGCAGGGCGACCGGCTGCTCCTGAACGGCAAGATGCTCACGGGGCGCGACGCCGCGCACAAGCGGATCGCCGACATGCTGGCCAGGGGCGAGGCGTTGCCGGTCGATTTCGCGGGCCGCGTGATCTATTATGTCGGGCCGGTCGATCCGGTCGGCGAGGAAGTGGTGGGGCCGGCCGGTCCGACGACGGCGACGCGCATGGACAAGTTCATGCGCATGATGCTCGACCAGGGGCTGCTCGCCTGCGTCGGCAAGGCCGAGCGCGGCCCTGCCGCGACCGAGGCGATCAAGGATGCCAAATCTGCCTATCTGATGGCGGTCGGCGGCGCGGCATACCTTGTCGCGCGCGCGATCAAGGGATCGAAGGTCGTGGGCTTCGCGGACCTCGGCATGGAAGCGATCTACGAATTCGCGGTCGAGGATTTCCCCGTCACTGTCGCGGTCGATTCGACCGGCGCCAACGTCCACCAGCTCGCGCCGCTGGTGTGGAAGGAAAAGATCGCGCGCGAAGGGTTGCTGGTCCAATGAGCGGGCAATCCTGGCTGCCGCGGGCGTCGTGGCTGGTCGGTTTGCTGATCGCCTATCCGACCGCGAGCGTGGCGATGCCGCAGATGCTGTTCTTTCCCTATCAGGCGCAGATCGGCACGACGCACGTCTATGCGGAGTCGCCGATCGACCGCGCGGCGATGGCGCAAACGCTGGCGCGCGCCGATGCCCGGCTGGCGACCTCGCCGCTCGATGATCGCATCGTCGGCACGCGGCTGTTCCTGACCGAAGGCGGCTGGCGCTGGCTATTGCTGTCGTTCGGCTCGCGTACCAGCCTCGCGCTGACCCGACCGATGTCCGATCTGATGGCAGACGCCGTGATCGTGAACCGGCGTGCGGTGGCGATCGATGGCGCCGCTTCCGACGGGATCAGGAAGCGCCGACTGTCGAGCGTGGTCGCGCACGAACGCACGCATATGCTGGTCCGCGTCCATCTCGGCTGGGTGCGCGCGCTGACCCTGCCGCTCTGGAAGAGCGAGGGCTATGCCGATTATGTCGCGGGGGACAGCACCTTGTCCGCCGCCGAAGCCGAGCGACTGCGGGCCGCGGGCAGCAAGCACATGGCGCTCGCCTATTATGACGCGCGCCTGCGCGTGACGGCGGCGCTGGCGAAGAATGGCGGCGACGTGCGCAAATTGCTGCGCGAGCCGTGACGCGGCGCGACCGGGTAGGAGCTTAGCCCGGCTGGCCCGAAGGCGCCGATAGCGCCGCTTCCAGAGTGGCGATCAGGCTGGCGACATCGGTCTGCTTGTCGAGGGTTGCTGCATCGACCAGCACGCGCGGCGGTGCGTCGGCATCGGCGATCAGGATCGCCGGCAGCGCGATGTCGAGCCCCGGAAAGGCGCGAGCAAAGCCGTCGCGGTGATAGAATTTGATCCGGTGGGGCAGCCGCGCGAGGTAAGTCTTCCAGTCGCGCCGCATCGCCACCGCGCCATAGGTGACCGCGCACAGCGAACAGGGATAGGTAGCAGGCGAGATCAGCTTGTGCGCGGCGTCGATCAGCGCCGCGCCGATGCCGTCGGGCGCATTGTAGACGAAGATCAGTGTCGCCGCGCTCACGCGCCCGCCAGTTCCATGATCACGGCCCATTCGGCGTCGGTGACCGGGCTGACCGACAGTCGCGACTGCTTGATCATGCGCAGCTCGGCAAGGCGCGGCTCGGCCTTCATCGTCGCGAGCGGCACCGGCTTGGGGAGCTTGGCGACGCATTCGACTTCGACCGACACCCATTTCGGATCGGTCGGGTCGGGCTGGAACGTGCGCGTCACACGCGCGGTGCCGACGGCTTCCTTGCCGGTGTTCGAATGGTAGAAAATCAGGCCGTCACCCACCGCCATCGCGCGCAGGTGAATGGCGGCGGTCGCGTTCTTGACGCCGGTCCATTCGGTGCGCCCTTCGGCGACGAAATCATCCCAGCCATAGACATCGGGTTCGGATCGGATCAGCCAATATGCCATGACGTTGCTCTGCCCGAGCCTGCCGACCCTCGCAAGACGGACTGGCGGCTAAACGCTGCATGAACGGGCCATTCCCGGCGTGTTCAGGCTGGCGCGGATATGGCATGCAACAAGCTCGGCAGCAGGGCGTTGCTTGATCGGGCTCTGGTAACTGGCTGAAAGGACAGGCGATGACTTCATTTTTCAAAAAGGTCGGAATCGGTGCCGTGCTGGCCGCGACCGTGCTGACTGTTGCGGCACCCGCTGAGGCGCAGCGCTATGGCTATCGCGACTATCGTGACGACCGCGCGGGTACGGCAGTTGTCGCGGGGCTTGCGGGGCTGGCGATCGGCGCGACCATCGCGTCGAACCGCTACGATCGCTTTTATGGACCGCGTTTCTATGGTCCCCGCTACCGTGGCTATTACGGCCCGCGTTTCCGCGGCTATTATGGCCCGCGCTATCGGCCCTATTACGGCCCGCGCTTCCGCGGCTATTACGGCCCGCGCTACGGCTATGGCTACCGCTACTAAGGTTGCGTGATCGGTGATCCCGGGGCGGGCGCGCTGCCCGTCCCGGTGGTAGCCGGGGCCGATCGGGGCTGGTATTTCGCGCGGGCTTGCGCCAAAGGCGCGGGGCTATGACCGACACGCCCCCCGACCGCCTTTCATCCAACCCGCGCAGCCCGTTCTTCGATCAGGCGCTGCTCGAACGCGGCATCGGCATCCGCTTCAAGGGTGTCGAGCGCAAGGACGTCGAGGAATATTGCCGTTCCGAAGGCTGGATCCGCGTCGCGCTCGGCAAGAAGGTCGACCGCCACGGCCAGCCGCTGACACTGAAATTGTCGGGCGAAGTCGAGGCGTGGTTCGAAAAGCCCGCCGAGGGCGATGCGAGCGAGGCTGAAGAGGCCTAAGGCAAAAGTTCTTCAACCCCTCTCCTTCAGGGGAGGGGTTTGAGACTTTCGAGTTAACTTACCCCAGCGCCACCCGCGCGGCATCCTCCAGCGCCTTCATCGCCAGTCGGTACGGCCCCGGTCCGTGGCTCACTCGTGCGATCCCCGTCATCGCTACCTGCGCTGCGCTCGGCGCGCCGGGGAAGGCCATGAAATTGACCGGCAGCGGTGACCCCTTGCAGACCTTCTCCAGCAGGTTGAGGTCGACCAGCCCCGGCACGAAGAAACCGCTCGCGCCGGCATCGGCATAGGCGAGCGCGCGCTCGATCGCGGCGTCGACCATCGCGGCGTCATGCGCCTCGGCGGGCGCGATCAGGAAGATGTCAGTGCGCGCATTGATGAAGAAGCTAGGCCCCACGGCCTTGCGGATCGCCCTGATCCGCGCGACCTGCTCAGCGAGTGAATGCAGCGCGCGCGGGGTGGCGCCGATCACCTGATCCTCGAAATTGCAGCCGATCGCCCCGGTCGCGGCGAGAGCGGCGACATTGGCTGCCGTGCGCATCGCATCGGTCGCATAGCCGCCTTCGAAATCGATGCTGACCGGCAGCTTGGTCGCCGCCACGATCCGCGCGGCATTGGCAATCGCGAGGTCGAACGGCAGCCCTTCCGCATCGTGAAACCCCTGCGCAGCGGCGACCGACCAGCTCCCCGTCGCGAGCGCCTTCGCGCCCGCGCGCTCGACCGCAGCGGCGGAGCCTGCGTCCCAGACATTGAACAGGATCAGCGGGCTGCCGGGGACATGGAGCTTGGCGAAAGTGGTGAATTTGTCGGACATGGCGGGCCTCCCGAAGCGGATTATGCCGAGGCTGGGGCGGGGAGGCTAGGGGGAAGGATTTGGCTAAGAAGGGCTGCTTGTGGTGGAGAGCGGACGGGTAGCTTCAGCGCGTCCTTGTGCCTGACTCTTCCCCTT
>NZ_LSIJ01000036.1 GCF_001556185.1 Sphingomonas sp. CCH10-B3 | reverse complement strand
CTAGACCCCACTATTCATGAGGCCACCGCTCTGGGTTCGTCCGAGCATGATTTGTCGGTCGCCGGGTGATCAGGGCAAGCGCCTCCGGCGGCGTTTTTTCACCGCGTCAGGATCAATGGGCTTTTCGAGGTTGAAGGACGAGGGCTTGGGCTTTCGGCGGCACTGCCGGGCTAGTTATGTGGGTGCCGGCCGGAGGCCGGTGGCAATGGCTCTGAACAGGCTGGCATCGGGGCAGGCTGACGCGAAGGCGACGCGGATGCGCGTAGCGGTTTCGATGACGCGGGCGGCGACCTTGAGCAATCGCAGGCGCAGCGTTGCGAACTCGGCAACGGCGAGCGGGGCAGCCTTCGGGATTTCCTGCTGGATGCGCCACACGAGCCAGTAGGCGGCGGTGTGCAGGATGATGCGCATCTGGTTGGCGTTGGCAGATCGGCACGAGGTACGATCGCTGGCGAGCTGGGTCTTGTGGCGCTTGATCAGGTTCTCGGCGTTGCCGCGAGCGCAGTAGAGGGTGTCGTAGATTTGCTCAGCCGAGCCTTCGGCCAGCGAGGTGACGACATAGCGGATATCCATGCCCAGCGTGCTGGCCTCGATCCGGGCGACGACGCGGCGCTGGCACTTCCAGCTCTTCGCGCCGTAGCGGGTCTCGGCATAGTTGCGCAGGACCGGGTATTGGCGCTGAGCCCGCTTAACCGCGCAGGCATCAGCGGCAGCGACGATTTCGGGATCAGCACGCAGCGCGGCGTTGGTTGGCAGGCCGAACACGTAATCGACGCCGGCCGGCTCGCAAAAGGCCATGACCTCGGGTCGGCCATAGTGCCCGTCGCCGCGGATGGTGATGTGCGTTTCGGGCCAGTGCCGGCGCAGATGGCGCACCAGGCGCCGGATGTGGCCGGCAGCTTCGGCGCCCGACGGTGTCTTGCCGGTGCGCAGTAGCATCGCCACCGGTCGGCCGGTGGCAGTGTCGTAGACATGGATCGGCAGGAAGCAGCGCTCGCCATGATGCCCGTTCCAGAAGGAGAGCTGCTGATAGCCATGAACAACATCACAGGTGTCATCGATATCCAGCGTCACCGCCGCCGGCGCGGCAGGGTAACTGGCGCAGTAGATGTCGATCATCGCGGACATCATCCTGGCCAACTCGCGTGTGGTCGGCGCATTTTCCCACCGGCTCATCGTTGGTTGGCTGGCCAGCCCCGCGCCCGATCCCGGCAGCTTGCCCAGCGCCAGGCGGAAGCCCGGATCGTCACGCAGAGCGTCGAGATCATCGGCGTCCTCGTAGCCGCACGCGATCGCGAACACGCGGGCACGCAGTATGTCATCAAGGCGATGGATCACCCGCGCAGGATCGCGCGGATCGGCAATGCAAGCCGCAAGCCGCCGGCAAAGCCCCATCGCGCGCTCGGCCTGTGCCAGCAGCAGAACACCGCCATCCGAGGTGAGCCGACCTCCGTCGAACGCGGCTGTGATCTTCTTGCGCCCGATCGCTGGAAACGAAAATCCCGGCGCGCTATCATCGCTCCCGGCGGGTGTGGTCCGTGGCATAAATTGCCTCGCTGCAGGAATGGCCTAGACACCCATTTTCCTACATCAAAGCAATCGCTTAAACCACTCCCGCCAACCCTTCTGACCGAACCCGATGAATAAGCCGGGCTAG
>NZ_LSIJ01000035.1 GCF_001556185.1 Sphingomonas sp. CCH10-B3 | reverse complement strand
GAGACTGTTGAAAAACGCGTGCTTGCGACGGCGATGGAGGCGTGATTCACTCTTGGCAGACGGCAAGGGATCACGGACATGATGGGACGGCAGGTGGCACAGGGCGCGCTGTTCTACGGCTTCCGGCTTGATGAGCATGTGCCGGTTGACCACCTGCTCCGACGCATCGACGGCGTGTTGGACTTCGGCTTCGTGCGCGAGGCACTGGCGTCGAGCTACAGCGCGAGTGGGCGACCCTCGATCGACCCGGAGCTGATGCTCAGGATGCTGCTGGTTGGCTATCTGTTCGGCATCCGCTCGGAACGGCGTTTGTGCGAGGAGGTGCACCTCAACCTCGCCTATCGTTGGTTCTGCCGGCTTGATCTGGCCGACCGGGTGCCCGACCACTCCACCTTCTCCAAGAACCGGCACGGCCGCTTCCGCACCTGCGACCTGCATCGCCTGCTGTTCGAGCAGGTGGTCGCACGATGCGCCGTGGCCGGGCTAGTGGCGGGGCGCGACGTGGCGGTGGACGGCAGCACGATCATGGCCGACGCCAGCCGCGAGAAGAAGCTGAAGGGGGCCGACGCCGCAGACGAGCTTCGTGGCAGGGAAAGCATATCGCGACCCGTCGCCGAATACCTGGCGGCGCTCGATGCCGCGTTGCCGCCGGGCCCCGACGAACCGGCGCCCGTCGATCCGACCAGCATATCGCCGACCGACCCGCAGGCGGCGCTCACCTGCAAGCACGGACCGGCGCGATACGCATACGCCATCAACCCCCTGCTTGACCTCGACACCGACTGCATCCTCGACGTGGAGGCCACGCCCGCCCGCTTCGCAGCCGAGGTGGCGGCGACCCGGACGCTGGTGTCACGCGCCGGCATCAGGCTGGGCATCGAACCCGCCAGTCTCTCGGCCGACAAGGCGTATGGTAGCGGTCCGCTGCTCCGCTGGCTGATCGACCGGAACATCACGCCATACATCCCGGTCATCGACCGGACCCGCCAGCGGGACGCCTTCTTCACCCGGGATGCCTTCCGCTACGACCGGGAAGCGGATGCCTACCGCTGTCCGGCGGACAAGCTGCTCGGCTATTGCGGCACCAACCGGACCAAGCAGGTGCGCGTCTACCGAAGCCGGCCGGCCGATTGCGCCGCCTGCGAGCTGAAGCCGCAATGCACCATCGGTCCGAAGCGGGGTGTCACCCGGCTCGTCAGCGAGGAAGCCCGCGATACCGTGCGCGCCCTTGCCGGCACCAAGGCCTATGTGCACGCACGGCGTCGAAGACAGCGGATCGAGCGCGTGTTCGGCCATCTGAAACGCAACCTGGGGCTACGAACGCTCAAGCTGCGGGGCCTGTCAGGAGCCGCCGAGGAGTTCACCATGGCTGCCGCGGCATACAACCTTCAGTTGCTCGCCCGGCAGGCCGCGGCGGCCTGATACGCGGCGTATCCCCGGTGGCCGGCGTCACCAGCCATCCGCCACGCCGATTTCGCGCAAGCCTTTTTCAACGGTCTC
>NZ_LSIJ01000034.1 GCF_001556185.1 Sphingomonas sp. CCH10-B3 | reverse complement strand
GAAAATGCAGCCCGCTGGCCACACCCAATTCTACACCACATTGACGGACGCGACCGGGAAGTCTGTCGCGCGAGCGTTGGAGAACCGAGCACCAAGCCGGTTCCACAGGCCACCAACCGCGCCACTAATGAGCGTCGAGACATACCGATTGCTTCAACACGGGCCGTCAAAAAGCCACCTCCAGCCCCCCGTCCGCAGGAGAGCAAATTGCGGTTACATGCTCTAGCAACTGGAGGAGCAAGGGTTTTTGAAGCGCCCGAAATGCTATCCTGTTCAAATGCCCTCTCGAAAATGAGCAGTTGAGGCAGGTCAGGAACCGGTCGAATAAGACCGAAGTAGGCAATTTCGCTTGCGCGACCTTGGCGAGCAGGACCCCAGTTCACGAAGAAACGTGAAGCTATCGCCTCACCCGCAGCAGCCCGCCACAGTCCCGTTTGCTTTCGCTTCCTGGATCGGAGGGCATGGGACATCGCCAAATGAGCAGAACACGCAGCAGTCGCCAGCCAGGGGCCGCAGCACCACCGCGCAATGCCGGCAATCATAGAAGAATTGGCAGGCGTTGGTGGGCATCCTTTCGGTGGCCACCCCGCCGCATTTGGGACAGGTCAGGGTTGAGGTGAGCTGCATCAGGAAAGCGCGTTCATCAGCGGCGCTTCTAGGAGGTCCCAGGCGAACGCGATAAGCGTCAGAACCGTTCCAATCGCGAGCAGGATAGGTGTCGCGCGCGAGGGCAGCGGCATTGTGCAGGACCGGTCCCCAGCACAGGACCTCCGCCGCTGCGCGTAGGCCCACCACCCAGCAGCCAAGCCGATGAGGGAGGTCGCCGTTAGCGGCCACCGTAGTGGTATCAGCGCGGCGAAGTTGCTGGACAGGCCCGCCCCCAGGCCGAGCGCCGCGAGTGCGAGGGGCAGGACGCAGCATGACGCCGCAGCTAGAACAGCGGCTAAGCTCGCAAGCGCGCCGAGGGCGGATAGCCCCGTGTCGGCGCGACGTCGTGACGTTGGTGCGCCTAGGGGTTCACGCGGGATGGTCTCTTGGTTCATCTATCGCCTCTAGCGGGTTAGCCCGTTATGCATCCTGTAGTGACTACAGGAGCAAGCAATATATGCGCGTTGAGGAAAGCATCACGATCGGCGAGCTGTCTCGCCGGACTGGCGTGAATATCGAGACGATCCGGTACTTCGAGCGCGTTGGTGTTCTCGCAACGCCACCCCGCACAAGCGGCGGGCGGCGGGTATATGGGACCGGTCACGTCCGCGCACTTGGGTTCGTCCGTCGCGCGCGCGAACTCGGCTTCTCCCCGGCCGAGGTGCGCGCGATCCTGTCTCTTGGCGGTTCTGCGCAGGCGTCATGCAGTGAGGTCCGCGAGATCGCGGCTCACCATCTAGAGCGTGTGCGCGCTAAGATGGAGGATCTGGCGCAACTAGAAAGCCTGCTGGCTGCGACCATCGACCGTTGCGAAGGCGACGGGGCGGCGAGGTGCGCCGTGATCGACTTGCTGAACCAACATTCGACTGCGTAGATGTCGCATCGCACCCCGTACTCGCGCAAACGGTCGATAACGGAGCCGATCACCATCACCACGGCACGCGGCCCTAGCCACCTATGTGGACGTTGCGCATCACGAAGCCGCTTTTCGGAAGCGCTGGCAGCCTGGCGAAATCGATGCTCAGGTCTTGGTCCGGTACGTCATAGCGCATCGCGTTGACGAGGAGGTGTGCCGCCACCTTCATGATCGCGAGGACGATCCATTCGCCGGGACAGCGATGGCCGAGATAGTGATCGCCGCCGCCCTGCGGAATGAAGTTGAAGGAGTCTTCGTCCCAAGCCCTGAAACGCTCAGGGCGAAACTCCTGGGGGTCGGCCCAGGTCGCTGCGTCGTGATTGCTCCCATAAAGGTCTAGCACCACTTGACGCCCTTCCGGAAAGGCCATCCCCTCCCACTCGAAATCTTGGCTCGCGCGCGCCACCACAGCGGGAAAGAAGGGATAGAATCGGCGGACCTCTTGGACGAAGAGCTCGGCATAGTCCGGCTGCTGAACCAAGGCCGCCCTGATCCCTGAACAGGTTTGCAGCGCGTGGGCGACGAAGGTGATGTACACTGCGATCGCGACGGTCGGGCGAAGGACATTTACCAGTTCGACCGCTGCGACGTGCGGCGAAAGAAGATCGTCGTGCCGGTCGCGATGCCAGGCTATCGCGTAAGCCGCGGTCCCCGAGCCCGAGCCGATGCTCCCGGCCCGAATGCCTTCAATGATCCGCTTCGCCCATGCGTCGACGCGACGACGGGCCAGCCGTGACCAAAGATGCCTTGGGCTCGCCGAGCCGGCGGCGTCGAACAGCGCCCGCAGCTCGCCCGCGCGGTTGCCGGCTTCATCGTCCGGAAGAGGAACTCCCGCCCAAGCGCATACCGCTCGCGTCAGCGGCTCATGCAACTCGTCATAGAAGACGATCTCTCCTTTGCGCGTCCAGCCCGGCACCGCCCTGCGCCACTCGGCCTCGAACAATTGCGCCAGCGCCCGCACGCGCTCTGGTGTCATCAGGCCCATGAACATCTGCTTGCGGTGCCGATGGGTCTCGCCGTCCAGACCCTGAACGCCGCCTTGGCCCAGCAGTGTCTTCTGAATAGCGACCGGCATGGCACCTTCGCGCTCGAAGCGGGTCGTATCGTAGAAGATTTCGGCGGCCTTGGCCCCCTTAAGGCAGTTGGTCTTTTTCAGCAGGAAACGGGATTCAAAAGCGTTTGCGCCTAGGCGCTGGCACTGCCTGGAGATGAACCGATAGGGATCGGCGAGGAGAGAAAGGGTTTCGTCCGGGCCTTTCGTGTGTGGTGTCTTAGGCATGACCGGTCCGGTGATTGTTGGGTCTCCTTTGATTAACTCGGAGGAATATCACGGGTTGCAGGCTCACGACAGGTGACGAACGAGGACGATCAGGGCGGAGCAGGCGCGGCCGAGGCGTTCGAGGCCATGCGCGGCGAGCTGGCGCTGCGCCGTGGAGGGCTTGGCGGCCGAGCGCGGCGATCGACATACCCGACCATACCGAGACGCTTGGCGTGCTCCAGCAGAACGTGAACACGGCAGGCGAGAACGTCGCGCGCATCGGCCAATTCCTGAAAGCGGCCCCGGCGCTGGCGATGACGCCGGAGCAGATGGCGCAGCGCATCGCCGCGGCGGGCAGCGCCGCCCGGCGCGAGGATCAGGCGGCGCTCGCCAAGGCGGGCGAGGACAAGGCCCGCATCATGGCCGATCTTCGCGCCATCGCCGGGTCCGCATGGACACGCGCCGACCAGAAGAATCGGCAGCTATGGTTTGCCCTGGGTGGGGTGGCGGCCGGCATCCTCGCATGGGCGATCGTGCCGGGCCTGGTCGCGCGCGAGATCGCACCGGCGAGCTGGCAATGGCCCGAGCGCATGGCGGCGCGGACGCTCGACTTGCCCCGCTGGGAAGCCGGGCAGCGTATGATCCAGAGCGCCAGTCCCACCGCGTTCCGCGCCATCGTCGGGGCCGACAGGATCGTGACGGCCAACCGCGCGGCGATCGAGGGGTGCGGCAAAGCCGCAGCGCGAAACGCGTGAAACGGTGCGACGCACGATCACGCTCAAGTGGGGGTCCGGTGAGAGAATGTTCGAAAACGTACGCTAAGGGATCAGAGCGATTGCA
>NZ_LSIJ01000033.1 GCF_001556185.1 Sphingomonas sp. CCH10-B3 | reverse complement strand
GATTTTCCCGATCGCCTTCTTCCTGCTCGTCGCGGTGCTGTTCCCGTTCGGGGTCGGGACTGACCGCGATCTGCTCGCGCGGGTCGGGGGCGGTGTGATCTGGGCGGCGGCGCTGCTGGCAGCACTCATGCCGGTCGAGCGGCTGGTCGCGCCCGATATGGAAACAGGCGTGCTCGATCAGCTGAGCGTGCGCGGCGTTGGCCTGGTGGCGGTGAGCGCCGCTAAAATCGTCGCGCACTGGCTGAGCTTCGGCCCGCCGCTGATGCTGGCAGCGGTGATCGCGAGCGGGCTGCTGGGGGTTAGTACCGACGCGTTGCTGGCGATCGAGATTGGCTTGCTGGTCGGCACCCCAGGGCTGGCGGCGCTGGCGGTCGCGACCTCGGCGCTGGTCGCGGGCTTGCGCGGGAGCGGGGCGGTGGCCGGGCTGGTGATGCTGCCGCTCGCGGTGCCGCTGCTGATCTTCGGTGCAGGATCGATCGAAGGCGGGCAGGGGGCGTTGAAGCTGCTCGGCGCAGTGACTTTGCTGCTGGTGGCGGGGGCGCCGGTGCTGGCCGCCGCCACCAGCAGCAAAGTCACTGCGC
>NZ_LSIJ01000032.1 GCF_001556185.1 Sphingomonas sp. CCH10-B3 | reverse complement strand
CGTCACCAGCCATCCGCCACGCCGATTTCGCGCAAGCCTTTTTCAACGGTCTCGTTCGGTTGTGACACTGGTTAGGAAGCCGAGCGATCAGCTGCCAAGCATTTTTCCGTCAATCTCCTGACCATAATAGTCCCCTTTGGGGTGAAACTGCTTACGTGCGCTCTCGACAGTCCCGGTCTGCCGCGGATCGCGGGGTCGCTCGCGACTATCGACATAGGCGGCGACATCCCACGCCTGCTGATCCGTCAGCGTGTTGCCCTCACCATAAGGCATGTTGGCCTTGATGAACCCGGCAGCCGACGCCAGCCCGGTCATGCCCGCACCCCAATTGTAGGAGCGCGCTCCCCACAGCGGCGGGATAGTATAGCTGCCGTCCGGGTTCGCCTGCCCTTGGCCGTTCGCACCGTGGCATGATGCGCACTGGCCGGCGAACACAATCGCGCCGCGAACCGGATCGTGCCCGATCGGGGTTGTGGCGAGCTTTATGAACCCGCGACCGGGCAGCGGCTTGCCGGATGGCGCGCCGGTCGCGAGCCAGGCGAAATAGCTCTGGAGATCGCGGTAGATATCGTCGCCATAGGGCGGCGGGGCGCCGGCTTTCGAGGCGGGCGCGTTCATCGAGTAGAGGAAGCAGTCGCGGATGCGATCCTCCATCGTGTTCACCCGGCCGTTCTTCGCGCGATAAGCTGGGTAGCTGACCCAGGCCGCCCACATCGGGGACGCATCGGCCTTCCGCCCGGCATCGAGGTGACAGTTGCTGCACGTCAGGCCGTTGCCGACGTACTGGCCGGCATGAGCCGCGCTCGCGGTGAAGATCAGTCGACCGCGCCGGATCGCGTCGCCGTCCGGCCCGGCGGGGATGGTGCTTTCCGCCGGTGGCGAAAAGGCGGCGTCCGCTGCTACCTCGACGGGTGCCTGCACGGGCGCGTCAGACTGCCCTACCTTGTAGGTGACGACGAGGACGAGCAGCGCGGCGGTAATGGCGAAGATGATACGCTGGGCATCGCCATCATCACCGGGCGTTGGCGGCGTTGGTTCGGTCATTTGCCCGCGCCGAAGTGGTTGAGCGGCACCTTGAGGAACGCTGTGCCGCACGCCTCCGGCTCCGGCAGGCGACCGCCGCGGATGTTCACCTGGAGCGCGGCAAGCATCAGGTCCGGCAGCGGCAGGGTTGCGTCGCGCTTCTCGCGGGTGGCGACGAACTCGGCCTCACCGATGCCGTTGTGCACATGGATGTTGTCACGACGCTGGTCCGCCACGGTCGATCGTCCAAAGACTTCGCGCCCGTCCTTGCCGTAGTCGTGGCCGACATAGGTCGCGGTGCTGGGCGGCAGTTCGAGGATCGCCCGGATCGAGCGCCACAGCGCGCGCGCGTTGCCGCCTGGAAAGTCAGCCCGACTGGTGCCGCTGTCGGGCACCATCAGCGTGTCGTGGACGAACGCCGCGTCGCCGACGACGTAGGTGATCGAGGCGAGCGTGTGGCCGGGCGACAGCATGACGTGCGCGTCGAGCGAGCCGATCCTGAACTGCTCGCCATCGGCGAACAGGCGATCCCACTGGCTACCATCGACGGGCAGGTCGGGCAGGCAGTAGATGTCCTGCCAGAGCTTCTGCACCTCCACGACCTTGGTGCCGATCGCGGTTTTGCCCCCTGTCTTTTCCGCGAGATACGGCGCGGCCGAGAAGTGATCGGCATGGGGATGGGTATCGAGCACCCATTCCACAGTAAGTCCCTTGGCGCGGACATATTCGAGGATCATATCGGCATTGTCGGTTGCGGTCGCACCGGCACGGGGATCGAAGTCGAGGACCGGATCGATAATCGCGGCGGTCTTCGTGGCTTCGTCGACCACGACATACTGGAAGCTGCCGGTGCGCTCGTCATGGAGCGACGCAACCGTCATGCCCTTGTGATTATACTCGATCATGTTTCGTATCCTCTCGCATCGTCAGCTTTCTTCCCGCGCACGCGCGAACAGCCGTTGGAAATCGCTGGCGTCGATCGCGCCCATCACCAGCATGGGACCGGCAAGATAACCCGGGGTGCCCGCCAGTCCGATCGAATAGGCTTCCTGTCCGTTCGCCCGCAGGCGGGCTGCGACAGCGTCCGCGTGGGCGGCAAGCCAGGTCATCGCGCGCAGCCAATCGCCGCCAGCGCGCATCACGACGTCCCGCAACACGTCGTCGTCGATCGTGCGGCTGTCCGTCATCAACGCACGATGGACGGTCGGGTAAACTCCCTGTTCGGCGCACGCGAGCGCCACGCTTGCGGCACGTTCGGATGGCGGACCGAAGATGGGCCAATCCTTGTAGATGACCCGCACCTTGCCGTCGCGTTGCACAGCCTCTTCCAGGGCGGAAAATCCATGACGGCAGGCCGGGCAACGATAGTCGGTGAACACGGCAAGCCGGAGCGTAGCATCGGCAGGTCCGTCCTCGGGCGAGCCGTTACCGGCAAGGATCAGGTCGGCGGTCGGCCCGACGTCGCGCCCGATCGGGGCGGTACGCCGTAGAACCTGCCCGACTGCCCAACCACCCACGACCACCGCGCCCAAGCCGGCAAGCTGTCTCCGATTGAGCGGCCCGGGCATGGTCAGCGCGCCGCTGGTTTTTTGCGCGCTTCCGCGACGAGACGACGCAACGTCGGGAGATCGACAGCACCGGCGACGACCTGCGAGCCGACGATCAGCGCTGGTGTTCCGTTGAAACCGATCGCCTGGGCGATGCTATCGGTGCGCGTAAGCAGCGCGTCGATTTCGGCGCCACGGTTCTTCAAATCGCGTTGCAGACGGGGCCAGTCGACCTTGGCTTTGGCAGCCGCTGCCTTGACGCCCGCGCTGTCGAGCCGCGCCGGCGAGGTCATCAGGGCCTCGTGAAAGGCGGCATGCCTGCCCTGCCATTGGCTCGCGACAGCCGCGCGTGACGCCTCACGCGAGGCAGGTCCGAAGATCGGCCAGTCCCGGTACACGACCCGTACCTTCGGGTCGGAGCGAAGCAGGGCGTTCAGCACCGGCTCCATGCGACGGCAATAGGGGCAGTTATAGTCGAAAAACTCGACAACCGTGACGTCGTAGGTCCTGCCGGCGCGCTTGGGAGCCACGGGATCGTCAACGACCGCCTTGCGCGACAGATCGGGCTGCTGGGCCATGAGAGGCGTGATCGGCGCGGCGAAGGCAAGCGCGGCCAGGAGGCCCCGAGACAACAGGTTGCGACGATTCATCGGTGTTTCCTTGCTAATTCGATTCCATCGGCGAGCGCAGCGCGTGACAATTCACCGAGCTGGAGCTGTACGATCGTGCCGTCGCCCGCAACGAAGGCCGTTGCGGGATACCCCGCCACCTTCAGGGCTTGAGAAAGGCCACGATCGGGGTCGAGCGCGACATGGCGCGCTCCGATATTTTCACGGCCGAGAAAACCGCTGACGATCGCTTGCGCCTCGCCCTGATCGGCAAGAAGGATCGGGACCTCGCCAGGGCGCGACGCAACCGCATCGAGCATCGGCAGCTCACGCCGACACGGACCGCACCATGTCGCCCACAGGTTGACCACGAAGGGCCTGCCACGGAAGCGATCGAGTGGAAGCGGCGCGCCGGACGGGGTTGTCAGGTTGAGATGATAGGGGAACGGGCCGTAGGTCACGGGAGGGATCAGCGCCTGAAGCGAGAACCAGAGGCCACCCGCAACAGCCAACGCTCCCCAGCCTGCCGCCAGCGCGCTTGAGCGGCCAAGCCGGATCGCCAGCATCGCCGCAGCGCCCAGAAGCCCTGCAACGGGGGAAAAGCCACCCTGCCACACGGCAAGGATGGACAGCGGAGCGCCGGTGTAGCTCGACCAATGCGCTGCGACGTAACCGATCCGTGCCGTGACCAGTCCAGCGACGATGGCGCTGGTGGAGACCGTCGATACGCGAGGGAAGCGGAACCGACCGGCCAGTGTCGTGAGGCCAAGGAACACGACGATGCACAGCACGGCAAGCCCGCGATCGACGGCCAGCATCAGCGGCCCGATGGCAATCGCACCCGCCATCAGAGAAACGCGGCCGCGCTTTTCCAGAGCATGTAGGCCGCCACCACGAAGATCAGGACGGCGAAGACCGTGGTGAGCGTGCCGCCCGTACCGAGGCGCTTCGCGATGCGCGTGCCGATCAAGCCGCCGACAACTCCACCGGCGATGAACACGAAAGCCAGCGGCCAGTCCACCAGACCCGAAAATGCGTAATTGGCGGCCGTCGTCAGCCCGAACGCGGTGACGGCGATCAATGACGTGCCGACGGCGTTCAGGATCGGCATGCCCGTCGATCCGATCAGGCCGGGGACGATCAGAAAGCCCCCGCCGATGCCGAAGAAGCCCGAGAACAGACCGGTGCCGAGGCCGTAGCCCAGCACCTTCGGCGCCTTTTCCCGGTTGCACTCCGCCCCCGGGTTGCCCGTGTCACCGCGCCCGCGCAGCATCAGGACGCCGACGACGACCATGACCAGTGCGAACAGGAACAGGAGCTTGCCGCCGTCGACGGCCTTGCCCGCGGTAGAGCCGAACAGGGCGCCGATGACGCCGGCGGTCGCATACATGCCGCCACAGCGCCATTTGACGTTATGCGCCCTTGCATGGCCGATCAGCCCCGTGGCGGCGTTAGCCGCGACGGCGAACGCGCTCGTGCCGATGGCGAGATGGGCGTCGGGCACGCGCACCAGATAGACCATGAGTGGGACGGCGAGGATCGAGCCGCCCCCGCCGACAAGCCCGAGGGTAAAGCCCACCAGGCTGCCGGATAACGCACCCAGCAGATACTGGATCGGTTCGAGGGTCATGCCGCTTTGCCGATCTTATGCGGAGCCGCCATCCATTCATGGCCTTTCAGCATGCCTTGCCAGTAAATCGGGGGCAGCATCCGCTCCTTCAGGAACCAGGCAGCGCGCGTCGGGCGCGTGCCGTTCAGCAGCCACGACGGAAAGCTGGGGAGCAGTTTTCCACCATAGCCGAACTCGGCGAGGACGATCTTGCCGCGCTCGACGGTGAGCGGGCACGACCCATAGCCGTCATAGTCGACAACAGGAGGCTTGCCTTCGAGTGCGGCGAGCGCGTTGACCGCCACCACGGGTGCCTGCTTGCGGGCTGCCGCAGCCGTCTTCGCATTGCTCGTCCCCGCAGCATCGCCCAAGGCAAAGACGTTGTCGTATCGCTTGTGGCGCAGCGTCGCCTCATCGACCTCGACGAAGCCGTTTGCCGCCGCGAGCGAACTTTTGGCAACGACGTCATGCGACACCTGCGGCGGCACGACGTGGAGCATGTCGAACCCGCGCTCGATCCGCTCGCTGACACCGTTCTGCTTGCGCTCGAAGGTGGCAATACGCCGATCGGCGTCGACCGCGACGAGGTTGGATTCGAGCTTGAGGTTGATCCTATACTTCTCGACATATTCCATCAGCGCAGGGACATAGGTCGCGACGCCGAACAGCGCCGCACCGGCGTTGTGAAATTCGACGTCGATCGCGGGGAGAACACCGCGTTCGCGCCAGATGTCGCAGGACAGGTACATCGCCTTTTGAGGCGCGCCGGCGCACTTGATCGGCATCGGCGGTTGCGAGAACAGCGCGCGTCCCCGCTGCAATTCCTGGACAAGCTGGTAGGTGTAGGGCGCCAGATCGTAGCGGTAGTTGGACGTGACCCCGTTGCGGCCCAACGCTTCGGTAAGCCCCGCGATCTTCTCCCACGCCAAACGCAGGCCGGGGGCGACGATCAGGACACGATAGGCGATCGTATCCCCGTCGCCCAGGGTGATCGCCTGACGCTCGGGGTCGATGGTGATCGCCGGCAGCCGGATCCATTCGACGCCCTTGGGCATGACATCGGCTTCGGCCTTGCGGGTCTGTTCGGGGGTGAAAACGCCTGCCCCGACTAACGTCCAACCGGGCTGGTAATAATGGTCCCGGGCCGCATCGACGACCGCGATCGACACCTTGGCGTTACGTTTCAGGATGCTGGCGGCGGTTGCGATGCCCGCAGCTCCGCCTCCGATGATGACGATGTCGTAGGTCATTTGCCGGTTCTTTCGGACCGGCGAGCGAGCGCCGGCTTCAGATCGGCCAGGTCGTACCCGGCTGCCTTGGCCTGACCGACGATCGTTTCGGGATCGGCATGACTCGCCTCCGCCAGCGCCCATAGGGTAGCCGCCCGCGTGCCGCTTCGGCAGAAGCCGAGCGTCGGTCCCGGCAGCGCAGTCAGCGCTTCCTTCATCCGGTCCGCATCGGCATCGGTCGCCTTGCCCGGCACGATCGGGACATGGGCGAACGCAAGGCCGTGTTCTTCGGCGATCCGGGCCATCTCGTGTGCGCTCGGCTGTCCCTGCTCCTCGCCATTTGGCCGGCTCGAAACGATCGAGCGAAACCCCGCCTGTGCGGCGGCAGCGACATCATCCCGGGTGAGCTGGGGAGCAGCCGAGAAGGACGGTGTGATCTTCTTGAAGGCCATGTAATGTCTCCTGTCCGGTCACGCCGAACGGCGTGGGATGAGTGCGAAGCGGTGGATGGCTGCGCCGAGCGCCATTGCAGCGGTGAAGAGCAGCGCGGGGGCAGGCTGGATCGCGAGCGCGGCGATGGCGGGGCCGGGGCACAGGCCGACAAGGCCCCAGCCTATGCCGAACAGGGCGGCACCGCCGAGGAGGCGCGCGTCGATCGGCGACGTGGCCGGCGTATGGAATTGCTCCGCGACGATCGGCGTAGAGCGTCCACGCACGATGAGCCAGGCTATCGCCATCGGCAGGATCGCTCCCGCCATGACGAATGCCAGGGTCGGGTCCCAGGCACCGGCGACGTCGAGAAACGCCCGTACCCGCGCAGGATCGATCATGCCGGACACGGCGAGGCCGGCGCCGAACAGCGTGCCGCTGACGAGCGAAAGAAGGCTCTGGCGCATCACGATACCACTCCCGCGAGACGCATGAGGGTCACGGTGGCGATGCCGGTCGCCATGAACGTGCCGGTCGCGACGATGGACCGCGGCGACAGGCGCGACAGGCCGCAGACGCCGTGACCGCTGGTGCACCCCGCGCCGAGCCGCGTCCCGATCCCGACGATCAGCCCGGCGACGGCGATCAGCCCGAGCGACGTCGGGAAGCGAGCTTCCACATTCACATTGGCTGCGGTCAGCGCCGCGCCCAGGGGCAGCCCCGCCGTGAAAAGCAAGGCCATCATCCAAGGCGCTCCCCCTTCAGAGAGAGCGAGGACACGCGCGAACATGCCGCTGACCCCGGCGATGCGGCCGTTGCCCAGCAACATGATCGCCGCAGCGAACCCGATCATCAGGCCGCCGATGAAGCCGGCAAGCGGCATGGCATGGGGAAATCCGGGCATCACAGCGTATCCAGTGGAATCTTGAGGTAGCGGGTGCCGTTGACTTCCGGCTCCGGCAGATGGCCGCCGCGCATATTGACCTGCACCGATGGCAGGATGAGCTTGGGCATCGACAAGGTGGCGTCCCGACTGGTGCGCATCGCGACGAAGTTGTCTTCGTCCACCCCCTCATGAACGTGGACGTTGCCGACGCGCTGCGCGCCCACGGTCGTCTCCCAGACATACCGGTCGCGCCCCGCAGCCTTGTAGTCGTGGCACAGGAACAGCCGCGTCTCGTCGGGCAACTGCATCAGTCGACGGATCGAGCGGAATAGCTGGCGCGCATCACCACCGGGGAAGTCTGCGCGTGCGGTGCCGTAGTCCGGCATGAACAGGGTATCGCCGGTGAAGACTGCGTCGCCGATGACATAGGCCATATCGGCGGGGGTGTGCCCCGGCACATGCAGCGCGATGGCCTCGATGTCGCCGATCGTAAAACGGTCGCCATCGTCGAACAGGTGGTCGAACTCGGAGCCGTCCCGTTCGAAGTCGGTGCCGGCGTTGAAAATCTTGCCGAAGACGTTCTGCACGCGAATGATGTCGCGGCCGATCGCGAGCTGACCGCCCAGCGCCTTTTGCAGATAGGGCGCCGCAGACAGGTGGTCGGCATGAGCATGGGTTTCGAGCAGCCAGTCGACCGAAAGGCCGTGCTCCCGCACATAAGCGATTACCGCATCCGCCGACGCCGTATTGGTGCGACCGGCCGCAGCGTCGAAGTTCAGGACACTGTCAACGATCGCCGCCTTTCGCGTGGCGGGGTCCCAGACGACGTAGGTCGCGGTGTTGGTCGGCTCGTCGAAGAACGAGTGAACGACCGGCGCTACCGCCGCCTTCGCACGTTCAATCTGCGCAACTGCCTCATTCAACGCCGATTCCACGATCGCCTCCAATTATTGATTTCATGGTTTATGTAGTTGTGTAATCCGCTTGCGTCAACGGGCTGCCCGTGCCATCTGAAAAGCATGGAAACGATGGATGCAGACGTACCGCGCTCGTTGCGCATCGGGGACGCGGCCCCGAATTTCACCGCCCGCACGACGCAGGGCGCGATGTCGCTCGATCAGTATCGTGGTCGTTGGGTCGTGTTCTTTTCGCACCCGGCTGATTTCACGCCGGTCTGCACCAGCGAGTTCGTGGCCCTGGCGAAGGCCGCACCGCAATTCGAGGAGCTCGACTGCGCCTTGCTCGGGCTGTCGGTTGACAGCCTGTATTCGCATGTCGCCTGGTTGCGCGCGATCAAGGATGTCTTCGGTGTAGAGGTGCCGTTCCCGGTCGTGGAAGACCCGTCGATGGCGGTGGGTTACGCCTATGGCATGCTTGACGAACAGGCCGGCGACGCCTCGGCCGTGCGCGCGACCTATTTCATCGATCCTGAGGGCATCATCCGTGCGCTCAACTGGTATCCGATGAACGTCGGGCGATCGGTCGACGAGATGCTCCGCACGGTGAGGGCATTGCAGCGATCGGCCGATGGGCAGGCCTATACGCCGGCCGACTGGCAGCCGGGTGACGACGTCCTGCTCCCGCCCGCCTTGCCGTGCAGCGCCGGTGCCGACTGGTTTCATCAGTTGAAGGCCGATCGATGACGGCGATCCATCAATCCCGCGCGATCGCCGATGCGGCGGTCGAAAAGCTGCGCGTGTTCGCTCAACCCCAGCGCCTCATGATCCTGTCCTATCTGCTGGGCGGTGAGCGGCAGGTTGCGGACATAGAGGCTGCGACCGGCGTGACCCAGCCGGCCCTCAGCCAGCAGCTTGCCGAGCTGCGCCGCGCCGAGCTGGTGAAGACGAGACGCGAGGCAAAGCAGGTCCATTACCGGCTCGCCGATGACGCAGCCGCAATGTGCGTGCGCACGCTCGAGGCGATATTCGGCGCCGATGATCTAGCCGTGCATGAGGCAGCGCCCGCTTCCCGACCGTCGCGAGCGCGCGGGGCGTCGGCTGCCACGCGGCCGCAAAATATAGGCGCAGCCGTATTTGCGAGGGTCGGATAATCATTCCGGTTTCGAAAGGACAAACCAGATGCGGCTTCCCGCTATCGCAGTTGCAGGATGCTTGGCCGTCATGAGCAGTGCCGGGTCAGCAGGCGTCACCGCGCAACAACCCGTGATTGCCGGCTATGGCAGGATCACGCCGGTAGAAGGCGCGGTTGAGCGGCCGGACCACTCGCTGCGATATCGTGTGCTGTTCAGTGTGACGAAGGCGGCGTCATCTCCCGACAAGGTCAATCCCTCGCTGGAGAAGGTCGCACGCTTCCTGAACCTGCTCGGGGCGGACGGCGTGCGGCCGGCACAGGGAGATGTGATCGTGATCGTCCACGGGCCGGCGACACCGATTATTGCCGATGATGAGGCATATGCGACGAAAACCGGTGCCACGACGAACCCCAATCTTGCCTTGATAGCGGCGCTAAGGCGGGCAGGCGTGTCCGTTCGAGTGTGCAGCCAGGCTTTAGTCGGGAATGGGATCGCTCCGGTCACGGTCGATAAGGCTATCGAAGTCGATGTCTCGGCTCTCACCACAATGGCGACATTGCAGATACGTGGTTGGGCGCTGATCCCTGACTGATCGTACCGAACTTCCTGTTTTATCATTCCAGTCCGTAACGCGGCCGGTGTCACAACCGTCCGAGACTGTTGAAAAACGCGTGCTTGCGACGGCGATGGAGGCGTGATTCACTCTT
>NZ_LSIJ01000031.1 GCF_001556185.1 Sphingomonas sp. CCH10-B3 | reverse complement strand
CCGCACTCCGCTAATTTACGCCGCGACCTGTGCCAAATGTTCTGACGACGGACAGCTCCTTGCTTACGCCCGTGATCGAGGAGCCTGGTTCATGGCTCGCCACGATCGCCCAGACCGGCCTACTTGGGAGGCCAATCGACCACCTGACCATATCATACGAATCTAGCCAAACAATCGCCGGGCGCGAGCTGTCAGGGAGCTCAATTTCGATCTGCCCGCCAGCGACATCATTCTCATACGTACCGAAATAGTAGATATCGTAGTTCGAAAGATCCAACTCCGACATTTGACTGGTAATGTCTGCACGAGATCGAACAGGAAACGGCTCGTCCAAGGTAACCGCAAAGTTGGTCGTGTGCCACCTGTTGATATAATCCACTTCAATCAAGTGGAACCCTGCCGAGAACCGATAGTCGATGCTTTTGCTTTCGCTCCCCTCGTAAATCAGCATACCATTGATAAACAGACGGGCGGAGGCTCTCGAGAGGGATAGATTTATCCTTCGTAGCGTGTCCTTTTCGAATTTCACCCTCCCAACCCAGTACGCGCCTAGGCGATTCGAATCGATACCCTGTAGTTCGTCGTAACTGTACGACAGAGCAGCGAAATCGACTTGGCGTTCAATTGGCTTGAATGATGGATCGGTCCGATCAAAATAGAACGCCCTGAAACCGGAGTCGAAGACGGTCCCTGCTGGATTGAGCCGTCCGCTCCAACTACTCCCCGGTGAAAAGGGCGCGACGTGCGTCGCCGGCAGCGCTGTGTGTTTTTGATTCCAAATCGGAGGCTCCGGTTTCGGAGCCATGTCCGTCGCTCCCTCGCCGTCGGCCAGCGCGATTATTGTGAGGCAGACTGCTGCCAGCGCTAGAAGGAGGAAGCGATACATTAAACCAAGCCCTGATAATCAAGCCTGATTCTACTTGGGACAACCTACTACTTGCTTAATTGCCTACTTCCGAATGGCAGAACACCACCCATTCCCGGTCATAAGGCGGGCCCGCTCCGAGATCCCGAAAGTTGCCCTTTTGCCTTTGCGTGCCTGAGGCGGCGGAGCCCGCTTTCACGCTGCCTTGGCACGGCAAGGGCGATGTTGCCGGGCGACACCCGTTCTTTCCTCTTGGCCAATCAAGGCCATGGAGAAAGAAGATGACCTACTCACACCTCGACCCAGCCATGCAAAATCGGGTTTCGTGGAATGCCGGCAAGACCGTCGGCACCAAACGGCCGCTCACCCAGAAGCAGATTTGGGCGATCCGGTTCTTCCTTGATCGCGAGGAACGGCTCCGAGACCGCGCTCTGTTCGACCTAGCGATCGACAGCAAGCTGCGGGGCTGCGATCTTGTGAAGCTCAAGATCGGCGACCTCGTGGCCGGATCGGAGGTCCGCGACCGCGCAATGATCATTCAGCGGAAGACCGGCCGACCAGTGCAATTCGAAATCACCGCAGACGCCCGCTCGAGCCTGGCGACATGGCTTCTGCGACGTGGCGGCACCATCGATGATTTTGTGTTCCCAAGCAGGATCCATTCCGGTCAACCGATGAGCACGCGGCAGTATGCCCGGCTCGTCGATGAATGGGTCACCGCAGTCGGGTTGCGGCGTGAAGACTACGGCACGCATTCCATGCGGCGAACCAAGGCGGCCATGATCTACCGGACAACGGGGAATCTACGTGCGGTCCAGATTCTTCTGGGACATTCCAAGATCGAGAACACGGTCCGCTATCTCGGTGTCGACGTGGAGGATGCACTTGTCCTCGCTGAGCGTATCGAAATCTGACCAACGTGGCGGCCGTCGGGCAAGCTCCGATGGCCGCTTTTGTCGATGTCCGACGCTCCTCAAATCGGCAACAAGTGGGTGATGGGGTGGACGCCCCCCGACGGCATCGATGTGCCATAGTGGAGGTGTTGATCACCACTAGAAGGAGGCGTCCATGGCAGATGTTAGCACGATTGGTCTCGATATTGCGAAGGCTGTTTTTCATGCCCACGGCGCGGATGCGCGGGGGCAGATGGTGTTCAGCCGTCGGCTGACCCGGGCGAAGCTGCTGGAGTTCTTTGCCGCACAGCCGCGGTGTGTTGTTGCGCTCGAGGCTTGCGGGGGAGCGCATCACTGGGCGCGCGAGATCGCGTCGCTCGGCCATGAGGTGAAGCTGATCCCGCCAGCTTACGTGAAGCCGTTCGTGAAGCGGAACAAGAACGATGCGGTCGATGCCGAGGCGATCTGCGAAGCAGCCCAGCGCCCAAGCATGCGCTATGCCGCGATCAAGACCGAGGAGCAGCAGGCGGCGGGCATGGTGTTCCGCACCCGCGATCTGCTGGTGCGCCAGCGCACGCAGCTGATCAATGCGATCAGGGGGCATCTGACCGAGTTCGGATGGGTAGCGCCTAAGGGCCCCTCGCATGTGAGCGTGCTCGCAAGCCTGCTCGAGGAAGGCGAGGAGATCGGCGCATCGCTGCCTGAAGCGGCACGATCGATGTTCCTGGTGATGACCGGGCAGCTCGAGCAACTGAACGAGCAGGTCGCGTTGCTCGACAAGGAGATCGCAAGGCGTGCCCGCGAGGATGAAGCAGCCCGGCGGCTGATGACAATCCCCGGCATCGGGCCGATCACCGCAACCGCGCTGCTGGCGCTGGCCCCGCCCGTAGAAGGCTTTGCGAGGGGCCGCGACTTTGCAGCTTGGCTCGGGCTCACACCAAGGCAGCACTCGACCGGCGGCAAGGAGCGGCTCGGGGCGATCTCGAAGATGGGCGAGCGCACGCTGCGAAGGTTGTTGATCATCGGCAGCAGCGCCGTCGTTCTGCAAGCCAGCAGGCGTGGTGCTCCGCGCGGCTCTTGGTTCGAGCAGATGCTGGCCAGAAAGCCCCGCATGCTGGTCACGGTCGCACTGGCGAACAAGACCGCACGGATCATCTGGGCGGTCCTGATGAAGGGTGAGGATTACAGGGCTCCGGTCGCGGCAGCAGCGTAAGCTGAGGCGGACCAGAGGTCGTCGGTAGAGGTAAGAGACCGAAGGAGGGTATGGCACCACAGTCGGCGAGACGGGACCGGATAACCAGTGAAATCCACAGTGCCTCAGAACACGCCTGGGTGATGTGGATCCGGTTCGCGAACTCCCATACGGGCCAGCGGCACTACGCCCGCGCAAACAGGCCGGACAGATGGCAGCATCCGACTACCGCCAAGACCCGATTTTACTCTTGCATCTTCTGGGGCGTCCACAGATGGATTTCGGAACGGCAGGTATCAGGTTCACCGCTGGATTTGTAACTCCGCTGATCCGCCGGACGCTTACGTGATCTGAAGCTGAAACAGCTCCTCGACCGACACTTCGAGAGCATCGGCAAACTTAAGCGCAATGACGACTGAAGGAGCGAAAACGCCGTTCTCCACGGTGTTCACGGTCTTCCGGCTCACACCCATACGCGCGGCCAATTCCATCTGGGTCAGGTTGGCGGATTCGCGATGGAGTTTAATGGTGTTTGCCAATTCCTCAACCATTGGAAGAAAGCTCTCCCATTCCGAGCGCCACAAAGGCGGTGCCTAAGCCCATGCTGGCTACAATATGGGCAGCTCGCTGTGCAGGGAGCGGATCGAAAGGACTGACAGCCACCACGAGGAAGCAAGTGATGATGGCAACGACAAAACCAATTCTTACTGCTCTGTCGCGATTGGCCCTTGTCGGTTCATCATTCGCGAGCGCCCGGGCCTTTCGGGGCAGGAACCAACCTCCGCCCGAGAGGAGAAGCAGCAGCATCATGACGGCGAAGAACAGCCACGCGGCGACTTGAAACAGCGCTCCCGATGACGTCGAGCCCCAGTCCCATACGAACACCACACCCTGCTGGAGCGTCAATATGAAGGCGCCGATGAAGGGCGCGGCGAGCGCTCTGGTTTTGCCAAACTGCTCAGCTGTTTCAAAATCGTCGACCATTACATCGCTCCTGTAACCTAGGGGTTACAAGTAACCTTTAGGTGACAGAAGTCAAGAAGCACGCGCAATGTGCGATGTGGGAAGGGCGTGTCTTATTCCCTCAGCTTGGCTCGGCTTCAAACGCCCGCGCAGAATTTGCGCTACGACCGCTGTGGGGTCGGTTGCTGAAGGGCGGAAATTTTTCAGAAGCGTGGCAAAGCCGCAAGACAGCTTTCAGGATCGAGCATTGGCCCCGCTCATGGCCGGTCGTGGGTGGAATTCGGAATGGCAGCTTTGCATCCGCCAAATCCTGGGGAAGCGTATCGGAAACCGGGGGCAAGGATTTGCGGCCCTGTAGGCCTGCCTCGGTTGCATCGGGGCAGGCCGCAAGATCGCCAAAGGCGGCAAGGCAATCCTCTACCGCACTAAAGGCTTGCCATCACTCCATGCTGCATTGCACACAAGCGCCATGCGGATTGCGATTGTCGATGAAAGCGCCCCCCGGGCCTCGATTATCGAGGAAGGGCTGTCCGCGCTCGAGGGATGCGAGATCTTCACCCTCACCTCGCGCACCGGGCTGGTCGCACGCATCGCTGAGATCGCACCCGATGTCATCTTCATGGATCTCGGGAACCCCTCTCGCGATGTGCTTGAGGAATACTTCGCCGTCAGCCGTGCGCTCGATCATCCGATCGCCATGTTCGTCGATCGCAGCGATGACGACCAGATTGCCGCTTCGATCGACGCAGGCGTATCGACCTATGTGGTGGACGGGCTGTCGGCCCACCGGATCGCGCCCCTGCTCAAGATGACGATCCAGCGGTTTCATGCCTTCGCGCGGCTTCAGCATGAATTGGCCGAAGCGCAAGGCAAGCTCGCCGAGCGCGATACGATCGACAAGGCGAAGCGCATCCTGATGAAAACCAGGAACATCGGTGAGCCGGCGGCCTATGCCGAACTGCGCAAGAAGGCGATGTCGACCAACCGGCGCATCATCGACATCGCTGAAGCCGTCGTGACCGCGCATGAGCTGATGGGAGACGGGCAATGACCGAGCGGCTGACAATCGGGTTTCTGCCGCTGATCGATGCGTGCCTACCGATCCTGGCGCAGGAACATGGCTTTGCCGCAGAAGAGGGCCTTGAGCTGAGCTTCGTGCGCGATGTTTCGTGGGCGACGGTGTTGGACCGGCTGCTCTACGGGCACAGCGATGCGGCGCACATGCTGGCTCCTTTGGCGATCGCCACGACGCTGGGCCGCGGCCGGCCGGCGCAAAGCATTGCCGCGCCGTTTGTGCTGGGGCTCAATGGCAATGCCATTACGGTCTCGAACCGGCTTGCGCAGGAACTTGGGTGCGATGGCACGCTGTCCGATCCCACCGAACTTGGTGGGCGGCTGAGGGCGCTTGCGGCCCGGCGGCGCGATGCGGGGGAGCGGCTGCGCTTCGGGGTCGTCCATCGCTATTCCAGCCACAATTACATGCTGCGGTATTGGCTGGCCGGATGCGGCATCCGGCCCGATGTCGATATCGAGATCGTCACCGTCGCCCCGCCCTTCAGCGCCGACGCGCTGGCGGCGGGCGAGATCGATGGGTCGTGCGTGGGCGAGCCGTGGAATTCGATCGCAGTGGACAAGGGCGTGGGGCAAATCGTGCTCGCCACGGCGCAAATCTGGCGGCGCGGGGTGGAGAAGGTGCTGGCGCTGCGGACCGAGCGGCTGGAGGAAATCCGCCCGTCGGTCGAAGGGCTGATCCGCGCCATGCACCGGGCGGGCGAGCATTTTGTCGATCCGGCCAACTGGGAAACCAATGCCGCGATCCTCGCCCGGCCAGAATATTGCGATGCCTCCGCCACGCTGCTGCTTCGCGCGATCTCCGATCGGCTTGTGCTTAAGCAGGGCGAGGCGGCGCGGCACTATCCCGATTTCATGTTCCAGCACCGGGAAGCAGCGAATTTCCCATGGGTCAGCCAATCGGAATGGCTCTACAGCCAGCTGGTGCGCTGGGACGGGCTGGAATATGATGCCGGGCAGGCGAACGCCGCCGCGCGGGTGTTCCGCCCGGATGTTTATCGCAGCGCTCTGCGCGACATGCCGGGACAATTGCCGACGTCGAGCTCGAAGGTCGAAGGGAGCCTGTCGCAGGCGCTCGAAGCCCACACCCACGCGGGCACGATGCTTATGGAAAACAACACCTTTTTCGACGGCATCAGTTTCGATCCCGACCGCCTCCCGGAATATATTGCATCGCAAAAATGATGCTGCGGCGCAAAAGGGGGTTTGCGATTTCCATCAACTTGGGTTATTCGATTCGTACGCGAGACACGGCTCCGACGTAGGAATCGTACTCTCCCTCGCGTGATGCGAAAAATTTGTGGCAACGACGCCGCCCGTTTTGTCCCTGTCCGGGGATGCGACGAGGCGGCTTTTTTGCGTTCGATTTCGGGGCGAAAGGACCAATGACAATGACACCCACCCGGCACATCAAGGGGCACTTCTCATTCGACCGGCGCGGGCTGATCGCTGCGGTCCTAGCCAGTGTGGCGCTCGCCGGATGCGGGGCATCGGCGGATGGTTCGGGCGAGAATGTCGTGGCCGCAACGGTCGATGGCGCAATCGAGAAGCCCAACCTCAAGCTCGGCTTCATCAAGCTCACCGACATGGCGCCGCTCGCCATCGCCAAGGAGAAAGGCTTCTTTGCCGAGGAAGGCCTCAACGTCACGCTTGAGCCGCAGGCGAACTGGAAGGTGCTGCTCGATGGGGTGATCGCGGGACAGTTGGACGGGGCGCACATGCTCGCCGGGCAGCCGATTGCCGCGACCATTGGTTACGGGACCAAGGCCGATCTGATCGCGCCGCTCAGCCTCGATCTCAACGGCAATGCCATCACGGTGTCGAACAAGGTCTGGGGCATGATCGAACCGGGCCTGCCCAAGGATGCGGGCGGCAAGCCCACCCACCCGATCCCGGCCAGCGTGCTCAAGCCGGTCGTCGCCAAGTTTAAGGCCGAGGGCAAGCCCTTCAACATGGGCATGGTCTTCCCGGTCAGCACCCACAATTACGAAATCCGCTACTGGCTCGCCGCCGGGGGCCTCAACCCCGGCTACTACACCGAAGGTGATGTGCAGGGCGTGGTCGGGGCGGACGTCAAGCTGTCGGTCACCCCGCCGCCGCAGATGCCAGCAACCCTCGAAGCGGGCACGATCGAGGGTTACAGCGTGGGCGAGCCGTGGAACCAGGCGGCGGTCGCCAAGAAGATCGGCGTGCCGATTATCACCGATAACGAAATCTGGAACAACAACCCGGAGAAGGTGCTGGGTCTGCGCAAGGACTTTGCCGAAAAGAACCCCGCGACCACTGCTGCGCTGTTGCGCGCGATCATCAAGGCGCAAGCTTGGCTTGATGCTGACGGGGGCAAGAACCGCAAGGAAGCGGTCGAAATCCTCAGCCGCCCGAACTACGTGGGCGCCGATGCAGCGGTGATCGCGGCATCGATGACCGGGGTATTCACCTTCGCGCCGGGCGATACCCGCGAAGCCAAGGGCTTCAACATCTTCTTCGACAAGTATGCGGGCTACCCGTTCTATTCGGACGCGGTCTGGTATCTCACTCAGATGCGCCGCTGGGGGCAGATCGCCAGCGACAAGGACGACCAGTGGTATTTCGATACCGCCAAGGCGGTCTATCGCCCTGACCTTTACCTTGCCGCTGCCAAGAAACTGGTGGCCGATGGCAAGATCCCTGCGGACAGCGTCCCCGAAACCAACGGCTTTCGCGGCGAACAGGGCGGCTTCATTGATGGCGTCACCTTCGATGGCTCCAAGCCCAATGCCTATCTCGCCAAGTTCCCGATCGGCCTGAAGCAGGGCCAGAAGGTCACCGCAGCCGGTGTCACCGGCGGCTGATTTTGCCCGACATCCTTCCCTCTCGAGGATCCCCATCATGGCCACCGCATATGCACAACCCCTGTCCGATGCCTCAGAACCCGCGGACAAGACCGGCGCGGCATCAATGACCGCTCCGACCGATGACGAAGCTGCCGGAATGCCTGCGGAAAAGGCACCCGCTGGCAACCCGCTTGCGGCCAAGGTCAAGGAGCAGGCACTTGCCCTGCTGTGGCCGGTGATCGGGATTCTGGCGTTCCTCGGCGCATGGGCGCTGCTCGCTCCGCAGGTCGATACCTCGCTCGGCACGCTTCCCGGGCCGTTCGAGGTCGCCAAGGCAGGCGCGGGCCTCTACGGCGAATATGCCGCAGCCAACGATGCCGAAGCGGCCTTCTATGCCCAGCAGGAAGCCAGCAATGCCGCAGCAAGAGCATCGGGCAATGTCGCGGCGATCAGCGATTTCGAATATTCGGGATCGCCGACCTTCCTCGACCAGATCCTGACCTCGCTGAAGACCGTTGCCCTTGGCTTTGCGCTGGCAACGCTGCTGGCGGTGCCGATCGGGTTGATGGCGGGGCTGAGCAAGCGGTTCAACGCGGCGATCAACCCGCTGGTGCAGATCATGAAACCGGTCAGCCCGCTCGCCTGGCTGCCGATTGTCACGATGGTGATTTCGGCGATGATCACCAGCGCCGATCCGCTGCTGCCCAAGGCGTTTGTGATCTCGGCGCTGGTGGTGATGCTGTGTTCGCTGTGGCCGACACTGATCAACACGGCGGTCGGCACCAGTTCGATCGACAAGGACCTGCTCAATGTCGGCAAGGTGCTGCGGCTGGGCTGGTTCGACAAGCTGACCAAGCTCGTTCTGCCGGCATCGCTGCCCTATATCTTCACCGGTATGCGCCTGTCGCTGGGCGTGGGCTGGATGGTGCTGATCGCGGCGGAAATGCTCGCGCAGAACCCGGGCCTTGGCAAGTTCGTGTGGGACGAGTTCCAGAACGGTTCTTCGCAGAGCCTCGCGCGGATCATGTTCGCGGTGATCGTGATCGGGCTGATCGGCTTCCTGCTCGACCGGGTGATGATGGCGCTGCAAGGCCTCGTCTCCAAGAACCGCACGGTCTGAGGAGGCGGGCATGAGCGACACTCCATTCCTTTCCCTGCGCGGCCTTACCAAGTCCTATGTCGGCAAGACCGGCGGCGTCACCGAGGTGCTGGGCGGCATCGACCTTGATGTGGCCGAGGGCGAGTTCGTGGCGATCCTCGGCTTTTCCGGGGCAGGCAAAACCACGCTGATCAGCGCGCTCGCCGGGCTGGTGGAGCCGGACGGCGGCACCATGACCTTGCGGGGCAAGCCGATTGACGGGCCTGACCGGGAACGGGGCCTCGTCTTCCAGTCCTATTCGCTGTTCCCTTGGCTTACGGTCGAAGGCAACGTGACACTCGCGGTCGATGCGGTCCACAAGACCCGCAGCAAGGCCGAACGCCGCGCGCTGGTGCGCCAGAAGGTCGAGCTGGTCGGGCTCGGCCACGCAATGGACCGCAAGCCCGCGCAGCTTTCGGGCGGGATGCGTCAACGGGTCGCGGTGGCGCGCGCACTGGCGATGGAGCCCGAAATCCTGCTGCTGGACGAGCCGCTCTCGGCGCTCGACGCGCTCACCCGCGCAAAACTGCAGGACGAGATCGAGCGTATTCGCAAGGAGGAGGGCCGCACCATCCTGCTTGTCACCAATGATGTGGACGAGGCCTTGTTGCTGGCAGACAGGGTGGCGGTGCTGACTCCGGCACCGGCCGCGCGGATCGGTCAGATCTGGCAAGTCGATGTGGCGCGCCCGCGCGACCGCGAAGGGGTCAACGCCGATGCCACCTACCAGCGGCTGCGCAAGGAGATCGTCGACTATCTCGGCGCGCTGAATGAGCAGAGCGGCAGCGTGGGCGAAAGCACGGTTGCCCTGCCCAATGTCACCCCGCTCGACCTTGCGCCCCCGCCGCAGGCCTATCGCGATGCGGCCCGCAGTGCGGTCGACAAGCGCTATCTGGAGTTTTTCCGGCTCGACAAGGTCTACCCCACCCCCAAGGGCCCGCTGAAGGTGGTCGAGGATTTCAACCTGCTGATGGACCGGGGCGAGTTCATCTCGCTGATCGGCCATTCGGGCTGCGGCAAATCGACTGTGCTGTCGATGGCGGCAGGCCTCAATGCGATCAGCGGCGGCGGGATCGTGCTCGACAACCGCGAGATCACCGCCGCAGGGCCCGACAAGGCGGTGGTGTTCCAGGCCCCCAGCCTGATGCCCTGGCTGACCGCGCGCGAGAATGTCGCGCTGGGGGTGGAGCGGGTTTACCCCCACGCCGCCAAGGCCGAGCGGGCCGACATCATCGATTACTATCTCGACCGGGTCGGCCTTGGCGATGCCACGGACAAGATGGCCGCCGAAATGTCGAACGGGATGCGCCAGCGGGTTGGCATCGCGCGCGCCTTCGCGCTTTCACCGCGGCTGCTGCTGCTTGATGAGCCCTTCGGGATGCTCGACAGCCTTACGCGCTGGGATTTGCAGGACGTGCTGGTCGAAACCTGGAACCGCACCAAGGTGACCGCGATCATGGTGACCCATGACGTGGACGAGGCGATTCTGCTGGCTGACCGGGTGGTGATGATGACCAACGGGCCGCGCGCCACGATCGGCAAGATCCTGACGGTCGACCTGCCTCGCCCGCGCAATCGCAAGGAGCTGCTCGAACACCCGCAGTTCTACCAATACCGGCAGGAGGTGCTGCAATTCCTTGCCGAATATGACCACGGCCCGGCGACCAAAGCTGCCTGACCGGGCCCACCGCTTCCACGTGGTGAGTTGCGGCAATGGCGCCGCGCTCTGTCAGCCACGCCTCTCCGGCGGCCCGCATGGGTCACCACTGTTCGGGCAACGATGCTCGGCTTCCCGTTAGCACGATGCGACCGCTCAACGGCGGCGCAAAGGGGGTCTTGATGCGTTCGAAATTTCTCGCCTGTGCCGCTGTCCTTGCCGTCACTTCCACGCCCGCGCTGGCCGGGCCACTTGCCCCGCAGAAGATCGGCGAGGATGTTACTCTGGACCCGATTGTCGATGCGCGGCTGCGGCTGGAAACCAATGACCAGTCGAACTTCCCGGACACCGCCACCTCGATCACGGTCCACACCCGCCTGGGGGCGGAGCTGAAGGCAAAAGGCTTCTCGCTGATTGCCGAGGGCGAGTTCACCCGCGCACTGGAGGATGATTTCAACGACACCATCCCCGGCAACGGGGTGGAGCCCTTCCCCGTCATCGCCGATCCCGACACGACCGAGCTCAACCGGCTCAGCATCGGCTATGCCGCCAAGGATTTCTCCGCCACCGTGGGCCGCCAGCGGATCATCCACGAGAACGCGCGCTTCATCGGCAACGTCATCTGGCGGCAGAACGAGCAGACCTTCGATGCAGTGCGCGCGATCGGCAAGCTCGGCCCGGTCGAGATCGACCAGACCTATGCCATCAGCCAGCGCACGATCTTCGGATCGAAGAGCCCGAACCAGGAATTCGAAGGCGATTTCCTGTTAACCAAGGTCGCCGCCGTGTTCGATCCGGTGCGCATCGTCGCCTTCCGCTACGAGTATGATTACGACACCCGCCTTGCCTTTTCGAGCCAGACCTATGGCGCGACCGTCACCGCGACGATCCCGGCCGGCAAGGCCAAGATCGGCCTGAAGGGCGGCTACGCCAACGAGCGCGATACCGGGCGTAACCCGGTCAATTTCAGCGCGGATTACTTCCTCGCCGAAGGCAGCGTGGCCTACGCGGGCTTCACCTTGCGCGCCCAGTATGAAGAGCTGGGCAGCGATGGCGGGCGCGCCGCGTTCCAGACCCCGCTCGCCACGGCCCACGCCTTCCAAGGCTATGCCGACCTGTTCCTCATCACCCCGGCGGGTGGCGTGCGCGACAGCAACGTCCGCCTTTCGAAGAAGTTCGCGATCAAGGGCTTGCCCAGCGGCTTGACCGTAGAGGCGACCTATCACGAATTCGACAGCGACTTCGGCGGGCTGGATTACGGCACCGAAGTCGACGGTGTGGTGAGCTTCAAGATCGGCGATGTCGGCCTGCTGGCGAAATACGGCAACTACCAGACCCAAGGCTTCGGCCCCGACACCACCCGCTTCACCCTCCAGGCCGAAGTCAGCTTCTGAGCCCGGCGCTCTGCCCCGCATCAACGGAGAACCCAAGTGAACCTGCAAACCAGCATCCCGGCACCCCGCCACGCTGACGCCAAGGAACGGCTTGTCGTGATCGGCAACGGCATGGCCGGGTGCCGCGCGGTGGAGGAAATCCTCGCGCTCGAACCGGACCGCTGGGCGATCACGATCTTCGGGGCAGAGCCAAGGGTCAATTACAATCGCATCATGCTCTCCCCCGTGCTGGCGGGAGAGAAGAGCTTCGATGAGATCGTGATCAACACCGCCGAATGGTATGCCGACAATGGCATCACTCTCGTCAGCGGCGATCCGGTGGTGCATATTGATCGCGCCGCACAGCAGGTGGTCTCGCGCGGCGGGCGGATCGAAAGCTATGATCGGCTGCTGATCGCCACGGGGTCTGATCCGTTTGTGATCCCGGTGCCGGGCAAGGATCTGCCCGGCGTCGTCACCTTCCGCGATCTTGACGATGTCGAGACGATGCTCGCCGCGGCCGAGACCAGCAGCAGGGCGGTGGTGATCGGCGGCGGATTGCTCGGGCTCGAAGCGGCGCACGGTCTCAGCTTGCGCGGCATGGCAGTGACGGTCGTTCACCTGATGCCCACCCTGATGGAACGCCAGCTCGACGAGGCGGCGGGCTATCTCCTCAAGTCCGAGCTGGAAGGCCGGGGGATGACGATCCTGACCGGTGCGGACACCGCCGAAATCATCGAACAGGACGGGCGCGTGGGCGGCGTCCGATTGAAGGACGGCACCGAAATCCCCGCCGATCTGGTGGTCATGGCGGTCGGCATCCGGCCCAACGGCACTCTCGCCAAGGCCAGCGGGCTGGCGGTCGAGCGCGGGATCATCGTCGATGACGACATGGTCACCAGCGATCCGGCGATCCTTGCCGTGGGCGAATGCGTGCAGCATCGCGGGGCGTGCTACGGCCTTGTCGCGCCGATCTGGGAGATGTGCCGCGCGCTCGCCGCAGGGCTGGCCGCCAGCCCCAAGGGCTATGAAGGCTCGGTCACCTCGACCAAGCTCAAGGTCTCGGGCGTCGATGTCTTCTCCGCCGGCGACTTCAGCGGTGGCGAGGGATGCGAGGACATTGTCCTGCGCGATGCAGCGCGTGGGATTTACAAGCGCGTGGTGGTGAAGGACGACCGCGTCGTCGGCGCGGTGCTGTATGGCGATACGCAGGACGGCAACTGGTATTTCGATCTGCTCCGGCAGCAGCAGGACGTCTCCGACATCCGCGAGGCGCTGATCTTCGGGCAGGCCTTCGCCGCCGGGGGCGCGCTCGCGGACCCTAACGCCGCCGTTGCAGCACTTTCGGACGACGCAGAAATCTGCGGCTGCAACGGCGTGTCCAAGGGCAAGGTGGTCGCCTGCATCACCGGCGGCGCGGCGAGCCTCGATGCGGTGCGCGCCGGGTGCAAGGCGTCAGCCAGCTGCGGATCGTGCACGGACCTCGTCGAACGCCTGCTCGCGCTGACGCTGGGCGACGGGGTCGAGGAAAGCGCCAAGACGCTGTGCGGCTGCACCAGCTTCGGCCACGATGACGTGCGCCCCGCGATCGTGGAGCGCGGATTCCGGTCGATCCCGCAGGTCATGCAGGAACTCCACTGGTCGACCCCGGATGGCTGCTCCAAGTGCCGCCCAGCGCTCAATTACTACCTGCTGTGCGCGTGGCCCGGCGAATATGTCGACGATCAGAAAAGCCGCTTCGTCAACGAGCGGATGCACGCCAACATCCAGAAGGATGGCACCTATTCGGTCGTCCCGCGCATGTGGGGCGGGATCACCAATCCGCGCGAGCTGCGCGCGATTGCCGACGTGGTCGAGAAATACGACGCGCGCATGGTCAAGGTCACGGGCGGCCAGCGGCTCGACATTTTCGGGATCAAAAAGGAAGATCTGCCCGCCGTCTGGGCTGACCTGAACGCCGCCGGGATGGTCTCGGGCCACGCCTATGGCAAGAGCCTGCGCACGGTGAAGACCTGCGTCGGCAGCGAATGGTGCCGGTTCGGCACGCAGGATTCGACCGGGCTCGGGGTCAAGCTCGAACAGATGAGCTGGGGCAGCTGGATGCCGCACAAGTTCAAGATGGCAGTGAGCGGCTGCCCGAGGAATTGCGCCGAGGCGACGATCAAGGATTTCGGCGTGGTCTGCGTCGACAGCGGCTATGAACTCCACATCGGCGGCAATGGCGGGATCAAGGTGCGCGCCACCGATCTGCTCACCCGGGTCGCGACGGAGGAAGAAGCGCTCGAACACTGTGCCGCCTTCGTCCAGCTTTACCGCGAGGATGCCTGGTATCTGGAACGCACCGCGCCGTGGTTGGAGCGCAAGGGTCTCGAATGGATCAAGGCGCAGCTTTACGATGATCCGGGGGCAGTGAAGGCGCTCGCTGCGCGGTTCCACTATTCGCAGCAGTTCATGCAGGACGACCCCTGGGCGCAGCGCGCGGCTGGCGACAGGGCGGACCTGCACAGCCATGTCGGGCGGATCACCGCCGGGCCGCCCGCTGACGGCATCCTTAAGGCGATGGAGCCGGCGAAATGAGCGCGGACTGGGTGAGCGTGTGCGCGGTTGGTGCGATTGAGCCGGGCATGGCGGGAACCGTGCCGGTCGAGGGCGCGGAGGAAATCGCGATCTTCCACACCATCGGCGGGGCGTTCTATGCGCTGGTCAACAAGTGCCCGCACAAGGGCGGCCCGCTGTCGCAAGGCATCGTCCACGGCGACAGCGTCTCGTGCCCGCTGCACAACTGGCGCATTTCGCTGCAATCGGGCGAGGCATTGGGCGGGGACAAAGGCTGCACGCCGACCATCCCGCTCAAGGTCGAAGACGGGATGATCTGGCTCGACCGGGCGGCGATCATGGCGCGGGCCGGGGCCTGAGGGGCAAGGCGGTGGCTCCGATCAAGACCACCTGTGCCTATTGCGGCGTCGGCTGCGGGATCGCGGCCGAGGTGACCGGCCCGCGCGCCGTTACCATCCGGGGCGATACCGACCACCCCGCCAATCGCGGTGCTCTATGTTCCAAGGGCACGCATCTGGGCGAGACAGTCGCGCTGGAGGGGCGGCTGCTCCACCCAATGATCGGCAACCAGCGCGTCAGCTGGGACCATGCCACTGCCGAAGTCGCAGCGCGCCTCAAGGCCTGCATTGCCGAACATGGGCCGGACAGCGTTGCCTTCTATGTCTCGGGCCAGCTTTTGACCGAGGATTACTACGTCGCCAACAAGCTGATGAAGGGCTTCATCGGTTCGGGGAATATCGACACCAATTCGCGCCTTTGCATGGCGAGCGCGGTGGCCGCGCACAGCCGCGCCTTCGGCGAGGATGTGGTGCCCTGCACCTATGACGATCTCGATGCTGCCGATCTGATCCTGCTGGTGGGCTCCAACACCGCATGGTGCCACCCGGTCATCTGGCAGCGGATCGAGCGCGCGCGTGAGGCGCATGGCACCCGGTTGGTGGTGATCGACCCGCGCCGCACCGAAACCGCCGAGCGCGCCGATCTCCACATCCCGATCGCCCCCGATGGCGATGTCGCGCTGTTCGATGCGCTGCTCGCCAGCCTTGCGGTTGATCGCGCTGGCGTGGAGGCGCGCTGCGAGGTGCCCGATGGCTTCTGGGACAACCGCTCGGCCGAGCACGGGATCGACCCGCAGCTGATTGCCGATCTGCTGGCGATGGTCGCTGCCTCTGATCGCATGATCACCCTGTTCAGCCAGGGCGCGAACCAATCGCGCAGCGGGACTGACAAGGGCAATGCGATCATCAACCTCCACCTTGCCACCGGGCACATCAACCGGCCCGGCGCGGGGCCGTTCAGCATCACCGGCCAGCCCAATGCCATGGGCGGGCGCGAGGTCGGGGGGCTGGCCAATATGCTCGCCTGCCATCTGGGCTTTTCGGATGAGGAGCGCGCGGCGGTCAGCGCTTTCTGGCAGACTGACCGGCTCGCCAAGGGGCCCGGCCTCAAGGCGGTTGATCTGTTCGAGGCCGTGCACCGGGGCGAGGTCAAATTCATCTGGATCATGGCCACCAACCCGGCGGTGTCCATGCCCGATGCGGGCCGGGTTCGCGAGGCGCTTGCCGGTTGCGAGACGGTGGTGGTCTCCGATGTGCTGGAGGATACCGACACCGCGCGCTTCGCGCATATCCGCCTGCCCGCGCTGGGCTGGGGGGAGAAGGATGGCACCGTCACCAATTCGGAACGCGTGATCAGCCGCCAGCGCGCATTGTTCGAAGCGCCGGGTGAAGCGCGCGCCGACTGGCGGATCATCGCCGATGTCGCCGCTGCGATGGGCCACGGCGCGGCCTTCGATTACCCGAACGCAGCCAGCGTGTTCCGCGAATATGCCGCCATGACCGCCCTCGCCGCCGCGCGCGGGCGCAAGCTTGATCTGAGCGCGCAGGCCGATCTCTCTGACGCCGCCTATGAGGCCATGCAGCCCTTGCGCTGGGGCGGCGCGCATCCCCTGGCCGATGGCTACCCGACGCCCACCGGCAAGCCCCGGCTGATCGCCCTCACCCCGCCCGCGCCGCGCGTGCCTGATGCCGCCTTTCCTCTCCGCCTCAACACCGGGCGGTATCGCGATCAGTGGCACACCATGACCCGCACCGGACTCAGCGCGAAGCTCGCCCATCACCGGCGTGAGCCGCTGGTCGAAATCAACCCTGCCGATGCCGCCGCTGCCGGGATTGCCGAGGGCGATCTGTGCAAGGTCACGACCCCGGCGGGCACCAGCCTCTACCGTGCCACGTTGAGCGCAGGGCAGGGGCGCGGCGGGCTGTTTGTGCCGATGCACTGGACCGACCTGACCGCCGCACCGCACACCGGACGCACCGGCAGGCTCGCCAGCGCCGACACTGATCCGCTCTCGGGCCAGCCCGGCTTCAAGGATACACCGGCTCGCATCGCGCGCGCTGACCTCGCCTGGCGCGGCTTCCTGGTGGAGCGCGCGCCGCTTGCCACCCCCGATTGCGACTACTGGGTGCGCTCGCGGGTGGAGCATGGCTGGCTCTATGAACTCGGCGGCATCGAAGAGGCTGACCCTGATGCCCTCCTCCCCCAAGGCACCCGCAGCGAAGTGGCCTACGCCGCCAAGGGCATGCGGCGCTTTGCCGTGTGCGATGATGCCGGGATGCTCACCGCCGCGCTGTTCATCACCCGCAAGGGAGCGCTGCCGCCGCGCGAATGGATCGCCGCCCAGCTCGGCGCGCCGGTGGCAGACCCTGTTGCCATGCTTGCCGGTCGCCCGCGTGAGGCGGGGCCGGATCGCGGCGCCATCATCTGCGTGTGTCACGATGTCGGTGAAGGCGAAATCACCGCCGCCATGGCGGGCGGCGCTGCGACCGTCGCTTGCATCGGCAATGCCACTCGTGCGGGCACCAATTGCGGATCATGCCGCCCGCACATCGCGCGGATGATCGCGGACGCGCAGCTTGATCTGAAGGAGGCCGCAGAATGACGATGCACGCCGATTTTCCGGCAGGATCGGTCTGGCTGGTGGGTGCAGGGCCGGGCGATCCAGAGCTTTTGACCCGCAAGGCCGAACGTCTGATCAGGGCCGCTGACATCGTCTTCCACGATGCCTTGGTGAGCGAGGCGGTGCTGGCACTGGTGCCGCCCGATGTCGAACGCATCAGCGTCGGCAAGCGGGCGGGCAGGCATTCGGCCCCGCAGCCGCTGATCTGCGCTTCTGTCGTGAAGGCCGCCCTGTCAGGTCAGCGAGTCGTCCGGTTGAAGGGGGGCGATCCGTCAATCTTCGGCCGCGCGACCGAGGAGATCGAAGCCTGCCGCGATGCCGGCGTCACAGTTCAGGTTTGTGCCGGTGTCACCACCGCCAGTGCAGCGGCCGCTTCGCTGGTAGCCTCGCTAACCTTGCGCGGGCTCGCCCGGCGGCTGGTGTTCGTCACTGCCCACACCCAGCGCGGCGCGGTGCCCGATCTCGATTGGCAGGCGCTCGCCGATCCCGAAGCGACACTGGCGGTCTATATGGGCAAGGATGCCGCCCCGCATATCGCCAGGGGCTTGCGCGATGCGGGCCTTGCCGCCGACACACCCGTCATCCTGATCGAGAACGTCAGCCTGCCTCATGAGCGACAGTTTGCCACCGACCTCGCCATGTTGCCACTGGCGGCCCGCACCGTTCTCGGCGATGGCCCGGCGATGATCCTGATCGGCAAGGCCATGCAAGCCGTGCACCCGGTCGCCCAAGGCAAGGAATCTGGTTCTACGCTGGCCGCCAAGGTACAGGACATGTTGCAAGTGCATGGGTCGGTGGGTGGGCAGGATCTCTGAAGTCGGTGTCTGCATTCTTGCCGGAGGAGCCTCGCGCAGGTTCGGGGCCAACAAGGCTTTCGCCGATCTGCACGGCAAGCCGTTGCTGGAACATGTCATCGACCGGATCCGCGCTCAGACGACCGGGCCGATGATCATCAACGCCAACGATCTTGATCAGTACGCGCGATTTGGTCTGAAGGTCATCGCCGACGATCAATGGCCCGAAGCAGGTCCGCTCGCCGGAGTGTATGCGGCGATGTCTTGGGCGAGAGATGTCGGGCTTGATCAGGTCGTCACGGTGGCCGTCGATCAGCCGCATCTGCCAATGGACTTCGTCGCCACTCTTTTGCGAACCGGCGCCCCGGCCATTGCCGCGTCCCTTGGGCGGCCGCACCCTGTCAACGCCTTGTGGCCCGCCAATGATCTTGGCGCGCTTCATGACTATTTGGCCTCGGGAAAACGTTCGGTGTTCGGTTGGGCCGAAAGCTGCCAAGCACGGGTCGCAGAATTTCAGGCATCGCCGGATGCGATTGACCCATTTCTGAATGTGAACACCCCCGATGACCTTCGCGCTGCCGAGCAGGCTTCTGTCGCGCACAGAACCGCAATCGGACCGCCATAAGCTGAGACATGCCCCAACATCCGAGCGCTTTAGTGACCGATATGGGGTCGATTGCAGAATGGCAACTTCTAGCGAGAATCCCGTTAGATCTGCCTGTCCGGTATGGGAAGATCTACGATCATCTGGACCGGCTGCAAGACCCCCGTCGCGGTGAGAACCTCTCGCCCCTCGCCATCAGTCTCAAGCGTCGTAATCCATAAAGGCGATCGCGCTTGCTACCGGCGGATGTCCCGCAGCATCTGCGCGGTGGCGTTGCTGGCGGGGGCCAGTTCGCGCCCGTAACGCAGTGCTGTCGCGGTGGATGTCCAGCGCAAAGCCTGTGCAACCGGCCCGGCATCGGCGCCGCTGGCGAACAGGTCCTGCGTGAGGCCCACCCGGAGGCTGTGGGTGCTCAATTGTGCAATGGCCGCCTCAAGCGCATTTCCATAGAGCTCGACCAGGCCCAGATCAGCGGCGCGGAACGCGGTTCGCTTGAGGATAAGCCGCACCGCTGCCGCGGTGATAGCCTGCTCGCCGACGACATAAGCGATCTGTGCCGCTTCGGCCTTGCGCCCATAGAGGCGCTCCTCGGTGAGTTGTGCATTGGGGCTGAGGGTGCCGATCGCGACCGGCTTCAGGGCCCCGCGCGCCTTGCGGCGCTGGACACCTACGCGCCGGAACACCGCGCCCGACCGGATATCGGCAACTTTGAGCCAGGTTGCGATGCGCCGCATGCTTTCCGCAGAAATCCAGGCGTGTGCGCCTTGTCCGGTCTGATCGGTCTTAGATGTGGGGATGAACAGAGTGCCGGCACCGCTGCCATCTTCCGCCTGCTTGATATGCTCGACCGTTACCCGGACCAGTTCGGCAACGCGCAGGCCAGTGTCGTAGCCGAGCGATAGCAGCGCTGCGTCACGCAGACCCGGCGGATCCGTGTCGCAGGCGGCCAGCAGAGCAGTGAGAGTGAAGGCGGCCCGGCCAGTGTGCCCCCCCTTTCCTGCTGCCTCATCCTCGCCACGCAGCGCCAGCGCGGCTTCGATGCCCAGGCCAAATCGCAGAGCCCCCGCCTGCCGCTGGCGTGTACCCTGACGGCGCCGATAGCCTGCCATGGTGTCGCGCACCACAGGCTCGCGCACCGGTGAGGCCACACCGAGGAAGCCATGGATCACCGATAAGCTGGTAAGTCGCCGGGCTGCTGTGGCGGGCTTGATGCCCAGCGCCTCGAGGTGCTCGCAATAGGCGACCACCATGGACGCGCTAGCCGGCAAGCCGGGCCCCGCTTGGCTGCGGCAGAAGGAGGCAAAGCAGGCAAGGTCATTGGCCAGCGCTTTGACCGTGTTTGCGCTGCGCGCCTCGAGCGCTTTGCGATAGCTCAGGGTATCGATGCCATGCCGAGGGGCGGTGAGCGCTGAAAGGAGCTCGGTAAGCTGGCCGATGCGGTCGATTGCGCGGCCGGCCTGGCGCTGCGGCAAGGCAGCCTTTCCCGGGGAGATGATGGTGACCGCCGCTGGCGTATCGAGCGAGGCCATTTGGTTGGCGAAAGGGAGGTTTTGTCGGCTCACGTGACGAACATAGCCGCAAAAATGGCAATGTCACTATCGATACTATGCAATTATCGATAGTTGATCTTCAGCCAGACCACCACGTGTTGTAACACTATTTGCATTTCAGTATACATCGGCCGTGCGCTTCGACGACCCGATCCTGGAAAAGTTCGCCGCTGGATATTATTCGGCAGGTTACGAACGTGCAGCCCTGGCGCTCGGCCGCCTCGCCGGCATGCTTACCCTCGCCCCTGCCCCGGTTCTTTCGCAGTTCGCCCATCGCCTCGTTGACGTGATGGTTCGCCATGCGCTGCGCAGCGAACACCACGCCTTCACCCCGACGCGCTATGCGCAGTGGCGCGCAGGCCTCGACACACTCGCGCTTGAAGCGCCAATGGGAGCGCGCTCACCGCGCATGCTGGCGCAAGCGATCCTCATGGCGCTCGCGGACAATCCCCTCGCGCCGATCGCTGCCGCCGCACGCGCTGCACAGGCGGCGCTGCGCGCGGCTCCTGACGGCGTTTCGGACGATGAGCGCGCCGCGACCGAAGCCACCGTTGCGGCGGGCCGGGCGCTGGCATCGAGCGTATGCGCCAGACACCCGAGCGATCTTGCACGGCTTGCGGTCGCGGCGGCGAATGATCCGCACTTTGCTCCGCGCGAGCGGCTGCGAACCCGCCTCGAGCTTGGTGCCTTCGCCCGGGTCGTTGAACGCACGGCCGAACCCAGCCCCATCTGGGCAATTGATCTCGCCTTGGGCGGAGCCTTGACCGATGATCTTGGGGCCTTACGGTTCCTGCCCTTACCCGGCGCCTTACCGCTCGCCGCGTTGCGAAGGGACCTTGAGCCCGAAGAACGTCACGAAGCGCTTGCCAGCGCGATCGAAACGGCAGCGCAGGCGCTTACGAAGCTGCTCGACGAAACCTTGGTGCAGCTTCGTACGCTCGAGGACCACCTCCCTAAGCTGCGCAGCACTTCGCGGGTTCCAGAACTGGCGGCGCTGCTGCTGGCAGTAGGGCCGCTCAGTTCGCGCCAGATCGAGCGCGTTCTTGGCGCCTCGAGGCTCGGGGCGCGTGACATGCTGGGCAAGCTCGCCAAGGCCAAGCTTTTGTCGAAAGAGCGCATTAATGGCACGTATCTTCACAGCATCGCGCTCGATGCCCCCTGTCCTACGGTGCCCCAAACTCAGGCAAGCCCGTCGCCATTCAGCCAAGAGGCGCTCGATGAATTCGATGCAGCCATGGCCGCTGCTGACGCGGTGCTTGCCCGCTCGGGACGAACTGGGCCGTCCGATAGCGATGCGGAGTGACGCGCCTCCCGGCGCCGCGAGACATGCCCGAAAGCCTGAAGCAGGTTCCAGATATCAGACGTCCATGCGCCTCGGCGCACAGCGGTTCTTGGTGCCCGGGGTGCAGATTGGCGCGGCGGCAAGCGCCGCCAGTCGAGAGCGCCTTGCCCTTTCTCGCGCAGTTCCCCGCGCGTGAGCGCAACAAATTGCTCAAAGCACCGCGCAGGCCGATCTATCCGCCCATGCGCGTGCATGAGGAGCCCGATCCGGTCAGAAGCCAAATGGTACTGATTGTCCGCAAATCGTGCGAAATAGTCCGGCGCAGGGAGGCTCTGGCGACCGCCCCTGCGTTCAGGCATCAGGTGATTGATAAGGCGCTGATTGTTCGAAGTCATCATTTTGAGAAGGCGGATCCCGTGCTGCTTCACGCGCGTTCGATCGGCTGCGTCCTGCAAGACCGCGACGATTTCATCATGGGTCCGCGGCCGGCCGAGAGTGGCGCTGTCGCACAAAGCCAGGCTGTGCCTGTTGCACCGCCAGCTGGCGCGCAGCTCCCAGTCTCGTTTCACAACCATCGGGCCTGCGTGACGAGGCTCCTCCATCCAACATTCCGGGCACCCGTATCGCCGTGAACTTGGCGGCAACAAGTAGGCCGGGTTCACATCGACGAAGGTCGCCGCGATCTCATCGGAGGATACGTCGATCGCATATGCGAGCTCGTTGATCATCCGCTCGAATGGATCTTTGAGGCCAATCGGGACCGCTCGAACGCCAAGCGTCAGATCCAGGCGTGCCAGTGCCGTGTTGCATCCCAGATGCCTGAGCATGGCCGGCCAGGTCAGCTCGTGACGAGCGCATAACCGCCGGGCCCACGACCCGAAGCTTTCCTCCTCTGCCGGCTGCACAAGAAAGGCCAGGCGCTCGCGATCGTCTCTTGCCATGCCTCAGACCGCGAAGTTGCGAAGCAGGCGCTGCGCGGCACGCTCGAGATCCCGAAATTCCACTCGCGCGCGTCCCTCATTGGCTGCAACCTTCGAACCGAAATGCAACAACCGCTTGAATTCTCCTGTGATCCCTCCGCTGTGGCGGTACAGAAATTCCGCATAACGGGGTTCTGCGAAGCGCTCTGGTTCAGCGAGGCGCATGCCTGTGGCCAGCTCGCGAATTATGCGCTGCGAAGACGCGCCGGGCTCCCATGGATTAAGCCGGACAATGATGGAGCGCTGCGCCAGCTCTTCATCCTCGCTGAACACGTCGGCAGCCCTGTCGAGTCCGGCGAGCACCATGGGCGTCGTCCCCTCGCTCATCAGGAAGCGCATCGCGTTCAAGGTGTCGTTGCGCGCGCGTCCACTCGCCGTCAGCGTGGCATGGATGTTATCGATCGCGACCATGCGCGTTCCTTGCTCGCGCAGCAAATCGACAACCTTGAAGTCAGCGGTGCGGTGGATCGCATTGGTAATCGGCCAGCCCTGCTTCCACAGCAGAGCGAGGTTGATCTTGATCGACGTCGGGTTGGAGGGGATCACGACCCGCAGCATCGGGATATGCCGTGCGTCAGCAGCAAGTTTAGCGCGATCGCCCGAGAACTCATGGCTGATGCGCCGCTGTGCCTCGCGCAAGATCGAGGTTTTGCCCATCCCGGATCTCCCGACCAGAATAATGCAGGTTGGCCGTTCTTCTGGACCGTCACGAGCAATATCAACAATCGTCTCAACGGCTTGCCGCGCCTCATCGAATCCAATCCAGAACGGCGATGGCGGTAGCAAGCTCATTCGTCCACAACTTCCCAGCCAGATGGACCAAGCACGCCGGGATCAACCCACTCGATGACCTGACCTGTTGGGGCAGGCGTTGTGGCACTGCCATGCCCCCTACCCTCGCCTTCGATCCGCTTCAGTCCATTACGCACCTGCCGTGTACGCTTCGCTGCTTGGAGGACCTCCTGCCGGCCCCGATGGACCAGTCGTGCAGTCTCTGCCTGGATCCCGTCGTTCTGAAAATAGTCCTCCAGCTGCCGTCGCTGTTTTCGCGCCGCCTCCCACTCTTGCTCGCTTACGTTCGGATAGCTGAAGGTCGCATTGAGAGGGATGAAATCGCCGTCCCACTCGAGATAAACGACGTTGAGATCGCGCTCATCGATGCGGACAACGACCTTGAGGCCAATCTTATCGTTGAGAAAAGATGCGAAATATTTGCGGCGGCGGATTACGACGCCGAAGGAATGAACCTGCACGTCCAAACCCGGGAGAAACTGCCTCATTAACCGTTCGGGGTTCAGGGTAGTTTGAAGGGCATGCGGTCGCCCTTCCAATGCAAGCGCCCAAGCATGAGCAGGAGACAAGCCGTCGAGACCTGCGTGCGGTCGGTTATGATATGCAGCGATCTGGAAAATGAGCCACCGCTCGAATTCTGGCAACGTCATGACAGCCGCGTCGCGGGGGTCGTAGCCATCGCGCTGGCTGACGTTCGAACCGGTTGCACCCGGTATCAGCTTCATTTTACCGACGAAAGTGCCAATCAGACGCTCGATATGACCTCCTAAATGAGAAGGGCCGAGCGGCCTCACATCGGGGTCGATCCCATTGGCAATGCAAGCGGACCGGAAGGCTTGCGATCGGTGCGGCTTGGCATAATCACAGTGGAGCCGAGCGAAAATGCCGTGCATCGGATAGCAAATCTCGAGTCCCATTTCCGCGAGCAACGGTTCCTTGGGCAAGATAGCATTCACAACAGCGCGCCCGCAGCGGTAGATTGATGGATCATCAAACGAGACGTAAAATCCGATGATGCAGCGGGTGAACACGTCAATCAGGAAAGTCAGCCAGGGTCGATCAAGCGGAGCTCGCAACTGCCGGTCTACCAGCATTAAATCGGCCCGCGTGCTGTCCATCTGCACAAGATCGAGGACCCCCTTGCTGTCGTAGTGATACGGGTGCGGCTCGGCTGCGCTGCGTGACTTGGACCCCTTGCTCGCCCTTGCTTTTCGCGTTTCAGTGATCTCACTGATCAGCCGCTCGATAACCCGCTCGGAAGGAACGCTTTCTTCCGGGAAACAGTAGTCCCCGTTGTCCGCGATAAGAAGATTACGCACCTGATACGCGACCAGCGCCTTGGCTGGCGGCGTCTTTGTGAGATAGAGTTCTTCGATAAGGCCGTCGATGGCCTCAGCGACATCCGGGCGTATCCGGTGAGTTCCCATTTTCGGACCAGGACGCGCCGGCGCCAAAGCTTCTGGAACAGGGTTCTCGCGAAAAATAGGTACCAAGCGGCTGACCTGACGGCTGCTGAGCCCCAATTCGTCGCTCACCTTGCGGATTGCCTCAACAGACACGGCACCCTCAAGCGGAATGTGTCTGCGAAAGCTTGCACAACGAAGGCGACCGATGCGCAGCGCCTCCATTGACGCCGATCTCTGCTGCACTGGCTTGCGATCGATCATGCCGCGACCCTTTGTGCGCGACATTATTTTTGGCGGGAGCTTAAACGAACCCCACCGGACTCGACAGAGTCTATGACGCTGCTGCGCACTTTACCTGACTGTATTGATTACCACAATCACGTTTTGTCATGAACTTTGTCGGTTCACAGCGGCTCGACGCTCTGCTCCCCAGCAGGGATCCCGACGGCACGCTGATCGAGTGGCTTGAGGAACTGCGAACCGAGGAATTCGACTTTTTCGAAGGCGGCAGCGAAATGGTCCAGGTCGGCGGGTTCGCAATCACGCGTTCGGCGCCGCGTGGCGCGGCCTGGGCTGCCTCATTGGCTGCGGCCATCAGGCCCCACCTTTTTGGGTTGGGCTCGGCCCCGCTGGCGCTTGCAGGCATCATGCCGCGGGCCTTGTTCCGCGAATTCCACGAAGAACCCCTGCCCGCCCTTCTCCGTTCAGCGCTTCAGACGGCCACTGACAATGCCGCGGCCGATTTGCGGGTGATGCGAGAGGCTGTCACTTTGGCCGACAAGCAGCTGGCCGGTCGGCTGTATGCCTCCTCAACCGCTCCGCAGGCGTGGCGCATGATCGTCAGCCTTGGTCCCCTTACCAGAGCGGAGCTTGCCAGATGCCTAGGCGTGACAAAGCGAACCGCTTCGCAATCGGTGTCCTCATTGCAGGAGGCAGGCATGGTGCGCTTGCGCGAGACCGATAGTGCTATTGTACCGGCCAATGCTGATCTAGTACCGCGCGAATAGCCTCTTCGGCTTCCTGCCGCGTCGCACCACCCTTGTTCAGCAAGGTAATGCGGACACCCTTGCGATCAGCACCCTCAATCCGAAGTACAGGCTGGCCAACCGCATTCGCGACGGTCTCGGCCTTTCCTGACTTCTTGGGGGTTCCTGACTTCTTGGGGGGATCAGCCGCGAGTGAAAGCGCCTTGATCACCTCGAGGACTGATGGCGAATGGTTCGTCCGTTCCCGTTCTGCGGCAAGCCGCGCTGCCTCCCGGAAGGCCCTCTCCTTCCGATCTTCTGGCTTCATGAGCGCCTTGAGTGCGATCGCATTGCGAATTCCGAGCTCATGCGGATTAGCAAAGGCTCTGGTCAACTCCTCGGGCAGGCGGGCCAGATCGAGATAGCGTGTGAGCCAGCTTTCGGACACTTTGAGCCGTTCGGCCATCGTCTTCTGACGACCCTCGTAGTAGGCCGACAATGCCCGGAGATAGTCCTTCGCGCGCTCGAAATCGGTTAGGTCGTCCCGTGCGCGGTTCTCGAGATCTGCGAGCCTGAAAGCCTCCTCATCGCCAATCTCGCGCACGTCGACGAGGAACTTGAAGTCTGGGTAGTTGTGCGTCCGCAGCCAGCTGACCGACCAGTGTCGCCTCGCCCCGCAGATGACCTCGAAATCATAGCCATCTTCGCCCGACAGGCGACGGACAATAGCCGGGATCTCTTGCCGCCCTTGGGCCTTGATGCTCTCGATCAAGTCTGCGCAGCGTTCCTCATTGAGGAGCGCGTAGTCGCGATTGTGGCCAGCCCACATCCGGCACCTTGCTGGATCAACGAGCTCATGCGTGCGCGAGACAATCGCACCGGAAGCGAGATCGGCCAAACGGTTTGATCGCCCGGTAAGCACATTCGACGCGATGCTCGATCGACGCGGCGCGGCGGAATCCTCGGTCAGATCGATCCCGGCTGCCAAGTCGGCGGCAAAACCGCTGTTCTTCCTACTCATGCAAGCCTCCCATTAGCAGAATTGCACGCGTGCAATTTTCCCAGCGGCTCATACCAAGGCCTCCTGCCGGAGGCGCTTTTGATGGCTTGGCCACATCGATCGAATGTCGACTTCGATTTCTGAGTTCACGCCATCAAGATAATTAAGGCAGCGATTGCGTACCGCCGAGCTCGTAGCAGGCCCGTCGAGTTCATAAACTGTCATTAGCCGCGCAGTCGCATTGTCGATCTCGGCAGAGTCCTTGAGCGGCGTTCGAACCATGGCGTGGCCAAACAGCGTCCGCATCAACTGCAGAAGCTCCTTCTGCATCGACTTGTTCTCATCGACCTTTGAGGCAACGAAGCGCAGAAACGTTAGTTCTGGGGCAAGACCTCGGTCGGCCAGCTGCTCAATCGTCTCATCAAGCATTGAGAGGAATGCCGCAGTCGACGAGAAGTCCATCACGGTCGGAGGAACCGGAACCACCAACGCATTCGCAGCTCGCAACACGGACAAAGAGATAGCCCCGAGGGCGGGCGGTGGGTCCATGACGATGACATCGAACCGATCCGAGATGCTCTCAATCCCTTCCTTGAGGCGGTCAAGTAAGGCTCCGTTCCCCTGCGCCATTCTGGCGGCCAGTTCGTACTCGGAATTAAACAGGCGAAGATTGGCAGGGATCAGCTCAAGGCCGTCGAAATGGGTCTTGCGGAGGGCGTAGTCGAGCGATGACCGCTCACCCTCACGAAGGAATGGGTAGAGGGTATCGTCCTCTGTCAGATCGAGATCTGGCACATAGCCAAACAGCGTCGTCGCAGAGGCCTGGCTGTCGCAGTCGATCAATGCAACACGATAGCCCTTGATCGCGAGATATTGCGCCAGGTGAACAGACAGCGTCGATTTGCCGACGCCGCCTTTGAAATTCTGAACCGCAACCACGCAACACGGATCGGTCGGAGCACGATACGGCCTGGTGCCGAACACGCCGCGCATGTCGTTAAGCTGGGCAAGAGTGTACCTCTCGCGTCGATTGCTATCTGTCCTCGCCGGCTCGGGCAGCCTTCCATCTTTCTCGGCGTCACGGATAGCCGCCGGCGTCCGCCCGACGAGCTCTGCCGCCTTCCCGATCGTAAAGGTAGGCTCGCGGCGCGCATCTGCCCGAGCGCTTCGTGCGGAGTCGCGCAGCTTTTCGAGCACCGACGATGTTCGACTGGCGAGCGTTGCAACCGAGACTAAACGCTCGGCTTCTTCGATCTGAAGTCCGTTAGACACATGCCGTCCTTTCGCAATTGAGGGTATGCTACACCCACTTGCGCTTTTCGGTCAAGAAATTCGGAAATTTCGAAAGTCGGGCCGCATTGTCGCGCCGATTCTAGAGCCGGATCAGGCAATCCTGACTCGGTGGGGGCATGGCGAATTGCACGCGTGCAATTCTTGAGCGTCAGGGCCGCCCGCGCCGGTTTACCCAGCCCTCACAAAAGCCCTTCCAAGCAGCGATGAGCTTGGCGCCACGAAGCTTCTCCAACCGATTGCCCATGTGTTCGCGAAAGCCGCTCGCGATAAGATCGACATCCCATCCACCGCCATGCTTTCGGGCGACTTCAAGCAAATCGGCGTGCCCGAAGCGGATCGAGCCAGACGACGGGAAGGTGGACTCTGACTGCTTGATCGCAGGCGCCGCGCTGGGCGGTGCTGCTATTGCCCCCTGCCCCGCAGTTACTGTTTCGACCGAACCTGTCCGCCTCGCTTGGCGCCCCGCCGAGTGCCGGTCGAGCTCGTCTACGGTTTCGAGAACCTCGGGCGCACCTTTGGGTTCAAACCGAAACTCGAGTTCAGTGACCGTTCGTCCCTGCCGGATCTCGCGCCATTCGACACGGAAGTGAGCGAGCTGGTCAATTTCAGACTTCGCCTTTTCAAGCACCTTGCGCCGAAGCTGAGCGAAGTCCGTGTAGACATCAGGCGGGATGCCAAGCGCTGCACGCAGTGCCTGCATATCTCCTCGCCAGGTTGCTTGGCGGCGATGGAGGCGAAGGGCTCCAAGCTCGTAAAGTTTGAGCGCATAATTCGAGCGGAAACCCAAGACCGCTTGCCGGTTAAGCACGGCATAGGTCTCAGAAGCCTGGATCAGCTTACGCGCATCGGGCGTGAACTCCCATTCGATCCAGCCCGTCTCTCCGCCATCCTCGTCGGTTTCCTCTTTAGACCGAGAGATCAGGGAGAACAGGAGAGTCGCCTTCTTTCCGCGCCACGATTTATCATCCACAGCAAACAGGGTGCGATGGAGCTCCTGAAGCATGTCGCTGATCCGCTCGTTACCCTTGTGGCCTCGGCGTATATCGGCTTTGCGAATGCGATGAGGACGATCTTCCCATGCGTCTCCACCTGCGGTCAGGATCATGAGCGCCAACAGCCGCGATGCCGTCAGACTAAGCGACTCACCTTTGACGAATTTGATCTCAATGATGTTGCCCGGTTTGGCGAACTCGTCGCCACCCTTTGCCTTCAATGCAGCAGCAACGCGCATCGCACGTCCGGGGGAACCTTCTTCAGGCTTCTCCTCGGAAGCTTCTACTATTGGGCCGTCATCAGTTTCCATGCCATAGTGCGATCAGAGCTTGATTCTTTGAAGGATTGATTGCTGCCTGACCTGACCTCTTGCGTCAAGTCAGGTCAGGTCAGGAATCAATGTGCAGCCCCCAAGAGGTCAGGATTGAAGGGCAAGGGAGGGGTTACGGAATCGTCGGAATTCCTGCGAGTCGGCAAGCGTCATGAACGAACGCAAGCTAGGGTTCAGTTTTTACAAAACCAGGCAGGAGAAAACGCTCGAAAGGCCCGCTACATCTACTGGAACAGGCTCTCCCCCCATTTGGTCAGGAATGCCCCAGAAGGTCAGGGGAAAGCCCCCGCTCGGTCAGGATGTAGCCCCCAGAAGGTCAGCCTAACACCCCCATCGGGTCAGGAAAAACGGCATAGTCCTCTGAATTCAGGCCATAAATCGGACCTGAATCTGAATCTCTAGAATCAGAAATCCTTCCGCTGCAAGCAGCGGCGTTTTTATGATGATGTTTTTGAAGGTGATCGGCCAGCAACCCCCTCCCATCGGATCAGTGAATCACTGACGCAGCTGTGATTCATATTCCCGGTTGGACCATTGGTCCGTGTCTCTGCCACCAGGCTACTATGGAAACACCAACCAGTCAGTCGTGGCATTGGCAAGCCGTCGACAATTCGCGCAACGTCGCGCGAGAATACCACCTCTGGATCCAAACCGACTTGTTCGGGTGGACAACTGTTGAACGCCGCTGGGGGCGGATAGGCTCAAAAGGGCAGGGCCTCATTCTTAGCTTCGAGGCGACGGCACAAGCCGAAGCGACCGCTCAGCTGATCCGTCAAAGACGAGCAAGCGCATTCAAGCGAATTGGAGTTCGCTACAGCCAACTTCGATGACTGCAGGCCCTATGGGGACGATTGAAAGCACCCGGCGCTCCTCAAGTGCACGGCAGGAAGGGGAGGGGGAAAGCTTTAGGGACGCTTATGACCCTATCAGCACTCCGACCAACTCAAGACACGATCAACCTTGTCACAGCTCTGCGCGGCACATGGCACGGCTCCTACGCTATGTGCCGATGCCCTGCTCATGACGACAGGACGCCCTCATTATCGATCCGCCAAGGATTATCAGGGGTCCTCGTGCATTGCTTTGCCGGCTGCAATCCAAGGGACATCATACGTGCCCTGCGGAATACAGATCGAGTTCGAGGCGTAGAACCCCGCCCAACGCAAAGTCTGCATTCCAGTCAACTCGCTCAGCGTCTGTGGAGTGATGCGGTCGGCGTTTATGGTACGCTGGGAGAACGCTACCTCATTGGGAGATGTCTACCCCTCGATCTGCCTGACGTGCGCTTCCACCCGAAGTGCCCTCTCGGCCGAAAGCCAAACACTGCATTTCATCAAGCATTGCTCGTCGCTGTGCGAGACGGTGGTCACCTTGTCGCCGTCCAGCGCATCATTCTCGACCCGAGAACGAACCAGCATCAGGGTAAATTCTTGCTCGGGCGCTGCGGGCAAGGGGCATGGCAACCGACGCCGAGTGGACGAGTTCTGGCAGTAGCGGAGGGCTTCGAAGATGCTGCTGCCTTCACCCGTCTGTCTGGCGTAACCTGTTGGGCGGCGATGGGCGCTTCCCGACTGCCAAACCTTAAGCTGCCGCTGGAACTCGACACATTGATCATAGCCGAGGACAACAATTCGCCAGGGCGAAGGGCAGCACACCGAGCGACGATGGCTTACGCTAGACCTGGCCTTCAGATCATTCGAAGTGCTCCGGGCAATGGCGATGATTGGGCCGCAAACAACGAGTTATTTCACCGATGGGATCCCTACTCCGAAGATTGATGAGGACTAATTTTTCCTGGTTATCCTTTTGGCACCAGATGACGGTTCCCGTGGTGCGAACTCCAATCGATCCTCGCGAAAATAGCATAAATGCCTGTTTTACTTCCCAATAGGCCCGCCTTGCGCCATCTTGCGCAGGTTCAGGGAGGTCGAAGAAAGAAATGCGAGTTCATTCGTTATCGGTGACAAACTTTCGCGGCATCAAGTCCGCCACCATCTGTCTGCCTGCGCATGCAGTGCTTATCGGTGACAACAACACTGGCAAGTCTTCGGTTCTAGAGGCCATCGATCTGGTACTTGGCCCCGATCGACTCTCCCGTCGACCACCGGTCGACGAGCACGACTTCTTCGAGGGTCGTTATCTCGCTCCCGCTACCGCCGTGGCAGAGGCTGACCACGATGGGCAGCCTCCCGTCGAGGCCGCAGGCAACCCATTGGCGGACTCAGTGCCGCCGCGCATCGAGATCGAAGTGACGATCACGGACCTATCGGAGGAACAGCTGGCTCGTTTCGGCGGTAGAATCGAGTGGCTCAACACGGCTGATGGAACCCTGTTCGTTGAGGCGAACCCCGCCGGCATAGATGCAGCCGCCGTCGTCGCAGCGCTACGCGTCACCTTTATCGGCCAATATGACCCGGACGACGACGATTTCACTGGTGCCACTTACTTCACCCGCAGCTTGACGGAAGACGATACTCCGACTCCGTTCCGCAAGACTGACAAGCAGCATTGCGGCTTCTTGTTTCTCCGCTCGCTTAGGACCGGATCCCGCGCCCTCAGCCTTGAGCATGGCAGCCTGCTCGACATCATCCTCCGCTTAAAGGAAATCCGCCCCCGGCTTTGGGAAGGCACACTGGATGCGCTTTCCACACTGGACGTGGCTGGTGACCCCCAGATGGGCATCAGCGGAGTCCTTGAGAGCGTGAACGCCTCGCTTAAGAAATACGTGCCTCGAGAATGGGGTGCAAAGCCGCACCTTCGCGTTTCCAGCCTGACACGCGAGCATCTCCGCAAAGTGATAACGGCCTTCATCGCCACCGGCAGTGGCGACCATGCCGCCCCCTTTTACCGGCAGGGTACCGGCACAATCAACATGCTCGTCCTCGCGCTTCTTTCTCAAATCGCCGAGGACAAGCAGAATGTGATCTTCGCCATGGAAGAGGTCGAAACTGCTATTCCTCCCTATGCGCAGAAGCGCATCGTCCATGAGCTACGCAAGCTCTCCGCCCAATCGATAATCACCTCTCATTCGCCCTACGTCCTTGAAGAATTTGGTCTAGACGAGACCGTCATCCTTTCCCGGAGCAGCCAAGGCATACTCAGCCAAGCTTCTATCGCCCTTCCTGAAAGCGTGAAGCACAAGCGCTACCGACAAGACTTCCGCACCAAATTCTGCGAAGGGCTGCTGGCGCGCCGGGTGCTCATTGCGGAAGGCGATACCGAAGCCGCGGCGCTTCCGGTCGTCGCGCGTCGGCTCTCTGATCTCAATCCGGCGACCTACAGCTCAATCGAAGGCTTGGGAATCACCGTCATTAACGCGAAGACCGAGACTCAGATCGCCGATCTCGGTAGGCTCTATGCGGGGTTGGGCAAGCGGGTGTTTGCGCTGTGTGATTTGCAGACCGCGGAGGCGCAGCAAGCCATCGAGGCCGAGGTCGAACAGCTGTTCATGCATCCCGAAAAAGGCATTGAGGACCTTGTCCTCAAGAACACCACCTTGGAGGCCATGAACCGCTTCTCGCAGTCGCTGGCTTGGCCGCCGCATCTGGCAGCCAAGCATGCGGGCGCCGACGTGAACATGATCGATGCGCTGATGGACTATTTCCAGTGGTCCAAGGGTAATTGGGGCATCGCCGACTTCCTGGCCCAGTGCTCAGAAGCCGAGATACCGTTGTGGTTTCGGCAAACCTGCGCGCGGTTGCGCCAGCTGTGCGATCCGCCTCCACCTCCGCCTGTTGCAGATCCTGCACCTGGCGGAGGTGGCGACGACTTCGACGCGCTTTTCAGGTAACAGCGGTAATCATGGTCGACCTGACGCCGAAGCAGCAGATCGTGCTCGCGACCGCCGGCCACCAGCTGGTTACCGGTGGCCCCGGTTCCGGCAAGACGACCGTCTCGATCCTGAAGGCAGCGAAAATCGCCCGCGAAATGCTCAAGCCAGGGCAGCGTGTCCTCTTTCTCAGCTTCGCGCGTGCGACGGTCTCCCGTGTCCTCGAAGCCATCGACGAAGAAAAAGACGTCTCGTCCGACGAGCGGAGCCGGATCGAGGTTGACACCTATCACAGCTTCTTCTGGCGGCTTCTCAAGACGCACGGCTATCTGGTCGGCCTGCCGCGTAGGATCTCGATCCTCACACCGCCAGGTGAAGCGATCGCCCTAGCTGCGATCCGCCGGGAATATGGCCCCGACAAGAAGCTCGACGAAGCCCAGCTGGCCGAAAAGAGAGCGCGCGAGAAGGCTGAGCGCGACCGACTTGCGTTTGCAGAGGGGAAAGTCTGCTTCGATCTGTTCGCTGATCTCGTGGCACGGCTGCTCGAGGGTTCCGCCAAACTGCGAGCAATGACTGCTATAGCTTGGCCCTGCATCATCTTCGATGAATTCCAGGATACGAGCGCGGATCAGTGGCGTGTCGTGAAGGCGCTTGGCGACCGTTGCACCTTGATTGCGCTGGCCGACCCGGAGCAACGCATTTTCGAATTCATTGGCGCCGATCCGGCCCGCCTTGATCATTTCAAGGCTGCGTTCGCTCCGACCTTCACCGAGCTCGGCTCGGACAATCACCGCAGCAAGGGCACGGACATACTACTCTTCGGCAACGAGCTGCTGACCGCCAAATTCAGCAAGGCCGAATACTCTGGCATCAGCTTTTGCTTGTTTCCGTCCAACCGGAACCAGGCCTATGCCGCGCTGGTCACGCAGGTCCTTCAGGCGCGAGCCCGGCTGATCGCCACCGGACGGCGCGACTGGTCGCTCGCAATCCTCGTTCCAACCAAGCGGAAGATGCGGCTCGTTTCCGATATCCTGCGCGATCCGTTCGGTAACGTTCCGACTATCTCACATGCCGCCTCGATCGATATGGAAGGACCGATCCTGGGAGCCGAAGTCATTGCGCAACTGATGCAGCAAGAGCGTGCTTCGGATGACCTCGACCAGTTGGTGCATTTGATATGCCAATATCTTCGCGGCCGTGGGGGATCCGACCCAGGCAAGGGAGATCTGGGCGATGCGGTCAAGCTGGAGAGCGCGCTGGCGAAATGGAACGAGCGGATCGCCGGGGGACAGGCGCCGCACGCGAACAGTGTCATCCATCCTATCGCTGCCGTCCTTTCCGCAACCCGGCAGGTCGTTATGGTCGGCGATCCAGACAAGGACTGGATCGCCATCCGCGCCACGCTCGCTGATGGAGCGTGTACCCGGTTGCGGGCTATTGCGAACGACGCCCGCAACGTGCGTCTGCTCGAACGCGGCAATCTGATGCGCAATACGCTGGAACAGAACTGGCGAGAGCGGGGTCGCTATTCCGATGCGCTTGACATCACTCGATTGGCGTTTGTTCAGGATCACTTCGCCACAGCTCAGCGCCCCGAGACGGGCGTCATTGTGATGAACATGCATAAGGCGAAGGGGAAGCAGTTTGACGAAGTGATCGTGTTCGAAGGCTGGCCACTCAGGGTGGGTAAGGAGATTAAGGCGAACCCGGATCGGATCGTTCGCGAAAACAAGCTAGAAGGCGACCTATCCCAGGCACGTCAGAATTTTCGCGTGAGCGTGACTAGGGCTAAATCGCGCACCACGGTCATGACGCCAAAGGACGACGTCTGCGTCCTTCTGAAATCTGACTGAAAGATGGACCCAGTAAGTTAGCGGCAAACTAGAGAAAGCAATGAAATATTGCTGGTGGCCAACCCGGAGACGAGTGAGCTGCCTCTTGGTGTCTTCAAAGACTTGGGAAAACGGACCCCAAAGCCTTCCTTAGCCAAATGTTCGGGCCACGGATTCCAAGCCCTCTGATACTTTTGCCATTGAGACCCGGACCCCAGTATCCCGAGCGTGCGACGGCCAATCGGCGAGTGATGCACGAACATCGTCGATCACTGCGAACACGCGCTTGGGAGAGATACCGTGGGTCTTCGCGAGTTTCTCTATATGTTGGCGGGTAATGGTGCGCCCTTCGCCCAGAACAGCCATGTAATGCTCGCCGCCGGGGCCATTCGAGAACGTCAGGTCGAAGGCCGGCGCAAGCCGCCAATCTCCCCGAGCGTCCATCAGGTAAGCATGTTGGCGAACATGATCGTCGCGGTTTCGCGCGAGCACGTTGAAGACCATGCGGCGGAAGGCTTGCTCGACGTCCGCCATGCTGTGGGTGATCGCCAATGTCGCCTTCAGGAACCCGTCGTAGTCGACACTCGGCATATGCGGCGAGGCCTCAAGCACTCCGCCCAGACTGACCATATGAAGCCTTTTTCCGGGCACGGGCCGGTCGAAACGCCTTGTCGCGAAATGGCCTGGCCCCTTCGCAGAGGAGATCAATCGCGTTTCAGCCATTTCAATTCCCGCAGCGCGGGCCATCCGGGCGTAGGCCTCCTCCAGCGGCCCGATATCTGCGGGGTCGTTGGTCGCTGCAAACTTGACGATCCATTCCTCACCGGCGCTCCTGGTTCCCGCTGCAGCCAACTCGTCTCCTGCGGACAGCGTGCCGCCCGCGTCGATCGCCACATGAACTTTCGGCCGCGCGCCGCCCGAGCCGCCGCCCAGGCGAGTGAGCAGCGCCTCCAGCTCTGTCTCCTCGCCGAGCAGAACGTGGCGGGATTCATCGGCCAAAGCATCGAGGTCGATAGTACTTGAAGTTTCACCATCAAGCGTTTCAGGCTGGAATACGAGCGCGCCCCGACCTTTCGTGCCAACAAGGGCGAGCCGGTCGACTGCGTTTAGGTCTTCGAACCGGTGACCCATTTTCTGAAGCCGCCGCTTCAACAAGAGCATGCCCCAGGCATCGGGCAGACAGTCCGACAGGAAACCGTGGAGGCCTTCAAAGGTCCGGCTGCGGGCAGGGTGCAGGCCCGGTTCAGCCGGATAGTGCAGCGGAGAAATTGGCATCCCTTCCGCTATGATCTCTGCAGACCATTCGAGCTGCGCAAGGCCCCTGGCCATTGCCAGCCTGCCGACCGAAAGCGGCGCGGCAGTCTCATCGGTCAGCAATCCAACCACCAAGGGCGTTCCCGGAGCCAGCTTCATGGCCTTGCACCGCTAGCACGCTTGCGCTGCGGCTTTGCTGCTTGGCGCTGCTGCGCGAGCAGCTCATCCATGCTGGTTGCCGGAACTTGCGGAAACAGCGCGACAATGCCTTCATCGCAGCGCAGTGCGATGGCGGCGCGCACAAGATCTTCGATCGAAGCCCTGCCTTCGGCCTCCATCCTTCGCCACGTCCTGTGAGACACGCCAGCTTTGGCAGCTGCCGCTTGCTGGGTAAGGTCGAGGGCCAGGCGGCGTACCTTGATCCGCTTGCCGAGGCCCGTCAGCTGATCCGGGAGGGTGAGATACATAGGCCATATATGGCCTTTATCCGCAAAAACGTCAACTTATAGGCCTTATTTGGCCGATGAACTCTCCCTAGTGCAATGCTGCGGGCCAAAACAGGCATTCCAAGAGTGGCGCTGCTCAACGCCTCTGGCGCAATTCCAAGCTCCGCGCTGCCGAACCGGAAGGGGAGGGGGAGGCTGTGGTGCGCATCAGCATCAGGAGCAGCGCATGACCGATCTTTTCACCCCGTTCGACTCCCGCCTTGATCAGGTCATCGACGAAGTCGCGCTCGAGATCGCCGGTGGATCGCTTACGAAGATGACGCTCTTCGACGCAATGAAGCGCCTCCATGGAGGAAGCTCGGCTGAGGGCCGCTGGGCACAGCGCGATGCGTATGACCTCCTCGAAGCAGGGGTGACCCGTCACCTCCTAAGATTACCCCGTCCGGTGCGCCTGGACGACATCACCGCTTTGAGTCTTCTGGTTGAGCAGCTGCCAACCCATACGGTCAGGAGCGAAGACCAGATTCGGTTTCAACAGTTCTCCACGCCTGCCGATCTTGCGGCACTTGCGACTGTCCTTGCGCAGCCCCGGCCAGACGACATCGTGCTGGAGCCGAGTGCGGGACATGGTGCGCTCGTGGCCAGCCTGCCGACAGTAAGGCAGCTGCACCTCAATGAGCTTGATCCCAAACGCCGTGAGAAACTCGCTCTGCTGTTCAAACATGCCAAGCTTACCGGGATCGACGGTGCGATGCTGGCTTCCGCGCTGGATCCTTCGCTGCGCCCCAGCCTGATTCTCATGAACCCCCCGTTCTCCCGTTCGGAGGGAAGGGGCGTCGATCAATTCGCTGCTGTCCGCCATCTGCGCGCCGCGCTCGGTCGATTGGCTCCTGGCGGCAGACTTGTCGCTATCATGCCGGACTGGTTCACCACCAGCGCTAGGCTCTCGAAAATCTATGACCAGACATTCGAGAACTGCACGGTGCAAACAGCTTGCCGCCTTGCCAGGTGCTACCACAAGCAGGGGACCAGCGTGCCGGTTCGCCTCTACGTGATCGACAAGGTTCCCGGAAACATCCGTCCTGCGATCCTCGCTAGATCGAATGTCGCCGAGATTGCCGCGGCGGTTGCAGTGGTAAAGCGGGCAGTCGGTCCTTGCGAGGCTTCACCAATTTACGCACGGCAGCAGACCAAGCCCGGCACGCTTTTCAAGGCGATGCGCACAAGTGCAAAGCCGCCTGCGGCTAAGCCGCGCGTAATCGAAGCGCCATCGATATCGCCGCTTGTTTTTCGCAGCCTGGCAACGCCGCGCCCTCTGGGCGAGCAGGCCGGTGTCTATCTGCCTTACCGCCCGAGCCGGATCGACATCGATGGTGCAAAGGCGCACCCGACCCCGCTGGTGGAAAGTGTGGCCATGGGCTCCATACCAGCGCCGGTGCCGGAGTATTGCCCCAGCCTGCAGGGCCGCATCCTCAAAGAAAGCCTGCTTTCGGAAGCGCAGCTCGAGACGGTGATCTATGCCGGCAATGCCTGGCAGCAGTATCTGCCGGGCCTGTTCGTCCCGGCTGACGAAGGTGTCGCTCTCACTCTGGCCGAAGACGGACACAGCTACCGCAAGGGCTACTTCCTCGGTGATGGCACTGGCGCGGGCAAAGGCCGACAGATTGCCGCCTGCATTCTAGACAACTGGCTAGCCGGACGCCGCAAGGCGATCTGGGTATCCAAGAACGAGAGCCTGCTCGAAGATGCGCGCCGGGATTGGAGCGCGATCGGCGGGATGACTGCCGACATTCAACCGCTCTCCAGCTGGAAAATCGATCAGCCAGTGCCGTTCCGCGAGGGGATCCTCTTCGTCACGTACCCGACGCTGCGCAGTCAGAGGCAGGATGCGACCCGTCTGAAGCAATTGCTGGACTGGGCCGGGGCGGATTTCGAAGGTGTCATCGCCTTTGATGAGAGCCACGAAATGGGCGGGGTGGCAGGAGGCGAGGGCGCCCGCGGGAGCAAATCAGGTTCCCAGCAGGGCATCGCCGGCGTCATGCTCCAGAACCATCTGCCCAAGGCCCGCGTGCTCTATGCCTCGGCGACCGGGGCCTCTGAAGTCAACAATCTCGCCTATGCGGTTCGGCTCGGCCTTTGGGGACCAGGAACGGCGTTTGCCAACCGCGAGGATTTCATCAGCCAGATCAGGGCAGGTGGCATCGCTGCGATGGAGCTGGTGTCGCGCGACCTTAAGGCCCTTGGGCTTTACCAGGCACGGGCGCTGAGCTTTGCCGGGGTCGAGTACGAAATCCTCAAGCACGGCCTGACGGCCCAGCAGATCGCTGTCTACGACACCTATGCGGATGCTTGGGCGATTATTCACCAGAACATGGAGGAGTCGCTCGCGCTGACCGGTGTGGTCGACGAGATCGACGGCACCACGCTGAACGGCGGCGCGAAGGCCGCAGCCCGCAGCCGCTTCGAAAGCACCAAGCAGCGCTTCTTCAACCAGCTGCTGCTTTCGATGAAGCTCCCGACTCTGATCAGCGCCATCAATAAGCACCTGGACCAGGATGACGTGGTCGTGGTTCAGCTGGTCTCGACCGCCGAAAGCATCCTCGACCGAAGGCTCGACAGCCTTTCACCCGAAGAGCGGGCCGAACTCGACCTTGATCTCAGCCCGCTTGATGCGGTCATCGAATACCTCGAGCGAGCTTTTCCCACCCAGCAGATGACGTTCTACACCGACGACACCGGTGCTACCCGTTCGACGCCGATGTTCGACGAGGACGGCCGCCCCGTGCACAACCAGGCTGCGATCGCCCGGCGCGCCGAGCTGATCGAGCATCTTTGCGCGATGCCGCCAATCAAGCCAGCCCTCGACGGGATCATCGAACACTACGGGACGGATAAGGTCGCAGAAGTCACCGGGCGCACAAAGCGCCTCATTTCTCAGGCCGATGGTAGCCAGCGCCTCGAAACTCGCTCCCCCCGCACGAACCAGTCGGAAACCGACCAGTTCATGGATGGCCGCAAACCCATTCTCGTCTTCAGCGATGCAGGCGGAACGGGGCGTTCCTACCATGCCAGCCTTGACGCACCCTGCCAGAAGCGCCGGGTGCATTTCCTTCTAGAGCCGGGCTGGCGCGCTGACCGGGCCATCCAGGGCCTCGGCCGCACCCACCGCACTCATCAGGCGAACACCCCCCTATTCAGGCCGGTCACGACCAACTGCAAAGGTGAGCTGCGCTTCACCAGCACGATCGCGCGGCGCCTCGACAGCCTTGGGGCATTGACGCGTGGCCAGCGCCAAACCGGCGGCCAGAATCTGTTCGATCCGGCGGACAATCTCGAAAGCCCTTATGCCAAGGCGGCGCTCACCAGCTGGTTCGGCCTCCTCGCAGAGGGAACGCTGAAGAGCGTGACCTTGTCCGACTTCGAGCAACGCAGCGGATTGACGATCGTCTCCCAGGATGGCGTGCTCGAAGAAGACCTTCCCCCGATCCAGCGGTGGCTCAACCGCATTCTTGCCCTGCCGATCGGCATGCAGAACGCAATTTTCGATGAGTTTCTCGGGCTCCTCGAAGCCCGGGTTTCCGCGGCGCGTGAGGCCGGTTCTCTCGATGTGGGCGTCGAAACGATCCAGGTCGAAAGTGCCGACGTCATCGAAGATATTGTGCTGCGGACGGATGCACGGACCGGGGCGACCTCGCACCTCCTCCAGCTGGCGCTCAGGACGCGTACCCGGCCAATCACGCTGGAAAGGGTGAAGCAGCGCCTCGAGCTGTCGGACGGGTGCATGCTGATGCACAATACCAAGAGCGGCAGGGCGGCGCTGGCTGAGCCGTCCCGGCATTTCATGACCGATCGGGGCGAACTGATCCGCCGCGTCATTCTCCACCGACCGCTGCGCCGCGAATACCATCAGCGAGGCGACAAAGCGCGTGTCGCGATGCTCCTTCATCGGCGCATTGGGGAGCAGCATCAGGCACATCGCAGGGGTCACCACCAGCGCGACCAGCAACGATGCGGCAATCGCCAGCACATAGGCAATCGCCAATGGCCGGAAGAATGTCCCCGCCACCCCGCCGAGGAAGAAGATCGGCAAGAATACCAGCATCACGATCAGCGAGGCGAAGACCACCGCCGTGCGCACTTCGAGCGAAGCCGACAGAACTACGGCAAAGGCCGAGCGCGGTTTGCCCGCCTCGCGGTTCAGGCGAAGACGGCGGGCGATGTTCTCGACATCGATGATAGCATCGTCGACCACCTCGCCGAGCGCGATCACCAGTCCGGCGATCACCATTGTGTTGATCGTCGCCCCGCTCCACAGCAGCACGAGCCCGGCTGCGAGCAGCGACAGCGGGATCGCCACAAGGCTGATCGTCGCCTGCCGCCAGTCACGGGTAAAGGCGAACAGCACAATTGCGACCAGCACGCAGCCGATCATCAGCGCACGGGTCAGATTGTCGATCGACTTCTCGATGAAGGTTGCCGGGCGGAAGATCGTGGTATCGATCTTCACATCCTTGAGGCCCGGGCGCAGCTCTGCGACCGCCGCCTCGACATCGCGGGTCAGCTGGAGCGTATTGCCGGTCGGCTGCTTCTCGACGATCAGCATGAGGCCGGGGCCATCGTCGATGATCGCATTGCCGATGGGAGCGGCAAAGCCATCGGTCACCCGCGCGACATCGCCGACCCGAACTGGCGCATCGCCTGCAATCTTGATAACCGTGTTGGCGAGATCCTCGGAGGTTTGGATGGCGCTGGCCTGTTGCACCGGCAGCCGCTGGTTGGGCGTATCGACAAAGCCGCCGCCGCCGACCAGCACGGCATCCCCGGTTGCTGCGCGCAGCTCGGCGAGCGTCACGCCCGAGGCTTGCAGCCGGTCGGGGTCGGCAAGAACCTGAAGCTGGCGATCACGATAGCCCCACACCGCGACGTTGGCGACGCCCGGCACCGACATAAGCTTGGGCCGGATCGTCCAGCGCACCAGCTCAGACAGCTGCATCTGATCGAGCTTCTTGGAGGAGATGCCTATCTTCATGGCCCGGCTCGTGGACGATAGCGGCGGCAGCATAACAGGCGGGCGAGCAGCGGCAGGCAGTCGCGCCTGCACCTGTGCCACGCGCTCCTGCACCAGTTGGCGGGCGCGGATCACATCGGTGCCGCGCTCGAACAGGATCGTCACCGACGACAGCCCCAGCACCGACTTCGACCGCAGGGTTGCCAGATCAGGCACGCCATTGACCGCGGTTTCGATCGGCACCGTGATCAGACTTTCGACCTCCTCGGTCGACAGGCCCGGCGCCTCGGTCTGGATCTCGACAATGGGCGGAGCGAACTCCGGGAAAACATCAAGCGGCACATCGGCCGACGCGCGCAGGCCGAGCACCACCAGCAGCGCCGCCATGGCGAGCACCAGCACGCGCTGCTTCAGCGCGGAGCGAACCAGCCAGGCCAGCATCAGTGCGCGACCCCGAACTCGGTGCCGAACAGCTCGGCAGCGCCTGCGGTGACCACCAGCGTGCCAGTGTCCGTCGTCAGAACATTTGGCACAGGTCGCGGCGTAAATTAGCGGAGTGC
>NZ_LSIJ01000030.1 GCF_001556185.1 Sphingomonas sp. CCH10-B3 | reverse complement strand
CCCGGAATACACCATCGCCTACACCGGAAATTACACCACGAGCGCGGACGCTAACAAGATTTCAGGGGGGTGCTTTGTCTCCATTTTGTCTCCAGATTTAAGCGTTTCGAGGGTATTATGGGCGGAGACAATCGTAAAGGGGAACATCTTAAATATCTGATTTAGCGTAGATAATCGTACTTGGGAAAGTTTGGGAAAAGTGGCCAAAATATTTTGTGTTTTTCAAGATCGTTCGCTCCAAAACAAAATTCTGGCAGATGATCGGGCGCGGCACTCGTCTGTCACCCGACTTGTTCGGCATCGGCCGCCACAAAGACCAGTTCCTCATTTTCGATTTCTGCCAGAATTTCGAGTTCTTCAATCAGAACCCGAAATTCGTGGATGGCGCACTTGGTCAATCGCTTGGCCAGCGCCTTTTCGCTGCGCGCGTGGAACTGGCATCCTTCATCCAAGACGTGCCTGAAGGGGACGTGAGCGACGGTCTTGGCTATCTCAACCGCGACGTTCGCGCGCGCCTGTTTAATGAAGTGAGCGGGATGACGCTCGACAATTTTCTTGTCCGCGCGAAGCGCAATTCGGTCGAACATTTCCAGCAGCAAGAGGCTTGGCAAAACCTCTCAGCCGAAGACCGCGAGGCGCTTATCGACGACATCGCAGGTTTGCCATCCGCGCTTGAAGACAATGATACGGTCGCAAAACAGTTCGATTACATCGTTCTGTCTGGCCAGCTCGCCTTGCTTCGCAACGAAGCGGCTTTCAGCCGTTGCAGGGAGAAGGTCATGGCGCTTGCTGCCAAGCTGGAAACGCTAGGCAACGTACCAATGGTCGCTGCCGAGATGGCATTGATCCTCGAAGTGCAGACCGATGAATACTGGCAAGACATTGATGCGTGGTCGCTAGAGCAGATGCGCCGCCGCCTACGCGAGTTGATAAAGTTGATCGAAGGTGACGAACGCCACATCGTCTATACCGACTTTGAGGACGAGATCGGTGCAGGCACCAAAATCGACCTACCCGACGTGAGCGTGGGAACCGATAAAGAGCGCTTCCAGATGAAGGTGCGCCACTTCTTGAAACAGCACGCCGATCACATCACCATTCAGAAGCTGCGTCGCAACGAGCAGCTCACACCGCAAGATTTGGCCGAGCTTGAACGCATTATGATTGAAGAGGCAGGTGCCTCAAAAGATGACCTCGCAAACATGCGTGACAAGGGAGGCCTCGGCCTATTCGTCAGATCGCTGGTTGGACTCGAACGCGATGCGGCAAAGGCGGCATTCGCGGATTTCATGGCGGGCAACAACATGAACGCCAACCAGATCGAGTTCATCAACCTAATTGTCGATCACCTAACAGAAAGCGGTGCAATGGACCCGCGCCGTCTATACGAAAGTCCGTTCACCGATTTTGACGATCAGGGAGTCAGCGGTGTGTTCGCACAGGCCGATGTGCAAAGAATCGTTCAGGTATTGCACAATGTGCGCGAGAGGGCTGCGGCATGATCATACGGCAACTCGACATCGAGAATTATCGCGGCATCAAGACTTTGTCGCTTCGGCTAGACGAAACAACCGTCATTTTCGGCGCAAACAACACCGGCAAATCCACTATCATGGCCGCTATTCATAGCGTGTTGAGCCGCGCCTTTGGTCGCAAGGGGGGTATATTTTCAGAGTACGATTACCACCTAAGCGGTGAGATTCAGCCAACCGATGCACAACCCATCAAGATCACACTTACATTCTCCGAGACCGTTGAGGGAGAGTGGCCCGACGCGAAGGTTCAGCAGCTGGACAAGATTGTCGGTTTGACAGCCGAAGGCCTACAGGTCGTCACGCTTCGCGTAACTGGCGCATACGATGATGCAACAAATTCTTTTGTCACTTCTTCGGAATTTTTAGATCCAACTGGCAATCCATATCCGCCCAACCCGAACGCATTTCGCAAGCTCCAGCAGATCATTCCGGCGTTCTATCTCGCTGCCTTGCGAGATGCCGCCAAGGAGTTTCGCGCTGGTGCCCCATTCTGGGGGCCGTTTGTCAAAGCCTTAAAAATTGATCCTGAGCTTCGCGAACAGATCGAGCAGGACATAGCTGCACTGAACCAGCAGGTCCTTGACGCCCACACCGGATTTGAATCAGTCAAAAGCCGATTGGCAAAATCAGGAAAGATGGTTCCGCTTGGCGGGGGCGCGGAGCCGGTTAGCATCGAGGCCTTACCGAACCGAGTCTTTGACATCCTCTCAAAAACTCAAGTGATGCTATCGGGCTCGTCGGGAGCAGCTTTGCCGCTATCACAGCATGGTGAGGGCACGCAGAGTCTCGCTGTGATTTGCCTGTTTGACGCATTCTTAGATGCCCAGTTGATAGGCGAGTTCGGCGAAGGTGCCGTTCCGATTTTGACATTGGAAGAACCTGAAGCCCATCTGCATCCTGCTGCTGTCCGCGCGGTCGGGCAAATGCTAAGCGGGTTTGTCGGGCAAAAGCTCATATCAACTCATTCCGGCGACCTCCTCTCGTCCGTCTCGCTAAAATCGCTGCGCCGGCTGCGACGAGTTGGCGACGAAGTGAGAATCTTTCAGCTACAGGAAGGGTCGATTGAGGACGAAGACCTCCGACGGCTAGATCATCATGTCCGCCGCCATCGAGGCGGCTTCCTATTCGCAAAGGTTTGGCTCCTTGTTGAAGGAGAAACAGATGAGACCGTTTTTCAAGAAGCGGCCCGTATCCGTGGAATCGACCTATTTGGAATCGGTGTTTGCTGCTTCAAGTTCACCGAGATTGGGGTCGAGCCATTCATTCGCTTGGCAGACCAATTTGGCATCCATTGGATCGTAGTCGCCGATGCCGATCCTGCGGGGAATAATTATGTTGCTACTGCTCAAGGCCTTTTGAACGGTCGGGTAGCTACCGATCATATCCGCCAAATTCCCGCATGGGATATTGAAACTTATCTTTCAATCAATGGCTACGGTCAGATGTACGTCGCCACCATATCCCCTCAGCTACAGGCTTCGAATCCCATTACCGACGTAGTCGGTACGCCCGAATATTGGAAACACATCGTGACCAAGCTGCAACCCAAAAAGGGGAAGCCGTCTCGGGTGGCGGCTGTTTTAGACGAAATGGAAAAGCCAGCGTCTGCGGGTGTGCCGCAATATCTCCGAGAGGTTATCGAGCTAGCTGTCGCTAAGAGCGAGGAAGGTGATTGATGGTAGACCTATCATCATTAAATGATCGGCAATTGGAAGCAGCCAATTGGCAAGATGGGCCACTGCTCGTTTTAGCAGGACCAGGTTCTGGCAAAACGAAGGTTTTGACGAGCCGCATTGCACGTATCATCGAAGAATCGGCCGCTGAGCATTTTCGCATTCTCGCCCTGACTTTTACAAACAAGGCCGCCGCCGAAATGCGGCAACGCATCGAACTGCTCGTTCCCGGCTCAGGCAATCGTGTTTTGCTGACGACTTTTCATTCGTTCGCAGGCGACGTGTTACGGCAACATGGTCATCTGATCGGATTGAAACCCGATTTCACAATCATCACGCAGGATGGTGAGCGCATCGCATTGCTTGACGAGGCGATCGCCAAAACGGACTTTGATAGCGAAGATCATAATTTTAGCGGCGAGCGCCTATTGCCGCTTATCAACCGTATGCTCGAAAATGATGTCTCGTCTGACTCGGTTTCTAGAATGGTGATGGCTTTGCCGTCAGATCAGCAAGAGCCAATCCAAGCCATCTACGGCGCATACCGAAGCCATCTAATTGCTTGCAATAGTCTCGATTTCCCCACTCTGATTGCTGAGTCAGTCAGAATATTCCGCGAGATACCGGCAGTCTGCAAGCAGGTGCGTCGAGTTTATAGATTTATCTGCGTCGATGAATTTCAAGACACTAATTTATCGCAGTATCATCTACTCACACATCTGATTAGCGAAGAGAGCAAAAATCTCTTTGTTGTCGCCGATGATGATCAAATCATTTATCAGTGGAACGGGGCGAGTCCAGAACGACTTAACAAGCTTCGTTCCGATTTCGGTATGAATTTGGTGCAACTGCCCGCAAACTATCGCTGCCCGCCAGCGGTCATCGATATCGCCAACAAGCTTATCGCGCACAATGCGATGAGGTCAGACGATAAGCAGAACTTGCAAGCCCTCAAACCCGTTGCGGATGGGGACCCCATTCGGTTCGGTGGTTTCAATACATTTGATGAGGAGGTGTCATGGGTGGCAAGCGACATAGCATCGCGAAGCGAACCAGAACGTTCCCGTTGCGTTGTTTTGGCGCGTACCCGCAAAGCCCTGGAGGGTGCACTCGACCAGCTCGTTGCGCAGGGCGTTCCGGCGTATCTAGCGATGCGAAAAGATGAATTTGTCAGTGCACCTTTGCGGTGGCTTCACGCTGCCTTGCGTCTTGCAAACAATCCCCAAGACCGAGAGCAGGCTCGCAGGCTCTGCAAAGCCTTCTACGCGCTTGAGGGACTTCAAATCGACCCCGCGAATGTCATCTCTTCATCGGAAGCCTTCGAAGGAAGCGCCCTTCGTGCATTCGCTAATATAGCCTTCGGACGTGCGGAGATTGGTGCGCCAACTTCTGCCTTTCTCTCATCTGCTATACCCGCCCTTACCGACAAACTGGATTTCCGCGCATTTACAAGATTGACGTTCGACTGGGCTGAGATGCTCCAAGAAACCGTCGTCGGTGCAGATGATCCATTTGCCGAGTATAGCGATGAGAAATCAACTTGGTCAGAATTGGTAGCCGAGATCGAAGGGCAATTCGGCCAAGAGAATGTGACGCTCAACGTACTGCTCCAAGAGCTGGATATGCGATCAAAGGCCCCATCACCCGCAAAGGGTGCCGTTCCTTGCTTCACAATCCATGCCTCTAAGGGGATGGAATTTGGGCATGTCTACCTGATCGCCATGGTAGAAGATCAGTTGCCGAGTTGGGCTGCGGTCAAGAAAGGGCCTGATAGCCGAGAGATGCAGGAAGAGCGACGCAATTGCTTTGTGGCAATTACGCGCACCGAAGATTCGTTGACGATGACATACGCAAGGCGCGTTTTTGGTTGGAATAAGGAGCCGTCCAGATTTTTGCGTGAGATGGGTCTGATAAGCTAACGGTCGAATTTTCTTTGCTGCTTCACTTGCCTTCCCTTTTCGCTGCACCCTGAGTTTCATCCGCGAATGTGGCTGAGGTCGTCGTCCCGTCAACGGGCGGCCCGATCCATTCGCTGCGCTCCCGTGTTGCCCGTTTCGCCTTACGGCTGACAGTCCGACTTTCCCCCAGCCTGTTCCCTTCGCGTCCTCAGGATACAGCGAAAGGAGATCAGGACATGACCACTTCATCAAAAGAACGCTTCGACGTTTACGGAGCTATCACCGATCAAATCATTGCCTCAATCGAAGCCGGAGCCGAGCATCCGCAAATGCCTTGGCATCGTGCAGGCGGATCAATCGAACGTCCCACCAATGTCGAAAGCAAGAACGCCTATCGCGGCGTCAACACCGTCGCCCTCTGGGCATCGGCATATTGCCAGCAATTCGATCATGGCATCTGGGGCACATATCGCCAGTGGCAAGAGAAGGGCGCACAAGTCCGCAAAGGCGAGAAATCTTCCGTCATCATTTTCTATCGTGACCTTCAACCGCATGAGCGTGACACGCAATCATCCGGCGATGACGATGATCGCGGCAATCGGTTCTTCGTTGCCCGTGCATCGCGCGTGTTCAATGTCGCACAGGTTGATGGCTTCGAGATTCCTGCAATCGAACCGTCGATTGAGCGCATCGATCCATGCGTTGCTGCCGAAGAACTCATCGCATCCACGGGTGCAAACATCACCGTTGCAGGTGAACGTGCATTCTACAATCGCAGCACCGACAGCATCACGATGCCTGATCGTCATCGCTTCGTTGGCACAAAGACCAGCACCGCGACCGAAGGATGGTATTCGACGTTGCTGCACGAGCTGACCCATTGGTCAGGCGCGGAGTCACGTTGCGCGCGGACCTTCGGTGAACGCTTTGGCGATGATGCATACGCGATGGAAGAAATGGTTGCCGAACTTGGCGCTGCGTTCCTCTGCGGTGATCTTGGCATCACGGCAGAACCACGCGCCGATCATGCCGACTATATCGGACACTGGCTGCGCATTTTGAAAGGCGACCGCAAAGCAATCTTTACGGCGGCGAGTGCTGCGAACAAGGCTGCCGAATACCTCAAGAGCATCGCTCAGATCGAACAACGAGAGGCGGCTTAGGCCGCCTCTCTCACGCGCTGTTGATATCGCGTCCGCCTGACTCGGACAGAAGGTATCCCGCATGAAAAAGAATGCACCATCCGATCTCGGCGAGGATGCCTTCTGTCCCGCCATAATATTCCTCAGCTTCTTCTTCGCTGTAATGTCCGGCGGAATCAGAGAAATCGACGCCATCCGCTTCAAGCTCCCGTGCAAGCTTCAAAGCATCGGCCAGCGAAATGACATGGCCGAAAATATGCGCGATATCGTTTCGGAAATCGTTGTAGCGATTGAATGCACCTTCATCGTCGGACGAGATCACGCCCTCAGCGACAAGCCACTTCGTTTTGTCAGGAAAGCTTAGCTTGTAAATCTTGTCATCCGTTCGCGAAAGACGGATCATTTCAATCAACAATGCTTCGAGCGCGAGATGAGTTTTCAACACCAGTGCGACGATAACCGGATCATCTCCGATGATTTGCGAGCTGATAATGTCGTCAAGTTCAACAGCGCGTGATGGCTTTCGCATTCTATGATTCTCCTACCACCCTGATTGCCGAATAGCCCGATCCTTTCCAGCAACGATTTCAACACCGTTCTAACGTGGGGCCGCTTGTCGGCTCTTTTCATTGTCTGCCCCGCGCCTGGGATCATCCGGTGATGATGACGGGAATGTTGGCAGGGCCGGTGCATCGTCAACGGCTTGCCCGATCCATTCGCCCTCATTTCATTCAGGCTCCCGTGTTGGCCGTTTCCCCCTTCGTTCCTTGGGGTGACGCTGCCCCTTCGAACCCTGCCGTTTGCCTCCCCGTCCACCGGACGAACCCAAACGCCAAAGGAGGCAGACATGAAAACCGACTACGCAATCATTCATAAAAACTGGAACGGCATCGAAATCGAAATTCGCTGGATTGCCGATTACGTCTCATTCGACGACGGGCAATCAATGGCGCATCTTGAGGTCGAAAGTGTGAAGCCAGCACGCGCGCCGCTCCCGATCTCCGAAACCGGATATCGCTCGCACTTCATCAACCGCAGCAATGTTGATCACATGGGCGGCCCCGAGGCCTATGTCGAAGCGTGGATCAACGAGATGTCACGCACTCACGCATGGCGCGAAACTGCTTCCGCATCACGTCAGCTTGCGCTCTTTTGAGCGCGGGTTTCGTGCTAACATTTCAGGAAGACGCTAGAAGTGCTAGACTTTTGATATGAATCGGCTCGAAGCTATTTGGGATGTGAGTGATCCAGAATCCGCGCTTATACGTGAAGTATATGCGCGCTATGGGCTTGCCATGTACATGGCTCAGGTTCTTGAGCATGCTATCGTAAATGCATTGCTTGTTTTGCGATTTTTACCGACGCGACCGGTTCACAACAGCAAAGAATCTTGGGAATCCGCATTTGATGATTTCTATGTTGGTGAGTTCGGTAAGACCTTCGGGAACATGCTCAAGACACTAGACAGTCTATGCATTCTACCACCCGAGATAATTTTGAAACTCCGTGCCGCCAAATCCACTCGCGACATGTTAGCCCATAGTTTTTTTCGCGACCACGATCTCCAGTTCATCACTCAATCAGGTCGAGTAGCGATGATCGACGTCTGCGAAGCGGCAATCGCTGAATTCAAGGCAGCGGATGATGAGCTAGATGCTTTTTGCGCTCCGTTCCGGCTTCGATTTGGCATGACTGATGAGTGGATCGATCAAAAGTTTCGCGAGCTTGAAGCGCAGGCGCATGAGGCACACAATTCGATAACGTCCACTGAGCGCACGCCGCGCGATTCGTAAGTCTGATCATGGCGCGCGCAGTTTGATGCGTCAGATCATGATCTCCTACGATCACCACCGAGCAGCGGACATTCGCACCGGCATTCATTCATGGGTTTTTGACCAGCCGCGTCTCAGATCAAGGCCGCTCGCTTCCGCACTTCGTTTGTGCAGCTCCGCGCGCATGTTCGCTGCGCTCAGCCTTTGATCCTCGCCTCCATCGTCAGGTCACGAGTCTCCCCATGAAGCCGAGGGAATTGTCCTTCGGTGGAAACCAAGGAGAACTGAAATGTCTGACACAAACTCAAACCGCCCGAGCCACCGCTTGTTCAATGTAACCGGTGACGGCGACAACGCACGATGGACTGACATCGGCGTCGCATGGGCAACCAAAGACAGCAAAGGTTTCACGCTCGCGCTCAATGCGATCCCCGTCAATGGCCGGATCGTCATGCGGATCAATGAGGAAAAGCCAGCCAACAAGAAGGGGAGCTAACGCTCCCCTTCGGGGCTTGTGGCCAGCGTCGCTATGGCGCTGGACCACGGCGGCCAAGTTCTTGCGCGATCATCGCGAGAAGCGATTGCGCCGATGAGATTGTCGCGTTGCTCGCCGTGATTGCGCGCGATGCATCTTGGAACAAGGCCGCGAGTTGAGCTGTGGATTTGGTCGCAAGATCGTTGCGGTTGAGATTGAAGTTCATGACATCCTCCATTTCGTTTGCGCCGCCCACCATGGGCCGCGTTGGAGGACGTGCATCCGCACATCGATTGCCGATGCATCACCTGTGATCGCAACGAATGTGGAGAAGGCTAGGGATCACCATCCCGCCTTGCATCATGCTCAACCGAGTGCGGATAGGTTCGATCAATCAGCGGATCATGTGGCGGTGTAGAATTGGAGGAAGGCGAGCGGCAACGACCCGCGACCGATCATCCCAAATCCAAACCGCGATCACGTGGCTTTGGTGAAAGTGAACGCGCATCACGCGTGCGACCATTGCGGTCGCGCTCGGCTTCGCCCTCGCGCATCCGGCGGAACTTGGCTGCGTCGCGATAGAGACCGAGGATGCGTTCAGCTTCCTTGCGGCGGTTCTCTTTGATCAATTCTTGAAGGGCTTGGCGATCCTTGTGCTGCGCATGGATCAGAGCGTGCCGCTCATGGCTATCGCGCTCGCGCGCAAATTTAGATTCCATCTCATTCTGCTTGCGCGTTTTGAAATATTTCCCCGTCAGGAAATCCCACGCACCAGCAATGCCTTTGCGCAGACGTGATGAGCGAATGCGTTGCTCTTCGTTCCAACGTGCAGTGATGGATTTATCGAAGGCTTGGCGTTCAGCTTGATGCTGAACCTTGAGCGCTTCGCGCTTGGCTACCAGCGGTTGCATATTGTGGTGCGCGATGCGTTTGGCCTCCGCAATGTAGCGGGTGAGGCGCGGAGCGATTTGCTCTCCGATGAATTGTTTGGTCTCATCGACACTGCGGAGCGTCGCGGGATCACCGAGGCGCGATGCAACGTCTTTTGATTTTGCATCGATCATGCGCGCGAGCGCGAACACATCGCCGTCGATGGTGACGGCGACGAAGCCACGACGATCACCTCGCGCAAGAAACAGACCGCGCTCTTCGAGTGCGGACGCAAATGCCGACGCGCCGTCCGATTGCTTCCAGCATTCTTGCACGGCGGATTTGAGTTCGCGCGGATCAAGTCCGGCGCGCTTGGCTTGCTGCCATTCATCCAATGTGAAATTGCGCGCATCGCGCAATTTGGGATTGGCGAAGCCCTTCGGCATCGACCATCCGTTTTCAAGATAAAGCTGTTTTGCGATTTCGTTCAGACGGTTCTTGAAGAACGGCAATTCCTTCGCCGTCATGGTTTCGGCATCGATGCGTGACCACACCGCATGACAATGACGACGGCCTTCCTTTTCGTGGAAGACGATCACGCGCGGTTGACCGGTGAGGTTCAACCGCTCTTCGATATCGGCAAGTGCCTTTTCAAAAACTTCGACGCGCACGGATTCATGCGCGGGCGGACTGAGTGACATGGAGAAGAGATATTGCTGACACTTCGTACCGCGCGCTAGCGCATAGGCTTCATTCATCGCGCCCATGACCGTGTCGGAAATGAACCCCGACACTTCATGAATTTCGACATGCTCGTTTTCCTCAGTCTTGAGCAGATGTGCTCCAAGCTGACGACCACCGCTGCGCTTTGAGGCTTTGAGGATCATGGCCGTGCATCGATGTCCAATGCTTGGATCAGGAGTTGGCGCATATGATTGATATCCGCAGTCGCGGACATCAACGCTTCCTCTGTGTCAGGCGTGACCGCGAGACTTCCCGTGTTCGCAGCGCGTGCGAGTTGGTTCACATTGTTCGCCAGTCGCGATTGACCGAGAAGCCCAAGCAATTGCGCGAGAGCTTGATGATCTTTGACCGGAAACTTTCCGCGCTTGCGGGGCGCGACCGTTTCCGGATCGAGCAAGCGCGAGCGAATATATGCGCCGAGCGCCATGCCAGCGGCATCGCGCTCTAGCTTTGCACGTTCTTCAAACGTGAGACGCAGCGAGAAGGGCGGGATGGTGCGTTCACCCATTGCACCTCTCCGATTTGCGCTTGCGGATCAGTGACGCGCGGCGAGTCGAGAGATCGATATCGATGCTCTTCGTCGCCGGAGTTGGCGCACTGATTTGCGGCAGAGGTTTGGCAACGTCATTCGCGTTTGCAGGCACTTGCCACGCTAGCGATGTGTGCTTGAGAATGTTATCCCACTCAGTAAGCACCGCCCATAGAGAGTTCGAACCCTCTCCAGACGGGTGCGCCAGCTATTTCGCAGCGCGCAATACGACCCGCTACCGCGTCCGGTCGAAAACGTCAGCTAACGATGGGATTGCGCGCCTTGTGCGTCGCAGAAATCATGGTCGGGGAGAGAGGATTCGAACCTCCGGCCCCTGCCTCCCGAAGGCAGTGCTCTACCAGGCTGAGCTACTCCCCGACGGAGCCCGGCGTGCCCGATGCGAGCGGCCGGTTTGAGCTTGGAGGCGGGCCTATAACCACGCGCGCGCGTGGGCGCAAGCCCGCTGCCGTCAATCGGCCAGCGCTGCGAGCATCGCCGCCATCGATGTGAATTTCTCGCGCGGGGCGCCATCGCGGGCGCGCGCGACTTCGGCCGCCTCGATCTTCTTCCAGTCGCGGAAAGTGACGATGTCGACGCCGCGCGCCGACAACAGCCGGTCGAGTCCCGGGCGGCCTTCCTTGCCGCTGTCGCCCGCCACTTCGGCGCCGATCCGCTCGGCAACTGCCTGGCCGTCAGGGCGGTTGGTGCCGATCGTCCCGGTCGGCCCGCGCCGTGCCCAGCCGACCGTGTAGAGTCCCGGCGCGATCAGCCCGTCGACATTGGCGAAGCGCCCGGCGCGCTCGTCATAGGGCACGCCGGGGATCGGCGGCGTCCGGTAGCCGATGCAGCTGACGACAAGGCTCGCCGGGACGGCATAGGTCTCGCCCGTGCCGCTGACGCCGCCCAGCTCGTCGATCCGCGTGCGCTCGACAATGACGCGTTCGACGCGGCCATCGCCTTCGATCCGCACGGGTGCAGCGAAAAAATCGAACGCGATCGTCATGTCCTTGCGCGGCAGCGTGGTGAAGTCGCGAAGGTGCGCCACCGACTTGCGCAGCCCCGGCTCGAGCGCAGCATCGGCTTCGGCAGGCGGCAGATCGGCAGGGTCGACCGCCGGGGCTGCCCGCTCGAGATGGCCGAGCTCGCCCAGTTCCTTGGGCGTCATCGCGATCTGGTGCGGCCCGCGCCGCCCGAGGATCGTGATCCGCCGGATCGTCGCGGCATCAAGCGCGTCGAGCGCCGGGGCGGTAATGTCCGACCCCGCGAATTCGGCGCGCGTCTTCGACAGGATGCGCGCCACGTCGAGCGCGACATTGCCGACGCCAATCACCGCGACATCGGGGCCCGCAAGCGGCGGCGCCAGCCCCTCATGATCGGGATGGCCATTGTACCAGCCAACAAATGCCGCCGACCCGATCACGCCGGGCAGATCTTCGCCCGGAATGCCGAGCGCGCGATCACGCGGCGCGCCGGTCGCGAGCACCACGGCATCGTACAGGCCGTGCAGCTCGTCGATGCTCAGGTCGCGGCCAAGCCGGACATTGCCGACGAAACGGACATTGTCGGTCAGCGCAACCGCTTCATAGCGCCGGGCGACGCCCTTGATCGATTGATGGTCGGGCGCGACGCCGAAGCGGATCAGGCCGTAGGGGACGGGCAACTGATCGATGATGTCGATACGGACCGCGTCGCCGAACAGCTTCTGGCATGCCTCGGCCGTGTAATAGCCTGCCGGCCCCGACCCGATCACGGCGATATGGCGCATCGACCTCTCCCTTTTGCCGCACGCTAGCGAGCGATTCGCCAAGGCTAAAGCCCTGAATGTCCCTTGCGCCATTTGGTCCACAGATGGCGGGCAAGCATGGCAGGGGGCATGCGCAGCAAATGGCTGCGGGCATAGAAGCCTAGCCGGGTGAACGGACGCGTTGCCCGCCCCCAGCCGTCGCGCGCGGTCACGCGGTGCAGGAACAGCCCGTCAAGCAGCGTTGGCTGGCCCACACCGATCGCTGGCTGCGTCCCGTAGAGCGCTGCCGCGAGCCGGATCGCGCGCGCGACCGCCGTGCCGAGCCCGTGCTGCGCAGCGCGATCGGCAAGCCCCTCCACGCCGAATTCGTCGACCAGGCAGTGGATGTCCCACAGGTTGCGCATGCCCCCCGCCAAATCGCCATCGGCGATCAGATGCGCCGCCGCATGGCAAATCATGTCCTGCGGCGTGAGCACCGACAGCCCGCCGTTCAGCGGCAGCGCGCCTGCGATCAGCGCAGCGGCATCGGGCGCCACCGATGCGGTCAGCGGCAGGATGGTGTGGTGGACGTCGATCATCCGGTCGCGGCTGGTGTGGATCAGCGGCGGCAGCTCGTGCATCCACTGCCGGTAATAGGCATCGTCATAGGGATCGGGCTTCACCCATTCCCACCCGGCCGCCAGCAGCGCCGCCTCGACCCGGTCGAGCGCGTCGCGCGGCACGAGGATGTCGAGATCGCCGATCGACCGGCCCACTCCTGCCCGCAGGCCCGCCGCGACATAGGCAGTGCCTTTCAGCAGCACGACCGGCACGCCCAGAGGCGCGAGCGCACGTCGCGCCATGTCGGCTTCCCACAGCGCCGCCGTGCGCCCCTGCTCGGCGGATGCACGCGCATCACCGAGCTGGCGAGCGACGGCGGGCGGAACTGGCAGGCCGTCCAGCCGGTGCGCAAGCGTGCCTATCAATTGCTCGGCGCGCGCCATCGCCAGCAGCGCGGTCCACCCCTCTGCATCGAGGCTGGCGACGGTCGCCGGATCGCGCAGCGCGGCTGCAAGCAACCAGCCATCGGTCAGCGCGCGTGCCATAGCGCCTCCACCATCGCCAGCGCCTGCGCCGCGTCAGGATAGTCGATCGCGCGCGCCGGGATCGACCGGACCAGCCGCGTCAATGCATCGAAGCCGCGTTCGCCGAGCGCGGTGTAGTTGGTCGACGCCTGGGTCAGCCGGACGAACACTTCGCTGGGCGCGACCGGGCGCTCCTCGGGCGCGTGGCCGAAGCGCGGGAATAGCAGCATCGCCGGACGCGCAGGCTCGGCCATATCGGCAATCGCGCGCTGGTCCGGAACGAGATGGCGGATGTCACCTTTGGGCGTGCCCGCGAGCAGCGGCCCGAACCGCGCCGCCGGCATCGCCTGTGCCACCACATCGATTGCCGCATTCTTCAGGCTGACGAGCCGCGGGAACGCGTGCACGCGCCCGTCGGCCAGGTCGATCAGCGCGAATTCATCGCCCATCAGCCGCCACCCGCGCGCCGCCAGCAGTGCGGCGAGCGTGGACTTGCCCGCGCCCGACTCGCCCGTCATCAGCAGCGCCATGCCTTCGCGCTCGACGGCGCTCGCGTGCAGCAGCAGGTAGCGGCGCTGGCCGAGCGCCATCTGCAAATTCATCCCCATTTCGGCGGCGAGCAGCCCCTGCGCCAGCGGCAACGGCGCGGCATCGGGCAGCATGTAATCGCCGCCGATCATGACCGACGGCCGGACAAAACGCCGCCAGGGTCGCGCGGCGAACAGGCGCACGGTGAAGTCCGCAATCCCGTCGCTGGGTGCGGGATAATCGCGGTAGAGATCGCGAAGCTGCGCGATCGGCGCGCGCCAGTCGCTGCCGATGCGGAAGCCGACCGGCCCTATCCGCAATTGGTGGACATGCCTCATGCGCGCGTGACCAGCCCGGCCGCGATCAGCTCGTCGAGCCGCGCCGCCAGCGCTTCCGCGCCACCGTCGAGCAGGTCGAAATCGGCCGACAGCCGCGCCAGCAGCGCCTCAAGCGTCAACGGTGCGGCAAGCGCTACCAGAATCTCCGGCGCAGGCGGCGCCAGCACATGGGTGATGGCCGACGCGCGGTGATAAAGGATCGTCAGTTCGTCGAGCGCCACCGTCCGCAGCGTCGCCGGATCGGCGGCGAGGAACCGTGTCACGGCGTTCAGCCGCGCGGCATCTGCAGCGATGCGAAACAGGTGAAACCGCTCGTGCCCGACTGGAGGCGGCGAATATACTGCATATAGGCGTTGCTGCGATCGGCATCGACGCCCGGCAATTGCCCACCCGACAGCGCGCGCTTGACGTCAGCTGCCTTGAACGGCGTGCCCGCGGGCGGAAAGGCGCCCACAGTGCCGCTCGGCACCACCGTGCCATCGGCGGCGATATATTGCCCGGCCCGCCCGGCATCGGGCACGCGGATTTCGCATGCCGTGACTGATGCAGCGGTTTGCGCAAGCGCCGGGCGGATCGACACGATCGCAGTCGCGCCAGCCGCACCCAGCATCAGCGCGCGCCGCCGCGTGGTCCCTTCGGGGGCGGCGGCATCGGGAAATTCTTCGCTCATTGCCGATGTTCCATGCGCTCAAGCCCTTTCACAATCGTAAAGCGCGCGCAAGCATCTGGGGTTGCTTCCCCCTCGCCGCCTGTCCCACTTTGCGCTAGGCACTGGTTAATGCAGCATCCTTTTGGCCTCCGCACATTTGCCGGTTTTGGCGTGGTCGCCATCGTGGTGATCGCGACCTGGCTGCTGCAGCCCGATGTCGAGGCAGCGATGATCGTGCTGGTGGGTGGCATCGCCGCGGTGCTCGTCGCCGCCGGGACGGGCGAAGCCCCTGCCCCCGCCCCCACGATCGAACGCGTGACCCGCGACGATGGCCAGCCCGTCAATACCGACGAGCTGATCGAAGCGATCGTCGAGCCGATCCTGATTGTCGCGGGCGGCCGCGTGGCCCACGCCAACCAGCCGGCGCGGGCGCTGCTGGGCGGGCATATCATCGGCGAGGATGTCCGCCTCGCGATCCGCCATCCCGCCGCCGCCGATCGTCTGACCAACCGCGGCCCGGCGCCGAGCGCACCGATCAATCTGGTCGGGCTGGGCACGCTCGACCAGCGTTGGGAAATGCGCGTCACCAACATGTCGGACGGGCGCCGTGTCGTCCATCTGATCGACCAGACCGGCAGCTATGCCGCCGAGCGGATGCGCGTCGATTTCGTCGCCAACGCCAGCCATGAACTGCGCACGCCGCTCGCCTCGATCCTTGGCTTCGTCGAGACGCTGTCCGACGACAAGGCGGGCGGCGATGCCGATGTTCGCGCACGGTTTTTGAAGGTGATGTTCGACGAAGCGCGCCGAATGCAGCGGCTGGTCGAAGATCTGATTTCGCTGTCGCGGATCGAGGCCGAGAAATACCGCCTGCCCGCTGCCGAAGTCGATCTCGCAGTGCTGATCGAGGAAGTTCACGCCGAGCTCGCCGATACGCTCGACAAACGTGGTGAGGATCTGATTGCCGAAATCGACGGCAATGTCCCGCCAGTGGCAGGCGATCGGGCCCAGCTGAGCCAGGTGCTGCACAATCTGATCGGCAATGCGATGAAATATGGACGCCCCGGCACTCCCGTCATCACGCGACTCCGCCGCGACCAGACCGGCATGATTCGCCTGACCGTTGCCGACGAAGGCGACGGCGTTGCGCCCGAACATCTGCCGCGGCTGACCGAGCGCTTCTACCGCGTCGATGCGGGGCGCAGCCGCGCGTTGGGCGGGACCGGTCTGGGGCTTGCGATCGTCAAGCACATCATCGAGCGGCACCGCGGACGGCTCGATATTGCCAGCACGGTCGGCAAGGGCACGACCGCGTCGATCCTGCTTCCGGCAATTGCATCGACGGCGCCCAAGGAGCGGGTGTCATCAAAGAGTCACGTTATCGTCACAGAGGCACGTACATCAGGGTGATAGCCGGTCGCCGGGTAGAGAACCGACAGGGAGGACAATCGATGCGTCTCAAGACCGCACTCATTGCTGCAACGGCATTCACGTTTACGACCGTAGTTTCGGCATGCAACGATCAGGCGAACGGCGGCGGCGCCGGTTCGCGTGACCAGATCAAGGCCGTGGGCTCATCGACCGTTTACCCCTTCACCACGCTGGTCGCCGAACAATATGTCAATGCCAACCCCGGCACCAAGGCGCCAGTCGTCGAATCGACCGGTACTGGCGGTGGCATGAAGCTGTTCTGCGCCGGCGTTGGCGCGGCGCACCCCGACATCGCCAACGCATCGCGACGGATGACCGCCGCCGAGTTCAAGAACTGCACCGAAAACGGCGTCGACCGCATCATGGAAATCCAGATCGGCATCGACGGCATCGCCTTTGCCGAAGCGGCGAACGGCCCCAAGCTGTCGCTGACGCCGGCTGACATCTATCTCGCGCTCGCCGCCAACCCGCGCGGCAAGCCCAACACCGCCAAGACCTGGAAGGATGTGAACCCGGCGCTGCCGGCGATCCCGATCCAGGTCTATGGTCCACCCGCGACCAGCGGAACTCGCGACGCGCTTGCCGAAGTGATCATGTCGCGCGGCTGCGAAGCCGTTTATCCCGACAGCCTCGCCATGAAGAAGAAGAGCGAGGACGAGTATAAGAAGGCATGCCAGGTCGTTCGCAGCGACGGCCCCTATGTCGATGCGGGCGAGAATGACAATCTGATCGTTCAGAAGCTCCAGTCGAACCCCAATGCGCTTGGTGTGTTCGGCTACAGCTATCTCGAAGAAAACAAGGCGACGCTCACCGGCGTGCCGATCAGCGGCCAGGCGCCGACCTATGAAACGATCTCGGCGGGCACCTATCCCGGTGCGCGTCCGCTCTACATCTACGTCAAGAAGGCGCACATGAGCGCCATTCCGGGGCTCGACAAGTTCGTCGAGGCCTATTCAAAGGCATGGGCGCCCGACGGTCCGCTGGTAAAGCGCGGCCTGATCGCTGCGCCGCAAGCGGTGCGTGACGCATCGGCGGCCATTATTTCCAACGGCACGACGCTTGACGGGCGCGAGCTGAAATAGTCGACGACGGGCGGCGCATCGTCAACGGGTGCGCCGCCTGCTCGCCCAGCAGGAACTGATCCAAAACTTGTCCACCCTTGCGCTTCTATTCGTCATTGCCGGTCTGGGACTGATCGGCTGGCTGACGGCGCGCGTCCGCGCGGTCGCGTTTCGGCGTGGAACCACGCGCCGCTTCAGTTCGCTGCCGTCGCATCATGGCGGCTATGTCGCGATGTGGACGGTCGGTCCGGCGCTGTTGTTCCTGAGCGTCTGGGCGTTCACGACACCGGCGCTGGTAACCGACCGGGTGCTCAAGGCGCCCGCAGCCGCAACCCTGCCGCCGCCGGGGTTCGAGCGTGCCGCCGTGCTCAGCCAGGCGCGCTCGATCGCCGAGGGCCGCCCGGCGCAAGCCGCCAGCGCCGGCGCGCAGGCACTGGCGCCGGCCTATCGCGAAGCGACTGCGCGCTACAGCTGGATCGGCGCCGCCATTGCGCTGCTGCTGGCGATGATCGGCGGCGGCACTGCCTATGTCCGCGTCAAGCCGGGTTTCGGCGCGCGAACGCGGATCGAACGCGTCATCATGGCGGCGCTGCTCGGCGCATCGCTGATCGCGATCCTGACGACGATCGGTATCGTCGGATCGCTGCTGGTCGAATCGTGGCGTTTCTTTCAGCTGGTGCCGATCGGCGATTTCCTGTTCGGCACGCATTGGAGCCCGCAGGTCATCGACCCGGCCGATCCGGGCGCGGCGCTGGGCGCGGTGCCGTTATTCTGGGGCACTTTCTTCATCGGCGCCGTGATCGCGATGATCGTCGCCATTCCGTTCGGGCTGATGAGCGCGATTTACCTTACGCAATATGCGCGCCCCGGCGTGCGCCGCTGGATGAAGCCGATCATCGAGATTCTCGCCGGCGTGCCGACCGTCGTATATGGCTATTTCGCCGCGCTGACCGTCGCGCCCGCGGTGCGCGACTTCGCGGTGTCGATCGGCGTCAAATATGCCAGTTCCGAAAGCGCGCTCGCTGCCGGGCTGGTGATGGGCGTGATGATCATCCCGTTCGTGTCGTCGATGGCGGACGATTCGCTCGCTGCAGTCCCCGCGTCGATGCGCGACGGCTCGCTGGCGATGGGTGCGACCACGTCGGAGACGATCAGCCGCGTGTTGTTGCCCGCGGCGCTGCCCGGCGTGGTCGGCGGCGTGCTGCTCGCGGTCAGCCGCGCGATCGGCGAGACGATGATCGTCGTGATGGCCGCGTCGGGCGCGGCGACGATCAGCCTCAATCCTCTGTCCAGCGCGACCACCGTTACCAAGCAGATCGTCGACTTGCTGACCGGCGAGGCCGAGTTCGACAGTCCCAAGACGCTCGCCGCCTTTGCGCTGGGGCTCAGCCTGTTCATCGTCACGCTGATGCTCAACATCATCGCGCTGACGGTCGTGAAACGATATCGCGAAGCTTATGACTGATCGTGGCGCCCCCGCCCGCGTGCCCGAACGCGCGCCGACCGAATGGCGGTCGATGGCCATGCAGCGCCGCGTCCAGCGCCGCTATGCCGCCGAACGCCGCTTTCGCCTGCTCGGACTGGCGGCGATCGTCGGTTCGGCAGGATTCCTCGCGTTCCTGCTGTTCACGATGGTGATGAACGGCGCGCAGGGGTTCCTGCAGACGCGGATCGACGTGCCGGTCGATTTCGCCCGCGCTGGCCTGTCGCTCGATCCGGCGCGACTGAAAGGCGACGGCGCCGACCTTGCGCTTGCCGGGGCGGGGCTTGAGGACGCGATGATGCGCGCCGCCATCGCCCATTTCGGCCGCGGCGGCGATCAACTGATTTCACGAAGCGCCTGGCTGATGCTGCGCGACCAGTTGAAGGCCAATCCCGAATTGCTCGCCGGGCGCGCCGTCGTGTCGGTGCCCGCCGCGACTGAAATCGACGTCGCGGCAAAGGGGCTCGGCACGCCGGAAGCCGAAGCCATCGTGACGCGGCTGAAGGCGCGTGGCCAGTTGCACATGCACTTCAACGTCGCGTTCCTGACCGCTGCCGATTCGAGTGACCCGACCATTGTCGGCATCTGGGGCGCGCTGAAGGGCTCGATCTTCACGATGCTGGTCACGCTGCTGCTCGCCTTCCCGGTCGGCGTGCTCGCGGCGCTCTATCTCGAGGAATATGCGCCGCGGAACTGGCTGACCGACCTGATCGAAGTGTCGATCAACAATCTGGCGGCAGTGCCGTCGATCATCTTCGGGCTGCTCGGGCTGGCGGTGTTCCTGAACCTGTTCGATCTGCCGCGCTCGGCATCGCTGGTCGGCGGCATGACGCTGGCGCTGATGACGATGCCGGTGATCGTGATCGCGGGCCGCAATGCGATCAAGGCCGTCCCGCCGTCGATCCGCGATGCCGCGCTCGGCATTGGCGCGAGCCCGGTGCAGGTCGTGTTCCACCACGTCCTGCCGCTCGCGCTGCCGGGTATCCTGACCGGCACGATCATCGGTATGGCGCGCGCACTGGGCGAGACGGCGCCGCTGCTGATGATCGGCATGCGCGCCTTCATCGCCACGCCCCCGACCCGGCTGACCGATCCGGCGACGGTGCTGCCGGTGCAGATTTTCCTCTGGTCGGATGAAGTGAGCCGCGGGTTCGTCGAAAAGACGAGTGCGGCGATCATCGTCCTGCTCGTCTTCCTCCTCGCGATGAATGGCTTTGCCATTTATCTGCGCAACAAGTTCGAGACCCGCTGGTGACCGACTCCAAGCTCCCCAAGATGACCGCTCATCACGTCAACGTCTTCTATGGCGACAAGCAGGCGATCAACGACGTGTCGATCGACATCCCGCTCGATCAGGTGACCGCGCTGATCGGCCCGTCGGGCTGCGGCAAGTCGACCTTCCTGCGCACGCTGAACCGCATGAACGACACGATCACGAGCGCGCGCACCCAAGGCGACATCCGGCTCGACGGCGAAGACATTTATGCGCCCGAAATGGACGTCGTGCAGCTGCGCGCGCGCGTGGGCATGGTGTTCCAGAAGCCCAATCCCTTCCCCAAGACGATCTACGAAAATGTCGCCTACGGTCCGCGTATCCACGGGCTGGCGAGCGGGCGCACCCAGATGGACGCGATCGTGGAGCAATCGCTGCGCCGCGCGGGTCTGTGGGACGAAGTCAAGGACCGGCTGACCGACAGCGGCACGGCCCTCTCTGGCGGCCAGCAACAGCGGCTGTGCATCGCGCGCGCGATCGCGGTCGACCCCGAAGTGATCCTGATGGACGAGCCGTGCAGCGCGCTCGATCCGATCGCGACCGCCAAGATCGAGGAGCTGATCCACGAACTGAAAGGTCGCTACGCAATCGTGATCGTCACGCACAACATGCAGCAGGCCGCGCGCGTGTCACAGCGCACGGCGTTTTTCCATCTGGGCGCGCTGGTCGAATATGGCGCGACGTCGGACATCTTCACCAATCCGCGCCAGGAGCGGACGAAGGACTACATCACCGGCCGTTATGGCTGATCGCAACAGAATCGAGATTTGGCTTGGTTGAGCATACGGTAAAGGCGTTCGACGACGATATTGTCCGGCTGCGCGGCCTGATCGCGCAGATGGGCGGGCTTGCCGAACAAGCGATCATCCAGTCGATGGAAGCGCTCAAACGCCACGATCTGGAAGCGGCCGACGAAGTCATCGCCGGCGACCGGCGGATCGACGCGATCGAGCACGAAGTCGAACGGCTCGCGGTCGAACTGATCGCGCTGCGCGCGCCGCTGGCGGATGATTTGCGCGAAGTCGTGGCGGCGCTGAAAATCGCCAGCGTCGTCGAGCGGATCGGCGATTATGCCAAGAACATCGCCCGCCGGGTCGCCGCCGTCGACGATCACAGCGACATTGAGCCGCTGTCGGTGCTCCCCGCGATGGCCGATCTCGCGTGCCGCATGGTGCACGACGTGCTCGACGCCTTTGCCGCCCGCGATGCCGAAGCGGCGATCCGCGTCACCGAAACCGACCGCGCTGTCGACGATTTCTACAACAGCCTGTTCCGCACGCTGGTTACGTACATGATGGAAAACCCGGCGAGCATTGGCCAGGCGACCCATCTGCTGTTCATCGCGAAGAATCTGGAACGTGTGGGCGACCACGCGACCAATGTCGCCGAAATGGTCTATTTCGCGGCCACCGGCGTCCATATGGGCGAGCGCGAACGCGGCGCCCGCACGATCATCTGACGGAGAAGACCAATGGCACGCGCCAAGATGTTGCTGGTGGAAGACGATGCGGCCCTCGCCGAATTGCTCGTTTGGCATTTCAAGCGCGAGGATTTCGACGTCCAGCAAACCCCCGACGGCGAGGAAGCATTGTTGCTCGCCAAGGAAGCCACGCCCGACATCGTCCTGGTCGACTGGATGGTCGAGGGGTTGAGCGGCATCGAAGTCTGCCGTCGCCTGCGCCGCATGCCCGAAACCGCGAACGTCCCGATCATCATGCTGACCGCGCGCGGCGAAGAGGAAGACCGGGTGCGCGGGCTCGAAACCGGCGCTGACGACTATGTCACCAAGCCGTTCAGCCCCCGCGAACTGGTCGCGCGCGTCGGCGCGGTGCTGCGGCGCGTGCGCCCGGCGCTCGCCGGTGAACAGCTGATCTACGCCGACATCGAGATGGATACCGTCGGCCACAAGGTACGGCGCGGCGGCGAGGTCGTGCCGCTCGGCCCCACCGAATTCCGCCTGCTCAAGCATTTCCTGGAGCATCCCGGCTGGGTGTTCAGCCGCGAACGCCTGCTCGACGCGGTCTGGGGCCATGACAGCGACATCGAAAGCCGCACCGTCGACGTCCATATCCGTCGGCTGCGCAAAGCCATCAACATCGGCGACAAGCCCGACATCATCCGCACCGTGCGGTCGGCGGGCTATGCACTGGATGCGGGGACCTGAGGCACGGCTGCGGAGCCATCGAGATTGCCGGTCGTTTCAGCCGGCATGCAGCCCGCTTCGGCTGCGTCGATGACCGCAGGAGATGCCGATGAAGATTTTGATTCTCGCCACATTCGCGCTGGCCACGCCCGTCATGGCGCAAACTGCGCCCCAGACGCCGCCGCCTGCGCAGACCACGCCGCCTGCCCCGCCAACCGATGCGGTGCCCAACACTGCGCTGTCGAACGAGCCCGTCCCCTCGACCGGCCCGCGCGCGCAGCAGGCTGATCAGCCCGCCAATAACGCCGCCGCGTCCGCCAACACCGCCGTCGACCAGCCCGCGCCACCACCGCCGCCGCCCGGCGTGCCGGTCGTCGTCCAACCGGCGATGGCACCGAGCGAGGCCATGCCTGCCCCTGCCCCGCTCGATCACTATCCGATCTGCAAGGCGAACCAGTTCGACAAGTGCATGGAACCGGGTAATCGCAGCACCAAACAGCGCCGGCCCCGCCGCCGCTGATGGCCCACCAATCTGGGCGGCTTTTCGCGCGCCCGATCATCGCCTAGGAAGCTCCCCGAACCACTCTCAGGGAGCTTCCTCGATGACCATTTCCTTCACCGATCGCGTTGCCATCGTCACCGGCGCGGGCGGCGGCCTGGGGCGCGCTTATGCGCTCGATCTCGCCAAGCGCGGCGCCAAGGTCGTCGTCAACGATCTCGGCGGCGCCCGCGACGGCACCGGCCATTCGGATGCGGCGCTGAAGGTGGTCGAAGAAATCACCGCCGCCGGTGGCGAAGCGATGTCGAACGGCGGCAGCGTCACCGATTACGACCAGATGGTCGCGATGGTCGAAGCCGCCAAGGAGAAATGGGGCCGCGTCGACATCCTGATCAACAATGCCGGCGTGCTCCGCGACAAGAGCTTCGCCAAGATGGAGCCCGCCGACTTCAAATTCGTGGTCGACGTCCATCTGAACGGCTCGGCCAATTGCACCAAGGCAGTTTGGGAGACGATGCGCGCGCAAAACTATGGCCGCGTGCTGATGACGGCATCGTCGACCGGGCTCTATGGCAATTTCGGCCAGGCCAATTATGGCGCGGCCAAGCTGGGCCTCGCGGGCCTGACCAAGACGCTCGCGATCGAAGGCGCCAAGAACAACATCAAGGTCAACACGATCGCGCCGACCGCCGGCACGCGCATGACCGAGGATTTGTTCCCTGCCGAGGCCTTTGCCGCTTTCTCGCCCGACAAGGTTGCCCCTGCCGCGCTGTTCCTCGTTTCCGAAGACGCGCCGACCAACATGATCATCGGCGCGGGCGCGGGCGTGTTCCAGGCCGCTTATGTGACGCTGACGCAGGGCAAGCTGCTGACCGGCGACGACCTGTCGCCCGAGGGCATTGCCGCACACTGGGCGGAAATCACCGACCGCGCGGGCGAGCTGACGCCGCAGTCGGGCAGCGAACAATCGATGTCGATCCTGCGCAAGCTGCAGGGGCAGTAAGCGCGCCTTGCCAGCCGCGGCCCTGCTTGCGGGGCCGTGGCTGGTGAGGTCGATCAATCCACCGCGCTGCGATAGGCGACGTGGACGATCTGCTGCATGCTCGCACGAATTCGCGCCCAGCCGGCATCGTCGAGCGTGATCCCGGCAAAGCCGCCGGTGGCGGTCGCTTGCAAGACCAGTTGCTGCGCAGCGGCGATCAGCACCGCGTTGAGCGCGGCGACATCCAGCCCCTCGGGCGGCGGAAGCGTCCCGCGCTCGCGTTCCACCCAGCGGCGGAGCACAAAGGCGCGCGCCGCCGCGAATCGCAGAACCATCGGCGTCGGCTCCGAAATCTCCCACGCCACCACGCGCTGGAGCAGCGGATCGGCGCGCAGCACTTCGATGAAGCCGAGCACGAGTCGCTCGATCAGGTCGGCATAGGATGACGCAGGCGTGCCGCGCATCTGTTCGGTCAACTGGCGCCCCAGGCTGTTGGCGACATCGTTACCGATTGCCTCGGCGAGGCCGTCCAGTCCTCCATAATAACGATAGATCAATTGCTTGTCGCAACCTGCCTTGCGCGCGATCGCATTGATTCCGAAGCCTTGGAACCCAGCTTCGGCAAGCACCGAACGCGCGGCGGCGACAATGGCCTCCTCCGTGCGCGCGCGATCGCGACTTTTTGGGGCAATGTCAGTGGCTTGATCGGTCATCATCGGCTCCTTGCGCCCTACCCTAACGGCTCGCGCTGATCGGTCCAGCATTTTTATCACCGATCGGTGACTTTTTCGCTTGCACATGTCACCGATCGGTGGCAATGGCGTTGTCACCAACTGGAGACACGCCATGAACCGCCGCTCGCTCACCGGCCTTGCCACGCTCGGCTTGGCCTTTGCCTTCAACATTCCCTACGCCGTGCTGGCGACGATGTTCGATTATCCCGGCATCCTGCGCCACAGCGCCGGTGCAGTGCTCGATCGCTTTGCCGCGGGCGGCAGCCAGCTGATCCTGACATGGCACGGCTTTGCGATGACGGCGCTGGCGCTGGCGCCCATCGGTATTGCCCTGTCGATCACGCGCGAACGGCTGGTCCGCGATCCCGCGCTGGCGATCGGCGCGGCGGTCACCGCCACGCTCGCCGCGATCACCCAAACGACCGGGTTGCTGCGCTGGTCGCTGGTGGTGCCGGGGCTCGCGCGCCTGCACGCCGATCCGACGGCCACCGAAGAAGCCCGCCGTGCTGCCGAACGCACTTTCGATCTGCTCAATGCCTATGGCGGCGTCGCGATCGGCGAGACGCTGGGGCAGATCCTGCTGGTGATGTTCGTGCTGCAACTCGCCTGGCTGCAGGCGCGTGAGAGCGCCCGGCTGACCAGCACCATCGGCATCGTCACCGCGATCCTGATCGCGATCGGCAGCGGCGAAGGGCTGGCGCTTGCCACGCAAAGCGTCGGCAGCGCGTTCGGCGCCTTCACCATCGCGGGTTTCCTCGCGCTGACCGGCTGGATGGTCGCCACCGGCATCGGCCTGGTCCGCGCGCCTCGCCCCGCCTGACGCGAACGCCCGACCTCCGTCACCTCGCCCCGTTTCCAACGGCACCGCCGCGACGGCCGGTGCCCTGTTTCCCCGCGCCGTCGCACCATCCACCCGAAAGGACTCAACTCATGAACGTTTTTCAAGCCCTTATGGCCATTATCGCGCTTAGCATGTTGGCCCAGCCCGCCGCAGCGCAAACCGCCAACCCGGCGCCGCAGGAGGCAGAAGAGGACCACGGCTTCCACGGCACGACCGCAGTGGGACTGGGCGCGGTGCCCGAATATGAAGGTGCCGACGCCTATCGGATCATCCCGCTTGCCAACGGCCGCGCCTATTTCGACCGGCGCTATGTCGAGCTCGACGGGCTCGCCATCCGCGGCAATATCCTCAACAGCCGTCGCGTAGAATTCGGCCCGGTCGCGCACCTCACTTTCGGGCGTCGCGACAAGATCGACAGCGCTGCCGTTGCCCGGCTCGGGCGGATCAATGATGCCTATGAAATCGGTGCGTTTGTCGCCACCACCCTGCCAGTCGGCAAGCATGGCGAAGTCCGCTTGGCGCTGGAAGGCGTGCACGACGTGGCACAAGTCCACAATGGCTGGATCGGCACCGCAAGCGTCGGCTACGCGCATCGCTTCGGCGAGCGCTTCCGGCTGACCGGCACGGCATCGGTTTCGGGCGCCAGTGATGATTATGCCCGCCGCTATTTCACCGTCACCCCGCAAGGGTCGGCCACGAGTGGTCTCGCCGCTTTCGACGCCAAGGGCGGCATTAAGGACGTCGGGCTCAGCGTCGGCGCGGCGTACAAGGTCACCGATCGCTGGTCGATCGTCGGCTTTGCCGGCTACAAGCGGCTCCTCGGCGACTTCGCGAAGAGCCCGGTGGTCGGTCGCGAAGGCAGCGCCAACCAGCTGAGCGGCGGGCTTGGCGTGGGGTTCCACTTCTAGCACACGCCTTACCGTATTGCTTCACCAACACACGTGTGCTACACCAGTCCCAACAGGGAAGGAACAGCCATGTATAGCGAAAGCGATATCGAGAATGCGGTGGCGGCGGGGGTGATCAGCCCGGAAGCCGCCGCCGCATTCCGCAACCACACCGCGCAACTGCGCGCAGCCCCCGCCGTCGATGAAGAGCAGTTCAAGCTGCTGACCGGCTTCAACGACATTTTCGTCGCGATTGCGCTGGCGCTGTCGCTCGGCGCGATCGGGCAGATCGGCTGGCAGCTCCTGCAGCCGCTCGGCGGCGCGGCAGTGGCGGCGTCGGCGTGGCTGTTCGCCGAGTATTTTACCCGCAAGCGCCGGATGGCGCTCCCCTCGATCCTGCTGCTGCTGGCTTTTGCCGGGGGTGTTGCCGCGACAATGATCGGCGTCTTGGTGCGACTCGAAGTCGATGTGCCCGAGCGGACCGCCGCGCTGATCATGGGCGGCATTGCCCTGATTACCGCCGGCGCGACCTGGCTGCACTGGCGGCGGTTCATGGTGCCGATCACGGTGGCGGCAGGCGCCGTCGCGCTGGTTGCGACCGTCGCTGCGCTGGTGGTCGGCGCGCTCGGCCTGACGCAGGACGCGCTCTACCCGATCGCGCTGGCCGGTGGGCTCGCGGTGTTCGCGCTGGCGATGTGGTGGGACGTGTCCGACCGCGAGCGCCGCACCCGCCGATCGGACGTTGCCTTCTGGCTGCACCTCGCCGCCGCCCCGCTGATCGCGCATCCGATCTTCCACATGCTCGGCGTGCTCAACAATGATGTCGATGCGACGCGCGCGCTGCTGGTGATCGGGCTTTACCTGGTTTTCGCCTTTGTGGCGCTGGCGGTCGACCGCCGCGCGCTGCTGGTGTCGAGCCTCGCCTACGTCCTCTATGCGATGTACGCGCTCATTCAGCAGACCGGCGCGGTCGAGCTGAGCGCGGCGCTGACCGCCTTCGTGATCGGCTCGGCGCTGCTGACGCTGTCGGTATTCTGGCATCAGATGCGGCGCATGGTGGTCGCGCTGCTTGGTGGCCTCAAGGATCGCCTGCCCCCGGTGCAGACGATGATTCCGGCCTGAGATTTGCCCCTCAGCCCGGTTGGTACGAAACTTCACCCCCGGTGGCTGAGGCTGCCGGGGGGTTTTTGATAGCCCCCTACTCCGCCACCAGCTTGAGCAGCCGCCGCTCGACCGGGGCGAGCACCGGCGCGAGTTCATGCCCTCGCTTGAGCACCGCGCCTTGCTCGCCGATCAGCGCCCACATCCCCTGCTTGCCGCGCAAGGCCGGGCGCTTCTCGATCCGGAACTCGGGGCGTTCGGTGGCGCGGCGGAAGGCGGCGAAGATCGCGGCGTCGCGGCCGAGATCGATTGCATAGTCGCGCCAGTGCCCCGCCGCGACCATCCGGCCATAAAGGTCGAGGATGCGCGTCAGTTCGGCCCGGTCGAAGCCGATCTGGATCGGGGCACGACCGGGCAGCACGGGAAAGGGCGTGATCGTCCCCATCAGGCGCAGTCGCGGTGTTCCTCTGGCGGCTGGCCGTGGCGGTCGCCCCGCAATTCGGCGAGTTCGCGGCGCAGCTGCTCAAGCTCGCAGCGCAGCAGCTCGATCTTCTGCGTTTCGGGATCGAACATGTCGCGGCACGGCGTGCCATAGGGGACGAAGCTTTTTTCGCCGCGGCTGCCCTCGATCATCGTCGGGCGAGCCGGAATGCCAACCATCACTGCGCCGGGCACGACATCCTTGGTCACGACCGCATTGGCGCCGACGCGCGCGCCCACGCCAACGGTGATCGGCCCCAGCACCTGCGCGCCCGAACCGATGATGACATTGTCGGCGAGCGTCGGATGGCGCTTGCCCGCGACGCCGTTGTCAGGGCTGGTCCCGCCGAGCGTCACGCACTGATAGATCGTCACGTTATCGCCGATCTCCGCCGTCTCGCCGATCACGGTAAAGCCGTGATCGATAAAGAAATTGCGCCCGATCTTCGCGCCCGGGTGGATGTCGATCGAGGTCAGGCAGCGCGACAGGTGATTGACGAAGCGCGCGAGGAAATAGAGCTCAGCCCGGTACAGGCGGTGCGCCAAGCGGTGCAGGCCGAGCGCGAGCACACCGGGATAAAGCAGGATCTCCATCCGCGAGCGCGGCGCCGGATCGCGCGCCTTGATTGAATCGAGATAGGTCGTCAGGCGCTGGAACATGGGCGCGGTCCACTTCGGTCTTTGCAGGCCGCTATTTAGGGATTGTCCGCAACGAAATCCATGACCCCGCGCAAGCGCATATCAATGCGCGCCAAATCCTAGCGTCGATGTCGGAGATAATTGCGCCGCGCCGCGTTCTGCTACAAGTTCGGCGGGGTCAGCGAGGATCGGCGATTTGTCTTGGGATTGGGCGACTCTGTTGCCATTTATTGCCGTCGGTTTTCTGGCGCAGGCGATCGACGGCGCGCTCGGCATGGCGTTCGGCATCGTCAATTCGACGATTCTCGTCAGCTTCATGGGCGTGTCGCCGGCCGTCGCGTCGGCGAGTGTCCACGCGGTGGAAACCTTCACGACGGCAGCATCGGGCACCAGCCACGTCCTTCACCGCAATGTCGACTGGCGGCTGTTCCGGCGGCTGATGATCCCCGGCCTGATCGGGGGCGTGCTCGGCGCCTATGTGCTGGCCGGGCTTGATGCCGCCATCGCCAAGCCGTTCGTGATGACCTATCTCGCGCTGGTCGGCCTTTACTTGCTGTACCGCGCATGGCGCGGCGCGCCGAAGGTGCGCGAACCCCGGATCGTCGGGCCGTTGGGCTTCATCGGCGGCTTCCTCGACGCGATCGGCGGCGGTGGCTGGGGGCCGGTGGTCACGTCGAACCTGCTGGTGCAAGGCGCCAGCCCGCGCAGCACGATCGGCACGGTCAACACGTCCGAATTCTTCCTGACCGCAACGATTTCGGCGACGTTCATCGCGACGATGGGCTTTGCGGCCTTCACCGTCGCGACGATCGGCATCCTGATCGGCGGGATCGCGGCGGCACCGTTCGGCGCGGTGATCGCCAAGCGAGTGCCCGCCCGCCCGCTGATGGCGCTGGTGGGCGCGCTGCTGACGATCACCAGCGCCTATACGGTGGTGCGCGCGATCAGTTGAGCGCGGCGTGGACGGTCGCGACCGCCTTCATGACGGCCGCAATGCGGACGGCATTCTGGATCGACTCCGCCGTCACCCCGGCCTTCTTCAGCACCTGCTCATGACTGTCGATGCACATGCCGCAGCCGTTCATCGCCGATACCGCGAGGCTGAAGAGCTCGAAATCGACCTTGTCGATGCCCGGTGCGCCGATGACGTTCATCCGCAGCTTGGCAGGCATGCGCTGATATTCGTCGTTTCCGGCCAGATGCGTGAAGCGGTAATAGACGTTGTTCATCGCCATGACGGCAGCAGCGGCACGCGCGGCATTGGCGGCCTCGGGGCTCAGCTTGCCTTCGCATTCGGCTTCGGTTGCCTCGACCAGCGGCTTGTGGCCGGTGCCGTGCGCGCAGGCGAGCAGCAGGCCATATTTGCGCTGGTCGCCCAGCTGCGTCTCGTTGAGCAGCGAGCCGACGTTGAGCCGGATGTCCTTGGCGAAATCGGGCAGCAGCCCGGCGAAATCCTTGAGCGACATAATACCTCTCTATATCCGCGGGCCGGACGCCTGCGGATTGATGCGAACAACGAAAGGGGCGCGGACCACCTGGCCCGCGCCCCCGACATTTCGACGCTGGTTACGCCGCGATCTGGAGGACGTCGTCGCCCTTGTTCCAGTTGCACGGGCACAGCTCGTCGGTCTGCAGCGCGTCGAGCACGCGCAGCGTTTCCTGCGGGTTGCGGCCGACGTTCAGACCATTGACCTGCACCGCCTGGATGATGCCGTCGGGGTCGACGGTGAAGGTCGCGCGATAGGCGACATGCTCATTGGCATCGAGAATGCCGAGCGCCGAGGCGAGCTTGCCGCCGTTGTCGGCAATCCACGGGAAGTCGGCCGCAGCCAGATCCGGGTCCGACTTGCGCCAGGCGAGGTGGACGTGGCTGGTGTCGGTCGATGCGCCGATCAGCACGGCGTCGCGGTCTTCGAAATCGCCCTTCAGCTGTGCGTAGCCGACGATTTCGGTCGGGCAAACGAAGGTGAAGTCTTTCGGCCAATAGAAAACGATCTTCCACTTGCCGGGCGCCGTGGTGAGGACGTTGATCGTTTCGCCGGCGGGCAGCGCATTGGTGCCCTGCTGGACGGGAACAGTGATGTCGGGAAATTTGTCGCCAACGGTCAACATGTTGGAAAGCCTCCACTAAAAGGTTTGAATTTCGGGGTATGGGGCGTCCTCAAACCGCCACCAGTGCAACACATGCCAGCCCTTGCCGTTCCATGCTGCACTGCACATAAGAAGCCATCACTTAGTTGACAAGTACGTTATTTCGGCCGCATTGATCGATTGGAGCGATCAATCATGACGACCTATCTGCCGACGTTGAAACAGCTGCAATATCTGGTCGCACTGCGCGATCATGGCCATTTCGGTCATGCGGCAGAGAGCTGTTTCGTCACGCAATCGACATTGTCGGCGGGCCTGCGCGAGCTCGAGACGTTGATCGGCGTGACCCTGGTCGAGCGCACTCGCCGGGTGGTGCGCTTCACCCCTGTCGGCGAGCGGATAGCCGACAAGGCGCGGCGGGTGCTGCGCGAGGCCGAGGAACTGGGCGATCTGGCGCGCGCCGCAGGGCGTCCGTTGTCGGGCGAAATGCGGATGAGCGTCATCCCCACGATCGCGCCGTTCATGCTGCCGCGCATCCTGCCCCGGCTGCGCGCCGATTATCCCGAGCTGAAACTCTATCTGCGCGAAGAGCCGAGCGGCGCGGCGTGCGAAGGGCTCCACAATGGCCGCACCGATTGCGTGCTGCTCGCGCTGCCCTTTGCCTGCGGTGATGTCGCATCGGCGCCGCTGTTCGCCGACCGGCTGTTCGTTGCTTTCCCCGAGAATGAATATGTCCCGTGCCCGGCCAGCATCGCCGCTGCCGACATCGACGAGACGCGGCTGCTGCTGCTCGAAGACGGGCACTGCCTGAAGGACCATGCGCTGTCGGCATGCAACCGGCCCGAATTGCGGGCGGAAGCGACGATGCTCGGCACATCGCTGCACACGATCGTGCAGATGGTCGACAACGGGCTGGGCGTGACGATCCTGCCGGAAATGGCGATCGACGCCGGCATATTGGCGCACACCCGCGTCGCCGCGCGGCCGCTCGATGCCGGCCAGCCGATCCGTGACATCGCGCTGATCTGGCGGCGGGCCTCCCCGCGTGAGCGTGACTTTCACCTGCTGGCCGACGTGCTCGCCGCCGCACGCTAAGGGCGTGCCGCGCTGCAGCGATGATCTTGCGTTGCCGCAAAATTGCAACCAAACTGTCTTGAACTCGTATCTGACAGGAGCTCGCTGTCCGGTCGCGAGCTGAACCCCTTACGGAGTAAGCAATGCTTTTTTCGATTCTGTCGCTCGCTGCCGCGCCGATCGCCCTGCAGGCTCAGCCGAACCCGGCGCCTGCTCCCACGACCGCGCCCGCCGCAGCGCCCAATCCCAAGGTCGGCGGCGCCGACATGTTCGACACCAAGACGATCGTCGACAACGCCTCGGCAGCGCCCAACCTGACCACGCTGGTCGCCGCGGTGAAGGCGGCCGGGCTGGCCGAAACGCTGGCTGGCCCCGGCCCGTTCACGGTGTTCGCGCCGACCAATGACGCTTTTGGCCGCCTCGCCCCGGGCACGGTCGATGCGCTGTTGAAGCCTGAATCGAAGCCGACGCTGACCAAGATCCTGACCTATCACGCCGTGCCGGGGTCGATCAGCGGGCTGCAACTGCTCGACATGATCAAGGCGGGCGGCGGCAAGACCGTGCTGACCACGGTCGCAGGCCAGCCGCTGACGGTCGAGCTCGACGGCGGCGCGGTCAAGCTCACCGATTCGAACGGCAACCCCGCCTATGTCGAGATCGCCGACGTGCGCCAGTCGAACGGCGTCGTTCACGTCATCAACGGCGTGCTGATCCCGAAGCTGGACTAAGCGGAAGCGGGCCGGTCCGCTATCGGATCGGCCCAACGCGCGGCGGCGTCATCGTCGGTGGCGCGAGCTTCGACCCAGCGCGCGCCATCGGGCAACACTTCCCGTTTCCAGAACGGCGCTTCGGTTTTCAGCCGGTCGATCAGGAAAGCGCAGGCCTCCAGCGCCGCTTGGCGGTGCGCAGCGGCCGTGCCGACAAACACCACTCGGTCGCTAGGCACCATCCGCCCGACGCGGTGCACGACCACTGTCGCCAACAACGCCCAGCGGTCGCGCGCCTGCTCGGCGAGCGCGCTCAGCGCCGCTTCGGTCGCGCCGGGATAATGCTCCAGCTCGAGCGCGGTCACGCCATCGTCGGCGCGAACCAGCCCGGTGAAGCTCGCGACGCCGCCCGCGCCCGCCACTTCGAGCGCTGCAAGCTCTGCCGCCGCGTCGAGCGGCGCGTCAGTAACGACGACGCGGATCATCCGCCCGTCACCGGGGGAAAGATCGCCACTTCGCGCGCGCCGACGATGGCGGTGTCGAGCGGCACGAACTGCTGGTCGATCGCGGCGCGGAGCCGACCGCGGTCAGCAAAGGCGCGCGCATGGCCTTCGCTCGTCGCGCTCAGCCAATCGATCAGCGCGGCGACGGTCGCCACTCCAGCGGGGGGCGTTACCCGCTCGGCACCCGTTCCGATCGCTTCGCGCACCCACGCGAAATAGAGCATCTCGATCATCATGTCGGTCAGTCCATGTGCCGCAAGCCGACGCGCAGATAATCATAGCCCGTCACCAACGTCAGCACCGCTGCCAGCCACAAGGCCGCGAGTCCGACCGTGCAGATCCACGCGACGCCCGGCAACGCACCGGCGAGAATCAGCGTGCCGAGCGCCGCGATCTGCAGCGTCGTCTTCCACTTCGCCAGCATCGACACCGGTACCGACACCTGCAGCCCGGCAAGAAATTCACGCAGGCCCGATACCGCAATTTCGCGCAGCAGGATGATCAGCGCGGCGATCACGTGCACGCCGTCGATCGCGCGCACTGCGACCAGAATCAGGATGACCGCCGCCACCATGATCTTGTCGGCAATCGGGTCGAGGAAAATGCCGAGCTTCGACACCGCGCCCTGCGCGCGCGCGAGATAGCCGTCGAGATAATCGGTCGCGCCGCACACGCAATAAAGCGCGAATCCCGCCGTATAGCCAAGGCTCCAGCCCGGCCACCACAGCAGTAGCGCGAGCAGCGGCACGGCAGCAATACGGCTGAGTGTCAGGAGGTTGGGCAGGGTCAACACTGCCCCGCTCTAGCCGCGACCGTCCCGGCTTGAAAGCGCCGACATTGCCGCTGCAACGAAACCGATTGCCGCATTTGCGCGACCTCGGCTATGCGGCGTTCACACAACCGCCATAAAGGTTCCGAAACTTGTCATGCTGAATGCGCTCGGGCTACTCAAAGAGCGCCGCTTCCTACCGCTGTTCGTCACCCAGTTCCTCGGCGCGTTCAACGATAATCTGTTCAAGACGGCGATGGTCCTGTTCGCGACCTATCAGATCTACAACGACGCCAAGATGGAACAGAATTTCAACGCGCTGGCGACCGCGTTTGGCGTGCTGCCCTTCTTTCTGCTGTCGGCGCTGTCGGGGCAATTGGCCGATACGCATGACAAGGCGCGGATCATCCGCATCGTCAAGACCGCCGAAATCCTGATCATGATCGTCGGTTCGGCCGGGCTGCTGATCGCGCATGCCGGCTATTCGACGGCCGGCATTGCGCTGATGCTGCTCGCGGTGCTGGGGCTCGGCATCCATTCGACATTCTTCGGCCCGATCAAATATGCGATTCTGCCGCAGCATCTTCACGCCGACGAAGTGCTGGGCGGCACCGGGCTGGTCGAGGCGGCAACGTATCTGGCGATCCTGTCGGGCACGGTGATGGCGGGCGTGCTGGCGAAGCTGCCGGCCGAGATCACGGTGGTGGCGGTATTGGCGATCGCGGTGGTCGGTTGGTTGACGGCGATGTTGGTGCCGCCCGCGCCCCGGCTCGGCCCCGTTCTCAAGGTCGCCTACAACCCGCTAACGGCATCGTGGCGCGTCGTCAGTGCGACGATGCACATCCCACGGCTGTTCATGGCGATCTGCGCGATCAGCTTTTTCTGGTCGATGGGCGCCGTACTGATCGTCGTCTTCCCGGCGCTGGTAAAGAATGTGCTGACCGCCGACGAAGCCGTGACCACGCTGGTCATCGCGCTGTTCTCGATCGGCGTTGCGGTCGGGTCGGTGGCAATCAATGCGCTGCTCGGCGGGCACACCTCAGCCAAATATGCGCCGCAGTCGGTGATCGCGATGGGGCTGTGCGTGATCGCTTTCTCGGCGCTGTGCCGTGCCTGGACGCCCGCCCCGCCGGGCACGCTCTATGCGATCATGCCCTTCCTCGCATTGCCGATGGGCTGGGCAGTGATCGCGGCGCTGATGGCGATTGCGGTCACTGGCGGCATGTTCGTGGTGCCACTCTATGCCTTCCTGACGACAACCGTCGGCAAGGACGAGACCGCCCGCACCGTCGCCGCCAACAACATCGTCAATGCCGGTGCGATGACCTGCGGCACGCTGGTGGTGATCGGGCTGGGCGTTGCGGGTCTCCAGCCGGAAAATACGATCCTGCTGGTCGCGGCGATGTCGCCGGTCGCTGCCTGGCTCGCATGGCGGCTGCACCAGCTCTGCGACTGAACGCGGCCTAGAAAATCAGGCTGTAGATGCAGATGAAGAAGGCCGTGAAGCTGAGCGCAAACAGCTTCAGGTCCTGATCGTCGCTGCTCGGCTTTGCCTCCGCCGCCGGCGCGGGCGGGCGAATCATCCGCCGCATCGGGTGGCGGGCGGCAGGATTGGCGACAAGAACGTCAGTGCGCATGGCAGCGAAGTTAACGCGCCGTTTACGCTTTGGTAGCCGCGAAAAGTGGTTAAGCGCCGTCCAGCTTCGGGACGGTCTCGCCGCCCTCTATTCCCGCACCAGCCGGATGTCCGCGACCTCCATCCGGAACGGCCCCGGCTGCTGGTTGGCGACGATCAACAGCAGTGTCGCCTCGGCGGCGTCAAAGCGCCTCAGCTCGGTAAACGGGACCGTCACTTCACGCCACTCCGGGCTGACCGAGAATGACGCGACCGCCGGACGTTGGCCGGTCGCCGACGAAAAGCCCATGATGGCAAAGCTCTTGCCCTCCCCCCGCGCCCAGAAGCGGATCGCGCGCGCTGGCGCCAAACTGACAGGCGCCATCGGCTGCGCACCCGGCAGAAAGGCGATGCCGGCCCAGGGCGCGATAAAGTCGCTGGTGAGCGTCCCGGCCATCAGCAAGCCGGGTTGGCCATTGGGCGCCGTCGCGCCGGGGGCGAGTGTGACCGTCGACTTGCCGCCTGCCATCGAATCGGTTGATGGGCTCCAACCGATGCCGAAGGGCGCGCCAACCGCGACCTTGCCGCCAGCTGTGGTGAAGCTGGCAATCCGTCCATCGGCGGGCAAGGCGGCGGCTCCCGGCTTTGGCGCTGCCGCCGCCTGCGCGACTTCGGCGCGGCGGGTAGCCCGCAGATCGTTCGCCGAGCGGCCATCCTTCCAAATCTCGTTGATCCGGTGAATATCGGTGATCGTGACCGTCGGGTCACCGTCGACCAGCAGCAGATCGGCCTTCAGCCCCGGCGCGATCCGCCCGCGATCGGCGAGGCGAAAAGCCTTGGCTGTCGCCGCCGTCGCGCCGTTCAGCGCCTGCACCGGCGTCAGTCCGGCCTTCACAAGCAGATCAAGCTCGCGGTGCAGACTGATACCGTACCAGGTTGCAGGGTTCCCTGAGTCGGTGCCCGCGAGGATCGGCACACCGGCCTTGGCAAGCGCGGTGATATTGGCAGCATAGATGGCGTCGAGCTTCGCGGTCCGGTCGTTCCCCATGCGCCGGCGCAGGCCTTCGACGGTTGCCTTGGGCAGCAGACCCGCTAGCCCGGGCTGATCGAGCATCGTCGCCGTGCCCGGTCGCCCGGCAAAACCCTCAAAAACGGTGTACGTCGGCACAACAAAAATGCCGTGCTTCTTTGCCAGCGCGGCAAAGGCCGCGCCGCCATCCTGATCGATGAACAGATGCGCCAGCCCGTCCGCGCCTGCCTCTACGGCTTCGGTTGCGCTGGCAAGGCTTTGCGCATGGACCACGGCAAGTTTACCGCGCTTGTGCGCTGCGGCCACCAGCGCTTTGACCGTCGCCGCATCGAGAGTTGGCCAGGGACGCCCGACGGTGGTGCCGGGCTCAATCACAATCTTGATATAGTCTGACCCCTCGGCGACGCGCTTGGCAACCCAGGCATCAGCCTCTGCCGGTGTGGTCAGCGTCGGCACCGGCAGGCCATATTCTGTCCCATGCCCATTTGGCACGGTCGCCAGATAGCCCGCCGAATACAGGTCCGCCGCACGATCATTGGCGCGGCGCGCCATCCGCTCCCGCACCGGTTTGACCGCCTCGGGCGGCATGAACATGTCGAGCTGCGTCGTCACCCCGAACAGCAATGGATCGTCGAGCGCCTGAAAGGCATGGACATGCGCATCGATCAGCCCCGGTAGCAGCGTCTTGCCCGTGCCATCGATGATGCGGGTATCGGGGGCGGGCTTTGTGCGCGGATCGATCGCGACGATGCGGTCGCCGCGAATCAGGACATCGTGACGGCCCAGACTGCGCGTGCCGTCGAAAACAGTGGCACCGCGGATCAGAGTGGCGGGACGAGCAGGCGCGGGCGCCTGCTTTTGCGCGACTGACTGCCCTGCGATCCATCCGGCGAGCAAGGCAATCGCCAACTTCGTGCGCCTTAGCATGATGCATTTCCCCAAAGCGTCGCAGTACCGACAGATTATTCCACGTCCGTGTTATTGACGCAACACACTTTCGACACGCCGTTGCGTTTCGACCCGCGCTCGCTTTAGGAAGCGACATCGCTCGCTCTCTCGCCTTGTCGCGCGCCCTTGGTCTGGCTGCGCTGTTGCTTGCGCTGCCGGCGCAAGCGCAAACGGTGCTCACCGGCGACCGCGTCGACGGGACGCCGGTGATCGACAAGCTCGACGTTGCCGATCTCGCGCCGGGCCAAGTCCACCGCTTCTGGTTCCGCGTCACCGACAATGCGATCGGCCAGGGCTGGTATGTGCCCGTCGTCGTCGTGCGCGGCGCGAAGCCGGGGCCGAAGCTGCTGCTGACCGCTGCGATCCACGGCGACGAACTGAACGGTGTCGATGTCATCCACCGGCTCGTCAACCGGATCGATCCGGCGGCGCTGAGCGGCAGCATCATCGCCATCCCCGGGCTCAACACGCCGGGCCTGCTCCACCACACGCGGGCCTTCACGCCGGGCGACGGGCGCGACGGCGAAAATCTCAACCGGATCATGCCCGGCGATCCCAAAAGCACCGACCGTGCCGATCGCTATGCCACACGACTCTGGTCGCAGCTGATGCGCCCCAATGCCGACACCGCGATCGACCTGCACACCCAGTCGCGCGGCACCGCTTATCCGATGTACGCCTTTGCAGGGTCGCCGCGCGCGCGCGAGATTGCCGAGCTGATCGGCCCCGACATGATCAAGCTCGACCCCGGCATCAAGGGGACGGTCGAAACCGAAATGCTGAAGAGCGGCGTGCCCGCCATCACGCTCGAACTCAACCGGCCCGAAATGTTCGACCGCGTGGTGATTGGCCGCGCGGTCGATGGCCTGCTGCGGCTGATGGTCGACATGAAAATGCTCGCCCCCGGCAGCGCGCCGCTACGCACGAAGGACCCAATCATCGGCGATTCGCTTGCAACCGTCCGCACCAGCCGGGGCGGCTATGCGGCGCTGCTGGTCGATCTGGGCGACCGCGTCGCCAAGGGTCAGACGGTTGCTACGCTTGCCGATCCGTTCGGCCGCACGCTAGAGACATTGACGGCGCCACAGTCAGGCTGGGTCAGCTCGATTGCAACCGACCCGCTGCGCGATCCCGGCGATACGCTGATGCGCATCCTGTTCATGGCCCCAACCCGCGCCGCTAACGGCGATCGGCCCGTGACCAAGCCGCCCCAGCGTTAGCGCAATAGTTGCAGTGTCGCAATAATGTCACGCCTGCGAAATTTTCCGCAGTACGCCAACTCGCACCGCGTGGTGCAGTTGCAAAATAATGAAACTTATTTCAGCCTCTATGTTGTAATTTTGCAATGTTGAGGGGGTTGGTTTCGTATGAAATTGAAAGCAGTGGTGCTGGCCGGGGCATCGGCATGGGTGCTTGTTTGCGCGGCACCGGCTTGGGCGCAGACGGCGCCCGTCGGCGGCGACGCCAAGCCCGCCGATAGCGAAGAGGTGGTTGTCACGGGCAGCCGCCTGAAGCTCGATCCCAATGCGACCGAGCCGCTGCCCGTCAGCTCGGTTACCGCCGATCAACTTCGCGCAGCGGGTGCCACCGATGTGACCGCAACGCTCCGCCAGATTCCCGCACTCATCTCCTCGGGCACCGTCGCCGATTCGATCGAGCGCGGGGGTGGTGGCACCGGCCAGGCAACGCTCAACCTGCGACAGCTCGGGTCGAACCGCACGCTGGTGCTGATCGACGGTCAGCGCCACGTCTCGGGCGTCGCCGGCACGCAGACCGTCGACGTGTCGACCATCCCCGCCGGCCTGATCGACCGCGTCGACGTGCTGACCGGCGGCGCGTCGGCAATTTACGGCGCCGACGCGGTGACCGGCGTGGTCAACTATGTGCTGAAGCGCGATTTTAAGGGCCTCACGGTCGATGCACAGGCGGGCGTGTCGGATCGCGGCGATGGCGCGAGCTATCGCATCGATGCCGCCTATGGGCTGAACTTTGCCGGCGGACGCGGGAACATCACCATCGCGGGCGGCTACACCAACGAAAATGAAGTGTTGCTCGGCGACCGCGACTTCACCGCCAACAACGGGCGCGGCAACAATTCGACCACCTATTCCAACCCGGCGCGGCGCTTCCAGGTCGGCGACATCAACGCCGCCACAACGCCCAATTTCGCAAGCTATTTCCGCGTCGGCGGCCCGGGGCCGCGCACCACGCGGATCAGTTTCGGCCCGACCATCCCGACGACGCTTGCCGCGTTTCAGGCGCTGTTCCCCGGTCGCACCCCAACGGCCGCCGAGCAGGCGCTGATCGACCGTGCTGCCAATTCGTCAGCGTTCGTGATCGGCGCGCAGCCGGTGTTCGGCATCAGCTCGAATGCAGGCCTGATCTTCCGCGCCGATTTCGGCCTGTTCACGACCGACATCAACAACAACGGCATTCGCGACTGTAATGAAAGCTACGTTGGCTGGACCGGCTTCGGCGGCGGTGGCTGCTACGTCTCGACCCCGGGCGGTGGTGTCCGCATTTTCCAGGACGGCATCATTTCGACCGGCCAGAACCAGTTTGGCGGCGACGGTGCGGTCGAACGCACCAACGAGACGTCGCTGACCCCGGGCAGCGAGCGCTTCTACGGCAATTTCCGCGCGCGGTTCGAGTTTTCGCCCGCCGCCGAAGTCTTCATCGACGCCAAATACACGCGCAACAACACGGTTTCGCGCAACAATTACAACACTTTCTACGATTCATTGCTGATTCTGCCCGACAACCCCTTCATCCCGGCCGTGTTGCAGGGTGAAGCCAATGCGGCGGGTGGCTTGCGTATCAGTCGCGACTTCCTCGATCTGGGGCCGAACATCCAGACGGCGAACCGCGACACTTATCGGATCGTCGCGGGCGTGCGTGGCGAAATCACGCCGCACCTGAGGTACGACGTCACTGGCAACTATGGTCGCACCGACAACAAGATCACGCAGAGCAATTCGGTACTCTACGACCGGTTGTTCGCCGCGATCGACGTGGTGCGCGGGCCCGGCGGGCGGCCGATCTGCCGCTCGGACATCAGCAACGTGCCCTATGTCGGCTCGGAAACTTTCCCGTTCATCGAAGGCGGCTTCTTCACTTTCCGCCCCGGCGATGGCCAGTGCCGCCCGGTCACGCTGTTCAACGGCGTCAATTCGGTCAGTCAGGAAGGCGTGAACTTCATCACCCAGCCGACGACCGACAACTTCCGGCTGACGCAAACGGTGATCACCGCGACCGTAACCGGCGATACCGGCGGCTTCTTCAATCTGCCGGGCGGCGCCCCGCAGTTTTCAGCCGGGTTCGAATATCGCCGCGAAACATCATCGTCGCGCTTCAGCGATCTCGAACTCGGGTTGCTGCCGACCGGGTCGCCAGCAGGCCCTGCCGGCACTTTCATCGGCAGCATTTCCGCCAACCAGCAGCTGATCTTCGACCCGTCGACTCGCACGCTCAACACCGGCGGCGCGTTCGACGTGAAGGAAGTGTTCGGCGAATTGCGGCTGCCGTTGCTGCGCGACACGCCGTTCGCGCATGAACTGACGGTGGGCGCAGCCGGTCGCTACGCCGATTATTCGACCGTGGGCGGCACCTTCACCTGGAACGTCAACGCGGTCTATGCGCCGGTCCGCGACATCCGGTTCCGCGGCACCTATGCCCGCGCGATCCGTGCGCCGAACATCGCCGAGCTGTTCAGCCCGGCACAGGGCGCAACGTTCCGCCCATCGGACCCGTGCGACCTCGTCAACCGCGGCCTCAACCCCAATCGCGCCGCGAACTGTCTGGCGGCGGCGACGGCACTGGGCATTCCCAACCCGGCGCAGTTCCTTGCCACCTACAACGATCCGCTGACCGGGCGCTTCTCGGGCACCAGCGGCGGCAACCCGAACCTGCGCCGCGAAACTGCGACGACCTGGTCGGTCGGTTCGGTGATCCAGCCGCGCTGGGTGCGCGGGCTGACGCTGTCGGCGGATTATTATTCGATCCGGATCAACGACGCGATTTCGGCCGTCAGCGCGCAGGACATCGTCAACACCTGTTACGACAACATCACTTTCCCGAACCAGTTCTGCGCGCTGTTCCGACGCAATGGACCGGCGGCGGGACCGGCGACGTTCGGCTTCAACTTCCTGCAACAGACGCAGCTGAATTTCGGGCGGATCGAAACCTCGGGCATCGATTTCTCGGTCAACTATAACTTCAACATCGGCGCTTCGACCAAAGTCAATCTGGGGGTCAGTGGCAACTGGACCGAGAAGGTCGATCGCTTCTTCGATCCGGGCAACCCGAATCTGGTCAATCCCGCGCTGCGCGAACAAAGCGTCCCCGAATTCTCGGGCGTGGTCACCGCCAATGTCAGCCGCGGGCCGCTGTCGCTCAACTACAGCCTGCAATATATTCAAAGCACGGCGGCAGCCGGCGTGATCCAGATCGAGCGCATCCAGGCCGAATTCGGCAATGCGGGGTTCGCGCCGGACTATTACGTCCAGAACCTGTCGGTCGGCATCGAGGTCAACAAGAAGTTCAGCTTCTATGCCGGGGTCAACAATCTGACCGATCTTCAGCCTTACCTCGCCAGTTCGGCCTATCCGGTGTCGGGTGTCGGGCGCTATGTCTTCGCCGGGGTGCGCACGCGGTTCTGAACGCCGCGCACCGACCAAAAAAGAGGGCCGGCGGGGAAACCCGTCGGCCTTCTTTTTTCACGCGAACCGGATGGATGGTGGAGCCGAGGGGGATCGAACCCCTGACCTTCGCAATGCCATTGCGACGCTCTCCCAGCTGAGCTACGGCCCCATCTCCGGCGGGAAGGCGTCGCCCATATCGGGACGACGCTTCCTTTGCAAGCGGTCTAGACCGCCCCGGTTAACGTTATTTGCTTAACGTTCTTCTTCGTCGCCGCCGGTTTCGACGCCGAGATCGTCGTCGCCGCCCAGATCGACTTCATCGTCGGGTGAGGGCTCTTCGTCGTCGCCGGCGATGTCCAGATCCTCGGCTGCATCGGCGAGATCATCGTCATCGACCTTGACCGCCGCCTTGGGCGCGTCGAACGGCAGCGGCTGCTTGGACTTCAGGATCGGCTCGGGTTCCCAAGTGTGACCGCATTCGATGCAGGCGACGGGATCGTCCTTGCCAAGATCATAGAAACGCGTGGCGCATTTCGGGCACGTCCGCTTCGTGCCCCATTCCGGTTTCACCATCGGTGACCTTTCATATGGGATATCGTCAGGTTGATACCTGCAAAGTGGCGGGCGCCTTGCCATAGCGCAAGCGCGCTGTCAAAGCCGCGCTCCGTGACGACCAGCCCCGCCCCCTGCACCATCGCCCGCCGCGCGCCATTGCGCGGTACGATTACTGTCCCCGGCGACAAGTCGATCAGCCACCGCGCGCTGATGTTCGCCAGCCTCGCGGTCGGCACCAGCCGGATCGAGGGCCTGCTGGAGGGCGAGGACGTGCTGGCGACCGCCGCCGCGCTGCGCGCAATGGGTGCGACGATCGTGCGCGGCGATGACGGGGTGTGGACCGTCGATGGCGTCGGCGTCGGCGGGCTGCTCCAGCCGCAACAAGCGCTCGACATGGGCAATTCGGGCACCTCGACGCGGCTGCTGATGGGCCTCGTCGCCAGCCACCCGATTACCGCCACTTTCATCGGCGACGCCTCGCTGTCGAAGCGCCCGATGCAGCGGGTGATCGCCCCGCTCGCGCAGATGGGCGCCGACATCACGGCCAGCCCCGGCGGCACGTTGCCGCTGATGGTGCGCGGACTGTGCCCGGCGGTGCCGATCGCCTACACGCTTCCGGTTGCATCGGCGCAGGTCAAGTCGGCCGTGCTGCTCGCCGGTCTCAACACACCCGGCATCACCCGTGTGCTGGAACCAGTGCCGACCCGCGACCACAGCGAACGCATGCTGGCGGGCTTCGGTGCCAGGCTGACCGTCGAGGAAACGCCGCAGGGCCGGCTGATCGCGATCGAGGGTGAAGCCGAACTGTCGCCGCAACACATCGTCGTGCCGGGCGACCCGTCGTCCGCTGCCTTTTTCATGGTCGCCGCATCGATTGTCGAAGGATCGGAAATCGTGATCGGCAACGTCGGGCTCAATCCGACGCGCACCGGCCTGATCACCGCGCTCAAGATGATGGGCGCCGACATCAGCGAGGCTCAGCCGCGCATCGTCGGCGGCGAGCCCGTCGCCGATCTGATCGTCCGCCACGCGCCGCTGAAGGCCATCGAAGTGTCCGCCGAACTCGCCCCGAGCATGATCGACGAATATCCGGCGCTGTTCGTCGCCGCCGCTTTTGCTGCCGGGCGCACGGTCGCGCGCGGGGCCGAGGAACTGCGCGTCAAGGAATCGGACCGGATCGCTGCAATGGCAAGCGCGCTGCGCGCGATCGGCGCGCAGGTGGAGGAATTCCCCGACGGCCTCGCGATCACTGGTACTGGCGGCGAAGCGCTTGCGGGCGGCGCCACGATCGCGACGCTGCTCGACCACCGGATCGCGATGAGCCTCGCCATTGCTGCGCTCAATTGCCGCGCGCCTGTCACGCTCGACGATGCGGCGCCGATCGCGACGAGCTTTCCCGACTTTCTCGACCTGCTTGACGGGCTGGGCCGCGATGGCCTTGAGTGACGCATGATCATCGCCGTCGACGGACCCGCAGCATCGGGCAAGGGCACGATCGCGCGAGCGCTTGCCCGCCATTATGGCCTGCCGCATCTCGACACCGGGCTGCTCTATCGCGCCGTCGCGCTCAACCTGATGCGGCATGAGCTCGACCCCACGATCGAGGCCGATGGCGTCGCCTCATGCGATTTCGACGAAGGCATGTTGCACGACGATGCCCTGCGCGACGATGTCGTCGGCAAGGCGGCCTCGATCGTCTCGGCGCATCCGCTGGTCCGGGCGGCGCTGATGGCGCGGCAGAAGCGCTTCGCGAACCAGCCCGGCGGCGCGGTGCTCGACGGGCGCGACATCGGCACGGTGATCACTCCCCATGCCGATGCCAAGCTGTTCGTGCGCGCGACCCCCAATATCCGCGCGCGGCGTCGCCATGCCGAATTGCGCGCGCGCGGGCAGGAAATCAGCATCGACAAGGTGCTCGCCGACATCCGCGCCCGCGACCTGCGCGACAGCCAGCGCGCAACCGCGCCGCTGGTGGTTGCCAATGATGCCGCCCTGCTCGACACCAGCTTCCTGTCGATCGAAGCAAGCATCCAGCGCGCGATCGCGCTGGTCGAGGAGCGGATCGGGCGGAAATCCTAGGTCAAACTTCTAGGACCTTGGCGTCGCCTCGCTCGCCAGCCGATCGTCGAGGATTTTCACATAGCGGGCACCCAGATCACGGCAGGCACCGGAATCGATGAACGGGTTGGGCACCGGTCGCGCCTCGAACGCGGCGAACTTGGTGTCGCTGCCCGAATTGTCGGGGTGCGCGGTGAACAGGATGTCGCACGGCAATGCACCGACTCGCGCGATCGTCCGCCGGAAGGCTGCGACCCAGGCGGCATGCGCCGGGTCGGAGAATCGATAGCCGTCGACCGACACGGGGTTAAGGCTGGAAGCAAAGACCATGTTCAGGCAGCGTCCGCGCTCGCATGACTGCCAGCGCCAGCTCATGCTCCCTGCCGTGTGGCCCGGCGTTGCCACGGCCGTCACGATCACCTTGCCGAGCCTGATCGCCTCGCCGTCACGCACGACGCGCAGCTTGCCGGTCACCGCGGGCTGCGCCGGCAGCTGGCCGAACTGCGGATCCTCGGCGTCGGGCTTGCCGGTGCGCAGGACGCGCGCGGCGGGCGAGCTTGCGACGACAGTCGCGCCGGTATCGCGGGCGAGCGCGGCGAGGCCGCCGGCATGGTCGTAATGCGGCTCGGTGCTCAGGATCAGCTTCACGTCACGCAGCTTGAAACCGAGCGCGCGAATGTTGGCCTCGACCGCCGTCACTGTCTGCGGCAGCGCGGCATCGACAAGGATCAACCCCGCGCCGGTATCGATCAGCGCCACGCTCATCTTGCGGAAGCCGACCAGATAGGTGTTGCCGTAAATGCGCTTGGGCGGCTGTGGCGCGAGCCAGCGCGCAGCAAAATCGGGTGAGATCGGGCGCGTCAGCGGATCGTCGATTGCCTGCGAAGGTGCCGTGCCGCCGATCGCCAGCACAGCGACCAACCCCAAAGTCCGTCCGAACCAGCGCATGTCGCTTCCCTTCCGCAAGACCAAAGCCGCTATAGACAAGCCCGCCGCCGCGGCAACCGCCGCGCCTTGCCTCGCTGCCCCCTATGCGCTATGGCGCCCCCGTCCAGCGGGCAGGTGCTCGCGGAAGAAGGCGCGGAGTCCTGCACTCCTGCGCCCTTTTCGCTTTTGTGCGTCTAGGCTCTTCCGCGTCGCCCGTCCCCGGGATGCTGCGCCCGGCATTCGGCCGTCGCGGCAACATGGCCAAAGACCGCCGGAGACAACCGGCTGGCCGGAAACTGACTTGGGATTACGACACTTTATGGCCTCTTCGGCAAACCCCACGCGCGACGATTTCGCGGCACTTCTGGAAGAAACGCTCGGTGATGCAGACGGCTTTGAGGGCCGCGTCGTCAAGGGCACCGTTACCGCGATCGAGAATGATCTCGCCGTCATCGATGTGGGGCTGAAGTCCGAAGGCCGCGTTCCGCTGCGCGAATTCGCGATGCCGGGCCAGAAGGCCGATCTGAAGGTCGGCGACGAAGTCGAAGTCTATGTCGACCGCGTCGAAAACGTCCACGGCGAAGCGATGCTGTCGCGCGACCGCGCCCGCCGCGAGGCCGCGTGGGACACGCTGGAAGCCGAATTCGCCAAGAACGCCCGCGTCGAAGGCGTCATCTTCGGCCGCGTCAAGGGCGGCTTCACCGTCGACCTCAACGGCGCCGTCGCCTTCCTGCCGGGTTCGCAGGTCGATATCCGTCCGGTGCGCGACGTCGCCCCGCTGATGGACATCCCGCAGCCCTTCCAGATCCTGAAGATGGACCGCAAGCGCGGCAACATCGTCGTCTCGCGCCGCGCGATCCTCGAGGAAACCCGCGCCGAGCAGCGTTCGGGCCTGATCCTGTCGCTGGCGGAGGGCCAGGTGATCGACGGCGTCGTCAAGAACATCACCGATTACGGCGCCTTCGTCGACCTGGGCGGCATCGACGGCCTGCTCCACGTCACCGACTTGAGCTACAAGCGTGTCGCGCATCCGAGCGAAGTGCTCGAAATCGGCCAGACCGTGCGCGTCCAGATCATCCGCATCAACAAGGACACGCAGCGCATCAGCCTCGGCATGAAGCAGCTTGAGAGCGATCCGTGGGATGGCGCGATGGTCAAGTACCCGATCGGCGCCAAGCTGTCGGGCCGCGTCACCAACATCACCGAATATGGTGCCTTCGTCGAACTCGAAGCGGGCATCGAAGGCCTGGTCCACGTCTCCGAAATGAGCTGGACCAAGAAGAACGTCCACCCCGGCAAGATCGTATCGACCAGCCAGGAAGTCGATGTCATCGTTCTCGAAGTCGACGCCGAAAAGCGCCGCATTTCGCTCGGCCTCAAGCAGGCGCAGGCCAATCCGTGGGAAGCCTTTGCCGAGGCTCACCCGGTCGGCTCGACTGTCGAAGGCGAAGTCAAGAACGCAACCGAATTCGGCCTGTTCATCGGCCTCGACAACGACGTCGACGGCATGGTCCACATGTCGGACATCGCCTGGGGCATTTCGGGCGAGGATGCGCTCAACCTGCACCGCAAGGGCGAGATGGTGAAGGCGGTCGTGCTCGACATCGACGCCGAGAAGGAGCGTATTTCGCTCGGCATGAAGCAGCTCGAGCGCGGTGGCCCGGTCGCGGGTGCCGCAACCGGATCGGCGCCTGTCGGCGACGGCGCGCGCCTCGCCAAGAATGCGATCGTCACCGTCACCGTGCTCGAAGTCCGCGATGCGGGCCTCGAAGTGCAGGTCGGCGATGCTGGCGCAACTGGCTTCATCAAGCGCACCGATCTGGGCCGCGACCGTGACGAACAGCGTCCGGAGCGCTTCCAGGTCGGCCAGAAGTTCGACGCGATGGTGACCGGCTTCGACCGGTCGAAGAAGCCGACCTTCTCGATCAAGGCGATGCAGATTTCCGAAGAGAAGGAAGCCGTCGCGCAATATGGCTCGTCCGATTCGGGCGCGTCGCTCGGCGATATTCTCGGCGAGGCGCTCAAGGCGCGGAACGCCGACAAGGGCTGATGATACCCAAAATGGGGCGATGGTACGCTGTCGCCCCATTTATGGCTTTTACAGTGCCATATGTAGGGCTTAAACCTGTGTGAGGTGAGTGACAGCGTTATCAGGGGGCGAGTCTAACTCGAATGATAGCCGTCACTCGTAGGGATTGCGGGGAGGCGCACATGATTCGGTCGGAGTTGGTTCAACGTTTGGTCGCGGAAAATCGCGACCTCACCCCACGCGATATCGAGGCCATCGTCGCCACTTTCTTCGATGAAATTTCGGCGCAGCTCGCTGCCGATGGTCGCGTCGAACTGCGCGGCTTCGGCGCCTTCAGCACGCGGGCGCGCAGCGCGCGCACCGGCCGCAACCCGCGCACCGGCGACCTTGTCGATGTCAGCGCGAAGCGCGTGCCCTATTTCAAGCCCGGCAAGGAAATGCGCCAGCGGCTCAACATGTAGTCGGCGTGCGCGTCACCGCTTGACGCCGCCGCGCGGCTGGGCTTGCGTTGCCGCGCCGCGGACGTGGCGAAATCGGTAGACGCAGCAGACTTAAAATCTGTCTTCCTATGGAAATGCGGGTTCAAGTCCCGCCGTCCGCACCATAGCCCCGGGCGCGCCCGCGTGGCATTAGAACCGCGATGCGCCGATTCCGCCCTGCCCTCTCCCTCGCCGCTATCCTGCTTGCGGTGGCGGGGTGCGACCGCCGCGCCGATCGCGGTCCGGTGATCGTCAGCGCGATCGGCAAGCCGCCTGTGCTGATTGATCCGGCGCGCGGTACGGCGGACCTGCCATCACGACTGATGACCGATTCGATCGCGCAAGGCCTCGTCCGCTTCGATGCCAGCGGCCAGATCGCACCAGGGCTCGCCGAGCGCTGGACGGTGCTCGACAATGGCCTCAGCTATGTCTTCCGGCTGCGCGACGCCGAATGGAGCGATGGCAAGCGCGTGCAGGCCGCCGATGTCGTCGCGATCCTGAAGCGGACGATCGGGCGCGAGTCGCGCAACCCGCTGCGGCCGTTCCTGACCGCGATCGACGAAGTTGTCGAAATGACGCCCGAAGTCATCGAAATCCGCCTGTCGCGACCGCGCCCCGATTTGCTGAAGCTGTTTGCGCAGCCCGAACTGGCGATGTTCAAGCTTCATCCCCCCGCGGGCAGCGGCCCGTTTCGTGTCCGCGCGCGCGGTCGCAATTGGGTGATGCTGCGCCCGGCGTTTGATCCGGTACGCGCGGCGGCGCAGGACATTGAAGAGCCCGGCCCGGAGCAGTCGGTCCAGCTTTATGGCGAGCGCGCCTCGCGCGCGATTCTGCGCTTCATCGCGCGCGAATCGGACATGGTGACGGGCGGCAGCTTTCTTGACTGGCCGCTGCTGGCAAGCGTGTCGGTTGCGCCCGCCAATCTGCGCATCGACCCTGCAGCGGGGTTGTTCGGCCTTGCCGTCGTCAATCGCGACGGTTTCCTCGGAGATGTCCAGAACCGGCTCGCGGTCGCGCAGGCGATCGACCGCGCCGCACTGGTTGCCGCCTATGCGCCGGGCTGGACCGCCGATGAGCGGCTGCTGCCCGAAAAGCTTGATTCGGGAAGTTCGCCAACCGTGCCGAGCTGGGTGAAGCTCGACCCGGCGGCGCGACGCGAAGGGGCCCGCGCCCGCGTCGCGCGCTGGCACGCCGAGCATGACGGCCCACCGGTGCTGCGGATCGCCCTGCCCAAGGGACCGGGTGCGACGATCCTGTTCGGCTTCGTCGGCGCGTCGCTGCGCTCGATCGGGATCGAGCCCCAGCGCGTGCCCATCAACGCCAATGCCGACCTTCGGCTGATCGATGCGGTTGCCCCCTATGACAGCGCGCGATGGTACCTCGGCACCGCATGCCAGCCGTGCAGTCCCGATGTCGCCGCCAAGATCGACGCAGCGCGCGATGCACCCGATATGGCGAGCCGGTCGGCACGGCTGGCGGAGGCCGATGTGGCACTGACCGAGGACGGTGCCTATATCCCGATCGCGCGGCCGCTGCGCTGGAGCCTGGTCGCGCTGCGGCTGGCGAAATGGCAGGGGAACAGCCGCGCGTGGCATTCGTTGAATGCGCTGCGTAACGAGAGGCAATGATGACCGGTCGCACGTCCCGCATCGATCCCGAAACCGTCGCCCGGTTCGCCGAGGCGCTGGCACTGAAGGACGACCCCACGTCGGTGCGGCAGCGCGTTGAGGCGCTCGAACATCTGATGGAAGGGCTGGTCAAAATCCCCGGGCTCAATCGCCGGATCGGGCTCGACGTAATTCTCGATCTGGTGCCGGTAGCGGGCGACGCAGTCGCCGCCGCGATGGGCGCCTATATGATTTGGGAAGCGCGCAATCTCGGCATGTCGCGCTGGCAGATGACACGGATGGCGGCGAATGTGGGCATCGACTTCGGGCTGGGGCTGATCCCGTTCGTCGGCGCGATCCCCGATTTCTTCTTCCGGTCGAACACGCGCAACCTGAAGATCATCAAACGCCACCTCGACAAGCATCATCCGGCGAGCGTGACTATCGACGTGAAGCCCCCCGCCAGATCTTGATCGGCGCGTCCGCCGCCAGCCCGCCCTGGTGCGCCGGGCAGGTCGCGTAGCGGAACTGTTTGTCGAGACAGAGCCAGACCTCTTCAAGCCAGCCCGATTTATTGGCGGTGATCCGCATCATGTCGGCGGCCATGCCGCGGTTGGCGCCTGCCACCGCCTTGGCGACATCGCCAGCGGTCAGGCCATCGCGCCGCGACAGCGCCACCATGTCGGGATAGCGGAGCGCCGTATAAAGGCGCGACGACCTGGCGAAATAGTCGGCGGGGGTCCGGCTCATGCAGGTCCCGTGCTTGGCCCATTCATGCTGGATGAGCTGCGCCGAAGGGGTGGCGCAGAGCTGACCACGGATCACCGGCGCGGGAACGATGCCCGTCGCGCGGCAATATTGCGGCCATTCGGGGCCCTCACCATCGGGCCACAGCCCGTGCAGCGTGAAGCCGAAGCGATTGCCGCTGCCGCATTCGAACTTGGCCGACGCGTCGCTGCCGTTGTTATGGCAATATTGCGCGGCCCAAGAGATCGCGAGCGTATAGCCGCCGATCGGCACCACGCGCTTGGGCTGTGCTGGCGTCGGCAAATCGGGACGCGGGCGCGGCAGCTTGGCCGGGACGGCGCAGCTATAGGCCTGCGCCTGCGCCAAGGACGGCAGCGCAAGCGCGGCGAGTGTAAGCGCGAGGCGGATCACGCTGCGGGCGCCGCTTCACCGAACCAGGCGGGGGTGTCGGGCCGGAACATCATGGCGACCGCCGCGATCAGCAATGCCGAGGCGCCTAGGCTGCAAAGCGTGCCGACGAGGCTGCGCGATTCGGCGCCAAAGCCGGTCACCAGCCCGAACAGCAGAAACATGGCGCCAAGCAAGTTAAGCGCGGTCAGCGCCACGAGAATCCATTTCGCGACCACTGCCCCCTTGCGGCTGATGAAATACCAGAGCAGCGCTTGGGTCAGCACCCCCAGCCCGAGCGTCGCGGGCAACAGCCACGGGCCGACGGTCTCATTGGCCTGCGCCAGCGCCGGATTGTCGCTGCCGAACAGGGCGATCGACGACCCCACCAGCCCGACCACGATATGGCCGAGATAAAATTGTTCGAAGCGAACGATCGATGCGGGCCGGTCCATGGTAGTTCCCCTTAGTGTTGCCGCATCATAGCGCCCGGCTCGCGCGGCTCAAGCGGCTGAAAAATCGAGACCGATGTCGGCGGCGGGCGCGCTTTGCGTTAGCCGCCCGACGCTGATGAAGGTGACGCCCGTCTCCGCAATCGCGCGGATCGTGTCGAGCCGCACGCCCCCCGAGGCCTCGGTCGGCACGCGCCCGGCGACCAGCGCGACCGCCTCACGCAGCACCGGCGGCGGCATATTGTCGAGCAGCAGATGGGTGGCGCCAGCGTCGAGCGCAGGGGCGATCTGGTCGATCCGGTCGACCTCAACGATGATGCGTTCGATCCCCGCCGCGACCGCGCGCCGCACCGCTTCGCCGACCGAGCCCGCCACCGCGACGTGATTGTCCTTGATCATCGCCGCATCCCACAGCCCCATGCGGTGATTGGTCGCGCCGCCCATGCGGGTCGCATATTTCTCCAGCACGCGCAGCCCGGGGATCGTCTTGCGCGTGTCGAGCAAGGTGGCGCCGGTCCCCGCAATCGCCTCGACATAGCCGCGCGTCATTGTTGCGATGCCCGACAGATGCTGCACCGTGTTGAGCGCCGAGCGTTCCGCCGTCAGCAGCGCGCGCGCTTTCCCCTCCAGTCGCAGCAGATCAGTGCCCGCCGCGACCTTGTCACCATCAGCGACCAGCGCCTCAATCCGCACCTCGGGGTCGAGCGCGCGGAAGAAGGCCTCAGCAATCCCCAGCCCCGCCACCACAATCGGATCGCGGCTGTCCATCACGCCGGTGAAGCGCGCGTCGGCCGGGATGACGGCAGCCGAGGTGATGTCGCCCACCTGCCCCAGATCCTCGGCCAAAGTGGCTGCGACGAACGCGTCGAGATCGACTCCGGGCAGGGCAAAGCTCATGCGCGCGCCTTGGCAAATGGCAGCGCCCTTTACCAGCCCTGCGTCGCCGTCCCCGCCACGGTGTAGAGCGTCACCAGCAACCCGATCAGCACCGCGCCCGGCCGGTGGCTGCCGGTGCGCCGCCAAGTGAAGATGCCGATCGCGGCGATCACCGGCAGCAGCACGACGAACTGGATCGCGATCACCGTCGTCAGCGGGTCGAACGCGGTCGGCAATTGCCCGGTCGCGAAGAGCACGCCGTAATCGACCGCGAGCAGCAGCACGATGCCGAGCACCATCGCTGCCTTCGCCCAGCCATATTGCGCGAGCCAGCCGTCGCCCTTCACCGTCAGCCGTCCAGTCAGAGTCCGCATCGCCGCGACGAAGCCGAAAGTGATCGGCACGACGTAAATGGCCGCGATCAGCAATTGCTGCACGCTCGGCAGCTTGATGGCGACCACCCACAGCCGGAAATCGGTGACGAACAGCCGGTCGACGACCAGCAGCAGCGCATAGCCCGCCGCCGTGCTAAGCGCTGCAATCGCGATCGAGCGGCCCCAGTCCGACTGCGGCCCAACGCGCGCCCCGCGCCCGATCCAGTAACTGACCGCCGCCCCCACCAGAAGCCACAGCGCCACTTGCGTGCTCACCGTCTGCGGCAGCACCGGGTTGGGCTGCACCAGCAGGAACACCGCGATGAAGCAAGGGAAGAACGTCAGCATCGGCAGGAAAGCGGTCTGCAGGAAGGCGGTGCGCCACTTGCCGTCTCGCCGCGCGCTGCCCGCCACCGGCTCGGCGCGCAGACGTGCGAACGCCGGGACGCCGAGCAACAGGTCAAACGTGCCGAGCACTACCAGCACGAACCCGACCAAACCCAAACCAGTGCCCAGCTCTTTGCCGAACCAGATCTGATCGTCGGACGGGATCGGCTTGGCGCCTTTCAGCGTCACCGAGAACCAGTCGATCGCGCGCGCCACCGCCTCGGGCGAGATATGGTCGCCGGGATGCGTCACCGCCGGCGTCGCCAGCACCCGCGCGGTGCCATCGGCGATCGAGCCATAGAGCTTGCGCGGCACGATCGTCTCGGTCGTGCCGAACACGGCCTTCAGCTTGGCCGACGTGCCGATGTCGCGGGCCTTGTCGACGCCCCACATCAGCTTAGAGAATTCGTCATACTGGCTGAAGACGAGGCCGAGGTTGCGCGGCCAGTTCGGGCTGCCTTCCTTCGCAAAGGGCGCACCGGTCGACGACCCTTCGAGCAGGATCGCCTTGTAAGCATCGGGCATCGCGGCAGCGGCGGCGAGTACCGTCCAGCCGCCCATGCTGTGCCCCTCCAGCCCGATATTGGCGGTATCGACCATCGGCAGCGAGCGCAGATAGGCAAGCCCCGCCGGCCCGCCGAAACCATCGGCATAGGCCGGGCCGTCGCTATAGCCATGGCCGCGCTGGTCCATCGCCAGCACGACATAACCGCGCCGCGCGAATTCGATCGCAAAGGCATCCTGCGTCTCGCGTGAATTGATGTAGCCGTGGACCGCGAGGATGCCCGGCGCCTTGGCCTGTGCGCTCGCGCCCGGCGGCACATAGAGCAATGCGCTCATCGTCTTGCCGCCGGTGGCCGCGAAGCGGATATCGCGGACCGACACGCCGCCGCTGGTCTGCACCGAAGATGCCCAGAAGGCGCCGCCGATCGCCAGGATCAGTCCCAGCACCACCATCCACAGCCCGCCGCGCGGTGTCGTCGCCATCATCATCCCCCGTTGACCGCGCCCTTGGAAGCAGCGACGTGCCCTATGCACCACAGTTGGAGAGCCGATCATGTCCGAGGTCAAGGTTTTCGCGTTCGACGTATTCGGCACCGTCGTCGACTGGCGCACCAGCATCGCGCGCGAGGCCGCTCCCCTGCTAGTGGATACCGGCATCGATCCACACAGCTTCGCCGACCAGTGGCGCGCGCGCTACCAGCCCGCGATGGAGGCCTGCCGCAGCGGCGCGCGGCCCTATACGCGGCTCGATATCCTCAACCGCGAGACGCTCGACGATCTGCTCGCGGCACTTGGAGTAGACGTGGATGAGGCGACTCGCGCCGATCTGGCGATGGCGTGGCGGCGGCTCGATCCGTGGCCCGATGCGGTGGCGGGGCTGACGCGGATCAAGGCGCGCTCGCCGATCGTCACGCTCTCCAACGGCAATATCGCGCTGACGCTGGCAATGGCCCGGCGTGCGGGCCTTCCGTGGGACACGATCCTCGGCGCGGAGTCGACCGGCCTCTACAAGCCGCTGCCGGGCGCGTACCTCGGCACGGCAAACATTCTCGGCATCGCAGCCGGCGAACTCTGCCTCGTCGCCGCGCACCACAGCGACCTCGCCGCCGCCCGCGCGGTGGGGCTAAAGACCGCCTTCATCGCCCGCCCGATGGAATATGGCGGCGCCCCTGCCCCGGACGCGCATTTCGCGCAGGACTGGGAATGGTCGGCCACCAGCATCACCGATCTGGCGAGCCAGCTCGGCGCCTGATCAGGGCAGGAAATCGACCCCGGCGGCGGCGAATTCCATCGTGTTCGCAGCATCGGTCGCGCCGGTGAAGCGCACCCCGACCGTCACCCCCACGCCCCAGAATACTTCGGGCTTGTTGGGCAAGGTGAAGCGCTGAAACCCCAGCGCATTGGGCGACAGATTGAGATTGTCGGCGGCAAACACCCGGTTCTCGCCGTCGAAGACATGGACGTTGGTCACGTCCGCCAGCGTCGAGCCCGAGCGGAAGCGCAGCATCGCCGAATCGATCCGCAGCCGGTTGTCGTTGACGATCACCGATGTCGGGATCGCGAAGTGAAACCAGTTGGTGCTGTTCTTCCGGCCCACCACGCGGATGAAAAATCCGGCGCGCCATTCCGACACGAGGTTCGCGGGAACCTCGACGGCCATGCTGTGGCCATGCGCCCACATTGCTTGTTCGAGCATGATCTGCCTCCCTCCAAATTGCGATCAGTTGATGTTGTCGAGCTTCTGCCGCGCGAGCGCCTTGAGCTCGGGAATGGCGCTACGGGTCTCGAGGTCGCGCAGCCGCTGCTGCAATTGCGGCGTCGGCGCATCGATCGCGCGGATCACCATTTTCGATATGCTCGGATTCTGGTCCTGGATCAGCGTGTCGGCAACTTGCGCGCGCGCCAGCGTCGGCAGGTTCTGGAGCGCGGTCGCCGACGCGACACGGAGCAGCTCGTTGCCGCTCTTGGCCGCGCGCGCGACGATCTGATGCGCGGCGTCTTCCTTGAGCAGGCTGGCGACGTAGATCGCTTTGCTCGCAAGCGCCACGTCGCCCCCGTCGGCCAGCGCCTGCAGCCGGGGAATGTCGGCGGCCGTCAGCTGGACGACGATCACGCCGTACTGCGGCTCTTCATTGCCCAGCGCGAATTTCAGTTCCTCATCGGTCATCGGCATGGCGGCGGCCCCTTATGGATTTACGGTGAGCGGGCTGTTGTTCATCGTCGTGATCTCGCTCGCGGCGAGATCGGGCGGCGGATTGGTGATGTTGCTGGTGCCGTTGCCCGTCATCAGCCGGTCGTTGTTATTGACGTGCGACAGGCCGAGCACATGGCCAACCTCATGCCCCATCGTCCAGCGTGAGGCGATGCTCGCGACGACGGCGCCGGGCCGCCCATTGGGGTGCGCGGCGCAACCGTTGAGCACCGGATTGGTGCCCTGGACGAAGTAAACGACGACATCGTTCGCGCCGACATTGTTGCGGTTGCCGAACAGCGTGTTCTGCTCGGCCGTCGTATTGCCGCGCGTGCACGATCCGACGTCGCAGATGTTGAGCAGCGGCAGGTTGAGGTTCTCGGTGCTCGCGCGCACCACCCGGAACCCTGCGGGCTCATAGACCGAGCGCATCGACGCCAGCATCGTGTCGATCGGAATCGTCGGCGTCGCCAGGATCTTCAGGTGCAGCCGGATCGTCTGGTAGAGATTGAAGTCGATCCCGACCGAGGCAAACTCGATCGTGCGCTGCGCATCCGTCCCGCCGCCGAAGCGCACGCCGACGGTGACGCCGGTGCCCCACAGCACATCGGGCTTGCCGGGCACGTCGAAGCGCTGGAATGCGAAATTGGTGAGCGGGCTGAGCGCGAGGCCGTCGTGCGCGGCAATGCGGTTCTCGCCGTCGAAGACATGGACGTTGGTGACGGCAGCGTTGCTCGACCCGCTACGGTACCGCAGCATCGCCGAGTCGACCATCAGCCGCTTGTCCTTGACGATCACGGGCGTGGGCACGTGGAAGTGGAACCAGTTGGTCGTGTTCGGCTTGCCGACCACGCGGATGAAGAACCCCGCGCGCCAGGTGCTGGCGATCGCGCCGGGGTTTTCGATATCCATGCTGTGGCCATGAATCCACATGGCCTTCTTCAATATCCCCGCCATGGCAAATCCCCATCCTGTCGATTCGAGATCGATTTTGCTCGACTACAATAATGTTGCCGAGGAGCTATCTTCACTACGACTCGGCTTGTGAGTTGGATGATGATCCTGTGTTGGATTACTGTCGAGCTCTATTGATCGTTTACTGGACGTTAACTATCGCAATAATGATGTGTCATTTGCATTTAGCATGTCGATTGATGCGCTCGGCGCCGTTCGTCGTGCGCACAGCACCGTTCGGCGCTGCCACCGCACCGCTTGCCATCGGCGATGCGACAGGCGCAGATACGCGCAAACCAAAGACAGGAGCGGACATATGAAAGCAGCGGTCTATTATACCAACGGCGATCCCAGCGTGCTGGTGTATGAGGACGTGCCCGATCCCCTCTGCCACCCCAAGGGCGTCGTCATCCGCGTCGAGGCGGTCAGCATCGAGGGCGGCGACACGCTCAATCGCTGGCGCGGGCCGCTCGTCACCACGCCGCACATCGTCGGCTATCAGGCAGCGGGCGAGATCGTCGAGGTCGGCGCCGAAGTATCGCATCTGAAGATCGGCGACCGGGTCGCGACGGTCGACGCCTTCGGCTCCCATGCCGAACTGCGTCCGGTGCCGGCACGCAATTGCTGGCCGATCCCCGCCGGCCTCGATCTCGCCAAGGCAGCCGTCGTGCCGGTCGCCTTCGGGACGGCGCATGAATGCCTGTTCGGGCGCGGCGGGCTGAAAGCGGGCGAAGTCGCGCTGATTCAGGCCGGCGCGAGCGGCGTCGGCATCGCCGCGATCCAGCTCGCCAAGCAAGCGGGTGCGACGGTGATTGCGACTGCCTCAAGCGACGAACGGCTCGATCGGCTGAAAGCTTACGGCCTCGACCACGGCATCAACTACAAGCGCGACGAGGTCGCGGCCGAAGTCCGGCGGCTCACCCGCGGCAAGGGCGCCGATGTCGTGGTGGATCCGGTCGGCGGCACGACGCTCCAAGGCTCGATCGACGCGCTCGCCTATCGGGGGCGGCTGTCGATGGTCGGCGCGGCCGGGCGCGAGGCAATGAAGGTCGACGTCGCCTCGCTGATGGGCGGCAACCGGACTTTGGGCGGGGTGTTCCTGGGCGCGGAGATCATGACCGACCGGGTGCACGACATGATCCAGGGGCTGATCGAGGATGTCGCCGCTGGAAAGCTGGAAGTGGTGATCGACCGCCGGTTTGCACTGTCCGAGGCAGCCGAAGCGCATGCGTACATCGAGAGTCGGCAGGCCGTGGGGCGGGTGGTTTTGGTGCCTTGAGGGATGGGTGGGCTGCGACCGGTGGTTGGCGGTCGCGCTGCTTTTAGCCGTCGTTGTGCCTGACCCATCCCGTCCCTTTTGGCTCGTCGCCCCGTGCTTGACACGGGGCTAGGCTTTTCTTCCGGGCTACCGCTTGCGACAAAACGACATGGCGAAAGGCGGGTGGGTCTACATTACCGCGAACCGGTATCGCGGGGGAATGTATGTCGGCGTGTCAGCCGACGTCATCAGGCGCGTCTATCAGCATCGCGAAGGAGCCGGGTCGACTCATGTGCGCGACTTCGGCAAGACGCGGGTCGTCTATGTCGAGTTCCACGCCGAGATCGAGGCTGCGATCGCTCGCGAGAAACTGCTGAAGAAATGGCGGCGCGAATGGAAGTTCGCACTGATCGAGGCGGATAATCCGGCGTGGCTCGACCTCTGGGATCAATGGTTCGCCGGTGGCATCGACGAGAAAAGCCCAGCCCCGTGTCAAGCACGGGGCGACGGTGGACTTTGAGGGTCGTTCCGTACTCAATGAACGACAGCAACTGGGGCGAAAGCCGACGTGCCCCATTGTCGTCACCCCGGCCTCGTGCCGGGGCCCACCGGGCATCAGGCGATGCACTTTCCGCTCAAGCTACATCGCTTGCGGCACCGTGGGCCCCGGCACAAGGCCGGGGTGACGGTTGCGGGTGTGGGGAAAGCTATCCCCTACTCCGCATAACCCGGATTATGCCGGTCCAACTTCCGCAGCAGCGCCGGCCAGGCCAGCCCCTGCGCGAGCATTGCCATCCCGGCGCCGCTCGATTGTTCCTCGACCTTGCCTTCGACGCCCTGCGGCGGGTTGTGCAACCCCGACCGCCCCGCGCTCAGCATATGCACCTGCGCTTCGCACGCGCGCTCCAAGAAATAGAGCCGCAGGAATGCCTGCGCGACCGTCGCGCCCACCGCCAAGGTGCCGTGGTTGCGCAGGATCATCGTGTTCTTGCTGCCGAGGTCCTCGACCAGCCGCTCGCGTTCCTCGAGTTCGGTCGCGATGCCCTCATATTCGTGATACGCCACGTCATGCCCGGCGATCATCGATGTCTGGGTGTGCGGCAGCAGCCCTTCGGCCATTGCCGACACGGCCTGACCATAGGGCGTGTGCAGGTGCATCACCGATGCGGCATCCTCGCGCGCCATATGGATCGCCGAATGGATCACGAAGCCCGCGCGGTTTACCGGGGCGGGCGTGTCGTCGACCTTGTTGCCGTCGACGTCGATCTTGACCAGCGCCGACGCGGTCATTTCCTCGAACATATGCGTGTAGGGATTGATCAGGAAATGATGCTCGGGGCCCGGCACCCGCGCTGACAGATGGGTGAAGATCAGGTCGTCCCAGCCGTACATCGCGACCAGCCGGTAAGCGGCGGCGAGGTCGACGCGCGCCTGCCATTCCTCGGGCGAGCAGCGGTCGCGGAGCGTTTCGGCGGGCTTGAGCGCAGTGGCCATCGTAGACGTCTCCTAATCCTGTTTTGCGCCAGCATAGGCCGAATTGGCCGCCGCGAAAAGCGCGAGCGTGCGCTGCGCTTCGTTCAGGTGCAAACGCTCGACCATCCTCCCGTCGAGCCGGATCGCGCCTTCGCCTGCATGCTCCGGCAGGTCGAACGCGGCAACGATCGCGCGGGCGCGCGCGACCTGGTCGGCGCTCGGCGTGAAGACGCCGTTGCACGCCATGATCTGCGCAGGGTGGATCAGCGTCTTCCCGTCGAAGCCCATATCGCGGCCCTGCTCTGCCTCGGCAAGAAAGGCTTCGACATCGCTGAAATCGTTGCGCACGCCGTCGAGCACCGCCAGCCCGCTCGCCCGCGCCGCCGCGACCGCGAGGGTGAGGATCGGGAGCAGCGGCGCGCGCCCGGCGCAGCGCATCTCGAGCGCAAGGTCGTTGGTGCCGATCACGAGCGCGCCGCCCGCGCCGACCGCATCGGCAATCGGCTGGAGGTTCGCGACTGCGCGCGCGGTCTCGATCATCACCCATAGCTTCTGCCCGCCCAGCCGCTCGCGGTAGCGCGCGACATCAGCGGCGGTCTCGATCTTGGGGGCGAGCACCGCGTCGATCCCCAAGCTCGCCGCGGCGACCAGATCGGCCTCGCCCCATGCCGTATCGAGCGCGTTCACCCGCAGCACGGTCAGCCGCTCGCCGAAGCCGCCGGTATCGAAGGCGAGCACTGCCGCCGCGCGTGCCTCGACCTTGGCTTCGGGAGCGACCGCGTCTTCGAGATCGAGGATCACCGCATCGCACGGCAACCCCCGCGCCTTTTCGATCGCGCGCGGGTTGGACGCGGGGAGGTAGAGCGCGGAGCGGCAGGGGCGGATGGGCTGAGTCATGACCGTCCTTTAGAACCTGTCGCGCCAAGATGCAGCCATATGCATTCGTCATCCCCGCGAAGGCGGGGATCCATAGCCGCCGAACTTCGAGAGTCTCTCGGACCTCGGCCAGAATGGATTCCCGCCTTCGCGGGAATGACGATCAGCCGTCAAAGGGACGCGGCCCAAAGGACAGGGCTGGACAAATCACGCGGTTGCGCGGAATCGGAAAGCAGCACGCAGAGGAGCACGAAAAATGTCCGGCATGAGCAGGTTCGATTGGGCCGATCCCTTCTTCATCGACGATCAGCTCGATGACGAGGAACGCGCCGTCCGCGATACGGCGGCTGCCTATGCGCAGGACAAGCTGGCGCCGCGCATCATCGATGCGTTCCAGCACGAAACCACCGATCCCGAAATCTTCCGCGAAATGGGCGCGCTCGGGCTGCTCGGGCCGACGATCCCGGCCGAATATGGCGGCGTCGGTGCGTCCTATGTCAGCTACGGCCTCGTCGCGCGCGAAGTCGAGCGGATCGACTCGGGCTATCGATCGATGATGAGCGTCCAGTCGAGCCTCGTGATGTTCCCGATCTACGAATATGGATCGGAAGAACAGCGCCACAAATATCTGCCCAAGCTCGCGACCGGCGAGTGGATCGGCTGCTTCGGTCTGACCGAGCCCGATGCCGGCTCCGACCCCGGCGGCATGCTGACCAAGGCGGAGAAGATCGACGGCGGCTATCGCATCTCGGGCGCCAAGACCTGGATTTCCAATTCGCCGATCGCCGACGTATTCGTCGTCTGGGCGAAGAGCGACGCGCACGGCGGTGGCATTCGCGGCTTCATCCTCGAAAAGGGCATGAAGGGCCTCGCCACGCCCAAGATCGAGGGCAAGCTCTCCTTGCGCGCGTCGATCACCGGCATGATCCAGATGGACGGCGTCGAAGTCGGCGAGGACGCGCTGCTGCCCAATGTGCAGGGGCTGAAGGGGCCGTTCGGCTGCCTCAACCGCGCGCGTTACGGGATCAGCTGGGGCGCGATGGGCGCGGCGGAGTTCTGCTACCACGCCGCGCGCCAGTATGGCCTCGACCGCAAGCAGTTCGGGCGGCCGCTGGCGGGCACGCAACTCTATCAGAAGAAGCTCGCCGACATGGCCAGCGAGATCGCGCTGGGCTTGCAGGCGAGCTTGCGCGTCGGGCGACTGATGGACGCGCATAAGTTCGCGCCCGAGATGATCTCGATCGTCAAGCGCAACAATGTCGGCAAGGCGCTCGACATTGCCCGCGCCGCCCGTGACATGCATGGCGGCAACGGCATTTCGGCCGAATATCAAGTGATGCGCCACCTGATGAACCTCGAAACGGTCAACACCTATGAAGGCGCGCACGACGTGCATGCGCTGATCCTCGGCCGCGCGATCACGGGGATTGCTGCCTTCTGATGGTTGAGACGGCCGAATTTGACGCGCAGCCGACGCTGACCGGCGCCACCGTCACGCTGTCGCCGCTGCGCGCGGCGGATTGGGATGCGCTGTTCGCGGTCGCCGCCGATCCGCTGATCTGGGAAGTGCATCCCGCGCATGATCGCTGGCAGGAAGCGGTGTTCCGCCGCTTCTTCGCCGATGCGATGGCGTCGGGCGGGTGCCTCGTGATCCGCGACAATGCGACCGGTGCCGTCATCGGCTCCAGCCGGTACGACCGCAGCCGGGTCGAGCCGGGCGAAGTCGAGATTGGCTGGACCTTCCTGGCGCGTGCTTACTGGGGCGGGATCACCAACCGCGAGATCAAGACGCTGATGGTCGGCCACGCGCTGCGCTGGTTCGATGCGGCGGTGTTTTACGTCGGCAAGGGCAACATCCGCTCGCGCCGCGCGATGGAGAAGATCGGCGGCGTGCTGCTCCCCGATCGCACGATCGACTTCGACATGGCGGGCGTGCCGACGCCGCACGTGGTCTACGCCATCCGCGAGCCGCTTGCATGAGTCCTCGCCCGCTCGCCGGGATCAGGGTGGTCGAACTCGCGCGTATTCTCGCGGGGCCGTGGTGCGGGCAATTGCTCGCCGATCTCGGCGCCGAGGTGGTCAAGGTCGAGCGCCCCGGTGCGGGCGACGACACCCGCCACTGGGGGCCGCCGTTCATGATCGCGCCCGACGGCACCAATCTCGACGCTGCCTATTACCACTCGACCAATCGCGGCAAGCGCTCGGTCGCAATCGACATCGCCACGCCCGAGGGTCAGGCGCAGGTGCGCGACCTGATCGCCGATGCGGATGTCGTGATCGAGAATTACAAGGTCGGCGGGCTCGCCAAATACGGCCTCGACCATGCAAGCCTCAGCGCCGCCTACCCTCGCCTGATCACCTGCTCGATCACCGGTTTTGGCCAGACCGGGCCCTATGCGCACCGCGCGGGCTATGACTTCATCATTCAGGGCATGGGCGGCATCATGTCGATGACCGGCGAGCCCGATGGCGCGCCGCAGAAGTCTGGCATTGCCTATGCCGACATCTTCACCGGGGTCTATTCGGCCGTCGCGATCCTCGCCGCTTTGCGCCAGCGCGATGCAACCGGCCGGGGCGCGCATATCGACATGGCGCTGCTCGACGCTCAGGTCGCGGTGCTCGCCAACCAGGCGCTCAACTGGATGGCGAGCGGAGTCGTGCCGCACCGCATGGGCAATGGCCACGCCAACCTCGCACCCTATCAGGCGTTCGCCTGCGCCGATGGCGAGCTGATCGTCGCGGTCGGCAACGACGGCCAGTTCCGCAAATTGTGCGAAGTGCTGGCGCTGCCGCTTGCCGACGACCCCCGCTTCGCGACCAACCCCGAGCGCGTGCGCAATCGCGCGGCGTTGATCGCCGCACTCACCGCCGTGATCGTTACCTGGCGAAAGGCCGATCTCTACGAAGCGCTCGAAGCCGCGGGCGTCCCCGCCGGGCCGATCAACACCGTCGCGGAGGTCTTCGCCGACCCGCAAGTGACCGCACGCGGGATGGCGATCGCGCGCGACGGCATCCCCGGCGTCGCCAGCCCGATCGTCATCGACGGGGAACGCATGGTCTCAGATACCGCCAGCCCGCAACGCCCGTTCGCGCCATGACCAAATTCACCGTCAACAATCAGCCGATCGAATATCGGATGGACCCCAAGACTCCGCTGCTCTGGGCGCTGCGCGATGCCTCCAACCTGACCGGCACCAAATATGGCTGCGGCACCGGGCACTGCGGCACCTGCACGGTCGATGTCGACGGCAATGCCGTGCGGTCATGCCAGGTCGCGATCGGCAGCCTCGAAGGGGCGTTCGTCACCACGATCGAAGGGCTGTCGCGCGAGCGCGAACATCCGGTGCAGCAGGCGTGGATCGCCAAGAACGTGCCGCAATGCGGCTTCTGCATCCCCGGCATGATCATGGCCGCCGCCGTGCTGATCAAGAAGAACCGCAACCCGTCGGAAGAAGACATTGAGGCGGCGATCACCAATATCTGTCGCTGCGGCGTCTATCCGCGCGTGATCGAAGCGGTACAGCTCGCCGCGCGCATCCAGCGCGGCGACGAAACAGTTGTCGGCCCGCCCCGCCCCGGCATCGAGCCCGCCGATGCCGCGCGGATCGTCCCCGCGCTGACGCCGCCGGATAAGAAATAAGCTTTCAATTGGCTGTCACGCCAATTCAGAAACCGCTCATCGCGCGCGGCGCAAAAGCATGTCATCGTCGCCACCGGCCCATCGGAACGACGCCTGTTTGGAGGGACATGATGCGTAAGTCGTTTATGGTCGGCCTGCTGGCCGCAGTGGCATTGCTGCCGGGTGCCGCGCTTGCTCAGGAGGAGCCGCAGCTGCGCGGGCGCGGGCAATTCCAGCGCAACGAAAACGGCCCGCGCTTTCAGCCGTCCGAATCGCGCCAGTCGCGCGATTTCCGGGGGCCGCCGCAGTTTCAGGCCCAGCCGCAAGCGCAGCCGCAGTTTCAGCGGCCCGATCGTGCGTTCAACCCGCAACAGCCGCCGCAATTCAACCGGCCCGATCGCCGCTTCAACCAGCCGCGCGCCGATGTGCCGCAGGTAACGATCGACCGGCCCCAGCGCAATGTCACGCCGCCCGCCTTTCAGGGACAACCGCAGGTGCAGGACCAGCCGCGCCCGAACCGGCCCGACTGGCGCCAGAATCGCGGCAATTTCGGTGGCGTCGCCCCTGCCCCGCAATTCCGCGACCAGCGTCCCGATTTCCGCGCTGATCGTCGCGATGATCGGCAGGACTTCCGCAACGACCGCCGCGACCAGCGCCCGGATTTCCGTGCCGACCGCCGCGACGATCGCCAGGACTTCCGCAACGATCGCCGCGATGACCGGCAGGACTTCCGCCGCGATTTCCGGGGCGACCAGCGCTATGGCTTCCAGGGCAACTTCCGGCAGGATTTCCGTGGCGCCTACCGCAACCAGCCGAACTATCGCGGCAACGGGTTCTATTCGAACGGCTATCGCGGCGCGTGGAACCGCGACTGGCGGCGCGACAACCGCTGGAACTGGCAGAGCTATCGCAATTACAACCGCGATGTCTTCCGCCTGCCGCGCTATTACGCGCCCTATGGCTGGAGCTTTGGCTATCGGCGGTTCGCGATCGGCTACACGCTGAACAGCATCCTGTTCGACCAGCGTTACTGGATCAGCGATCCCTATTTTTATCGCCTGCCCGAAGCCTATTATCCCTATGAATGGGTCCGCTATTATGACGACGCGCTGCTCGTCGACGTCGAGACGGGCGAAGTGATCGATGTGGTGTACGGCATCTTCTACTGATGCCGTGACGTGAACGGACAAGGCCCGGCGACACCCCCGCCGGGCCTTGCTTTTTGATCGGGCGACGGCAGAGTCGCGCCCGTGTTCAGTCGCTTCAGGAAATCGTCCCCAGCCTCGCCGCTGCGCGCCGGGATCGGCGCATCGGTCGCCGCCTCGCTTGCCGCCAATCCGCGCGCGGTGCCGATCGCAGTCGATGGCGTGCAGGCGTACCGCATCGACGACTTTCTCGACGCCGCCACCTGCAAGCGGCTGATCGCGCGGATCGACGCGGGGCGGCGGCCCTCTACTCTGCTCAGCGACCACCCCGAGGAGAATTTCCGCACCAGCGAAAGCTGCGACCTCGAACGCTGGGCCGATGACATTCGCCCGGTCGATGAAGGCATTGCCGCGCTGCTCGGCCAGCCGCCCGAAAATGGTGAGACGATTCAAGGCCAGCGTTATGCCCCGGGTCAGCATTTCCGCGCGCACCACGATTATTTCTTCGAAACCCAATCCTATTGGCAAAAGGTGCGCGAACAGGGCGGCCAGCGGACGTGGACCGCGATGGTCTATCTGAACGATGTAGAGGAAGGCGGCGCGACCTGGTTCCCGCAGGCCGGTTTCCGCGTTGCGCCCAAGCGCGGGCTGCTGCTCGCGTGGAACAACATGGCGGCAGACGGCAGCCCGAATGTGCTCACGCTCCACGAAGGCATGCCAGTGGTGCGCGGCGTAAAGTACATCATCACAAAATGGTTCCGCGAACGCAGTTGGCTGTAGCGCGCAACCGCGCTAACTTCTCGCCAACATTGGCAAAAGGGGGACGTCATGGGGCGATTCAGGTCGTGGCAGCTGGTGGCCGTCGGGGCGCTGGCGCTGAGCGGCGCGGCGCTGGCCGAAAGCGTGCAGATCACCGGGCGCTTCCCCGCCGATTACCGCGAGCCGAGCTTCCTGAAGCGGATGGGCGTCGATCGCATCGACGGGCCTGACGGGCGGATGCTGGGCTATGCGCTCGAACGCGCGATCGGCAACCGTGGCCATTACAGCGTGGTCGCCGGCGGCGGGAATGTCGACGGCATCCTGTCGGGCTTCGTCTCCACCGAAATCAACGAATCGCGCGTAACGCAGGAGCGCGAGGAGTGCGTCGAAAAGACCAAGGACAATTTCGGCCGCGAGCAATGCGCGCGCAAGGAAAAGCGGACGATATATTGCCGCCAGCGTACGATCGACGTCGCCGCCGACCTGCGCATCGCCCGCGCGAACGACGGCCGCGTCGTCTATTCGACGCGCAAGCCGCGCCGCAACGCGGTGACCTGGTGCCCCAATCAGAGCGCACCGGGCCCGGTCGACGGCGTGGTGCGCGGCATGACCGATTCGATCGCCGAGGAGATCGCGCGCGAAATCTCCCCCCGCACCGAAACCTATGCCCCGCGCTTTTATGAAAGCCGCGACGGGCTGCCGAAGGACTATCACGACCGCTTCAAGGCGGCGATCCGCCGCACGCAGGGCGACCTGCCCGGCGCCTGTGCGGAACTCGCCGCGATCGATCAGGCCGCGCCGCAATTCGCGGTCGCCTATGACGTCGGCATCTGCGCCGAAGCGCGCGGCGATTACGAAGCCGCGATCGAAGCCTATCGCCGCGCGGCAACGCTCCGCCCGCGCGACACGGCGGACTTCAACACCGGCATCGACCGAGTGCGCAAGCTGATCGTCCAGCGCGACGATGAGCGGGCTCGGCGGTGAGGGGAAGCTGACGTTGCGAGCTGGTATGACCGGGTGATCTGTCGGTCGCTCAGCCGACCGTGCATCACCCCCTCGCGGTATCGGCGCTTACTTCTTGACCACCGGCGTGATTTCCAGCCCGCCCGGCTCGACGATATTCACGCCCGAGAAAACGAAGAGCCCGCCGCGAAACTCGATCAGACTGTAATCCTTGTAACGCCCCAGATCGAACCCCCGCCACTTCAACGGTTTGCCGACAAACGGAAGCAAGCCGTTGGTGTCGACCTTGGCATCGTTGTTCCGGGGAAAGGGCTGCGAACGATCCAGCAGCATCACGTTCACCGCCGTATCGAGTTCGCTCGTCAGCAGTTCTTTCAGACCGGCACCATTGTTTTCGGTCAGGCTCGCCAGCGGCAGCGCCTTCCCCTCACAGCAGAAATATTTGATCGTCTTGCCCGAGTCGGTGCCGGTCGCGATTTTTGTCTTCAGCACGACGAAGGGGCGAACATCATTGGTCTTTTTGACAAAGGTCAGCACGACATAGGGGGTCACGGTCATCGTACTGCCACCCGGCTGCGGCGTCAGCGTATAGGCTGTCCGGAACTGGTCGGTCGCCATGATCCGGTTAGTCGCCTCGATCGCCTGCGCCCGGACGTCGAAGCGCAGGTCATCCTCGACATTGCGAACCTTGCCGGTGGTGGTTTCGGTACTGATCGAGCTCTGCACCAGCATGCCGACCACACCGAACAAAATCCCCAAGCCGCCGCCGCCCTGATAGCCGGACACGACGACGTTGCTGTCGGGGATGCGATGCACGCCCATCGGCAGGTCGCTCATCCCGTTGGCGCCTTTTTCGGAAAAGACGATAGCGGTCGGGGCGGTTGGGACGGCCGATGCAGCGGCCGCAGGCGCGGCCGCCTTGTCTTGCGCGGCCCCCGCCTGCGGCATCAACGCAATTGCGCCCGCGACCATCGTGAGAGTGACCGTCCGCTTCATCGCCTTAACCCCCCTGAACCCTGATCCGCGATGCCGCCCCCGGGCTTTTCCGCGACCCTAGAATCAAGAGCTAGCTGAAGGTTTTAGCCAAAACAATCCTGTAGACGGTGCGTAGTGGTGCGGTGCGCGCGATGGTGCATGCGGGGGCGACCGTTGCCCAGTGTTCGAGCAGATCACGCCATCCCTGCGGGGTGTTGGGGTGTTGTGAGGGGTGTGCCTTAGGGGATGTTGGCCGCCCCCTAAAACCGACGCTTCGGCTCCAATCCGGAGAAGCAATGCAAATCAACCCGTCGACGCGCCCCTCAAACTGGTCGGTCTGCCTTCGCCCAAAGCTGCGCGAACTCGTGATGCCGTTGGAGGAGAGGCTTGATATCGTCGGCTGCGATCCCGAGGCGCTGGAGGAAAAGCAGGGTCAACAAGAGCACGACACGCCGGGTCGCCCAATACATCTCCTCCCCATCCAGAGTCCGCAGAGTGAGTTCCTCAGAGAAATGGGTATAGTAGTTGCGCGTATCGACGAGCTTACGCAAGAACTTGCCGTTGAAGCCTCCCGGCGCCTCGCCAAAGGCGTCGGTCAGCGAGGCTACAATCGACCTCAGGCGCTGTTTAAGGCTTGGCTCATTGGCGAAGCGATAGAGAGATTCGAGCTTTTCGCGCATGTCGGGCGCGGTGTCGCGTGGGATTGCTGCCACCATCGCCTCAGCGAACTCCGCGAATTTGTGCTCGGGAATGACAGTCTCGACGCTGGTGCGTCGATGAAACACCTCAAGCGCCTGGATCGCGAGCAGGAGCCAGATGTTCGTGAAGATCATTCGTTCTCCGGTGATCGTGAAAAATAGGCGCAACGCTGGGTCGAACACAGCAAACTGGTCGAACCATAGTTGCACGGCCTGCGGATTGAACCGAACAAGCTCAAGACCGGTCACGATCGGTGTGCGACGTTTAGGCTTGGCGTCATTGCGCGTTTCGCCGTGAATCATGCGCGCGTAGAAGTGCGCTTCGGTAGGCCGCGTCCCGCCCCCATCCAGTTCCACATCGGGGCCACGCAGTTCCAGCGAGGTGAGCGGAAGGAAATGACCTGTGCACAGGGAGGCCAACTCTTGGATACGGACGGCTCGATCGAGATGCCAACTGAGTGATTCGGGCTTCCGTGGCGTGATTGCCATTTGGCTGGGGGCGTCGATTAAAAACCGGGTTGATTGATCGTTGTTGCGATACAGGTTCCCAATCGAACTCACCTCAAAATCGGTGTGCGATGCAAAGGCTGTTTCCTGAGGAATCTCGGCAAGGACGGACAGCGTCCTCGTATCGATGTCGAACGTATCAGTGAAAGGGCTGTGCTCAAGCCACGTTTCAATTTCGTCAAACCGGAAATAGGACTTATCGAAGATGGCCTCATCGTCAGCAGAATTGATGTGCGCGCCGATCACTAGCAAGTTCGCCCACCAGGTTTCGTGAGGGATACCCGGCATATGGAGGTGTCTGCTAGTATCGAAGGCTTGCAAAAGGCTGATGGGTTTGCCTTTGGTCGTCACACCATGAATGACGACTTGGTCGTTGCGCACGCCCCCGAAAGCTCGTTTCACCGCTTCATGGAATTCGCCGAAGATCCCGAGTAGCTTTAGCACTGCGCCGCTCTCAGGGTCATAGCTAAGAGTGCCAGGAACCTTGTCCTCGCGCTTTTCGGGAAACCAAAAGAGCCCCTGTTCGGTGAAGCTGTCGTAAATCCCGTGCGGTTGCCCAACCATAGCTTCATTCCCTGTATTGTCCGAGACGCATTGTCTTTCCGTCGCCGCGCCATTTTCGTTATCCTTACATTAGCGGAGCTGACAATTGTTGCTTCGACCAAGTTCGGCTGCGACAGTTAACCAGTTCCGCCC
>NZ_LSIJ01000003.1 GCF_001556185.1 Sphingomonas sp. CCH10-B3 | reverse complement strand
CCATGCGATCATCTCAATCTACACCAGAAATTACACCACGAGCGCGGACGCTAACCGTCGCCGCGCTGCCCGCGTCCGGCGAACAGCGCGTCGCAATCGGCGCGCACGGCGGCAATGGTATCGGCATCGAAGAAGCGATCGAGGACGACTGCACCATCGCGGTGCCAGATGGCAAGCTCGTCGTTAGCCACCGCTACCTTATGGTCGTCCATCGATCTTATGCTTCCTTCCAATCAGAACCAGGCACGGTCGCCCTGAACATAGCGCCGCTCGAATTCGTCGTCAGGCGTCACCAGATAGATGATGAACTCGATGAACGCGATCACGCTGACGATGATCGTCGGGATGAACAGCAGGATGATGCCGAACAGCGTGCTGCACAGCATGATGATGCCGGCGGTGTTCTTGCCGAGGTAGAATTTGTGGATGCCGAGCCCGCCCAGGAAAAAGGCGAGCAATGCGGCCACGATCTTGTTCTTGTCACCCGACATGGCAGTTCCCCCTGCTACCCGATAGATGGACGTGGCGCGGTCGCCTTCGATCTGGAAATCGACCGCTTGCCCCGGTGCGGGGCGAAGATCGTCGCGCCAGTCGGCACGACCGAAACCATAGCGTTGCTGGTCGTCGCCGGCGATATCGCCTTCGCCGGTCGCCATATTGTAGCCCAAGACTCTGCCGCGCATGCTGTCCCCCGTTTGCTGGCGTTGGCGCGATCATGCCCAGCCGTTGCATGAGGGCAAGCGATTCCGTTAGCCCAGAGTCGTTTTCCAGTCCCATCCGAGCGGATCGCCGTCCATTACTTCGACTCCCGCGGCGGCGAGTTCGTCGCGCAGCGCATCGGAGCGGGCGAAGTCCTTGGCCGCGCGGGCTTCTTTGCGCGCGGCGAGCGTCTTTTCAATCTCGGCTTCGCTGATTGCGGCGCCTGACGGCTGCACGCGCAACTCGGCGCGGGTCAGCGTTACCAGTTGCAGCCCCAGCACGGCGTCGAAGTCGGCCAGCGCGCTAAGCCGGCGTGCGGGCGACAGGCGCTTGTCGGCAAGCAATTCGTCGAGCACCGGCAGCGCCTTGGGCGTATTGAGATCGTCGCTCAGCGCCTCGTCGAGCCGCGCGCGATAGGGCTGGGGGTCGCCCTTGTCGCTGCCGTCGTCGCGTACGCGCAGGCCTTCGATCGCCATCACGATCCGCTTCAGCCGCACCGATGCCGCCGCCAGATTGTCCCAGCTGAATTCCAGCTCGCTGCGGTAATGCGCCTGCAGGCACATCAGCCGATAGGCAAGCGGGTGGAAGCCCGCGTCGACGACGGTCTGGAGACGCAGGAATTCCCCCGCCGACTTCGACATCTTGCCGCCGCGATCGACGAGGAAGTTATTGTGCATCCAGATGCGCGCGCCGCTGTCGGCGCAGCCGCAAAATGCCTGATTCTGCGCGATCTCGTTGGGGTGGTGGATCTCTCGGTGATCGATCCCGCCGGTGTGGATGTCGAACGGGTGGCCAAGATGGGCAAGGCTCATCACCGAGCATTCGAGGTGCCAGCCCGGCGCGCCTTTGCCCCAGGGCGAGTCCCATTCCATTTGCCGCTGCTCGCCGGGAGCGGAGGTGCGCCAGATAGCAAAGTCCTGCGGGTGGCGCTTACCCGAGACGGGATCGATGCGGCTTTCGCCCTCCTCGGTCGCGGCGCGGGCGAGGGCGCCGTAGTTCGGCACTTTCGACGTATCGAAATACAGCCCGCCGTCGATCTGGTAGCAATTCGCCTCGATCTTCTTCGCGAAGTCGATCATCTGCGCAATGTGATCGGTCGCGACAGTCCATTCGCTGACCGTGGTGATATTGAGCCGCGCGACATCCCGTTTGAACGCATCGGTGTAATGCGCGGCGATTTCCCAGATCGATTTTGCCTGCGCAGCGGCTGCCTTTTCCATCTTGTCGTCGCCGGCGTCGGCGTCGCTCGTCAGATGGCCGACATCGGTGATGTTGATGATGTGTTTGGTCGGGTATCCCTTCCAGCGCAGCACGCGCCCCAGCGTGTCGGCGAACAGGAACGCGCGCATGTTGCCGATATGCTGGTAGTTGTAGACCGTCGGCCCGCAGGTGTAGACGCGCACCAGCGACGGATCGATCGGCACGAAGCGCTCGGTCGTGCGGGTCAGGCTGTTATGCAGCATCAGCGGCGTGTCGGTCATGGCGCCTGCGCATAGCCGCGGCGCGGCGTACCCGCAAATGCAGGCAGCAGCGCTTGCCTTTTAGGACGTGGCTGCGTATGGGGCACGGCTTGCGGCACGGGCGAAGGTTCGTGGCGACCCAATTCTATTGATTCGGAGACTGTGCGGTTTATGCAAATCATCGTGCGCGACAATAACGTCGACCAGGCGCTGCGTGCCCTGAAGAAGAAGCTGCAGCGTGAAGGCGTCTATCGCGAGATGAAGCTGCGCCGTCATTACGAAAAGCCGTCGGAAAAGCGCGCGCGCGAGCGTGCCGCCGCTGTCCGCCGCGCCCGCAAGATGGACCGCAAGCGCGCCGAGCGCGACGGCGTCCGCTAAGCTTGTATCCGGGCCTTTCGCGGGCGGCCGTCGCCCGCTAAGGCCTGACCGGCGAGGTTTCTCGTCGAGACCTGAACGCGCCCAGCAGCGCCAATTTGCGGAATAGCCCGACAATGTCGAACACGACCGTGCCGATCAAGCCGACCAGCCGCAATGTCCTGTATATGCTGTGGGCCGGCATTCTCGCCGCGATCCTTGGCGGTATTGGTCTCGCGACGCTGACCCCGGGCGATCCCGTTGCCGGGTTCCTTGCCAAGAATCGCAAGGCGCCGGGTGTCGTCGAAACTGCGTCGGGCCTGCAGTACAAGGTGCTGAAGCCCGGCAGCGGCACGCTGACGCCGACCAATGCCGACGTCGCGCTGATCAATTACGAAGGCAAGCTGCTGAACGGCGAAACCTTCGACAAGTCGCAGCAGCCCACACCCTTGTCGCCCAAGGATGTCGTCCCCGGTTTCGGCGAAGCCCTGCGGCTGATGAAGAAGGGCGCGAGCTATCGCTTCTGGATCAAGCCGACGCTGGGCTATGGCGGCCCGCGCCCCGCAGGCGCCCCCCCGCTCGAAGGCAAGCAGGCCGAACTTGCCAAGCAAATCCTGGTGTTCGATGTCGATCTGATCGACTTCCTGCCCGAAACGGTGCTGCGCCAGCGCATGCAGCAAATGCAGATGCAGCAGCAGATGCAGGGCGGCGCGCCCGGTGCCGACGGTCCGCCGCCGGGGGCAGTGCCCAACCCCTGATTTCGGCCGCCTCCCGGCGCGGACATTGGTTCGCACCGGGCGTTTGGTGCTGATACCATTTGGCTGCGTGCGGCGTTATCATGCTTGCACGCGCTGCACTTGTCCGCCGTTGCGGCGGGGTGCAGAGGGCAGGCCGAAAGGTGCATGGGCATGTTCGAAGGGTTCGACCCGATTATCCTCGCCAGGATCCAGTTCGGCTTCACTGTCAGTTTCCACTTTATTTTTCCGAGCTTTTCGATCGGTTTGGCGAGCTATCTCGCGGTGCTCGAAGGGCTGTGGCTGCGGACCGGCAAGGCTGTCTATCTCGACCTCTTCAATTTCTGGGTGAAGATCTTCGCGGTCGCCTTTGCGATGGGCGTCGTGTCGGGCATCGTGATGTCCTATCAGTTCGGCACCAACTGGGCGGTATTTTCGGACAAGACCGGGCCAGTGCTCGGGCCGTTGATGGCCTATGAAGTGCTCACCGCCTTTTTCCTCGAAGCCGGTTTCCTCGGCGTGATGCTGTTCGGTCGCGAGAAGGTCGGGCCGGGGCTGCATTTCGCCGCGACCTGCATGGTCGCGCTCGGCACTTTCATCTCCGCCTTCTGGATCCTGTCGGCGAACAGCTGGATGCAGACGCCGACGGGCTATGCGATCAACGCCGATGGCCAGTTCGTGCTCAAGGGGTCGTGGCTCGACGTCATCTTCAACCCGAGCTTTCCCTATCGGTTGGTCCATACCGTCACCGGCGCCTATCTGACGACGGCGCTGGCGGTCGGCGGGGTGGGGGCGTGGCATCTGCTCCGCCAGCGACGCGCGCCCGACGGTGCTTCCCCTGAAGCGGCGCGAGTGATGTTCTCGATGGCGATGTGGATGGCAGCGATCGTCGCGCCGATCCAGATTTTCGCGGGCGACGCGCACGGTCTCAACACGCTCGAACATCAGCCCGCCAAGGTGATGGCGATGGAAGGCCATTTCCAAAGCCACCCCGATGGCGCGCCGCTGATCCTGTTCGGGCTGCCCGATCAGGACGCGCAGCGCGTCGACTATGCGGTCGAGATTCCAAAGCTTTCGTCGGTGATCCTGAAACACGATGCCAACGCGCCGCTCGCCGGGCTCGACACTGTCGCGCGCGACAAGCAGCCGCCGGTGGCGATCGTTTTCTGGTCGTTCCGGGTGATGGTCGGGTTGGGGATGGCGATGCTGGGCCTTGGCCTTTGGAGCCTGTTCGCGCGCCTGCGCGGCAAGCTTTACGACTGGCCGTGGCTGCACCGCGCTGGCGTGCTGATGGCACCGGCGGGGTTCGTTGCCGTCATCGCGGGGTGGATCACCACCGAAGTCGGCCGCCAGCCGTACACCGTTTACGGCTTGCTCGAGACGGCAAAGAGCGCGTCGCCGCTGGCGGCGCCCGCCGTCGGCGCATCGCTTGTCGCGTTCGTCCTGGTCTATTTCGCGGTGTTCGGCATTGGCACCTGGTACATCCTGAAGCTGATGGCGAAGGGCGTGGAAGCGCATGAGCCCGAACTGCAGGACGGCCCGATCCGCACCGCCGGCACCACGCCTGCGCCGCAGATCATGGCGAAGGGAGCGGCGGCATGACCGTCAGCCCCGAACTCGCGACGATCTGGGCGGGGCTGATTGCCTTTGCGGTGTTCGCCTATGTCGTGCTCGACGGCTTCGATCTCGGCATCGGCATCCTCTTCCCCGAATTCGCGGTCGGGGAAGAGCGCGACCAGGCAATGAACGCGATCGCGCCGGTGTGGGATGGCAATGAAACCTGGCTGGTGCTGGGCGGCGGCGGGCTGTTTGCGGCCTTTCCGCTGGCCTATGCGATTGTTATGCCAGCCTTTTACCCGCCGATTATCGCGATGCTGCTTGGCCTCGTGTTTCGCGGCGTGGCGTTCGAATTCCGCTGGCGCGACCCGGCGCATCGTGGGTTGTGGGACTTTGCCTTCACGGCGGGCTCGGCGACGGCAGCGCTGGCGCAGGGCATCATCCTCGGTGCGCTGCTGCAAGGCGTCGCAGTCGACGGACGCGCTTATGGCGGCGGCTGGCTCGACTGGCTGACGCCTTTCTCGCTGCTGACCGGTGGCAGCGTGGTTGCCGGCTATGCGCTGCTCGGCGCCTGCTGGCTGATCGCCAAGACCGAGGGGCAGGCGCAGGCGCATGCCTATCGCCTCGCGCGGCGGTTCGGGGTGATCACCTTGATCGCGATTATCGCGGTCAGCGCGGCGACGCCGTTCCTGTCGCATGATTATGCCGCGCGCTGGCTGGCGTTCCCGGGCGTGATCGTGACCGCGCAAGTGCCGCTGCTGGTGACGATCGCCGCCTTCCTCTTCTGGCGCGCGTTGGGGCGGCAGGCGCAATATGCCCCCTTCGTCCTCGCGCTCGGCATCTTCGGGCTCAGCTTCGTGGGGCTCGGCATCAGCATGTATCCCTTCATCATCCCGCCGAGCGTTTCGATCGTGCAGGCAGCGGCGCCCGCCGACAGCCAGGGCTTCATGCTGGTGGGGGCAGGCATCATGCTGCCGGTGATCCTTGGCTATACCGGCTGGGCCTATTGGGTGTTCCGGGGCAAAGTCGGCGCGGGCTATCACTGATGGCAGCGCATGCTCGTCCCTTGTGGAAGCGGCTGGCGTGGCTGGTCGCCATTTGGGCCATGAGCGTGCTGGCGCTCGGCATTGTTGCCGCCTTGCTGCGGTCGTGGCTCCGCGTTTAGTCTTTGCGTCCCCGGGATGGCTGGTTATTCAGCCATTTCCTATCGAATGCGCGAGCAGGGCGGGACATGACGAAGAACAGCATCGGAATCTGGATCAGCGTAGTGATGGCGGTGGTCGCGGTGGCGGCCATCATTGCCGCACAGTTTCTGGCCGCGTCGCCGCCCACTGTCGCGACCACCGCTGACCCAAGCGTTGCCGGTGCTACCGCCATGACCGTAGCAGGGCCACCCGCCAGCCTGGTCCGCGCCGCCCCCGATCCCGAAGACGACAAGATCACGCGCGAGCAGGCCACTAGCGCGATCGTTGGGCAGGAAGAGTCCTTCGCCAAAAACGCCATCGTTCTGCTGGGCGACTCGATCGTCGCGCGCAGCGGTGTCTATCAGCTGTGCGGTCAGCCGGTCCTGCGGGCGGGCATTCCCGGCTCGCGGGTACGCGACTGGGACGATCTCGGCCCCGATGTATTTGCGCATGTGCGCCCGCGCCTGGTCGTGTTCGCGCTCGGGATCAACGATTCGGTCGCAGCGTTCAAGACCGATCCGGCCAAGTGGGAGGCGGATTACCGCGCGCTGGTTGATGCGGCCCAGCCCGCCAAGGTGGCATTTGTGTCGATCATGCCTTTCGACAGCAAGGCGGCGGCCGGCGCGCAAATCGACGGGGCGATGCGCGATGCGCTTAATCAGCGGCTGGCCAAGGTTGCCAAGGATACCGGTGGTATCCTGATAGATCCGTTGCCTTCAGCGGATGGGCTGACCCTTGATGGCGTCCATTTCAACGAAATTGGCCAGGGCAAATGGGCCGAACGGCTGACGGCCGCCTGCAAGGCGATCTGATCGACTAACGGTCGACAAGCAGCGGCGCGACCACCGCCCGCGGCAGCGCGAGCTTTGCCCCCTCGGGCGCCAGATGGTTGTCGTCGAAATAGAGCGGGCGGCCGCCACGGGCGATTACGCAACGGCTGGGCATCAGCGTGCCGCACAGACCGCGCGCGGGATCGAGCCGCTTCAGCCGTGGATTGGTGCCCAGCGAACCGAGCATTTCGGCGGCTTCGCGGGCATAAGCATCGACGGGCGCGCGCGCATTGCCGATCAGCGGCGGCGTCGGCCATCCCAGCCGCTCGCGCTTCAGCAGATAGCGCGGCATATCCCACCCGGCGGCGGGCGAGGGGTAGACAAGGATGACGGTGCGCCCGGCGGCCAACAGCCGTGCCACTGTCCGCTCCAAGCCGCGCCGGACCTCCAAGCGATGCGGCTTGCGCGACGGGTCATCAGCCGTGATCCCGCCCTCGCCATTGTCGAACGGCTCCGCGTCAAGATAGAGCCGCCACCGCGCGATAAGCACGACCGAGCGCAGCTGCGGATGCGCAATCACATAGTCGAGCGCTTGTGCCGACAGGATCGCACAGGGGCGCAGCCGGGGTTCGGCGGGGAGTGGATCGTACAATAGCGGCGCGCAGCCCGACGACGACAGCACCAGCGCATTGCGTCCGGCATCGGCCAGCGGACCCGCGAAAGCGGGCATCAAAGCGGGCGCATAGGAATCGCCGACGATCGCCATGGTGGGAGGCACATCGGCCCCAATCCGGCAGCTCTGGTCGAGCGGCCGCTGTGGATGCTGGTCCTTGCTGCACCGAAGCGTCGTCGCGATCGACTGGTCGGCGAAGTGCACCAGTGCCTCTTGGCGTGGCGTCAGCGTGACCGGCGGCTTCCACGCGAACAGGCCGCCGACCAGCGCGACGACGGCGGTCGCAGCGGCGATCGCGGCGAGGCGCAAGCGATAAGGCTCGCCACGGCGCCGGAACGGCTGCTCGACCAGCCACCAGGTGGCTGCACCGAGCGCAAGGCTCGATGCCAGCGCGGCCAGTGTGGTCGCGATTGTGAGCGCATTGGGCCAGACCAGCCGCAGCCCTGCCAGCAGCGGCTGGTGCCAAAGATAGCTGCTGTACGAGATCAGCCCGATGGCGACCAAGGGGCGACTGGCGAGCAGCGGCCCAAGCGCCCGCGCGCGCTGTCCGAAGGCAAGGAACAGGCACGTCCCGACGATCGTCGGCAGCGCGGCAACGCCGGGGAAGGGGACGCCGACCGGCAGCAACGAAATCGGTGCAATCAGCAGCAGCAGGCCAATGCTTGCGAGGACGTCTGCGGCGCGACCATTGACCCGGTCGCGCAGCCTGGCTTCGCCGAGCCGCACCAAAATGCCGGCCGACAATTCCCACCCGCGCGACGGCAGCAGGAAATAATTCGCACCCGGCTTGGCGATCCCGAGATAGCAGCTCAGCACGAACGAGCAGGCTGCGGCGACCGCGACGGCGATCACCGTCCAGCGCGTGCCGCGTGCCCACAGCCAGACGAGCATGGGCGTGACGATCAGGTAAAATTGCTCCTCGACGGCCAGGCTCCAGTAATGGATGAGCGGCAGATTGGGCGTCGCCAGCCCGAAATAGCCGCCGCTCTTCAGCCAGAAATAGCCGTTCGCGAGCATCGCGATCGCCGCAACCGCGCTCTGGCCAATCGATTTGATCGCGGCCGGATCAACCAGCAAGGTGCTGCCAAGCAAGGTCGCCAGCAGCACCAGCAGCATTGCCGGCAGGATGCGAAACGCGCGGCGGACATAGAATTCGCGAAAGCTGAAGCGCCCGCCGCGAAGATCCTGCAGGATGATGGCGGAAATCAGATAGCCGCTGATGACGAAGAAGATATCGACGCCAGTGAAGCCGCCATGCGCCCCCGGCAGGTCGGCGTGATAGGCCATCACTGCCAAAACCGCGATCGCACGGAGGCCGTCGATTTCGGGACGATAGGCGATTCCCGGGTGAGCGGGCGCACCAGCGGCGACAGCCAAGTCACCGGGCGAAACCGCCGGGCGGTCCCCCAAGGCGAAAGAATTGGTCATGATGATCCCCGTCCGCTGCATCGGTCATCAACCAACTTCAGGCAATCGCAAAAATGCGGTGCCGGTGCTCTCAGTCGCCGTCTCCACGCGTGCCAAGGCGCCGGGCGCGCGCGAGAATCGGGTGCCGCAGGACTGTCAGATGGCTGTAACAAAGCATAAAAATATCAAACTTATCAGATAGATAATATATATTGCGGTGCACTAGCATTTGATGGGTCGATTTGCTAGAGGACCCGCGAATTATGGGGAGATAGAGTTGATGAGGGGCATCGTCCTCGCCGGGGGCAGCGGCACGCGCCTCTATCCAGCTACCTTTGCGATCTCGAAACAAATTCTGCCGGTTTATGATAAACCGATGATCTATTATCCCTTGTCGGTGCTGATGCTGGCGAATATTCGGGATATCTTGATCATTTCTACGCCACGCGATCTGCCGATCTTCGAATTGCTGCTCGGTGACGGCTCGGCGTTTGGTATCAACCTCAGCTACGCGGTGCAGCCGCAGCCCAACGGGCTTGCCGAGGCGTTCATCATCGGCGAGAAATTCGTCGACGGCGACGCATCGGCGCTCATTCTGGGCGACAACATCTATTTCGGTGACCAGATCGGCGCCAAGTGTCAGGCGGCGGCGCAGGTCGCCGAAAACGGCGGCGCTAATGTCTTCGCCTATCATGTCGACGATCCCGAACGCTATGGCGTGGTGACGTTCGATCCAGCGACCGGGCAGGCGACATCGATTGCCGAAAAGCCCAAGAACCCGCAGTCGAACTGGGCAATCACCGGCCTGTATTTCTACGACAGCGATGTTTGCGAGATCGCCAAGTCGATCAAGCCGTCGGCGCGTGGCGAGCTCGAGATCACCGATGTCAACCAGCGCTATCTCGACCAGGGGCAGTTGCACATCACGCGGCTCGGGCGCGGCTATGCGTGGCTCGACACCGGCACGCACGACAGCCTGCATGACGCCGGCTCGTTCGTGCGCACGCTTGAGCACCGCACCGGCGTGAAGGTCGCATGCCTCGAAGAAGTCGCCTATGAACTCGGCTGGCTCGATGCCGATGCTGTGCTGGCGCGTGCGGCGGCGCTCGGCAAGACGCATTATGCCGATTACCTGCGTCGGCGCGTCGGGCAGTCCTCATGACGACTTTTTCGCGGCTGGCGCTCGCGGAGGTGATCGAAATCACCCCGCCGCGTTATGGCGATGCCCGCGGATCGTTCAGCGAAGTGTTCAAGCGGCCGCTGTTCGAGGCGAACGGCGTCGCCGGTGACTGGCTGCAGGAGAATCAGAGCCATTCGGCGAACGCCGGGACGATTCGCGGCCTGCATTTTCAGGCTCCGCCGGCGGCGCAGGCCAAGCTGGTGCGCGTCCTGCGCGGCGTCGTGTTCGATGTGGTTGTCGATATCCGGTTGGGGTCGCCGACCTATGGCCAATGGGTCGGCTGCGAATTGTCATCGGAAAAGGGCAACCAGCTGTTCATCCCGGCAGGTTTTGCCCATGCGTTCCAGACGCTGGTCGACGATGTCGATGTCGCCTACCGCGTCGATGCGCTCTACGCTCCCCAATGCGAAGGCGCGATCCGCTGGGACGATCCCGATATCGGTATCGCATGGCGACCGATCGCAGGCGATCCGATCCTGTCGGCAAAGGATGCCGTCGCGCCGTATCTGAGCACGTTCCAATCCCCCTTTCGGTATGAAGGCCAGTGATGCAGACAATTTTCGTAACCGGCGGTGCAGGTTTCATCGGCTCGGCCGTGGTGCGGCATCTGGTGCGCCAGGGCCGGCGCGTGATCAATTTCGACAAGCTGACCTACGCCGGCAACCCTGCGTCGCTGAAGACGATCGAGAATCTCGGCAATTACCGCTTCGTGCAAGGCGACATCATCGACGCCGAGCATGTGTTGCGCGTGCTGCGTGAAGAGCGCGTCGATGGCATCATGCACTTGGCCGCCGAGAGCCATGTCGACCGTTCGATCGACGGCCCCGGCGCGTTTGTGGAAACCAATGTCGTCGGCACTTTCCGTATGTTGCAGGCGGCGCTCGACTACTGGCGCGGGCTGGAAGGCGAGGCGAAAGCCGCCTTCCGCTTCCACCATATCTCGACCGACGAAGTGTTCGGCGACCTGCCGTTCGACAGTGGCGTCTTCACCGAAGAAACGCCCTACGATCCGTCGTCGCCCTATTCGGCGTCGAAGGCCGCGTCTGACCATTTCGTGCGCGCGTGGCGGCACACTTATGGCCTGCCGGTGGTGCTGTCGAATTGTTCGAACAATTACGGGCCTTATCATTTCCCCGAAAAGCTGATCCCGCTCGTCATTCTCAACGCGCTCGAGGGCAAACCGCTGCCGGTCTATGGCAAGGGGGAGAATATCCGCGACTGGCTGTACGTCGACGATCATGCCCGCGCACTCGAGCTGGTGCTGACCAAGGGCGTGCCGGGCGAGAGCTATAATGTCGGCGGGCGCGAGGAACGGACCAACCTGCAGGTGGTCGAGGCGATCTGCGATGCGCTCGACGCACGCGTGCCGCTCGCCGATGGCAAGGCGCGGCGCGAGCTGATTACCTTCGTGACCGACCGCCCGGGCCATGATCGCCGCTACGCGATCGACCCCAGCAAGATCGAGCGCGAGCTTGGCTGGAAGGCGCAGCACAGCTTCACCTCGGGCCTCGGCGCGACGATCGACTGGTATCTCGACAACGAATGGTGGTGGGGGCCAATCCGATCGGGCAAGTATCAGGGCGAACGGCTGGGCGCCTCGGTCTGATGCATATATTGGTCACCGGGCGGCAGGGTCAGGTAGCGCAAAGCATCGGCGAACGCATCGCCGGGCATCGCCTGACCTTCGTCGGTCGGCCCGAATTCGATCTCGCTGCCCCGGACTCGATCGAGCGCGTCGTCGCCGAAGTCGCGCCTGACGTCGTGCTAAGCGTGGCAGCCTATACCGCCGTTGATCGTGCCGAGGACGAGCCCGATGCCGCGATGGCGATCAACGGGACTGCGCCGGGCGTGCTGGCCCGCGCCGCGAAACGCGCCGGTGCGGCGATGGTCCATCTGTCGACCGACTATGTGTTCGACGGTGCGCTCGACCGTCCTTATGTCGAAACCGATGCGGTCGGGCCAACCGGCGCCTATGGACGGTCGAAGCTTGCGGGCGAACAGGCGATCGCCGGGTCGGGGGCCGATTGCGCGATTGTTCGCACGGCATGGGTTTACAGCCCGTTCGGCCAGAATTTCGTCAAGACCATGTTGCGGCTCGGCGCCGATCGCGACGAGCTCCGCGTCGTCGCCGATCAGATCGGTTGCCCGACCTCGGCGCTCGACATCGCCGATGCGTTGGGTGCGATGCTTGATTGGCGCGCGGCCCACCCCGACCAATCTTGGGGCGGCCTCTATCACCTCGCCGGCAGCGGCGAGGCGTCGTGGGCTGAGCTGGCGCGCGCGAGCTTTGCGGCAAGCGCCGAACTGGGCGGCCCGACAGCGCGAGTCGTTGACATCGCGACCGAGGATTGGCCCACCAAAGCGAATCGGCCGAAAAACTCGCGGCTCAATTGCTTCAAGTTCGAAGAGAAATTCGGCTACCGCGCGCCAATTTGGCAAGGGTCGGTAAAAGGCGTAGTGTCAAGACTGGTTAATTCCCAAGCGGCCTGAGGCCGTTTCGGGCGCCGTGGGGTGGATCGGTCATAAGGTGCGTCGGACGGGGACAGTGGGCGCGCATTCGCGCTTGCAGATTGTCAGCGTCGATGCAAAAGAGCAGGCGGAATGCTGCACAGCAGCATGGTTGCCTGCGGGGGACGTGGGGAGAAGGTAGCGGCAAGCGGCAGGGCGATGCAGCCAGTCGATCGAAGCAAATGACGGTCGAAACTTACGCCATAAATCACAGTGCTCGGGCGAGGCGGTGCTCGCCGGTTTGAACAAGCTTTCGCGAATTAGGCCAAGTTGTTGGCGCAATCGTCGGTCCGAAACGATCGGATGTGGAGATTAACCATGCTGGTAAAATCAATCGCGACCCCCGAGGATAGCGAGACGCCCGCAAAGGAATCGATCGGGTTCGGGGCGCATTTCGATCGCAACCGCGTGCAGCTGTCGATCGGTATCCTGTTCGCGCTGCTGATTCCGACCGGCGTCCGCTACATCCTGACCGGCCTTGAACCGCTGACGGTTGCGACCGAGCAGAACAGCTTTCTCGGGTCGTTCGCGGCGCTGATCCTCGGTTATCTGGTGCAGCGTCGTCTGGCGGCGTTTCCGGGCATCTCGTCGGTTGGGCACGTCATTCCGTCGTTCGCAGCATCTTTTGCCATGATCGTGCTGTGGTTCTTCTGTCTGCGGCTCGATTACAGCCGCTTGCCGTTCGCGATCAATTTCATCGCGACCGCAGCGACGTTCACCGTCATCACCGCGCTTGCACACAGGTCGCGGCTGTATCGCTTTGCGGTGATCCCCGGGGGCGAGGCCGGCATGATTATGTCGCTGCCGAACGTCGAGTGGATCAAGCTCGAACAGCCGATGACGCCGTCGACAAAATGGGACGGACTGGTCGCCGATCTGCGCAGCGACCTCGATGACGGCTGGAACCGCATGATCGCCGACAGCGCGATGTGCGGCGTGCCGGTCTATGATGTGAAGCAGGCGGTCGAGCAATTGTCCGGCCGCAGCGAAATCGAGCATCTTTCGGAAAACACGCTTGGCTCGCTCAACCCGAACCGGACTTATTTCAAGATCAAGCGCGTGATCGATTGGGTCGGCGCGGTTGCCGCCGTGATCGTGCTGGCGCCGCTGTTTCTGGTGGTTGCCATCGCGATCAAGCTCGACAGCGAGGGGCCGGTCTTCTTCCGTCAGCGCCGGGTCGGTTTCCGTGGCCGTGTGTTCCGCGTGTTCAAGTTCCGCACGATGATCCACCAGCCCGAGCAGAGCCAGTGCCCGGAGGGCAAGGTCGACATGGCCGCCCGCCAGCAGGCGATCACGCAGGTGAAGGATAAGCGCATCACCCGGGTCGGCGGCTTCCTGCGCCGCACGCGCATCGACGAGCTGCCGCAGGTGCTCAACATTCTGGCTGGCGAAATGAGCTGGATCGGCCCGCGCCCCGAAGCCTGGCAGCTGGCGCTGTGGTATGAAGCCGAACTCGCTTTCTATCATTATCGCCACATCGTCCTGCCCGGCATCACTGGTTGGGCGCAGGTGCGGCAGGGGCACGTCGCCGACGTCAACGAAGTCCGCGACAAGCTCTATTACGACTTTTTCTACGTGAAGAATTTCTCCTTCTGGCTCGACGTGCTCATCGTGCTGCTCACGGCCCGGATCGTCGTCACGGGCAAGGGCGCGAAGTGACACTGCTGCCTAGCGGGGCTCCGGCTTTGCCGCTATGCGCTCGTCGCACGTCGTAATCAGGTCCCGGAGAAACGTGTCAGTGGCGTATGTTGATGAGACGGCGATTGTCCGGTCCGAAGCGATTGGATCGGGCACGCGAATCTGGCAGTTTGTCATCGTCCTGCCCGGTGCGAAGATCGGCGCCGACTGTAATATTTGCTCGCACTGTTTCATCGAGAATGACGTTGTGGTCGGGGACCGTGTGACGATCAAATCGGGTGTCCAATTATGGGACGGTCTGGAAGTGGGCGATGATGTGTTCATCGGCCCCAATGCGACGTTCACCAATGATCGGCATCCGCGCTCGGGCAATCGCACCTTTGATCTGCAGCGGACCGTGCTGGAGCCCGGCTGCAGCATCGGCGCGGGCGCCGTTATTCTGGCCGGCGTGCGGATCGGCGCTGGCGCGCTGGTCGGTGCAGGCGCGGTCGTGACGCGAGACGTCGCCCCCGGCGTGACGGTGGTCGGCAACCCCGCGAGGCCGACGTGACGCCGCTGCTCGACCGCTGCAAGATCGTGGATCTGCCCCGGATTACCGATCCGCGCGGCAACCTGACCTTCATCGAAAGCGGCGGCCATGTGCCGTTCGACATCCGTCGTGTCTATTATCTGTACGATGTGCCGGGCGGGGCCGAACGCGGCGGCCATGCGCACAAGGAGCTCAACCAGCTCATCATTGCGATGTCGGGCAGCTTCGACGTGATCCTGAACGACGCCACCGAAACGCGCCAGTTCCATCTCAACCGGTCGTACCAAGGGCTGTTGATCTGCCCAATGATCTGGCGTGAACTCAACAACTTCTCGTCAGGGTCGGTGTGTATGGTGCTGGCGTCGCATCACTATACCGAAGACGATTACTATCGCGACTATGACGATTATGTCGCCGACAGGGGCAAGCAGCAATGAATGTGCCGTTTCTCGATCTTGCCGCAGCGACGGCCGAACTCCACGACGAAATCCACGCTGCGGTCGCGCGGGTCGTGGACTCGGGCTATTATATCGGCGGCCCTGAAGTCGAAGCGTTCGAAGCAGCCTATGCGCAATATTGCGGCGCGCGGCACTGCATTGGTGTTGCCAACGGCCTGGATGCGCTGAAGCTGATCCTGCTCGCGCATGGCATCGGCCCCGGTGACGAAGTGATCGTGCCCTCGAACACCTTTATCGCCACCAATCTCGCCGTCAGCCAGGTCGGTGCAGTGCCGGTGCCGGTCGAGCCGATTGTGTCGAGTTACAATATCGACCCCGCGCTGATCGAAGCACAGATCACCGATCGCACGCGCGCGCTGATGCCGGTCCACCTTTATGGCCGCCCGGCCGATCTCGATCCGATCTACGCCATCGCGGCACGCCACGGACTCGCGGTGATCGAAGACGCCGCACAGGCGCACGGCGCGCGCTATCACGGGCGCCGGATCGGCGCGCAGGGCACGGCGGCGTGGAGCTTCTATCCGGGCAAGAACCTCGGTGCACTTGGCGATGGCGGCGCGGTGACGACCGACGACGATGCGTTGGCGCAGCGGCTGCGGATGCTGCGCAACTATGGGTCGAACCGCAAATATGTTCACGAGATCGTCGGCTATAACAGTCGGCTCGACCCGATTCAGGCGGCCGTTCTCGCTGTGAAGCTTGGCCATCTCGACGCGTGGAATGCGCGGCGCAGCGAATTGGCCGATTTTTACCTCAATGCGCTGGCCGGGTCCGAATTGGTGCTGCCGCATGGCGAAACGGGCATCGAAAGCGCGTGGCACCTGTTCGTCGTGCGTCATCCGCAGCGCGACCGGATGATGCAAGCGCTGGCCGAGCGCGGCGTGCATTGCCTGATCCATTATCCGATCCCGCCGCACGAGCAGGGAGCCTATGCGGGCACGCCAATGGCCGAAATGCCGCTGCCTATCGCCAGCGAGATGGCGCGCGACGTGTTCAGCCTGCCGTTCGGTCCGCATGTCTCGCGCGCGCAGGCCGACTATGTCGTTGCGACCATAAGCGACGTGCTGCGGGTCGCGGAAGCCGCCTGACCAATGGCGTCGATCGGTCATCAGCGCGAGATCGCCCGGATCGATCCGATGCCGGCGGCGATGGCTATCCCGGTCGGCGTGCCGCAGCGGGCGAAACTGCTCGGCCCTACTCTCGTTGCCTTGCTGATCTGCAGCGCATCGATTTCGCGCTTTCCGGGCATCGATGATTATGCGTTCGTCAAGGTTGGCATCACGATTGCCGAGTTCGGCGTGCTGTTCGCGATGTACCAGTTGCGCGACCGCAGCGTCGCGATCGGCCGCTGGTTCGCGTTCGGGGTGGCCTTTGTCATCCTGCGGTTCTTCTACGGATGGCTGATCGCCAATCTGCAATATGGCGTCGGGATCGGCGAATCCTTCCAGGAGGGACGCTTCGGGATCATGATCATGATCGCGCCGATCGGTTACGCCTTTTATCGACGGGCCGACATACGGATGCTCAATCGTATGATCCTGGCCTATCTGGCAGCGGTCATACTCTGCGACATGGTCGTGTACCTGCTATTCGTCACCAGCGGCCAGTTGCTGCTCGCACAGCGCAGCGGCGACCGTTACGTGCTGTCGGTACTGGCACCGTTGACGTTCATCTGGATCAAGATGGTCATCAACAACCGCAACGGCAAAGCGCCTGATTTTTCCGATGCCGGTGCTTTTCTGCTGATTTTGCTACACATCTTCCTGTTTACGACGAGCCGGATCGAAGCGATTTTCTCGAGCGCAGTGCTGTCGCAATGGCTGTACATCCGCTATCCGACGTTGCGGGCGGTCATCATCGGCGGCGCGATCGCCAGCCTTGTCGGGCTTTTGTATTTCCAGAACCTTCGCGGCGGCGAGGTGGCAGGCCGCGATTATTATCTGGCTTTTTATTACATCCGTGCAGCCTTTCCGTTTGGCGCGGGGCTGATTTCACAGTCGATCCAGAATTCGCAGCTATCGACCGATTCGACATTCCTCGTGTCTGACTATGGGCTGCTCGTGCTGGTCTATCACTATGGACTTGTCGGGCTGATCATGGCGCTGGGTTTGCTGAGTTTTTGGGCCAGTTTCTTGGTCAAAACGGTCGCAATTCCAGGGAATTTCTTTTTTGCTGCTGCGGTTCTGTTTTATCTGGGGATCGTGCCTATTCTTGATTACGGCAGCATGAACGGTGGGCTGGTGCTCGGCGCGATGGCTGCTGTCGCAGGTGTGGTGGGCACCGCGCGAGCCGTAGCACCAGTGTCCGCCGCCGTCGTTCGCAACTAGGGGGTCGCGATGCGCCTGAATTTCCTCGGCCTCGACGGCTGCCTCGCGCTGCGCTCGGGGTATCTTGTCACTGTCAATATGCAGCATCTGTACGAATGTCGGCGAGTGCCCGAGCTACGCGACTGCATCTTTGCCTCGCGGCATGCGCATCTGTGTGTTGACGGCCATGGCGCGCACAAGCTGCTCGCGTCGCGTGCCGAGGGTCCGGTCGAGCTGGTGGCGGGCAATCGCATGCTCGATGCCTGGCTCGCGGCGGGGGCAGGCAAGCGGCTGCTCGTGATCGGATCGGATGCCGAGACGATGGCGATCATTCGTCGCAAATTTCCGGCACTGGAAATCGTGCAGGATGATCGCCGCATCCCGCCGCTCGATATTGCCGGGGGCGCCGCGGTTGCTGCGACGCTGGTCGAGGCACATGGCCGTCAGTGGGACGGTATCGCGATCGCGTTGGGCGTGCCGAAACAGGAATTTCTGGCCCGCGGGCTGGCCGAACTGATCAGCGATGCGCCGATCTTCTGCATCGGTGGCAGTTTCGAAATGATCGCCGACCGGCTGCCGCGCTCGCCGCAATGGCTGCAGCGGCTGGGGCTTGAAGGCGTCTGGCGGCTGGCGCTGGAGCCCAACGGCAAGCGCGTCGAGCGGCTGGTGCTGAGCTACGCCAATTTCTTTGACCTGCTGCTGCGCCCGTCGCGGCTGGAAGCGCTGTTGGGGACCGGGCGATGACCGTACCAGTAACCTCGGCCACCCCACTCGTCAGCATCGTCGTCGTGACGTATCGCCACGCCGATTATGTCGACGAGACGCTCGCGAGCTGCGTGCTGCAGGCGCAGGATTATCCTAACCTCGAAATCATCGTCGCCGATGACGGCTCGCCCGATGATACACAAGACCGCATCCGGGGCTGGCAGGCACGATATCCGGCATTGATCAAGCCGGTGCTCGCGCCCGAAAACCGGGGTCTGGCGGCGAATTTCACTGCTGCCAAGAATGCCGCAACCGGCGAGTATATCGCCTGGCTCGGCGGTGACGATGTCATGCTGGCGGGCAAGATTGCCGCGCAAGTGCCGGTACTGAACGCTCATCCCGAAGCGTCGGGATGCTTCCACGATGCCGAAGTGTTCGAATGGCCATCGGGCAAGGTGCTGGGCGCCTTTTCAACCCTTTATGGGGGTAAGGCTTTTTCGGTCGATGCCGTCGATGCCGTGAAGATGCTCGATCCGCGCTATCAGATGCTGCCATCGACGCTCTTGGTGCGGCGCGCGGCGATGCCGGAGGCGTTCGATGCGCGGCTGCGCTTCCACAACGACTATCTGTTCGACTTCGAAACGATCGCGCGCGGTGGTCCCTATGTGCGGATGGCGGGCAGCTATGTTCGCTATCGCAAGCATGAAGGCAGCATCGGGCGGAGTGAAACCACCCAGCGGCTGATGCTCGAGGAAAATCTGATGGTGATGGCGATCCTGCTGGCGCGCTATCCCAGATATGCCAAGGCGATCCGGCGGCGTGAACTTTATTATCTGACGGTCGAGGCCCTGAAGGCACGGCAGCGGGGCGACCGGGCACGGTCGGCCGAACTGCGGCAACTCGTCGCCGCCAAGGGCGCCCGGCTTCGCGCGACCGGCATGGCGATGCTTGCGGCGCCGCTTGCGACGCTTGCCGATCCCAAGAATCGCGCGCTGGCGCTCAAAGTCAGGTCGATGTTCGGATGATGCCGCCCTGTCCGATCTGCGGCGCGCCCGGCGCCGTTCTCGAAGCCCAAGTCGAGGATTATTTCTTCGGCTCGCCCGGCGCCTGGGACTATGCCGCCTGCACCAATCCGACTTGCGGGACAGCCTATCCGGTGCCGCGTCCCGACGACGCGACGCTGAGCGCAGCCTATGGGCATTATTATACCCATGACGATCAGGGCGGGTCGGGCGGTTCCGCTGTGAGGCGGCTCAGTGCGCTCGCGCTTGGCTTGCGAGCGCCGCGGCGAACGGCGGCACCAGGGCTGCCGCTGCTCGGCTGGGTAGCTGAGACGGCGGGATGGGAAGATGGCTTGTTGTCTGCAAAGCCCAATGGAACCGCGGTCGATATCGGTGCAGGCGATGGCGCGCGGCTTGATCTGCTGCGTGAGCGCGGCTGGGGGCAGGCGATCGGTGTCGAGCTCGACCCGGTCGCGGTGGCGCGCGGGCAAGCCGCGGGGCGAAATTTGGTGGAAGGGCCCGCCGAAGTGCTGCCGCTCGCCGACAATTCGGCTGATGCCGCGATCATGCACCATGTTATCGAGCATGTCGGCGATCCGCGCCGTGCGCTTGCGGAGGCTGGGCGCGTGCTTCGCGCAGGCGGCGAGCTGGTGATCCTGACACCGAACATTGCGAGTGCGATGCGTGTCAAATGGGGCAAGCATTGGCGTGGCTTCGAGGCGCCACGCCACCTCCAGATCTTCACCGTCGCTGCCCTAGCCGATCTGGTCCACGCGGCAGGCTTCGACATTGTCGTCGCGCGCAGTTCGGCGCGCAGTGCAGCGTGGATGGACATGGTCAGCGCGGGCGCGGCGGGTCGGCCGCTGCCGCCGCAATCGCTGGTCGCCAAGCTGATGCGGACCGAGGCCGCCTTCCGACGCCAGCAGCGCGAGATTGCACGCGGTAACGAGATTGGCGACGAGATCATCCTGATTGGCCGCAAGCGAGCGGGCGGCGCCGCGCAATGACCGTCACCGTGCAGGGCAACCAGCTGGTACTGGTGACCTATTATCTGAAGAGTTACGCCGAAGTCGACGCGCTGGTGGCGCAATTCGAAGCGGCGATCGGGCTTCGCTACGCGCATGTTCTGATCGTCGACAATGGAGGGGCGATCGCCGATGCGTCGCCCGTCGAAGGGCGGATGCGCTGCGTGCGCGGTTCCAACCGTTTTTATGAGTTTTCAGGCTGGCTCGAAGGTCTGGAAGCGCTCGGCCCGCAGGGGGGCGGCATCGTGACGCTGCTCAACGACAGCTTCGGCCGCAACTGGAACATCACGCGGGCATCGGCGCCGATTCTGGCGGCCATGATCGCCGATGCGAAGGCGGGACGCATCGCGGGCTTTCTCGACAATTTCTTCCCGTTCTCGCGACCTTATTTCTCGCGCCGCCCGAACAGCCGACTGGTGCTGCTCCCACCGGACCAGCTTGGCGTGTTCGCCCAGTCGCTCGCGGCCGCAATCGCGTTGTGTGAGCGGCGCATTGCCGGTGGCGAGCCGCTGTTCGATGCCGAGACGCAAGCCCGGCTCGACCGGTGGAAGAATTCGCAGCCCGGCCGCTGGAGCGAAGCCGCGCTGGTAACCCGCGACAAGCGCATTTTCGTCGAGCACCATCTGTTCGATGCAGTGCCTGCCGAGCTTCTGTCGATGCGTCCGCGGCATGTCATCGGCAGCCTGGCCTATGCGGTTGCGAAGCGGTTCTACAAGGAAGCGCGATGAAGGCGCTATTCTGGCTGATCCTGTCGGGCGGCCTGTGGTTGGTGCTGGTGCAGCTTGCAGGCAGACTGGGGCTGCCGCCGCAGTTCATCTCGCTGGCACGCAGCGGCTATATCGGCACCTTTTCGATCTTCATGCTGCTCGAATTGCGCCGCGGCGAGATTTCGACCGGCGGGCAGTTTCGGCCCAAGGCGCTTTACCTCTATCTGACGCCGCTTTTGTCGCTGGTCGTGCTCGCGCTCTATTCGCCCGATCTGAAGCTGACGCCGTATCTGGTTGCGTTGATGATCGTTTTTTATGCGTGCCAGCTGATGATGTTGGTGGTTCGCAGCGAACGCGGCCAGATTCGCTCGGCGATCTGGGATTTGCTCGGGCCAGTGCTTCTGCTGCTGCTGGCGCTTCATCCGATCGGTCTGGTAGTGGCGGGGATCGGCGTTGCCGGTTTCACGGTGCTGCTGCTGCGCCGCCCTGCCGAGCCGGGTGACGCGCGTGTAGAAATCGACACCGTTGTCCTGCAATTGCCGTCGATCTGTATTGCGCCGGTGGTGCTGATTGCGCTGCGCGACGTCTTCGATGCGCGCGAGTTGGTCGATCGCGCGCACGTGGAAACCTTCGGCCTGATCGTTAACGGCGTGGGCGCGGCGCTGTGGACGGCAACGGTGATGCGGCAGTCGAAAGCATTGCGCCAATGGTCGCTGGTACTGTGGGGCGCGAGCGCGATCGGCGCCGTGCTGGTCGCAATCCTTGGCGTCGGCCTGATCGGCTCGGCGCTGGCGATCATCGTCGCCGAGGGTTTTCGCGGCGCGCTGTGGCTCGGCGTGACGCATCTGTTGTCGCGGATGCAGCGGTGGCAGGGCTTTACCTTCAATCTGATCGCGACCGCCTTGCCGCTGGTTGCGCTGTGGGTTGGGACTGAATTCATGCCGCAGCGCCTGCTGCTGCTGCTTTACGCTGCGTTCGTATTGCCGGTGCCGCTCTATGCCTGGTTCAACCGCAAGGCGACGGTGAACAATCTGGCGCCCGCCTAAGCGCGCGGCGTTCCCCCCAGCGGCAGGCGGCGGACGACACCATTCCGATCCTTCAGGTGCAGCACCGCGCCGCCATCGACGATTTCGATCGCATAGTCGCCCGGCTGCAGCATCTGCGCCGGATCGCCGATGCGGCCGCCGCTCAGGATCGTGCCGCCGTCCAGCCCGAATGCCGCCATCGGTCGACCGCCGCTCGACAGCGTCAGAAAATCCGCCCCGCGCCGCGACTCGATCATCGCATCGGCTGAGCGCGTGCCCGCCAGCCAGCGCGTGCGCACGCTGTGGACGCCGGGGATGCCATTGGCCGCGCCGCCGATGACCGTGAAGGCAGCCGCGCTTTCCGGCGCCATCGTGACGATCGAATCGTCGAGCAGGATCGATCCCGGCCCGGTCCCGTGATTGCTGACCGCGATGTGCAGACGGCCTTTGGGAGGTGGACCCGGCGTCGAATAATCGCGGATCGACCCCGCGCTGTCGTCCATCAGCAGATAATCGGTCTTGTTGTCGGGCCCGATAACGCGCGGGCCGATCACCGAAAGATCGCGGCAGCGGCGAAAATGAAAGGGCCGTCCGCGGCCTTCGCTGCCGCAGCCGATGAATTGCAGCGAATAAACGGCGGGCGTGCCATTCCGGTCGCCTTCGACGAAGAAGTTGGTGATCCCGCTTTCCTGCGCCGCGCAATTGATCAAACTCGAATAGCCGAGCTGGCTCAGATGAAATCCGAACCGCGTTGCACCCTCTGCCCAGCAGTTGCGAAAGCTGGTCGATGTGCCCGAATCGCCGGGCTTTTCGGCGAAGGTTTCGAAGCCGATCCCGCATTTGATCGCGTGGATGTTTTCGAACACCGCCCAAATCGGCAGGCCCGCCGACAAACCCACCGCGCCGCCGATCAGCCGCAGCCGCGTTGCGCGGGCGCCACCGCCATAGGTGCGCAGGCATGATTTGCCCGATCGGGTGGCATCAATCGTCAAATTGGTTGCCCAGCCGCCGCCATAGGTGTTGCGTGTGATGCCGTCGCGATCGAGCATCGCATCGAGCATGAAGTCGCCCGGCTGACCGGGGCCGGCCGCGCGCAGGATGGTGCCGTTGGTGCTTTCGCCTTCGAACACCGTGTCGCGGATGCCAACGCGGTCGATGTAGTAAGTGCCGTTGGGCACGAACACCGTGCCGCCGATCGCCGCACCCGGCATCGCATCGCCGTTGGCAGCAGCCACCGCGCGTTGGAAACAGGCGGTCAGATCGTCGCGCGCCCGCCCGGCGCGGATCGCGCGGTGCAGGTTGGCCGGGATGAAATCGAGCACCGATACGCGGCCGCTGGCGGGGCCCGCGCCGGGATCGCGCGGCGTGATCACGCTGGCGTTGCCTTTGATCGAGGCACTGCCGAGTGCCAGCGGTGCGCCCAGGATCGTGGCAATGGTGCGCCTGCGCCCGATATCGAAAATGCTCATGGCCCTGTGCCGGTCCCTATTCACAATCGTCGCCACCTCGGTAAAGCGAAACGCAATGCCGATGCTGCGGACCGCGGCGCTATAGGAGGTTCTGGACAGCGTGGCGATGGACAGGAGCAGGGGACGCGGTCGCCGCTGGACGGATTGGCTGCCATTCGGTTTGATTGTGATGCTGTTGCTGGCGGCGGCAATCGGGGGTGGTGCTGCCTTTGCGGACGCGCCGCTGGTGGTGATCGTGCGAGTGGCCGCCTTGATCGTGATTGCCGTGGCGCTGGTGCTGATGCCGGGCGCGCTGTGGCGTCGTCCGACGGTGCCGATACTGTTGTTCGCTGCGCTTGCGGCGCTGATCGCGCTGCAACTGATGCCCCTGCCGCCCGCGATCTGGACCGGTCTGCCGGGACGCAGCCTGATTGCTGCAGTGGCGACGCAGGTCGGTTTCGCGCAGCCATGGCGGCCGCTGACACTTACCCCCATGGCGACCTGGAACAGCCTGATCGCCTGTATGGTGCCGCTTGCTGCCGCGATCGCGACAGTTTGGCTGGGCCCGCGTCGGCAATTGCCGCTGCTGGTGGCGCTGATCGCGCTTGGTCTGGGCAGCGCGATGCTCGGCATGTTGCAGTTCGTCGATGCGTCGGGCGGCCGCTTTTATTTGTACCAGCCGGCAGATCCGGGCTCGGCGGTCGGGCTATTTTCGAACCGCAACCACCAGGCCGCCGTACTGGTCTGCCTGCTGCCGCTGTTCGCCGCGCTGGCCGCCGAGCTGGAGGCGTGGCGCGCAGACCTGGGCTGGCTGGCGTCGATTGGCGCGACGATTCTCGGATTGGCGGTGGTGCCGCTGCTGCTGGTAACCGGATCGCGGTCTGGACTGTTGCTGCTGCCCCTCGGCGGGGTGCTTGCCGTGGCCGTCGGCTGGCCGGTGCTGCGGCGACGGCTCCGCGTGCGCGCGGCGCAGATGGTGGTCGCAGCAGGCGCCGTCATCGGCGCGGCGCTGACCGCCTGGTTCGTCCATCTCAACCGGGCGCAGTCGCTTGCGCGGCTGTTCGCGACCGATGTCCAGGCCGAACAGCGTGTCGAGCTGGTCGCGCCGCTTTGGCAGATGGCAATGTCCTATTTCCCGTTCGGCAGCGGCTTTGGCTCTTTCGCGGCCGTCTATCGGATCATTGAGCCCGATTCGCAGCTCAACCGGACGTGGCTCAATCACGCCCATAATGACGCGCTCGAGTTGTTGAGCGACGGCGGCCTTGTCGCGGTGCTGCTGGCGGGCGCGGCGCTGATCTGGTGGGGAATGCGTGCCGTTGCGCTGTGGCGCCAGCCGGCAACGGCCGAAGGCGTGACGCTGGGGCGGGCAGGGACCGCGGTGTCGCTGATCATCCTGCTTGCGAGCCTTAGCGACTATCCATTGCGGACCCCGTTGGTGGCGCTGATTTTCGCGATTGTCACCTGCTGGATCGCTGTGCCATCATCTCGCCAGAGCGTGCCGCGCCAGGAATAAAATTGAGGGTTTGCCTGTTGCGGCGAATCCCCTAAGGACGTGCGTCAGCCCGTTGCTCGACGACGCTTGCAATGAACCAAAGGCGATTGGCGTTCAAAAATTATGGCTTTTGCAAAGACTTACACGCGGCTGCGCGCGACCTTTGGTGACGGGCCCGGACTCGGCGAGATGACTGCAAAGTCGCTTGCCACGCTGGTGTTCGCAGCCGCATTGCTTTTGGCGATGGCGCTGTTGAGCGGCTGCGGCGGCCCGACGACCTTCGGTGCCGACCCGGGCGTGAAGGTCGCACGATCGGCGGTGCTCCCCGAACCGACGGTTCAGGACCTGTCGTCGGCCCAGCGGCCCTATCTGATCGGGCCTTTCGACAAGCTGCAAATTTCGGTGTTCGGCATTCAGGACCTCAATCTGAAGATCCAGACCGATGCCAGCGGCCGCATTTCCTTCCCGCTTGCCGGCGAAATCGAGGCGGCAGGCAAGACGCCGATCGAATTGGCGCGGATTATCGAAGGCAAGCTGCGTGACCGTTATGTGCGCGATCCGCAGGTAACCGTGAACCTGGAAGAAACGATCAGCCAGCAATTCGCCATCGAAGGCGAAGTGCGCGAGCCCGGCCTTTATCCGCTGGTGGGCCGGATGACGCTGTTGCGCGCGGTGGCGACGGCCAAGGGCACGGGAGAATTCGCCAAGCTGAGCGATGTGGTGATCTTTCGCACGGTCGGCGGCCAGCGCTACGCCGGTATCTATGATCTCAATTCGGTCCGTCGGGGCAATTATGCCGATCCCGACATCTTTCCCGGCGACGTGATCGTCGTGGGCGATTCAAAGTCGCGGCGCATCTTCAAGGATGTCCTGCAAGCTGCTCCGGCACTTTTGACGCCGATCATTGTCCTGCTGCGGTAAACAACGGATAGGTTTTTCGATTATGCTGCAACGGGTTCCAGACGGGTCAATGTCGCTGGCGACGATCCCGCCGACGATCGTCGCGCGCCCCGGCGCCGAAGTGGTGACGCTGCCGGTGCTGGTGCGCTGGTGGTTGATCATTCGTCGCCGCAAGTTCGTCATTCTGCCGATCTTGCTGGGGGCGCTGGCGCTCGGCGCGATCGTCACGCTGACGATGGAGCCAAAATATGATGCAACTGCTCGCATCGAAATCTCCAAGTCCAAGCAGAATGTGGCGGAGGTCGATAACCGCCCGCAGCAATCCGATCGACTGACCGACCTTACCTATTACCAGACGCAATATGCGTTGCTGCGTGCCCGCAGCATTGCCGAGCGGGTCGCGCGTTCGCAGAACCTGGCCGAGGATCCGGCCTTTGTGGCGGCATTCAAGATCGGCGGGGCCAACGCGACCAACGCCCCGACCCCGGTCGATCGTGCGGCGCGCTTCGATCAGGTCGTCAGCAGCTTGCTCGGCGGAATCACGATTGCGCCGGTGCGCGATTCAAGCCTGGTCGATGTCCGTTTCCGCTCGCCCAATCCGGCGCTGTCGGCGCGCATCGCCAATGCCTGGGTCGGTCAATATACGCAGGCAGCGCTTGATCGCCAGTTTGCGACGGCCGCCGATTCGCGCACCTTCCTCGAAACCCGGCTCGACCAGTTGCGCCGCAAGCTCGAACAGTCCGAGCGTGACCTCGTCAATTACACGACGCAGGCCAATATCGTGACGCTCAGTTCCACGATCGATGCACAAGGCCGAACCTCTTCGGTGCGCACGCTGATCGCCGAAAGGCTTGAAGCAGCCACCCGCGCCCTGTCTGAGGCAACCGCCTATCGCGTTGAAATGCAGAGCAAGACGATCGGCGGTGGCGCCGATGTCGGCAGCACGCAGAACAGCCCGGTGATCGCGGCGCTCCGCCAGCGCCGCGCCGAGGTCGCCGCCGATTATGCCAAGATGCTCGCGCAGTTCGAACCCGGCTATCCGCCCGCCAAGGCACTGGCGCAGCAGCTCAAGTCGCTCGATGCCGATATTGCGGCCGAACGCGCGCGCGGGTCGCAGGGTACGTCGCGCGACTATGCGCAGGCGGTTGCCCGCGAAGCCGAACTGCGCGGAATCGTCAACAGCTTGCAGGCGGAAGTGAACAACCAGCGCCGCAGCAACATCCAGGCGAACATCTACCAGCGCGAAGTCGATACCAACCGCGAACTCTATGACGCGTTGCTCCAGCGCTACAAGCAGATCGGCGTCGCCGGCGTCGGCACCAACAATGTCGCGGTGATCGACGAAGCTCGCACGCCGCGGGCGCCTTCCAGCCCCAATCTCGCGCTCAACATTCTGGTCGCTGTCTTCCTCGGCGCCATTGTGGCAGGCGTGGTTACCTTTGCGCTTGAACAAGTCGACGAAGGGGTGGCCGAGCCGTCGGATCTGATCAACCTGCTCGATATCCCGATGCTGGGGGCCATCCCGCTCTTGCGCGACGAAGATCCGCTGGGGTCGATGGACGACAACAAGTCGATCATGTCGGAGGCCTATTTCGCGGTTGTTACCAGCCTGCGCTTCTCGACCGATCACGGCGTGCCGCGATCGCTGATGGTCACCTCGACCCGCGCGCGCGAAGGCAAGACGACGTCTTCGCTGGGGCTGGCACGCATGGTCGGGCGGACCGGCAAGCGCGTGGCGCTGGTCGACGTCGATATGCGCTCGCCATCGCTGCACGGTGTGTTCGATTTGCCGAACAAGATCGGGACGAGCAATTTCCTGTCGGGTCAGGCCGGCGTGAAGGATATGATCCGCCCGACCCATTGGGAGAATGTTTCGCTGATTTCGAGCGGCCCGCAGCCGCCGAATGCGGCCGAACTGCTCAGCAACGGCCGCATCAAGACGATGATCGACGAGCTGCTCGAGCTTTATGACCATGTTATCCTCGACATGCCGCCGGTGCTCGGCCTTGCCGACGCGCCACTGCTGTCGAGCTCGGTCGAAGCGGTGGTGTTCGTGGTCAGCGCGGGCGGGCCTTCGGGGCGCAAGATCCGCGCGGCGGTCGATCGCTTGCGGCAGGCGCATGCCAATGTCGTCGGCACCATGTTCACAATGTACCGCAGCGAATCGGCGTCTTACGGCTATGGCTATGACTTCGAATATGGTCAGGGGAAGCTGACCGGGCGCGATCAGCCCGCGATCGATAGCCCCGGGCTGAGCGGACGGTGACGCTGCCGGTCGCGCTGTCGCTGCGCATCGTCGGGCTGATTGCGACGGTGCTGCTGGTGGTGCCGACCATTTTGGTCTCGACGAGCTACGCCGTTACCGCGACCGTCCCGCAGACCGCCGTCGCGATCTGGCCCGCCAATGGCGAAGCATTGTCGCGCGCTGCCCAGGCCAAGCTGCTCGAGGATGAGATCGACGGCGTGCGCGAGATGGCGACGCGTGCGCTGGTCTACGAACCGGTGACGCCGCAGGCGATCCGCACCATTTCGCTGGTCGGTGAAATCGAAGGGTCGCCGCCGGCGCGCATGGCCGCGTTGATCGACTTGTCCGAGCGTTTCTCGCGCCGTGACCTGCTGACCAATTTGCGGCTGATCGAGCGGCGCGTAGCCCAGGGCGATGTGCGCGGCGCGCTCGTCTATTACGATCGCGCGCTGCGGACCGATGGTGCATCCGAAAAGCTGCTGTTCCCGACGCTCGTGAGTGCTGCAAACGAGCCGCCGATCGCTGCCGCATTGTCGGACCTGCTGGTCAAGTATCCGTCATGGCAGACGGGCTTCCTGCAATATGCATTCGCGTCGTCAAAGGCGGACAAGGCACTGGTGCCCATCGCCATCCGCTTGTCGCGCCAGCCGCAGGGGCTGCGCGAGGATCTGAAGCGTTACTATATCCAGCGCCTTGCCGACGTCGGTAAGTGGCCCGAAGCTTTCACGCTTTATCGCGCGTGGTCACCGTCCCCTGCAGCCGTCGGCGCGTCGCTCGCGGCGGTAGGGGCCTATCCGCCGCTCGACTGGAAACTCGCGTCGCGCTTTGAGGCTTCGGCAACGCCGACGGCGCAGGGCGGGTTCACCATCGATGCGCGCTCGGGCCAAGCGCGCGTTGCCGAGCGGATCTTGAACCTTTCGCCGGGCAATTATGCCTTCGCGATCAACAGCCAGTTCGACAATGCCGAACGGGCAATCCCGGTGACGGTTTCGCTTGGTTGCCAGGGGAGCGACGCCGCACCTTTGCTGAAGCGGCCAGTGGGTGCGGGCGAGGCACCGCAATCGCCCTTCACGGTCCCGGCGAACGGCTGCACTGCGCAGAGTCTGGCATTCGATTTGGGCGAGGGTGACGTCGGCACCGATGTGCCGATGCGCTTGACGGTGACGCGCCTCGCCATCACCAAGAACTGATCGCAAGGGGGACGATCGGCAGCCGGTCATCATGATGAGCGGATTGGCCTTTCGTCGCAGGCGGACAACCGGGGGCTTATGAAATATCGCAAGGACATTGATGGCCTGCGCGCGCTTGCCGTGCTGCCCGTGCTGTTCTTTCACGCGCACTTGCCGGGATTTTCCGGCGGCTATGTCGGTGTGGACGTTTTCTTCGTCATTTCGGGCTATCTGATTACATCGATCCTCGTGCGCGAAGTCGATGAGCGCGCCTTTTCGCTGGTCCGCTTCTACGAGCGCCGCATCCGCCGCATTTTCCCCGCGCTGTTCGCGATGATTGCGGTCTGCTTCGTTGCCGCAACGATTCTGATGATGCCGCGCGATCTCAGCGATTTCGCGAAGAGCGCGATCGCGGCAACGCTGTCGGCGTCGAACATGTTGTTCTGGTGGCAATCGGGCTATTTCGACGGTGCTGCGGCAGCCAAACCCTTGCTCCACACCTGGTCGCTGGCGGTCGAAGAGCAATTCTATATCCTGTTCCCGCCGCTGTTGTGGGCAATCGCGCGCTGGCGGCGCGACCGGCTGAACAGCGTGCTGATTGCCCTTGCGCTGCTGTCCTTCGCATCGGCTGTATTCTGTTCCTACTACTTCCCCACCACCGGCTTTTATTGGGCGCCGATGCGCGCATGGGAGTTGATGATCGGCGGGCTGATCGCGACGGGCGCTGTGCCGCCGCTAAGATCCCGGCGCGCTGCCGATATCCTGTCCGTGCTCGGGCCGGTAATGATTGCGATTTCGGTCGTTTTCTACACCGACCAGACGCCATTTCCGGGCATTACTGCGCTGCTGCCGACGCTGGGGGCCGGGCTGTCGATCTACGCCAACATGACCGAGCGCGCGATCGGCGGGCGCGTGCTGGCGGCCGCGCCGCTGGTCGGCGTTGGGCTTATCTCTTATTCGCTTTACCTCTGGCATTGGCCTGCGCTGGTCTTCTTCGAATATTACACGATCGACAAATTGACGCAGGCACAGGCGCTTGCGGCGCTCTTGATCGCTTTTGTGCTGGCCTATCTGTCATGGCGTTTCATCGAGCAGCCGTTCCGCAGCAAGACCCTGCTTGCGCGGCCAGCGACGCTGTTCGGCGGCGCGGGAGTGATCGTTTCGGCAGCCGTTGCCGCCAGCGCCGTCCTGATCGTTTCGCACGGCTTGCCGCAGCGCCTGTCGCCGGTGGTTCAGCGCAGTCTGCTGGCCGAGAATTCGCATGGTTCGGGGATGGTCGATTGCTCCGGGCGGATTGATCGCGAGCTATCGGCTGCGGCGCCTTGCTTCATCGGTGACCGGGCGCGTCCGACGGGGATGTTGTGGGGTGATTCGCACGGCGACGCATTGACGGGCGCCGTCCGGCAGATCGCTGCCGATTCGGGGGCCGGTTTCTATTACGCCGTCGATGCCAGCTGCCCGCCGCTGCTCGGTATCGGCACCGATCGCAAATGCATCGCGATGAACGATCGCAAATTTGCGTTTCTGAAAAGCCATCCCGAAATTACCCGGGTCATCGTCGCGGCGCGCTGGAGCGTTTACACAAAGGGCCGGGCAGTGGATTTCGGTCCGGCGGAGAGCAATGAGCAGCTGCCGTCGCTGATGACGCGCGAGGGGCAATGGCTCCCGCGCTTCAGCCCGGAAGCCGAGCAGGCTCTTGCGGCGGCGATTACCCGGACGATCACGGCGCTGAAGGCGACCGGCAAGCAGATCGTGATCGTCTATCCGATCCCGGAGACGGGCTATAACATCCCGACCACGCTCGCGCGGATCATTGCCAAGGGCGGCGATCCGGCAAGCTTCACCCGGCCTGTCGGCTATTATGACCAACGCCACCGGGCCGTGATAAGTGTGCTCGATGCGCTACCCTATGGCGGGAATCTGCACCGGGTGCTGCCGCGAGAACTGTTCTGCCCCGATGGCAAGTGCATCGTTTATGCCGACGGGGTGCCACTCTATTATGACGACGACCATCTGAGCCTGGAGGGTGCCCGACGGCTAGCGCCGGCGATCGAGCGAGCGTTCGGCGAGAGCTCCGCGACTGTGAAGGTCGGCGATCGGTAGCGGTGGAGGCGCTGTCCCATTGGCAATCGACTGCCTTCGCGCCGTACATTTCGTTACAAATCGAATCGTGTGACCGTGCTCCGATCGGCACTGACGGCCTGATCGTTTCGACACGACAGGGGTTGAGTCGACATGGCGGGGGACGTTCGTGCTCCGGCCAACGCGAGTGATGTGGCGCCTCGCATCGTCACCGCTTGTGCTGCCGAACCCAATCCGCAACGCACAAAAAAAATGGCGGCCGAAGCCGCCATTTTCTCTAGTTCTGAACCGATATCAGCGGCTGGTAGCCGTGTTGCTGCCGGTCGTGCCAGCAACGATACCACCAATCGCACCGCCAACGGCGATCACGACAATCGCGATAACGCCGGTCTGGCCGATCTTGCTCTTCTTGCTGACGGTCGACGCAACGCGAAGCGACTTGGCTGCCGGCGCGAGCGACAGGCTCGACGCAGGATTGCTTGCAGCTGCCAGAGCAGGCGAAACTGCCATCGAGGCAGCAGCCACGGTGAGAAGGATTTTTGCGACGCTCATTGGTAGCTCCCTTTTTAAGCCGCGGACCCTTTGCCACGAGAAAATGATATTTGCAACTGCTTTCAAAACGCGGACGCAGCGCAAAAGTTCATGTGCTGCAAGAGCGAAACAGTCACCTCGCCCTCGCTGACGGCGCCTTAGCCAACGGATTGCAAAAAAGCATTAAAAAAATTCGCCTGCGACAATTTAGCATTGTGACAATTCTGTTGCATCTGCGAGCAGTGGCCACCAGCGATCGCCTTCGAAGCCGAGAGCCGTCAGCTTCCCAGTAACATAGGCGCCCGTATCTATCCCGATCCGGTTGGGCCGCACCTCGACCTCCGAAGTGATCGTGTGACCATGGACGACGATCTTTTCATGACGTGCCGACGAGCCGAGAAACGGCTCGCGGATCCAGCGGAGATCGGCAGGCTTTTGGTCCGCCAGCGTACGGTCCGGCCGGATCCCGGCATGGACGAAGACGTAATCGCCGATCTCGACCATGTCATGGAACTGCATCAGGAACTGCCGATGCGCAGGCGGAACGATATCGAGCACGACCGCCATCAATGCTTCGTAATCCAGCCGGTCATAATCGGCGACAGACAGGCCATAGCTGAGAATCGTCTCGCGCCCGCCGATCCGGCAGAAAAATTTGAGCGCGGCCAGGTCGCCGCCCAGCACTTTCAGAAACACCTCTTCATGGTTCCCCATCAGGAACCGCGTCTGCGGCGCCACTCGCGCTATCGTCATGGCGCGGTCGATGACGCCCGCCGAATCGGGACCACGATCAATCAGGTCACCAAGGAAGATCAAGCGGGGCTCGAGCGGGGGACGCTCGGCATCGTCGGCATCGATTCGCTCGAGCAGGGCATCGAGCAGGTCCAGCCGCCCATGAATGTCGCCGATCACATACAGCCGCATGGCGTCGGGGATCGACGCTGCGCGCGCTTCCGGACGAATCACCTTACGCAGCTTTTTGAACATGCTTCAGACTTGGACCACACAAACGGAAGCGTTCGCCGCTACTAGCTTGAAACGCGAATGACCAGAGCGGGCACCGTCTGTAAAGGGCGGCATGGTCGCCCGAATCGCCATCGCCCTGCTGCTTGTTGTTGAAAGCGTGCCCGTTGCCCGCGCGGCGCTGCCTGAGACCAACGGCTTCATGCTGTTGCGCGGTGCCGACCTTCGCCTAGCCGCGATCGGGGAGCGGCTGGCGATTGCCAATGTGGCGCTCTGTCCCGATCGCCAGCCGCGGCTCGGCATCGTGTTGCACGCGCTGGAGCAATATCGCCCGGCGGTCCGCGCGGCGGCGCGCCAGGCCTTTGGCTTCGGCACGCCGATCGCGATCGAAGCCGTGGTGCCCGGCAGCGCCGCCGATCAGGCAGGCATTGTCGCCGACGATGGCCTGATCGCGATCGGCGACGCTTCGCTGCCACAGGCCTTTGTGCCGGACAGCGCGCCCGCCAGCACGCTCGCGCGCGATGCGATCGATCAACGTCTGGCAAGCCTGCCGCCTGAGCGCGAGGTCCGGCTGCAGCTCTTGCGGGCGGGCGCGCGTCGTGATGTGGCGGTCATGCCGCAACCGGGGTGCCGGGTGCGTTTCGAAGTCCATGATCTCGACGAGGCCGCCGCTGGCGACGCGACGGTGCAGATCGGCGCGCCTTATCTCGATCGGTTTGACGATGCATCGCTGGCTGTGATTGTCGCGCATGAACTGTCGCATGTCATCCTGCGCCACCGCGCGCGGCTGGAGGCGGCGGGCGTGCACTACGGGGCATTTTCCGAGCTCGGCAAAAGCGGTCGCCTGCACCGCCAGGCTGAATCGGAAGCCGATCGGTTGAGCGTCTATCTGCTTTATAACGCGGGCTATGATCCGGCAGGGGCAGGGCGATTCTGGCGCGGACCGGGCAAGGCGATTGATGGTGGCATTTTTCGCAACCGAGCCTATCCCGCACGCCGGGAGCGCGCGGCCGCCCTTGACGCGGAAGCCGCCAATATTCCGGCGGGTGCCAAAGCCCCCTTCATTCCGCCGCTGGTTGCGCTTGCCGATCAACCGATGCGGTAATAGCCGCGGAACCAGTCGGCGAACCGGACCAATCCCTCGCCGATCGACACCTTCGGCGCATAGCCCGTCAGCGCGTGCAGCCGCGTGACATCGGCAAAGGTCGCGGTAACGTCGCCGGGGGGCTTGGGCTTCATGACCATCGTCGCCTTGACGCCGAGCGCGGCCTCCAGCGATTGCACCATCGTCAGCACGGTTTCGGGGCGGCAGTTGCCGATGTTGAGCACGCGGTGGGCATGGCGTGCGGGCGGGTTATCGAGCGCGCCGAGAATGCCGGCAACGATGTCGTCGATGTAGGTGAAATCGCGCGCCAGCTTGCCTTCGCCGAAAATTTCGATCGGCTCGCCCGCGAGCATTTTCTGCGTGAAGAAGAAATAGGCCATGTCGGGGCGACCCCAAGGGCCATAGACAGTGAAGAAGCGCAGTCCGGTCTGCGGAAAGCCGAACATCGTGTAGCTCTGGCTCATCAGCTCGCAGGCGCGCTTCGTGGCTGCATAGAGCGACACCGGCGTCTCGGCCGGATCGTCCTCACGAAAGCCCTGCCCGTCGAGCGGGCGATCGCCATAGACCGAGCTCGACGACGCATAGACGAGGTGTGCGACATCGGCCGCGCGACAGGCTTCGAGCACCGCCAGATGGCCGGCGAGGTTCGACCGTTCATAAGCGAGCGGGTTCTGGAGGCTGTAGCGGACCCCCGCCTGGGCGGCGAGGTGGATGACGCGATCGATACCCCGCGATGCGACGATCCCGGCGACCGCGCCCGCGTCGGCGATATCGATCGCCTCAAACGCGAAGCCGGTGCGGGCAGAGAGCGTCGCGAGGCGATCGCGCTTGAGCCGGACGTCGTAATAATCGTTGAGATTGTCGATCCCGATCACTGTTTCGCCGCGATCGAGCAGCGCATGGCTGACGGCATGGCCGATGAATCCTGCAGCGCCGGTGACGAGAATTGGCATGAAGCTGTCCTGACCGATTCGGCGATTGGCGGCAATCAGCCGGCAAGCCGCAGATCGACAGGCATTGCGGTCGGCGCGGGCTGATCGGGCCAGATGCCGCGCGTATCGTACACGGCCTTTTTCGCCCGTTCGTCGAGCGGCACCGATTTGAAGACTTCGTGATCGACCAGAACGATCATCACCGGGCAGCGCTCGATCGCATCGTCGAGGTCGATCAGCGTCGCACCGGTGCCATCGAACGCGCGCGGCAGTTCGCGTGCATAGGGCTCGACGATGCGGACGCGCTCGCCATAGCGATCGGCAAGTGCCGCCGCGACCTTCAGCGCCGGGCTTTCGCGGAAATCGTCGATATTGGCCTTGAAGGCGAGGCCGAGACAGGCAACCGGCCGGCCCGGGTGCTGATCGATCAGCGCGATCGCGCGGTTGATCGTGTGCGCGACCTTGCCATCGTTGACTTCGCGCGCGGTGCGGATCAGCGGCGTCTGGGCGGGCGCGGCACTGACGAGGAACCACGGGTCGACCGCGATGCAATGCCCGCCGACGCCGGGACCGGGCGACAGGATGTTGACGCGCGGGTGGCGGTTGGCGAGGCGGATAACCTCCCAGACATCGACGCCCATCTGGTCGGCGACCAGGCTCAACTCGTTCGCAAAGGCGATGTTGACGTCGCGGAAGGCGTTCTCGGTCAGCTTGGTCATTTCCGCCGCGCGTGCAGTCGTCGTGACGCAGGCGCCGCGAACAAAACGACGATAGAAGGCGAGCGCCTTGCGCGCGCAGCGCGGGGTAATGCCGCCAATGACGCGGTCATTGTCGATCAGCTCGACGAGAATGCGCCCGGGCAGCACGCGTTCGGGGCAATAGGCGATCGAAACATCGGCTAGTTCAGTGCTCTTGCCCGGCATCCTCAGATCGGGCCGCAGCTGGGCGAGCAGGTCGCGCACCTGTTCGGTGGTGCCGACCGGCGAAGTTGATTCGAGCACGACAATGTCGCCTGCCTTCAGCACCGCGGCGACGGTGGTTGCGGCCTTCAGCACATAGCCGATGTCGGGCTGGTGATCGGCCTTGAACGGGGTCGGCACGGCGATGACGAACACGTCAGCGGGTTCGATCAGGGTCGAGGCGCGCAGATGCCCGCGGGCGACCACGCCCGACACGAGCCCGTCGAGATCGACTTCCTCGATGTGAACCTTGCCCGAATTGACCGTCTCGACGACATGGTCGGACACGTCGATGCCGAGCACTTCGACCCCGGTGCGCGCGATCACCGCAGCAGTCGGCAGGCCGATATAGCCCAAGCCGATGACGGCTACCTTTAGGTCAGAGCCCGAAACCATGCGCAACGATCCCCGCAATCCGTGCCGATGCGTGGCCGTCGCCAAACGGGTTGTGCGCGCGCGCCATCGCTTGATAGGCGGCGTTATCGTCGGCGAGAGTGAAGATTTCGGAAACGATGCGGTCTTCGTCGGTGCCGATCAGGCGGGCAGTACCGGCGACGACGCCTTCGGGGCGTTCGGTGGTCTCGCGCATCACCAGCACCGGCTTGCCGAGCGCGGGTGCTTCCTCCTGCACCCCGCCCGAATCGGTAAGCACGATGTGGCTCATCCCCAGCGCGCGGATGAAGTGCGGATAGTCGAGCGGATCGATCCGCGCGATGTTGGCGCGGTCGCCCAGAATGCGGTCCATCACCGACACGACATTGGGATTGGGATGGACCGGGAAGATGACCGCGAGATCATCGCGGTTGGCGATGCGGGCAATGGCGCGCGCGATGTTTTCCATGCCCCCGCCGAAATTCTCGCGGCGGTGCGTGGTCACAAGGACGATGCGTTTGTCGGCAAACCGCGCGGCGAGCGCGTCGAGCCCCGCGGCAAGTGCCGGATCGGCCTCGATCCGCGCTTGCGTGGCGAGCAGCGCGTCGATCACGGTGTTGCCGGTGATGTGGACGGTGTCGGCGGCAATGTTTTCGCGCAGCAACGCATCGGCGGCGGTCTGGGTCGGCGCAAAATGCTGGTCGGTGATCGGCGCGACGATCCGGCGATTCACTTCTTCCGGGAAGGGTTGATAGATGTCGCCCGATCGCAAGCCCGCTTCGACATGGCTGACGGGCACCTTGCGATAATAGGCGGCAAGCGCACCGACCATTGCGGTCGCGGTATCGCCCTGAACAATGACGCGGTCGGGGCGCTCATTGTCCATCACATCGCCGAGGCTGGTCAGCAGACGCGCGGTCAGCCGGTCGAGCGACTGGCCCGGCTCCATCAGGTCGAGATCGATGTCGGGCACAATCCCGGCGATTCTGAGCACCTGATCGAGCAGCCCGCGATGCTGTGCGGTCACGCAAGTTCGCACCTGAAGGCCGGATTGTCGCGCAAGCGCTTGAACAACAGGAAATAGCTTGATCGCTTCAGGACGGGTCCCGAAGATGACAAGGACTTTGGCAGGGGCGGTCGGCATGCGCCTCTCCTAATGCGCCATCTTTAAAGCCGCGCTAACACTGGCGCTCTCATAATCCCGCCGCAATTGCCGAACATGGGCAGCGATTGATCAAGGATGGTTCCGATGGAGTTCGCTGCATGACGTTCAAGCCGCTGCGCAAGGCCGTATTCCCGGTGGGCGGCCTCGGCACGCGCTTCCTTCCTGCAACCAAGGCACTCCCCAAGGAAATGCTGCCGATCGTCGATCGCCCGCTGATCCAATATGCCGTCGACGAGGCGATCGAGGCGGGGATCGAGCAGATGATCTTCGTCACCGGGCGCGGCAAATCGGCGATCGAGGACCATTTCGACATCGCCTATGAGCTCGAAACGACGTTGCGAGACCGCGGCAAGTCGCTCGACATTCTGCACCAGACCCGCCTTGCGCCCGGCGCCGTCGCCTATGTGCGTCAGCAGGAGCCGATGGGGCTGGGGCATGCAGTATGGTGCGCGCGTGACATCGTCGGCGACGAGCCGTTCGCGATCTTTCTGGCCGACGAATTGATGATCGGTCAGCCCGGCTGCATGACGGCGATGGTCGAGGCCTATAATCGCACCGGCGGCAACATCGTGTGCGGGTATGAAGTGCCGCCGTCGGAAACCGTCAAATATGGAATCATCTCGCCCGGGGTGGAGGACGGTGCGCTGGTCGAAGTGCTCGGGCTCGTCGAAAAGCCGCCGCTCGGAACGGCGCCGTCCAATCTGATGATTCCCGGCCGCTACATTCTGCAGCCTGAAGTCATGCGTATCCTCGAGACGCAAGGGAAGGGCGCAGGCGGCGAAATCCAGCTGACCGACGCGATGGCGCAGTTGATCGGTCGTCAGCCGTTCCACGCCTTCCGCTTCGGCGGACGCCGCTTCGATTGCGGCGACAAGGCTGGCTACATCCAGGCCAATCTCGCGCTCGCGCTCGATCATCCCGAAATCGGCCCGCGGGTGCGTGATTTCGCGGTCGATCTGCTCGGCGGCGGCGCGTAACGCGCGGGTAAGAAAGCTTAAGCAATTCGGCGTAACGCCGCTGCCATGGCAGCAAGGCGGTGGGCGTCAGCGTCGGCAGGCAAGGGCTCGCGGAGCGTCAAGCGGTGACGCGGTCGCCGATGAAGGTCATCTATGAGCCGCCGCTGCGCACCGTGCTGGTGAGTGGCGGCGCAGGTTATGTCGGCGAGACGCTCTGCCGCATGCTTGCGAGTGACGGCGCGCTGCGGGTCATCAGTGTCGATCACTATGGCGACGGCGCCGTCCCGCGCGAAACCGGCAATTTCCGCGCGATCGATCTGAACGCGGTCGACGGCGCATCACTGGCAGCGCTGTTCGCCGAGGAGCAGGTCGATTCGGTCATCGCGCTGACCGCGCCCGACGGCGACGATCTGGCCGAAGTCGCGCATGGCTGCTGGGCACAACTGGCCGATGACGAGCGGGCGCGGTGCCGCTTCGTCAGCGTGACCCCGCGCGATGCAGCCGCACCGCGCCTGATCGCTGGGTTGCCGACCATCCGCGCCATTGTTGCCGACCTCTATGGCCCCGGCCAGCCTGAAGACGCCCTGATTCCGGCGAGCATCATCGGCGCGCTGGCTGGTGCGCCGATTTGGGTCTGCAACGGCGGGCTCGCCGTTCACGACTGGCTGCATGTCGATGATCTGGCGATGGCATTGTTGACGGTGCTGGTCCGCGGCCAGACCGGCACGACCTATCAGATCAGCGCGCGCGAGACGCCGTCGGCGCTGGCCACAGCGGCGATGATCTGCGACCTGATCGATCGGCTCGCGCCAAGGCCCGATGGGCGCAAGCACCGCTCGCTGATCCGTTTCCGGACGCAGGCGATGGCCACACAGGCGCCGCCGCTCGACCCCGCGCGGATCGAGCGTGAGCTGGGCTGGCATGCCCAGATTGGCTTGCGTGACGGGTTGATCGACGCCATCGACTGGTATCGGGGTCGACGTGCCGACGAGGCGCTCAATCCTGCTGGAAGCGCGATGCCGCTTGGCGATGGCGTGCCCGGTCGCGCGAGATTCGGTTCGGCAGCATAATGATCAGCCGGGCCAGTCGTCGCAGGCTGTAGCCGAGCGCAAAGCCCGGCGCCCCGCGCGCGCGCTCGACCGGGCGATCCCAAAGCGTTTTCGCAATGCCCCGGCGCACGCGCCATGAATCGGCAGCGGCGAGGTTCGCAGCGATCAGCGCAAGGTTGGCGACCGAATAATAAGTCAGGTCGCTGCCCCCGACCGGTCCGGCAATGCAACGCCGATTGACGGCATGTGCAAACCGCATCGACCAGCGGCCGCGCCATTGCCGGACGAGCGCCTCATCGACCGCGAGACCGAAGAGCGTATGGCACAGCCACACTGCCGACGCCGCATAGCCGCCTGCCCCGAGCCGATCGGCCTCATCGAGCATGGCGGCAACCGTGCTTTCCGGCTGACGGCGCAGATAGCCGTTCACATCGGCGATCCATTTCAGCCGCGACCAGCCGTGGCTCTGGCCATGGCAGGCGAGATAGGCAAGCTGCAGCCGGTCGTTCAGCGTCCGCAACTGACCGTTGCCGACCGGCACCTGGCGGGGACCAGCAAAGGGATCTGCCCCCGCCAGCAACGCCGGCGAATCGACCAGCCGCCAGTGCAATTCGACCGCAAGCCCGGTCGGGCCGATGAAGATCGCTTCTTTGGCAAAAGCGACGAAGTTCAACAGTTGTGCATCGTCGAGCCCGACGGGCTCGTGCATCGCGTAACCTGCACCGCGCAACAGCGAGCAAGCCTGCGCCACGCGGTCGGGCGGGATCAGCAGGTCGATGTCCCAGCAATGTTTGATCGCGACATCGCCATAAGCCAGCACGCCGATCGGTGCGCCCTTGATCGTCAGGCATGGCACGCCATGCGCGTCGAACAATTGCTGCAGCCGCAATGCCTCGCGCGTCAGCGATAGCGTGCGGAGCGCGCCGCTACGTGCCTGCGCTGCCAGTCCGCTGCCGGCGAGGTGTGCCGGGTCGACATGGCTTCGGGCAAGCGCATCATGAACCAGCCCGGCAATACGGTGCCGCTCGGCGAGTGCAGCAACGCGCGGCCAGCGAATGGGGGCGGCAAGCGCTTCCTCGACGGCATGCGCGCGCTGCGGATCGTCCGGCGCGCGGCACGCAGCCACCACCAGCCGCAGCTCATTGTCATGCTCCACCGACGGTCGATGCGACACTCAACGCCCCTTTTGGCAGGGTTCAGGCGAACGGCTCGGGCGCGATGCCGCCGCGACGCTACCGGGCCGAAGATTAGATGACCACCAGATTTTGCGGCGCCGAGGCGGCGAGAATGCCGACCAGTCCGCCTGTGCTGGCACCGGCAATCAGATCATCGGCGGTCATGCCGGTCATTGCGAGCCCGGTCTGGCAGGCGATCAGGGCCACTCCGCTTTCGATCGCCATGCGCAGCATTGCCCGCCGGTCGGGCAGGCCGGCCGCCGCAAGCGCGGCGCTGTCATCATCGCTGCGTAGGGTATCGGCGAGCAGCGCGACCGCGCGTTCGTGCGCATAAACCTGTACGTCCTGGCCGAGCGCGGCCTGCGCCAGCGCGAGGCTGAGCGCGGCGCGGGCGCGGGTTGCGTCCTCGGCGACCAGCATGATCGTCAGGCTCATCGCGCGCAGCCCGGACAGCCGGGGTCTTTCGGCAGGGCGAGCGTACGAAAGCGGAAGTCGAGCGCATCGACGATCAGCAGGCGCCCGGCGCTGTCCGCCCCGAACGGCACGATCGCCCGCATCGCTTCGAGCGCGGCAAGGCTCCCCAGCACGCCGGTCATCGCGCCCAACACGCCGTCTTCGGCGCAACTGCCCGCCTCGCGATCGGGCGCGGCACCGACGAAACAGCGATAGCAGGGCTTGTCGGCTTCCCAGCCGCGATAGACGCCGAGCTGCCCCTCGAACTGTCCGACGGCGGCGGAGACGAGCGGGACGCGGAGCCGGTGGGCGGCATCGGCGACCGCAAGGCGTGTCGCGAAATTGTCGCAGCCGTCGATCACGACATCCGCCGTGCCGATCAATGCTGCGGCATTGGTTTGGGTGAGCCGCTCGGTCACCGGCGCGACCGTGACATCGGGGTTGAGGGCCGCTATCGCTGCCGCCGCTGCTTCGGCTTTCGGGCGACCGACATCGGCGGTGCCGAACAAGGTCTGGCGCTGCAAATTGCTGAGGTCGACCCGGTCATCATCGATCACGGTCAGCCGCCCGACACCGGCCGCCGCCAGATACTGGATCGCGGGCGATCCGATGCCACCGGCGCCGATCAGCACGACATGCGCCGCCAGCAGCCGCGCTTGCCCCGCGCCGCCGATTTCCTTCAGGATCAAGTGGCGGGCGTAGCGATCGAGCTGGGCGTCGCTCAGCGCCACGATCAGACGCCCGTCGAGCCGAAGCCGCCGAGGCCGCGCTCGGTGGTTGCGCTAAAGGCCTCGACGACCGCGAACTCGGGCCGGGCGATCGGCAGGAACACGAGCTGCGCGATGCGGTCGCCGGGATTGATCGTCAGCGGCTCGCTGCCCGGCGGGTTGCGCAGCCACGCGCTGATGAAAATCTGGTCGGCATAATCGGCATCGATCGTGCCGACCGCTTGCCCCAGCACCAGCCCTTTCTTGTGCCCCAGCCCCGATCGCGCGAGCAGGAAAGCGACCAGATGCGGATCGTTCATCAGAACGGCAATGCCCGACGGAATCAGCACGGCGGGCGCCTGCGGTTCGAGCACCAGCGGCGCATCCAGACAGGCATGCAAGTCGATCCCCGCCGACATCGCCGTCTGATAGCGCGGCAGGCCCCAGTCATGGAGGCGGGGGTCGAGAACCCGGAGTTCAATACGCGGCGTAAGTGTCATGGCAGCGCCCAAAGATTGCGCGCGTCCGGTAGCTGGCATCGGGGCGCGCTGGCAAGCCACGTTAAGTCCGCGATCATGCATCCACAGATCCGCTAGACGATCAGCACCGGCAGACCGATGCGCCGACGCTGAGGGACGTACTGGCGCTGCGGATCGCCATCGGCTGGCGGGGGTGGCAGCTGCCGCGCTACTGGCCCGCCGCAGCCTGACCGATTGCTTCGGCGATGCGCGCGGCGATGCGTGCGGCGACGACGTCCTTGGGCTGCGAGTCCCAGCTTTCGACGCCTTGCGCGGTGATCAGATGCACGGCGTTTGCGTCGCCACCCATCACGTCGCCTGACACGTCATTGGCGATGATCCAGTCGGCGCCCTTGCGCACGCGCTTGGCAGTCGCATGCTCGACCACGCGCTCGGTCTCCGCAGCAAAGCCGATCAGCAGCGCCGGACGCTTCGGGCTGCGCGCCAGGCCTGCAAGAATGTCCGGATTTTCGACCAGTTGCAGCGTGGGCGCGCGCGCGCCCTTCTTGATCTTCTGCGGCGAGGCGGCGACGCGCCAATCGGCAACGGCAGCGACCATCACTGCAGCATCGGCGGGCAGCGCGGCATCGACGGCCGCCGCCATTTCGAGCGCGGTCTCGACGTCGATGCGATCGACTCCGCCTGGCGTGGCAAGCGTGACCGGCCCGGCGATCAGCGTCACGCGCGCGTCCAGCTCGGCCAGCGCGGCGGCGATCGCAAAGCCCTGCTTCCCCGACGACCGGTTGGCGAGATAGCGCACCGGATCGATCGGCTCGTGCGTCGGGCCGGCGGTGACGATGATGTGCTTGGCCGAAAGGCTCATGCCACGCCGAGTGCGGACCGGATCGCAGCCAAAATCGCGTCGGGTTCGGGCAGGCGGCCGGGGCCGAATTCGCCACAGGCCATCGGGCCTTCGTCGGGTGGCAGCACGGTGATGCCATCGCCCCGCAGTGTCGCGACGTTGCGCTGGGTTGCCGGGTGCAGCCACATCCGCACATTCATGGCCGGCGCCGCCAGCACCGGTTTGTCGGTTGCCAGCAGCAGCGTGGTCGCCAGATCGCTCGCGATGCCGTTGGCCATCTTGGCGAGCAGATCGGCCGTCGCCGGGACAACGACGACCAGATCGGCTTCGCGGCTCAGCTGGATGTGGCCCATCTCGGCCTCGTCCTTCAGGTCCCACAGGCTGGTGTGGACGGGCTGCTCGCTCAGCGCGGCGAGCGTCATCGGGGTGATAAACTGCGCGCCGGCATCGGTCAGCACGCACCGCACGCCGATGTCGGCCTTGCGCAGCAGCCGGATCAGTTCGCAGACCTTGTAGGCGGCAATCCCGCCACCGACGATCAGCAGGACTTTCTTCATCGAACCTCCCGCGTCACGACCACGCGGCGATGTCGCCGCGCCTGTACGATCAGGTCCTTCACGCCATCAGGCACAAAGGCGAGGCCGACAAGGAAAGCGGGCGCGATCATCAGCCCCCAATAGAAGGTGTCGACCCGCCCGAACAGGCTCAGCAACACGCCGTAGGCGGCAAAGGTGGCGATCGCGCGACGCGCGAGGCTGCCCGGCCAGGCGCTCCAGCCGAACAGCGCAAGGCCGACGAGCAGCGCCGAAGCCCAGGCTGGGGCAATCGCCAGCGCGGTCGAAATGCTCATTGTCTTTACGAAGAAGCCAAAGCCGAGCAGCCCGGCCCAGCCCGGCGAGGCGGGATCGCTGCTCTGCACGACGCGCGCTACGGCCCAGGCATGCGCCGCGATCACCGGCACCATCACGGCAAGCGCCGCCGCCCAGCTCGCAGCTTCGCGCCGCCGCCGCTCGACCAGGGCGAGCACCGCCATCGTCATCACATAGAGCGCGGCGGTCTCGCGGATCAGCATTGCCATCAGCGCGAAACCGACCGCGTGCGCCCAGCGATCGTCGCGGCGCAGCGCCAGCGATAGCGCGATCAGCAGCCCGGCCCAGACTTCGTGGAAATTGACGAGCTCCACCTGAACAAAGGCGGCCATCCCGCCAATCAGCAGCACCAGCGCAATCGCGAGCGGTGGCGCGCGGGCGAAGGCGGGCCGAAGCCGGATCGTCCAGGCAATGAGCACGGCAGCGGCAAGCGCATAGAGCAGGGCAATCGACGCCATCAGCGGAATCGACGCCTGAATGACGGCGAGCGTCGGCAAGCGGAAGGTGACGAACGGCCGCAGCGGATAATCGCCACGGCGGAGCGCGGTTGCGGTGACCGTGTAATAATCGCCGCGATTGCGCACACCCGCGACAATCGATTCGTACAGGATCACATCGGCCTTGTCGTCGGCGCGCCTGGCCGGATCGGTGCTGACCGGCGGCGGGCCGGGCGTCATCAGTGCAGTCAGGCACGCCAGCAAGAGCAGCGCGAGCAGCCCTAGGCCGATCCGCGCTTGCGCGGGCCGTAGCGCGCCGAAACGCGTCGGCTCGTTCAGCCAGAGGGGCGCGGCGGGCCCGGGCATCGCCTAATGCAGCACCAGCCAGGTGGCGCCGATGCTGACCGCCGCCGTCACCAGCGCGACCGCGACATAGCTCCAGAAGCTGGTCGTCCGGGGCGGCGGAAGCGGCCTGAGCGGCGGGGCAGGGGGTGCCCCGCCGGGTGGCGGGAAATGGCGCTCGATGTTGCGGACGAGTTCGGGCAGCCGCGCAACCGTGCGCAGGTCGGTGATCAGCCGGTCGGCGACATAGGCTTCGGGACCGAGTTCAGTGCGGATCCATTCGCGCACGAAGGGGGCGGCCGTTTCCCACATGTTGATGTCGGGATCGAGCGCCGTCGCCACGCCTTCGACCATCACCATCGTTTTCTGTAGCAGCAGCAGATGCGGCTGCGTCTGCATGTCGAAATCGCGGGTGATGTTGAACAGCCCGTCGAGCATGTTGCCGACCGACATTTCCTTGACGGGCATTCCGCGCATCGGCTCGCCGACCGCACGCAGTGCCGTTGCGAACTCGCCGATATTGTGGTGCGGCGGCACATAGCCCGCTTCGAAATGGATCTCGGCGACGCGGCGGTAATTGCCGGTGATCAGACCGTAGAGGATCTCGGCAAGCCAGACGCGCGCACGCCGGTCGATCCGGCCCATGATACCGAAATCGATCGCGGCGAGCTTGCCGCCGGGCAGCGCGAACAGATTGCCCTGGTGCAGGTCGGCGTGGAAAAATCCTTCGGCGATCGCCTGGCGCAGGAAAGCATGCACCAGAATATGGGCAAGGCGCGCCGGGTCATGCCCGGCGGCGATCAGCGCGGGACGGTTCGAGAGCTTGACGCCGTCGATCCATTCAAGCGTCATCACGCGGCCGGTCGTGCGCTGCCAGTCGATCTTGGGGACGATGAAATCGGGCTCCGCCGTCATGGCCTCTGCCAGTTCGGATGCCGAGGCCGCTTCGCGCCGCAAGTCGAGCTCGCGCGCGGTCCAGCGCTTGAAGGTCTCGATCACCAGCCGGGGGCGCAGTCGCGTCAGCTCGCCGCCCATCGTCTCAAGCCGGGCGGCGGCCCATTCATAGGTATCGATCGCGCGCGCGAATTCTTCCTCGACGCCGGGGCGCAGCACCTTGACGGCGACGGTCCGGCCGTCGGTGGTGACCGCACGGTGAACCTGCGCGATCGAGGCAGCGCCGACGGGCACCGGATCGATCGAGGCGAACAACTCGTCCAGCGGCCGATTGAAGGCCGCGCGCATCGATGATTCGACGACCGCGAAGGGCATTGGCGGCACCGCATCCTGCAGGCGTGCAAGGTCGCGGGCAGCAGCATCGCCGATGATGTCGGGGCGAGTAGCGAGCGTCTGCCCGAACTTGATCGCGGGCGGGCCGATCGCCTGCAGCGCGTCGGCATAGGCCGGCGTCGCCGGCACGCGGGCGCCGAAACGCGCAACCCGGCACAGCCGCCGCACGGCAGGCGGCGTGTTGGGATCGCGTTCGATGCCGCGCAGCGCGCCATGGCGTGCGAGGGTGCGGCCCCATTTGAGGAGCCGCCAGAGATGCGTTGCGGTGGCGGTCATCGACGAGGGGGCGCGCTCAAATCTTCCACCCGCTGTGGATCGCGACCAGCCCGCCGAGCATCGGCTCGACTCGCGTCTGCGCAAAGCCCGCCGTCCGGATCATCGCTTCGAAGGTCGGCATGTCGGGGAAGCGGCGGATCGATTCGATCAGATAGCGATAGCTGTCTTCGTCGCGCGCGACGATCTTGCCGATCTGCGGGACCAGATGATGCGAATAGGCATCATAGATGTCGGAGAAGCCGGGCCACAGCGTCGTCGAGAATTCGAGGCAATAGAAGCGACCGCCGCGCTTCAGCACCCGGTGCGCCTCGCGCAGCGCCGCCGGGATGTCGGTCACGTTCCGGATGCCAAAGGCGATCGTATAGGCATCGAAAAAGCGATCGGGGAAAGCGAGCGATTCGGCATTGGCTTCGGTCCACACCAGCCCGTCGATGCCGCGCTTGGCCGCGCGATCGATGCCGACCGCCAGCATGTCGGGATTGATGTCGGCCACCGTCACTGCAGCACCGCCCGCGGCAAGCCGGAAGGCGATGTCGCCGGTGCCGCCGGCCATGTCGAGAATCGATTCGCCACCGCGCGGCTTCACCCGCCGGACGAAGCGATCCTTCCAGATGCGGTGCATGCCGCCCGACATGGCATCGTTCATGATGTCATAGGACCGGGCGACGCTGGTGAAGACTTGCCCGACGCGCTCGGTCTTTTCGTCGGCGGCAATCTCTTGATAGCCGAAGGATACGGTCTCGCTCATCGCGCCGCTCTAGCCCGCAGGTGATGGCGGGGCAAACGCAACCTGCCGATGTTTGCATCGGCGCGGCGCGTCGCCTAGGCGCGGAGCGAATGCCCGAGTTGCCCGAAGTCGAGACGACCGTTCGCGGATTGCGCCCCGTGCTGCTGGGCGAAACACTGGCCAGCGTCATCACGCGCCGGGCGGATTTGCGGCGCCCCTTTCCGCCCGACCTCGCCCAGCGATTGACCGGCGCGCGGGTGGAGGCACTCGATCGCCGCGCCAAATATGGCCTGATCGCGACTGACCGGGGCGACACGATGATTTTTCACCTCGGCATGTCGGGCCGGTGGCGTGTCGATCCGTCGGCCGACTTGCTGCACGATCATCTGTCGATCGTAACCGGGGCCGGGCGGCGGCTTGCGCTCAACGACCCCCGCCGGTTCGGCTCGGTCGATCTGGTTCGCACCGATGCCGTCGCTGACTTTCCGGCTTTTGCGGCGCTCGGGCCGGAGCCGCTGGGGGCGGCATTCGACACTGATTATCTTGCGCGCGCGATCGAAGGCCGGATTGCGCCGATCAAGGCGCTGCTGCTGGATCAACGCGTCGTGGCCGGGCTCGGCAACATCTATGTCTGCGAAGCGCTGCATCTGTCGGGCATCGCGCCGTCGCGCGCGGGCGGGCGAATCGCGCGGGCACGGCTCGCGGGGTTGATCGACGCGATCCGCGCCGTGCTGACGGCCGCGATCGAAGCTGGCGGATCGAGCCTGCGCGACTATGCGCGACCCGATGGCGAGCTTGGCTATTTTTCGAAACAATGGCGCGTCTATGGTCGCGAAGGCGCGCCGTGCCCGCAGTGCGGCGCTGAAGTGCAACGGCGCCCGGAAGGGGGACGATCCACCTTTTGGTGCGCGCGCTGCCAGCGCTGACGCGCGGAGACAGGCGGGCGTTGACGAAGCGGCGAAGGGCCGCTATGTGCCGCGCCTTCCGGGCGAGCCGTGGGTGGTTCGCACGTCCCTGTTTCATCAAAAGGTTCGAGGCACTTCATGGCGAATACGCCGCAAGCGAAAAAGCGAATCCGGCGCAACAACCGCCGCGCGGAGATCAATACCAACCGCGTCAGCCGGATCCGGACCTTTGTGAAGAAGGCCGAAGCCGCGCTTGAGTCGGGCGACAAGGAAGCCGCCAAGGTCGCGCTCGCCGCGATGCAGCCTGAGCTGATGCGCGGCGTCGCCAAGGGCGTACTCCACAAGAACACCGCCTCGCGCAAGTTCGCACGGCTGACCAAGCGCTTCGCCGCGCTGGCCTGAGCCACCTGTACCGCTGGGGCAGATTGGCCCGCCGGACTTGGGTTCGGCGGGCTTTATTGCGTCTGCGAATGGCCGGATTGTCGGCGGCCAGGCCGGACCGCGCCTCCATGGTTAAGCGAGCATACCCGATATCTTAAAATGCAGGATTTACCGCGATTCGCCTTCATTGCAGTTTAGTGACTATTATATTACTGTTCGCGATCAACAATTTACGCACAAACGACGCGTTTCTGCGGCCCAAGTCGAGTCAATGCCATTTATTTCAAATTCTTGACATAAGGTGCTTGATCGACTCGCGCGGGTCTTCATAATCGGAACTCGCCGGCGCAAACTTCCTGCTCCGGCCTCTGGGATAGCTTCAGCGACTGACGGACGCGATTCCGGATTGGGGGAAGTATTGTCGTTTGAAATCGTGCCGCCGGAAGCAGTTGTTCCGGCGATGGGAGAAGTGCGCGTGACGAGTGCGAGGGCAGCAGGAACATCGACGATCAGCGAGGTTGGACGCGCGTGGGCACGGATTCGCAATGGTTTGCGCGATTCGGCTGGCGGGCGGCTGTTCGACCAGTGGCTGAAGCCGATGACGCTGATCGAGACCGACGAGGCGGACACCGTCCGGCTCGCGCTGCCGTCTGCCTTCATGACCAATTGGGTCCGCAACAATTACGGCGAGCGGCTGGGGCATGAGTTCCGCGCGCTCGTGCCGGGCGTGCAGCATGTCGTCATCGAAACGGTCAGCGCCGCGACGGCATTGCCCAGTGCCAAGGCAGCGGTCGTGCCGATCGACCCCGCGCGCGTGGCCCCGAACGCGCCGACAGCAGCGCCGCTCGCCGCCCGGCCCGCGTTCGATCTGCGTTTCACATTCGACCGATTCGTCGTCGATGCCTCGAACCGGGTTGCCGCCAACGCCGCGCGCGCGCTTGCCGAGCCCGGCACGCCGCGCTTCACGCCGCTGTTCCTCCACGGCGCGACCGGCATGGGCAAGACGCACCTGATGCACGCGATCGGCGCTGCCTATCTGGCGGCGGTGCCTGGCGCGACCGTGATCATGATGTCGGCTGAGCGCTTCATGTTCGAATTCGTGCAGGCGATGCGTGCGCGCGACACCTTCAGCTTCAAGGCACGGCTGCGCTCGGTCGATCTGCTGATGATCGATGACCTGCACTTCATTGCAGGCAAGGACGCGACGCAGGAGGAATTCTTCTACACGATCAATGAAGTGATGGCGGCGGGGAAGCGCATCGTCGTCACTGCCGACCGGGCGCCGCAAAATCTCGACGGTGTCGAGGCACGGATCGTCTCGCGGTTCGCGAGCGGCTTTGTTGCTGACATCAAGCCCGCCGATCTGGCGCTGCGCCGTGCCATCCTCGACCGCAAGCTCGTCGATCTGCCCGATGTAGTGGTGCCGGACGATGTGCTCGACCTGCTGGCCGCGCGGCTCAGCAACAACATCCGCGAGCTTGAAGGCGCGCTCAACCGGCTGGTCGCCTATGCACAGCTGACCGATGTCGCGATCGACATGGATTTTACGCACGCGACGCTCGGCGAGCTGCTGCGCGGGGTGCAGAAGCGCGTGACGATCGACGAGATCCAGCGCGCGGTCTCGACCTATTTCGACCTGAAGCCGATCGAGCTGATTTCGGCCCGGCGCGCGCGGGTCGTCGCGCGTCCACGCCAGATCGCCATGTATCTGGCCAAACGGCTGACCACCCGGTCGCTGCCCGAAATCGGGCGCAAGTTCGGCGGGCGCGACCATTCGACGGTGATCCACGCGGTGCGCCGGATCGAAGAGCTGCGCGATTCGGATGGCGATGTCGATACTGCCGTCCGCCGCCTGCTGCGCGACCTGGAAGGCTGAGCGCAGCGCAGATGAAAACGCCCGGCCGCGATGGCGACCGGGCGCTTTGCATCGGGTGATCGCGCGATCAGCTCTTCTTCTTTTCCGGCGCGATCGTGATGTTGACCGTCTGGCCCGAATTGCCGGGGAAGCCAGTGAACATCGCTTCGATCAGATTGGGCACCAGCTTCGGCAGATCATCATCGCGCGACTGCGCGCGGGCAGTGCCTTCAAACAGGCGCTGGCCGTTGTCGGTGCGCTCGATCTTGAGATCGAGCTCGCTCGTATAAACGGTGTAGCTGCGCACGTCGGGAAAGCCGCCGAAGCCACCGAAGCCGCCGTAAAGAAACGGATCGTTGAAGCCGAAGATATAGCCACGGCGACCGTAGAAGCCGCCATAGCCAAAGCCGTTATAGCCGAACCCGCCATAGCCGAAGCCGGGCGAGCTCACGACCCGTTCGCGACCGCGATCGACCGAATAAGCCATGCGGACGACGAGGTCGGCGCGAGCAGGGTCGGTGGCCGGCTGATAGCCCTGGCGCACCAGTTCCGAAGCCACGATCCGCGCATATTGGCCGAATTCGATCCCGCCCTGCAGGCGCGGATCGGCCGCCTGGACGACAAATGTCTGTCCGGCGGGGGCGGGCAGCGCCTGGAACCGGGACACGCGAGCATTAAAGTTCTCGGCGCAGGCCGACAGGCTGGCAACGGCAGCAGCGAGCAGGAGAAACTTTTTCATGTAAACACCTTTCGAACGCGGTGACTTGAAAGCCGCCAACGGCTTGTCGGCACCGTGCCACGTCTTGACTGAATAGTGGTTGAACGAGCGCGCGTTAAGGGGGGCGCGTCAAATTTGCAGCCCGATCGCTCGCTGTACGGCGGCGAGCGTTGGCGCACCCAGCGCAGTGGCGCGTGCGGCACCGGCGATCAGGGCGTCGCCAACGGCCGCGCGGTCGTCGAGCAAGTGAGTCAGCCGCGTCCGAATCGGTTGCAGGGCCGCGACGGCCAGATCGGCAAGCGCCGGCTTGAACGCGCCGAAACCTTTGCCGCCGAACTCGGCCATCACATCATCGATCGATCGGGCGGCAAGCGCGGCATAGATGGTCACCAAATTGCGCGCCTCGGCCCGGTCGGCAAGCTCGGCAAAGGTTGCGGGCAGCGGCTCGGGGTCGGTCTTGGCCTTCTTGAATTTCTGCACGATCAGATCGTCGTCGTCGGTCAGATTGATCCGCGACATATCGGACGGATCGGACTTGGACATTTTTGCAGCGCCATCGCGCAGGCTCATGATGCGCGGCGCGGCCTTGCTGACCAGCGGTTCGGGCAGCGGGAACAGATCGACCGCGAAATCGGTATTGAACTTTGTGGCGATATCGCGCGCGAGTTCGAGATGCTGCTTCTGGTCCTCGCCGACCGGAACATGCGTGGCCTTGTAAAGCAGCACATCGGCCGCCTGGAGGACCGGATAGCCGAAATAGCCGACGCTCTGGCTGGAGCCGTCCTTGCCGGCCCCATCCTTGTTAGCTTTGTCCTTCCACTGCGTCATCCGGTTGAGCCAGCCCATCCGGGCAGTGCCGTTCAGGATCCAGGCAAGCTCGCTATGCGCCGGCACGCGCGCCTGGTTGAACAGAATCGACTTGGCCGGATCGATGCCGCAGGCGAGCAAGGTCGCAGCCATTTCGATCGTGTTGGTCGCAAGTTCGCTCGGTACGACCGGCTGAGTCAGCGCGTGCAGATCGGCAAGGAAGAACAGGCAGTCGCCGCCGCTGGCCGCGACCTGATCCTGCATCGCCACCCATTGCTTGATCGCCCCCAGATAATTGCCGAGGTGGAGATTGCCGGTGGGCTGAATGCCGGAGACGACGCGCATGTTGGATCCCTTGGGTTGCTCGGATCAGTCAGTGGCCCGGCGCCGACGAAACATGGCGCGCAGGTCGGAGGGGAGATAGGCCCGCAAGACCAGACAGGCGAGCCCATAGACAAGCCCGCCGGTGCTGACGAGCACGATCATCGCTGCCCAGCGCGTAAGCCCGGGGCCAGTCGTGTACGGCGCGAAGCGGTCGTTCAGGAACCACATCACCGCGCCCATCGTCAGCGCTGCGCCGAACAGGCGCAGCGTACGCCGCCGCAGCCGGGCGTCGGGGATGAAGTGCCCGCGCCGCCGCAGTGCCCAATAGAGCAACACGACATTGGCGGTGCTCGACAACGCCGTCGCAAGCGGCGGGCCCATGTGCCGCAGCGGCAGGATCAGCGCGAAGTTGAACAGGATGTTGAGCGCAATCGAGATCGTCGCAAAGCGCACCGGCGTCGCCGTGTCCTGTCGCGCATAAAAGCCCGGCGTCAGCACCTTGACCAGGATGTAGGAGGGCAGGCCGACCGAAAAGGCCGCCAGCGCCTGCGCGGTGAACAGCGTGTCGGCGCTGGTGAACTTGCCGTGCTGGAACAGCGCCGCCGCGATCGGCACGCCGCAGACAATCAGCGCAACGGTCGCGGGCAGGGTGAAGAACAGCGCGAGTTCGAGCCCGCGATTCTGCGTCTCCATGGCGCCTGCATTGTCACCGCTGCCGAGCTGGCGCGAGATCGTCGGCAGCAGCACAGTGCCGAGGCCAATGCCGATCAAACCGAGCGGAAGCTGATTCAGCCGGTCGGCATAATATATGTAGCTTACCGATCCTTCGGGCAGCAGACTGGCAGCAAGCGCGGTCGAAATGACAAGGTTGATCTGCGCCGCGCCCGCGCCCGCCGCGGCCGGGCCGATCAGCGCGAGCAACCGCTTTACCTCGGGTGTCAGCCGCGGCAATCGGAGCCACAGCATCACGCCGTTGCGCGCGCACGCCCACACCAGCCAGCCAAGCTGCAGCGCGCCCGATACCGTCACCGCAATCGCCTGATTGCGTGCGGTCAGCATCGGGTCGGCGGCGTGGAAGAACAGCAGCGCGACGATCAGCGTCAGGTTGAGCAGGATCGGTGCCGCCGCATTGACCCAGAATTTCTGCAGCGAATTGAGGATGCCGCCGAGCAGCGACACGATCGAGATCAGCAGCAGATAGGGCAGGGTGATCCGCGACAGCAGCACGGCATAGTCGAACTGGCCCGGCGTCACGTCGGCGAAACCGCCCGACAGCGCATAGGTAACCGGCCAGGCGAAAATTTCGACCACCACCAGCATGATCAGCAATATGGGCAGCAGCACCGACAGCGCGTCTTCGGCGAAGGAGAGACCGGCTTTCAGCCCGCCGCCTTCCTCGGCCACGCGCTGGTTGAACATCGGGATGAACGCGGCGCTGAACGCCCCCTCGGCAAACAGCGCCCGGAACATGTTGGGCAGACGGAACGCGACCAGAAACGCGTCCGAGGCAAAGCTTGCGCCAACGAAACGCGCGAACAGCGAATCGCGGACAAGCCCCAGAATACGGCTGGCGAGCGTCAGCCCGCCGACCGATCCCAAGGCGCGCGCCAGATTCATTGCCGCGCTCCCGCCCCGATCAATTCATGATCAGGCGTGGCCGACGTCGGGCGCCTGCGCCGCTTCGATCTGACCCTGAATCTGCTGGAAATAAAGCGCGTTGAAATCGATCGGCTCGAGCATCAGCGGCGGGAAGCCGCCGTCGCGCACGGCATCGGCCAGAATCCGACGGGCGAAGGGGAACAGGATGCGCGGCGCTTCGCCGAGCAGGAAGGGCTGCACCTGATCACCCGGAATATTGTGGAGTGCAAACAGGCCCGCATAGGCCAGTTCGACCACGAAGGCGATCTGATCACCGGCTTCCGATCGCGCGTCGATCTTCAGCACCACTTCATGCACATCATCGCCGACCTGGGTCGCGCCGATGTTGAACTGGATGTCGATGCGCGGCGCGGTCTGGCTCTGGTAAATGGCCGGTGACGACGGATTTTCGAACGACAAATCCTTCACATATTGCGAAATGATGCCGATGCTCGGCAGCGTGTCGGCACCGTTGCCGCCATTGCCATTGTCGGTTGCTGCTGCATCGTTCTGATCGTCCATGAAATTCGCCTTCATTGCCTTGCTGCATGCCCTGTGCCCGGTGCGCAGGGTCGATTGGCCGACCGCCTAGCAGGCGCTTTGCCGCGGCACAATCGCGCGGCGCGCGTGGCGCGATCGCGACCGGATCGAAAGGCCGTACCAAGCGTATTTGAAACCACGCCTTGATGTGCCTATGTTAAGACTGTTCCCTGTATCGTTGGAGGCATGGTGCCCTACGTCGTTCTGCTCGCAATGATTGCCGGTTTTCTGGCACTGCAACTCTACCGTGTGCTCGGCAAGCGCACGGGGCATGAGGAGCCGTTGCCCAAACCGGCCGAGGAGCGTGCGCCGCTTGGCGCGCCGCGTGCCGTCGATATCCAGCCCGAGCCGCGTGAAACGCCGCTGCGGACAATTCAGGGCGGGGCCGAGCAGGGCCTGCGCGCGATCATCGCGGCTGACCCGGGTTTCGACGTTGTCCGCTTCATCGACGGTGCCAAGCAGGCCTATCGGATGGTGCTTGAGGCGTTCTGGAAGGGTGATGAGGAAACGCTCGCTTGGCTGTGTGAAGATGATGTTCGCCACAGCTTCGGCGAAGCGATCGCCGCGCGGCGCGAGCAGGGGCATGTCCTCGACAACCGGCTCGTTGCCATCGAGCGCGCGATCATCAGCGATGCCCGGCTCGAAGGGAAGCGCGCGCTGATCACGGTGCGCATCGACGCCGATATTGCGGCGACGACGCGCGATGCCGAGGGCAATCTGATCGCCGGATCGATGACCGATGCCGTCGCTGTCCATGAAGCCTGGACCTTCGCGCGGACGATCCGCAACAGCGACCCGAACTGGAAGCTCGCCGACACCGACGAGGCCTGAGCCAGTGGCACGCTGGGGGTGGCGGGCGAGCGTAGCCGCGCTGGCACTGGGCCTTGCGGGCTGTTCGGGAACGGTCGTGCCGCCCGCGCGCAACCGGCCGGCTCCCGTCCAGCCATCGCCACGTCCTGCGCCCAAGGTCATCACGCCCGCGCCTGCAGCAACGCCGACGCCGACCCCGACCGGGGCCGCATCGACCGCCACGGCGTTTAGCGCCGGTTGGGTGGCCGGTCCCGCCGTCGCGAGCCTGCCCATTACGTCAGCGCAGGCCGCGCGCGCGCTGATCGCCTTCCGTCTGTCATGCCCGGCGCTCGTGCGTCGCACCGATGCCAGCGGGCTAACGCGCGGAGCCGACTGGCAGCCTGCCTGTGATGCCGCCAATGGCGTCAGCGCGGATCAGGCACGCGACTTTTTCGCCCGCTGGTTCGAGGCGGTGCAAATCGGCGACGGTCGTGCCTTTGCCACCGGCTATTATGAGCCCGAGATCAAGGGGGCGCGGACTCGCCAGCCTGGATATGAAACGCCGATCTACGCGCGCCCGACCGATCTGATCGACGTTGATCTCGGCCTGTTTTCGGACGCGCTGAAGGGCAGGCGCGTGCGCGGGCGCGTACAGGGAAGCGCGCTGGTCCCCTATGATGATCGCACCGCGATCGAGCAGGGCAGTCTGAACGGTCGCGCACCGGTGATCGCCTGGGCCGCCGATCCGATCGAGCTGTTCTTCCTGCAGATTCAGGGTTCCGGCCGTCTGCGCCTGCCCGATGGCGGGATCATGCGGATCGGCTATGACAGCCAGAACGGCCGCGACTATACCGGCATCGGCGCACTGCTGCGCGATCGCGGCTTGCTGGGGCCGGGGCAGGCATCGATGCAGGGCATTGTTGGCTGGCTGCGCGACCATCCGCAGGAAGGCGTCGCGGTGATGCGCGAAAACAAGAGCTATGTCTTCTTTCGCGAATTGAAAGGTCCGCCGCAGGGTGCCCTGGGATATGCGGTCACCGGGCGGGTGACCGCGGCCGTCGATCCGAAATTCGTGCCGCTGGGCGCTCCGGTGTTCCTCTCGCTCGACCGGGCCGAGGCGACCGGGCTGTGGGTCGCGCAGGATACCGGCGGCGCCATCAAGGGCGCCAACCGCTTCGATACCTTTTGGGGCGCGGGCGACGAGGCGAAGACAATTGCAGGCGGGATGTCGGGGCGCGGTACGGCCTTGCTGCTGCTGCCGGTCGGGACGTTGGCGCGGCTCGGCTCTAGCGGAAGCGACGGGGGCAGCAATGGCGGGGCGACGCCTCAGCGCTGAAGAGCAAGCGCTGTGGCGGCGCGTGATGGCGACCGTGCGGCCGATCCACCAACCCCAGCCTGAGGCGCAGGCGGTGCCGACCGCGCCTGTCGCGGCACCCGTGCCCGCGAAATTGCCTGTGCCGTCCGCCACCGTACCCCGGTCGGCACCCGCCAAGCGCAAGGCTGTCCCCGGCGTCACGCTTGACGCGAGCTGGGACCGCAAGCTGGCGACCGGGGCGGTCGCGCCGGATTCGAGCATCGACCTGCACGGCCATACGCTCGAGACTGCCTATCATCTGCTCGACTCCACGCTTGATGCCGCAATCCGGCGCGGCGACCGGGTTCTGCTGCTCGTCACTGGCCGTCCGCCGCGCCCCGAGAGCGAGCGACCGCATGCACGCGGGCGCATCCGCGCGGCAGTCGGCGACTGGCTCGCGGCCTCGCGTCACGCCGATCGCATTGCCGCGGTGCGCGGTGCGCACCCCCGGCACGGTGGCGCGGGTGCGCTCTACATCGTCCTGCGACGGGACCGCGCCGCGCCAAAATATTAACCTTTCGCTGGCAAGCTACAGTCCTTGTCCGGACGCATGCGTCCATTGTCAGGGGATTGCAGACGCGATGAAGGGAGCCTCGCTGAAAAGCCGCGCCGTCGCGTTTGCATTTGCGGCGGGGCTGGTTGCGTTCGTGCTTGCGCTCGCGGCGACCTATGATGGGCAGCTCGATCGCGCGAGCTTTGGCCGGGCACTCATTCCCGCCGTCGTGTGCGCGACCATGTGCTGGGCATCGGCGCGGCGGGCCGTGGCTGGCACTGCCGCCGCCATCGATCGGGCGATCGTGCGGCTGGCGCAGGCCGGCCAAGGCGACCTAACCAGCCCGATTCCTTCGGAAATCGGCGAGTCGGTGCCGCAATTGTCGAATGCCATGTCGGTGCTGTTCGCGCAGATCGCGGCCAATCTCGACAGCGTGCATCGGCTGGCGATGTTCGATCCGGTGACCGGACTTGCCAATCGCACCAACTTCCGGCGCAGCTGCGAACGGATGCTGATCGACATGCCGCCGGGCAATATCGGCGCGCTGCTCTTCATCGATCTCGATCGCTTCAAGATCGTCAACGATACCATGGGCCATGCGATGGGCGATATGCTGCTCGGCATGGTCGCCAACCGGCTGCGCGCGGTCGCTGATCGCGTGGTGGTCGAGCTTGGCGTTGCGCCACCCCTGATCGGCCGACTGGCGGGCGATGAATTCACCATCTTCTTTGAGGACCTGCCCGATCGCCTTGAGGCAGGTCGCGTCGCATCCGGCATTTTGTTCGCGATCGCCGAGCCGTTCGAGCTGGCGGGCACCGATGTCGAAATCGGCGCGTCGATCGGCATTGCGCTGCGGCCCGATCACGGCACCACGCTCACTGAGCTGATGCGTGCGGCCGATGCAGCAATGTATCATGCCAAGGCGCGCGGGCGCGGACGGGCCGAGCATTTCTCCGAAACGCTCGCCGCTGAAATCGCCGATCGCTCGCAACTCGAAAGCGATTTGCGCGATGCCGTGGGGCGCAACCAGTTCACGCTGGTCTATCAGCCGCAGGTCGCGTGCAGCGACGGGCGCATCGTCGCTGCCGAAGCGCTGCTGCGCTGGCGACATCCGCGGTTCGGCTTGAAGCTGCCTGGCAGCTTCATCCAGCGAGCCGAGGAAACCGGGCTGATCGTCGAGATCGGCGAATGGGTGATCGAAACCGTGGCCGACACCATTGCACGGTGGAGCCGCATGGGGATCGAGCAACGCCTCGCGGTCAACATCAGCCCGCGCCAGCTAGACCATGCCCAGTTCTTCCGGCGGCTGCGCGATGCGATGCGCGTGGCCAATGCGCCGGCGCGGTTGCTTGAACTCGAAATCACCGAAACGATGGCGATGCATTGCAGCGAGGACGTGATCGAAGCGATTGCCGCGCTGCGTGCCGACGGTGCCTCGATTGCGATCGACGACTTCGGCACCGGCTATTCGAACCTTGCACGGCTGCGCGACCTGCCCGTCGACCGGGTCAAGCTCGACCGCAGCCTGATCGAATTCGTGGCCGACCGGGCGCAGGCGCGTACCATCGCTCAGGCGGTGATCGGGCTGATCCACGGGCTTGGCTGCGAAGCAGTGGCGGAGGGGATCGAAACCCCCGCGCAGGCCGAAGTGCTGCGAATCATCGGCTGCGACATCATCCAGGGCTATGCCGTTGCCGAGCCGATGCCAGAGGATGACTTCATCGCCTGGGCGCGCGACTTGCCGCGTCAGGCAGCTGCCGGCTGAAGGCCTGCCTTCAAGATATCCGCGTAAATATCTGAAAGAGCCACGAGATCGGCGAGTGCAACGGCTTCGTCGAGCTTGTGCATCGTCGCGTTGACCAGCCCGAATTCGACCACGGGGCACAGTTTCGACAGGAAGCGCGCGTCGGAGGTGCCGCCAGTTGTCGACAGCTCGGGCGCATGGCCTGTGTGCCGTTCGATGGCGTCGGCGACCAGCGCCGAAAACGCGCCGGGTGGCGTCAGGAAGGCTTCGCCCGAAATCTTCGCCGTCAGCACGGCGTCGGGTGCGTGCCGCCGGGCGATTTCCTCGATCCGCGCGGCCAGTCCGGCGCCGCTGTGCCGGTCGTTGAAGCGGATCGACAGCCGCGCACTCGCCTTGGCCGGGATGACATTGGTCGCGGGATTGCCGACCGTCAGATCGGTCAACTCGATGTTCGACGGCTGGAACCAGTCGGTGCCGGTGTCGAGCGTGATCGCGTCGATTTCCGCCAGCATCGCGATCAGCTTCGGGATCGGATTATCGGCAAGATGGGGGTAGGCGACATGGCCCTGCTTGCCAGGCACATCGATCCAGATGTTGACCGATCCGCGGCGCCCGATCTTGATCATGTCACCCAGCCGCGCGACCGAGGTCGGCTCGCCGACGAGGCACAGGTCGGGGGCGAGGCCGCGCGCGGCCATGCGATCGATTAGCGCGCGGGTGCCAAAGATCGCGGGACCCTCCTCGTCGCCGGTGATGATCAGGCTGACGGTGCCGGCATCGGCTGGCACGCGCGCTGCAGCCGCGACAAAGGCAGTAATCGCGCCCTTCATGTCGACCGCGCCGCGCCCGTGGAGCAGCTCGCCGCGCACCACCGGCTCGAACGGATCGCTCGCCCAGCCAGTGCCCGGCGGGACCACATCCAGGTGGCCGGCAAAGGCAAAATGCCGCCCGCCGCTGCCGCGCACCGCGAGCAGATTCTCGACCGGGCCGTCGGGCGCTTCGCCCGCCATAAAGCGCTCGACCGCAAAGCCCATTGGCATCAGCGCGGCTTCGAGCACATCGAACACGGCACCCCGCGCCGGGGTGATGCTCTCGCAAGCAATCAGGGCCTTGGTGAGGTCGACCGCATCGGGCAAATTGAGGACTTCATGCATAGGAGGCGGTCTTGCCCAAGCTCGATCTCGACACAATCCCCCACCTCAACACCACCGGCTATCCGCCGCCCTTCGATGCGGCTGTTCAGGGGCGCTGGTATCGGCGTTTGGGACCCGTCGGCGGGCTGACCGCAATGGGGGTGAGCCAGGTGACGCTCAAACCCGGCGCCTGGTCGTCGCAGCGCCACTGGCACGACGATGAGGATGAGTTCGTGGTGATCCTGTCGGGTGAAGCGGTGCTCGTCGAGGATGGCGGCGAGACGCTGTTGCGCGCGGGCGACTGCGCGGCGTTTCCGATGGGCAATACCGATGGTCACCATTTGCAGAACCGGTCGGACGCCGACTGCATCTTCATCGCGGTCGGTGCGGGGAACCAGCAGGGGAAGGGCGGCTATTCCGACATCGACATGCTGTTCGATGACAGCACCTTCACACGGAAAGACGGGACGCCTTACACCACTTGACGGCGCAATCGAGCGATCATGCCTTTGCGGGCGGCTTCTCAAACTGCTCAATCACCCATTCTTCTTCCTGCGCCGACGCGATCCAGTCCTGCATGAAGGGGTGCTGGATCACCGCGTCGATATAGGGCGGGGCGAAGCGCGCGATCGGTAGCGAATAGGTGATGATGCGCGTGCAGACCGGCGCGTACATGATGTCGACCGCGCCGAAATCGCCGAACAGGAACTGCCCCTCGCCGCCGAAGCGCGCGCGGGCCTGTGCCCAGAGTTCCATGATCCGCTGCAGATCGGCGAGCACATCGTCGTCGGGCTGTTGCGGCGGAAAGGCCTGGCGAATGTTCATGCTGTGCTTGCGGCGGAGCGCGGCAAAGCCCGAGTGCATTTCGGCCGCCATTGAATAGGCCATCGCGCGCGCGGCGCGGTCCTTGGGCCAGAATTTCTCGCCGCCGGTCAGCTCGTCGAGATAGGCGATGATCGCGACCGAATCCCATACCACCGTATCGCCGTCCCACAGGATCGGCACTTTGCCGCTCGACGGCGCGAACTCATCGCCTTCGCGGCGCTTGTCCCAATCGGCGTCGTAGAGCGGCACGACCACTTCCTCGAACGGCAGTCCCGACAGCTTGCACGCGAGCCAGCCGCGCAGCGACCAGGATGAATAGGCCTTGTTGCCGATGATGAGCTTGAGCATGTTGTCGGGATAGCGGCGGGCTCGCGCGGCGGCAACCGGCGAGCGGTGCGCCGCAATCGTATCTTGGAGAAGTCTGGTCGTGTCGACGCCTCTCTTTTTGGCCATGTTGCTCGCCGTTTGGCTGCTGCCGGGTGCAGCATTGGCGAAGGGCAGTGCGGGGCTGGTCCGTGTCCGGATCGAAACCACCATCGGGTCGATCACGGTCGCGCTCGACACGCGGCGCGCACCGGCGACGACGGCGAATTTCCTTGCCTATGTCGATGATGGCCGGTTCGACGGCACCACCTTTTATCGGTCAGCACGCAAAAAGACCGATCCGCGCTTCGGCTTCGTGCAGGGCGGGATCAAGACCGACGCGCGCCGCATCCTGCCGCCATTCCCGCTCGAGACGACCGACAAGACCGGCATCAAGCATCTCGACGGCACCATTTCGATGGCGCGGCACGACGACCCGAAATCGGCGGGCGGCAATTACTTCATCTGCGTGGGGCCGATCCCGTCGCTCGATGCCAGCAAGACCTCGAAGGGCTATGCCGCCTTCGGCCATGTCGTGGCGGGGATGGATGTCGTCCGCAAGATCCTCGCCGCGCCGACCACGGGTGGCAATGAAGTGACGCGCGGGCAGATGCTCGCCAATCCGATCAAGGTGATCCGGATGGTGCGGCTCGACGGGCGCCCCAAGCCCACTGCGCGGCCGCGCCAGTGGCTGGAAAAAATCCCGCGCTAGCGCGTCGCTTCGACCACCGCGGCGCGGAGTTCGGCGATGCCGAAGCCCTTTTCGCTCGATGTGCTCAGCACTTGCGGATGCGCGGCGGGGTGCTTGCGAGCTTCGGCGGCGGTCGCTTCGGTCACGGCGGCGAGTTCGGTCGGTTTGATCTTGTCGGCCTTGGTCAGCACGAGGCGATAGCTGACCGCTGCCTTGTCGAGCATGTCCAGAATCTCGTGGTCGACGTCCTTCAACCCGTGGCGTGCATCGACCAGCACCAGAGTGCGCTTCAGCACCTGGCGGCCGCGCAGGAAATCATTGATCAGGAAGCGCCATTTCTTGACGACGTCCTTGGGCGCCTTGGCGAAGCCATAGCCGGGCATGTCGACCAGCCGGAACGCGAGCGGCGCGCCGACATCGAAGAAGTTGAGTTCCTGCGTGCGCCCCGGCGTGTTCGACGTGCGCGCAAGGCCATTGCGGCCGGTGAGCGCGTTGAGCAGCGACGACTTGCCGACGTTCGACCGCCCGGCAAAGGCGATTTCGGGCACCACCGGGTCGGGCAGATGCTCGAGCCCCGGCGCCGATTTCAGGAACGCGATCGGCCCGGCGAACAGCTTGCGGGCCGCCTCGATTGCCTCGGCGTCGAAAATGCCGTCGTCGGTGTTGTCGTCGCTCATTTGATCGGCGCCAGCATCTCCGGGTGGCGGGCATAGAGCATCCGCTGCTGGAGGATGGTCAGCACGTTCGAGGTGATCCAGTAGAGCTGCAACCCGACCGCAAACGGTGCCATCACGAACATCAGCATCCATGGCATGATCGCGAATACCTGCTTCTGCGCCTCGTCCATCGGCGCCGGGTTGAGCTTGAACTGGAAGTACATCGACACGCCCAGCAGCACCGGAATCACCCCGATCGCGAGGAAGGCGGGCACCGTAAAGGGCAGCAGCCCGAACAGGTTCAGGATCGTCGCCGGATCGGGCACCGACAGGTCGCGGATCCACAGCACGAACGGCTGGTGGCGCATTTCGATCGTCAGCAGCAGCACTTTATAAAGCGCATACATGATCGGGATCTGCAGTAGCACCGGCAGGCAGCCCGCGAGCGGATTGGCGCCCTCCGCCTTGTAAAGCGCCATGATTTCCTTTTGCTGGCGTTCGCGGTCGTCCTTGTAGCGTTCCTGCAACGCCTTCATCTTCGGCTGGATCGCCTTCATCTTCGCCATCGACGCGAACTGGCGCTGGGCGATCGGGAACAGCAGGCCGCGCACGGTGATCGTCAGCGCGATGATCGCGAAGCCGAAATTGCCGATCAGCTGCGACAGGAACGACAGATAATAGAAGATCGGCTTTTCGATGACGCGGAACCAGCCCCAGTCGATCGCCTTGTCGAAATTGGCGATGCCTGCCCCATCCTTCACATTGTCCTGATAGCCGTCGATCACCGTCACTTCCTTGGCGCCTGCAAAGAAGCGCGCGGTCTGGGTCACGACCTTGCCCGGTGCGACGGTAACCGGCGCACTGGTATAGTCGGCATTGAAGACGTCGCCCGGCGCGCCGCGGAACCCCGCGCGCACCTGCGTCCTCTGGTCGGGGATCAGCGCGGTCAGCCAATAAATATCGCCAAAACCCAGCCAGCCGCCGCGATGGTCGAAGTAATTGTCGCCCGCCTTCGCCGAGGTGCCCGACATCTTTGCCCAGATCGTCGGATCATTGCCCTGCAGATTCTGATAGGTGATGTCGTAATTCGCGCCCGGGCCGAACACGCCGACCGGACCGACATGGTTGGCCCAATTGTCGATCTCGCTGGGCACCCCGGTACGCGAGATCACCGAGCGCGACTGCACCGTCAGCGGTGCCGGGCCGGGATTGCCGACCGACTGCGCGATCGTGAACATATAGTTCGCATCGACCGAAATCTTGAGCTGGAAGCGCACGCCCTGCGGATTGACCCAGCTCAGCGTCACCGGACGCTGCGGGGTCAGCTGCGGCGCGTCGGCAGTCCACAGCGTGTCCTTGTCGGGCACAGCGCCGGCAGCGCCGGTCCAGCCGAAGCGTGCGAAATAACTCTGAGCCGCCCCCGAAGGCGACAGCAGCCGCACGGGGGGCGATTTCTTGTCGACCGTTTCGCGGTGACGCAGCAGCACCAGATCGTCGAGACGCGCGCCTTGCAGGTTGATCGATCCCTTCACCGATGGGGTTGAGATCGCGACACGCGGCGTTTCGCGCAGCACGACAGCGCGATCGCGCAGCGCCTGCTTGCCGCCTTCGACCGCCGCGGGCGTGGCACTGTTGGCGGGCTTCGCCGGGGTGTTCTCGATCTTCGTCACCGGCGGGCGGGCCGGGGGCAACAGCCGGGACGCGACCAGCGGCCAGCCAAGCAGGATCAACGCCGCGATGATCGCGAAGATAATCAGATTGCGGTTGTCGTCACTCACTTGGGATTCCCCGATCGATCAAAGTCACGGCACCGGATCATGCCCGTGCCCGCCCCATGGATGGCAGCGCGCGATCCGTCGGACGGCAAGCCACCCACCCTTGGCGGCGCCATAGCGGCGAAGCGCCTCGATTGCATAGGCCGAACAGGAGGGGGTGAAGCGACAGCTTGGCGGCAGCACCACCGATGGCCCCAATTGCCACGCCCGCGCGAGCGCGATCAGCACCCCTGACGCCAGCCGGTCGAGCATCATCGCGCCAGCTTGGCGAGCGCGCGGCGCAGGTCGGCGCGCAGCTGCTGAAAATCGCGGGTGACGCCGTCGCTGCGGCCGATCAGCACATGGTCATGGCCGGCAAGGCCAGCCTCGGGCAGCAACTCGCGAGCCAGCGCCCTCAGGCGGCGCTTCAGCCGGTTGCGCACCACCGCGCCGCCGATTTTCTTGGTAACGGTATAGCCGATGCGCATTGCCGGATCATTGTCGGCACGGTCACGCGCGAGCAGGACAAAGCCCGGCATGGGCGCGCGCTTGCCACTATTCGCCGCCAGAAAATCCGCGCGGCGCGCCATTGTGCGTATGTCGGCAGTGCCGACGGCCATTAGTCTGTCGGCATCGCCGAAGGCCATCCGTCTGTCGGCAGCGCCGACGGGCGGGGTCAGGCCGACAGCTTCTTGCGGCCGCGCGCGCGACGGGCGCGGAGCACGTTGCGACCGCCCGCCGTCGCCATCCGCGCGCGGAAGCCGTGGCGACGGGCACGCACCAGATTGCTCGGTTGGAAGGTCCGCTTCATCACTCATTCCCTGATCGACAGAAAAAGGCCGCCCGAAACAGGCGGCCATGCAAGCGGCTCCGTTAGCCAAGTGTGCGCTGATTGTCAATTCGCTGCACTGCTCGCTTCGTGACCGACTTTAAGCGCCTTGTCGCGCGCGCGCCGACGCCTGGCACTCCCGCGGCGCAGACCGAGATCGGCATAATGGCCGATCCGCGGCCAGCGACGTTTGGCGCGCACGAACACCCGTTTTGCCCGGTCCGAATTGCGCAGCATCAGCGCGAGCCCCGCCGCAAACACCGGAATGCCGCCGGGACCGGGAATGATGCCGACGGCAGGCGACACGATGACGAGCGTAAGCCCGACGCCGGTCAGCAGCGTCCGCAAGGCAGGATTGCGGCGGGGAAGGGCGGTACGCGTCACTCGGTGCATATGGGGCTCGTGTATTAGGACTACAAGACAGGTGCTGGCAGCGACTTCCCCCATTCTGGAAAGCCGTTATGAACAGGCGATTAGCCGGCGTGCGGGGGGCTTCAGGGGCATGGTCGCGATCGTATCGACAGTGGCGTATCTCGGGCTCGAGGCGCGTGCGGTCGACGTGCAGGTGCAACTCGCTCCCGGTGTGCCGGCGTTCAACGTGGTCGGCCTGGCCGACAAGGCCGTCGCCGAAAGCCGCGAGCGAGTGCGGGCGTCGATCGCGGCGCTCGGCCTCGCGCTGCCGCCCAAGCGGATCACCGTCAATCTCTCGCCCGCCGACTTGCCCAAGGAAGGGTCGCATTATGACCTGCCGATCGCGGTCGGGCTGCTTGCGGCGATGGGCGTGGTCGATGCCGAGACGCTCGCGGACTATGTGATCGTTGGCGAGCTCGGGCTCGACGCCCGGATCGCGCCGTCGCCGGGGGTGCTGCTGGCGGCGCTGCATGCATCGGAACATGGCAAGGGGCTGGTATGTCCCGCCGCGCAAGGATCCGAAGCGGCGTGGGCAGGGGCGATCGGAGTCATCGCCGCCCCGGACCTGCTAAGCCTGCTCAATCACTTCAAGGGCCATGGCCTGCTCGCGACGCCCGCGCCGGGCGAAGCCGACCCGCCGGGCCACGGCCCCGATCTGAAGCAGGTGAAGGGCCAGGAAACCGCCAAGCGCGCTCTCGAAATCGCGGCGGCGGGCGGGCATAATCTGCTGATGGTGGGGCCGCCGGGCTCGGGCAAGTCGCTGCTCGCCTCGTGCCTTCCGGGCATTTTGCCGCCGCTCGATTCGGCCGAGGCGCTGGAGGTGTCGATGGTCGCCAGCGTCGCGGGCACGCTCCAGAACGGGCGACTGACGCGGACCCGGCCGTTCCGCAGCCCCCATCATTCAGCGTCGATGGCAGCGCTCACCGGCGGCGGGCTGAAGGTCAAGCCGGGCGAAGTCAGCCTCGCGCATCTCGGCGTGCTGTTCCTTGACGAGCTGCCCGAATTCCAGCGCGCGGTGCTCGATTCGCTCCGCCAGCCGCTCGAGACCGGCACCGTCAGCGTCGCGCGCGCCAACGCGCATGTGACCTTTCCGGCGCGTGTCCAGCTGGTCGCGGCGATGAACCCGTGCCGCTGCGGGCATCTCGGCGACGCAGCGCTGGCGTGCTCGCGTGCTCCGCGCTGTGCCGCGGATTATCAGGCGAAAGTGTCGGGGCCGCTGCTCGACCGCATCGATCTGCATGTCGAGGTCGCGGCGGTGAGCGCCGCCGACCTCATCCTGCCGCCGCCAGCCGAAGGATCGGCCGAAGTTGCGGCGCGCGTCGCGGTGGCGCGGGCAATCCAGCGCGACCGCTATGACGGTCATGCCGCGCGGACCAATGCCGAGGCCGACGGGCCGCTGCTCGACGATCACGCGACGCCCGACGAACCGGGCCGCAAGCTGCTCGCCCAAGCGGCGGAAGCAATGCGGCTGTCGGCGCGCGGCTATACCCGAATTTTACGCGTCGCGCGCACGATCGCGGATTTGGCGGGCAGTGACGCGGTCGGTCGCATTCATATCGCCGAGGCATTGAGTTACCGGCGGCAGGCGCCGCGCAACTGAAGGGGGAAATCGATGGAATGGATGATCTTGCCGCTCAAGCGCTACGCCGATTTTCAAGGCCGGTCGCGGCGATTGGAATATTGGATGTTCACGCTGGGGGGTACCATACTCGCCCTGTTGCTCGTGGTTCCATTCTTCGTCTTTACCGATTTCGGCGGAAACCGGGGCGGCGATCCTGGCGCAGGGTCAATCATCTTTCTTGCGGTCCTGTCTGCCTTCTATCTCTCCATTATCATTCCCTCGCTTGCCGTTCAGGTGCGGCGCTTTCATGATCAGGACAAGAGCGGCTGGTTCATCCTGCTCGGCTTCATTCCCTACATCGGGGGTTTGATCTTGCTCGTGTTCATGTGCCTCGAAGGCACACACGGCCCCAACCGCTTCGGCCCCGATCCGAAGCGGCCCGATGAAGACCTCGACACCGTGTTCCGCTGACCCTTGTGTCCGGGCGGGCGCCGGGTTAAGCGCGCGGTCGGACGTGCGGGCGTGGTGAAACTGGTAGACGCGCCGGACTCAAAATCCGGTTCCGCAAGGAGTGTCGGTTCGAGCCCGACCGCCCGCACCATTTCCTGACCGGTCCTCGGCAACCTCAACGGCAGCTTGCTTGGCCACCGACGCTATTTCAGGTCGATGCTCAGGCCGGCGACGACCAGTTTCACGCGCGTTGCGGCTTCGGCGACGGCTTGATTGAGCCGACCGGCTTCGTCCCGAAAGGCGCGGCCGAGCGGCGTTTCCGGAACGATGCCCATGCCGACTTCATTCGACACCAGGATCATGGGGACGGGCGGATCGCGGACGAGGGCAACCAGCTCATCGCGCGCCGATGCCACGTCATGCTCGCCCAGCATCAGATTCGACAGCCACAGCGTCAGGCAATCGACCAGCAGCGTGCCCGCGGTCGTGCGGCGGATCGCGGCGGCAAGGTCGATCGGCGCCTCGATCGTGAGCCAGCGCGGGCCGCGATCGCCCCGGTGCCGCGCAATGCGATCGGCCATTTCATCATCGAAGGCCTGGGCGGTGGCGATATAGGTAAGCGGATCGGCGCCGCGCTCGGCTTCCGCCTGCGCGAGCCTGCTTTTGCCCGAGCGGGCGCCGCCGATGAAAAGGAGGGAACCGTGCATCGGCTTGCCCTAACTCACCTCTGCGCCTAATGCGACCGGGCGACAGGTTCCCAGCAATGGGATCAAAAGGGAACCCGGAAGCCTGATCGAGCGATCAGGTAGCCCGGGGCTGCCCCCGCAACTGTGACCAGTGAGGTTCGTCCCTCGCGTGCCACTGAGCTGTTTGGAGCTTGGGAAGGCCGGACGATCCGATGATCTGGGAGCCAGGAGACCTGCCCGTCGCAGTCTGTCCTTCGCGCGGACGGGGTGTGCCGGGCGATCGGGGATTTTCCTCGCGTGACGACATTGTCGGGGTGCGCTGCTGCGTGCCCGCTGTTGAAACGCGAGGAGGATCATGAATCGTCTTACATTGCTGAGTTTGTCGCCGCTCTTCGCTGCGACTGCGCCCGCCTGGGCGCAAACCGCGACGCCTGCGCAATCGGTTGCGGGCCTTCAGGATGCCACGACGCGCGAATCGGTGGTGGTGACGGCCAACCGGACCGCCCAGCCGCTCGACCGGATCGGCCAGTCAGTAACCGTGATCGATCGCGAGGAGATCCGGCGTCGCCAGTCGAGCGTCGTGGCCGACCTGCTCCGCCAGACGCCGGGCGTGACGATCAGCCGCAACGGCGGCGTCGGCACCAATACATCGGTCAATATCCGGGGCGCCGAAACCGACCAGACGGTCGCGCTGATCGACGGGATCAAGCTCAACGATCCGTCCTCCCCCGGCGGCGGGTTCAACTTCGGGCCACTGCTGATCGGCAACATCGACCGCGTAGAAGTCGTGCGCGGGGCGCAATCGGTGCTGTGGGGCAGCCAAGCGATCGGCGGGGTGGTCAATCTGATTACGCGCCAGCCGACCGCTACCCTCAAGCTCAACGGTCGGGCCGAGGGTGGTTCCTTTGCAACCGGTCAGGCTTTTGCCAATGCTTCGGGGAAAGCGGGGCCGCTCGCGCTCAGCGTCGGGGGCGGATGGTTTGAGTCAGAAGGCATTTCGGCGGCGGCAAGCGGGCGCGAAGCCGATGGCTATCGCAACTATGCCGCCAACGGCAGCGCAACGCTGACCCTGACGCGCGACGTGTCGGTCGATCTGCGCGGCTTCTACGCCGACAGCCGGACTGACATCGATGGCTTTGTCGGCTCGGCGCTGGGCGATACGCCCGAATACAGCCTGACCCGTCAGGCGCTTGGCTATGCTGGCCTCAACGTGACGCTGTTCGACGGCAAGTTCCGCAACCGTCTTGGCTATGCGCTGACCGATACCCGGCGACGCAACGAAAATCCCGCGCTGGCCAGCCCGGAGACCTTTCGCGGCGTCGGCCGCAATGCGCGGATCGAGTATCAGGGTGTGGTCGACGTTGGACCGATGAGCGCGACGTTTGGCGTCGAGCATGAAGTCAGTCGCTTCACTTCGTCGAGCAACGGTGGCGCCGCCGTCCGGGGCCGGACGCAGATCGACAGCATCTATGGGCAAATCCTGCTGACGCCGATGACCGGCCTGACGCTGACCGGTGGCGTTCGTTATGACGACCATAACCTGTTCGGCGGGGTGACGACGGCATCGGCGAGCGGCGTGTGGTCACCGAACGCAGGTGCAACGACGCTGCGCGCGAGCTATTCCGAAGGCTTCAAGGCGCCGACGCTGTTTCAACTGCAAAGCGAATTCGGCAACGCCTTGCTGCGTCCCGAACGATCGCGCGGATTGGATGTCGGCATTACCCAGCGCTTGCTGGCCGGCGCGATCACCGCGGAGGCAACATGGTTTCGCAGGGATTCGCGCGACCTGATTGTTTTTGTGTCGTGTCCGCGGCCGCTGACCGGCATCTGTGTGGGGCGACCGAGTGGCACTTACGACAATATCACGCGCGCCACTGCCGAAGGCCTCGAAGCTGGGCTGACGCTGCGGCCGAGTGCCGCGCTGCGGGTCACCGCGAGCTACACTTATCTGCGGGCGATCAACGAGACGCCCGGCGCGAGCTTCGGCGCGCGGCTGGCGCGGCGGCCGTCGCAAAGCCTCACGCTGTTGGCGGACTATCGCTGGAAGTTCGGGCTCGAGACCGGCGCGACGGTCACGCAGATCGGGTCCAGCTTCGACAATGCGAGCAACACGCGTCGGCTTGCGGGCTACACTCTGGTCGATTTGCGGGCGAGCATCCCGCTGAACCGGCAGATTGCGCTTTATGGACGCATCGAGAATCTGTTCGATGAACGTTACGAGACGATCTTCCAATATGCGCAGCCGGGTCGCGCCGCTTATGGCGGGGTGCGTGTGGGCTTTTGATCGATCTGGCACCCTTTTGTGAACACGGCGGGCGGCTGGCGGTGGCTCGTGCGCGGTTCGGTGATGGCGACTGGATCGACTTGTCGACCGGCATCGCGCCCTGGCCCTATCCTGCACCTGCCTCGGCGCTGGATCGTCTTCCCGAACCCGGCGCGCTCGCGGCGCTGGAGGCTGCCGCGCGCGCAGCCTTCGGCGTCCCGACAGCGCGTGAGGTTGTTGCTGTGCCCGGCACCGATATGGCGCTGCGCTTGCTGGGAATGCTGCTGCCCGCGCGGTCGCCGGCCCGGCTCGTTCCCGGCTATGCCGGCCACCGCTTCGCCTGGCCCGATGCGGTGGCGTGGACGTGCGGCGGGGAGCACGACCTGCTCATCCTGGCCAATCCCAACAACCCGGACGGACGCTGTTTTGACCGTGGCGAATTGCTTGATCTCGCCAGCCGGATGACGCTGGTCGTCGACGAAGCCTATGCCGATATCGATCCGCAGCGGTCAGTCGCCGATGTCGCGCTCGACCAACTGGTGGTGCTGCGCTCGTTCGGGAAGTTCTTCGGATTGCCGGGGTTGCGGCTGGGGTTCGTCATCGCGGCCCCGCGCATCGCAGGGCACCTGCGCGCACTGCTCGGCGATTGGCCGATTTCGGCCCCGGCATTGGCGACCGGTCGTCTGGCCTATGCCGACGATGCGTGGGGCGCGGCGCAGCGCAGGCGCCTTGCCGATATGGGCGAGAAGCTCGATAGCGTAATGGTTGCTGCGGCTGTCGCAGTGGTTGGAAGCACGCCGTTTTTTCGCTTGATCGAGGTGGCAGACGCGCATGACTTGTTCCGCCGCCTTGCCAGCCAGCGCATTCTTGCCCGACCTTTCGCCGAGACCCCGAGCCGACTGCGCATCGGCTTGCCTGCCGACGATGCCCAGCTCGCGCGTTTGGCTGACGTTATGAAGGACCACCCATGACCGAGTCTGAAGAAGCCTTTGCCCGCCACAATGCGCGAATGAAGCGAGTCGCTGCGGCACGAGCCCGGATGCAGGAACGGCGCACGCTCGAGCGTGGGCTGCTGATCGTCCACACCGGCAACGGCAAGGGCAAGTCGACCGCCGCATTCGGCATGGCGATGCGCAGCCTCGGCTGGGGCATGAAGGTTGCGATCGTCCAATATGTGAAGGGCAAGTGGGAGACGGGCGAGCGCAATTTCTTCGAGGCCAATCCAGAGCTTCTGACCTATGAGGTGATGGGCGAGGGGTTCACCTGGGACACGCAGGATCGCGCGCTCGACATCCGCGCGGCGCGGGCCGCGTGGGAGCGATCCAAGGCGCTGATCCTTGATCCGGCCTATGAGCTGGTCATCCTCGACGAGCTCAACATCGTGCTGCGCGACGATACGCTGCCGTTCGACGAAGTGCTCGCATTCCTGAAAGAACGGCCGCTGACCAAGCATATCTGCATCACCGGGCGTGGCGCGCGCCCCGCGCTGACCGATATTGCCGATCTGGTGACCGAGTTCGCCGAAGTGAAGCATCCGTACAAGGCCGGATTCAAGGCGCAGCGCGGGATCGAGTTTTGAGGCGTCTGGTCGCCTCTCTGCTGGCGCTTGCCGCGACCACGAGCTGCGCACCGGCGGCGGCGCCCGACAGCCCGTCGGCCCTGCGCGTTGCGTCGATCAATCCCTGTGTCGATGCCATGCTGCGGCACCTTGCCGATCCGCAACAGATTGCGGCGATTAGCCACTATTCGCAGGACCCGGACGCAACCTCGGTGCCGCTCGGCTGGGCGCGACGCTTTCGCGCCACTTCTGGCACCGCCGAAGAGATTGTCGCGCTGCGTCCCACGGTCGTCCTGAGCGGCGCGCATGTCCAGCCTGCAACCGTGGCCGCGCTGCGGCGGGTGGGCATCAAGCTGGTCGAATATCCCGTTCCGGCGACGGTGGCGGAGAGCATCGCGCAGATCCGCGACATCGGCCGTCGGCTGGGCCATCCGGCGCGCGGCGACGCGCTGGCGCGGGCCGTGGAAATCGCCGCGACCCCGACCGCGGCTGAGCCGGTCGCCGCGTTGATCTGGCAAACCGGTGGCCTGACGCCAGGAACGGGCACGTTGCCGGACGACCTGCTTTCGCGCGCAGGCTTTGCCAATGCGAGTGCGGGTTACGGCCTGAAGCGCTGGGACGTGCTGGGGCTGGAACCGCTGGTCGCCCGGCCGCCCCGCATCCTGTTCTCGCCAGCCGCAGCCGAGCTCGGCACGGACCGGCTGACCCAACACCCGGCGATCCGGCGGCTGGGTACACATATTCGCATTTCACCCTATCCCGAGCGGCTGATGCACTGCGGCGGGCCGACCATTATCGAGGCGATGGCGCGGCTGAAGGATGTCCGGCGGGGGCTCGCGCTATGACGCGCCTGTCGATCTGGCTGGCACTGGGGTGCCTTGCCGCCGCGCTGCTGTCGGTTGCTGCAGGCAAGATATGGGTGCCGCTGGATGCCTGGGGCGGCGGCGATCCGCGGGCGATCATCATTGCCGAACTCCGCCTGCCGCGGACGGTGCTGGCGCTGGGGGTAGGTGCAGCGCTTGGCCTGACCGGCGCGGTGATGCAGGGCTATCTGCGCAATCCGCTCGCCGACCCGGGGCTGTTTGGCGTATCGTCGGGCGCAGCGCTGGGTGCGGTGCTCTCGCTCTATTTCGGCTATGCGGCGCAGGCGTGGCTGTTGCCGGGCTTTACGCTCGCGGGGGCCGCCGGCACGATGGCGGCGCTGGCATTGATCGCCGGGCGTTCCGGGAGTCTCATCCTGTTCACGCTCGCCGGGCTGATCCTGACGTCGATCGCCGGATCGGCGACCGCCTTGGCGATCAGCCTGGCCCCGACTCCTTTCGTCAGCGCGCAGATCGTAACCTGGCTGATGGGCGCGCTGACGGACCGCAGCTGGGATGATGTTCGCGTGGCGTTGCCGCTGATCGGGCTGGGCGTCGCGGTGCTGACGACAACGGCGCGGTCGCTCGATGCCCTGACACTCGGCGAGACGGCGGCGCGATCCTTGGGCGTCGATCCCCGCCGGTTGCAGCTGACGGTGATCCTGGGCACCGCGCTGACGGTTGGCGCGTCGGTGGCGGCAGCCGGGGTGATCGGCTTCGTCGGGCTGATCGTGCCGCATCTGGTGCGCCCGCTGGCTGGCGGCAAGCCGTCGGCGGTATTGCTGCCGTCGGCGCTCGGCGGTGCGCTGCTGCTGACGCTTGCCGACAGCCTGGTGCGGCTGGCGCCGACAGTCAGCGAACTGCGGCTCGGCATTGCGATGTCGATGCTCGGCGGGCCATTCTTCCTGTGGTTGCTCGTGTCGATGCGGCGACGGCTGGCATGAGCGAAGTCCTGCACACGCGCGCGCTGACGCTGCGGCTGGGCGGGCGCACCGTGCTCGACCGGGTGACGGCAGCGTGTCGGCCGGGGCGCGTGACCGCATTGCTCGGCCCGAACGGCGCCGGCAAGAGCAGCCTGCTTGCCTGTCTGGCCGGGCTCCGGACCGCGGATGCCGGAGCGGCCATGCTCGGCGATCGCGCCATTCTGGAGATCGAACGACGCGATCGCGCGCGGCGGATCGGCTTTCTGCCGCAGGCGAGCGACGTTCACTGGAACGTCGATGTGCAAAGCCTTGTTGCGCTCGGCCGCCTGCCTCACCGCGGACGCTGGGGAGAGACAGCCGCCGACCGCGCGGCGGTGGCGCAGGCCATGGCGGCAACCGAGGTCGCGCACCTCGCAGCGCGCGGCGTCGAGCAGCTCTCCGGCGGTGAGCGCGGCCGGGTGCTCATCGCGCGCGTTTTGGCGGGCGAGCCCGATTGGCTGCTCGCCGACGAGCCGCTCGCCAGTCTCGATCCCGCGCATCAGCTCGACGTGCTCGATCTCCTGCGCGCAGCGGCGTCGCGTGGCGCGGGCGTGATCGTGGTCCTACATGATCTTCACCTCGCGCACCGCGTCGCCGACGACGCCGTGCTGCTGAGCGAGGGCCGCGTGGTGGCGAGCGGCGCGGCCGAGGCCGTGCTGACGCCGGCGCTGCTCGGCGAGACTTATGGTGTCGCGGTGGAGACCGGCACGACTGCCTCGGGTCGCCGCTACATCCTGCCAGTTGCGCGGGCATGAATGGCGGCGCGCTGCTTCTTGCCGTGCTCGTGGTCGAGGCAGCGATCGGCTGGCCCCGGCGCTGGTGGCATCCGGTAATGGCCGCGGGCGCGGCCATAGCGGCGGGCGAGCGCTGGCTGAATTTCGGCGGATCGCTGCGGCGTCGAGCGCTGGGGCTCGCGCTGGTGGCTGTGCTCGCCACGCTGGCCGCCGCGACTGGCTGGGCGATTCAGGCTGTGGTCGGTCATGGCTGGGGGTGGGCGCTGGTGGTGCTGATCGCCACCACCGGGCTCGCGCAACGCAGCCTGCACGATCATGTTGCCGAAGTGCTCGAGCCACTCAGCCGCCACGATCTCGCCGCTGCCCGTCAGGCGGTTGCGATGATCGTCGGGCGCGACGTCGAGGCGCTGGATGCGCGCGGCGTCGCGACGGCAGCAGTCGAGAGTCTGGCCGAAAGCTTCGGCGACGGCGTCGTCGCGCCCGCTTTCTGGCTGCTGGTGGGCGGGTTGCCGGGGCTGTTCGTCTTCAAACTGGTAAGCACGGCCGATTCGATGATCGGGCATCGCACCGATCGGCTGGCAGCGTTCGGCTGGGCAGCGGCGCGCGCGGATGACGTGATGAATTGGGTCCCGGCGCGGCTGGCCGGGGTGCTGGTCTGCGCCGTCGGGGGCGGCTGGCGCGTGATGGTGCGCGACGCGCGCGCCCACGCCTCGCCGAATGCCGGCTGGCCCGAGGCGGCGATGGCGGGGGCGCTCGGGGTGCGGCTCGGCGGGCCGGTCAGCTATGATGGCGAGCCTTCGTTCAGGCCCGCGATGGGGGACGGCGCCGCGCCGACCGCTGCCGACCTCGCCCGGGGACTGGCGATTTACCGTCACGCCTGCCTGTTGCTCTGGCTGATTGCAGGAGGGTTCGCATGGCTGCTGTGATGCTGCAGGGAACCGGCTCCGACGTCGGCAAGTCGGTGCTGGTCGCGGGACTTTGCCGCCTGTTCGTCAATCGCGGCCTCAGCGTGCGCCCCTTCAAGCCGCAGAACATGTCGAACAATGCCGCCGCGACTGCCGATGGCGGCGAGATCGGCCGCGCCCAGGCACTTCAGGCGATTGCCGCGCGAGTTGCGCCATCGACCGACATGAACCCCGTGCTGCTGAAGCCGCAGTCGGATCGCACCGCGCAAGTGGTGCTGAACGGCCGCGTCCATATGACGCTGCGTGCAGGAGAATATCAGCTTCGCCGCGCCGAGCTGCTGGACGCTGTGCTCGCAAGCTATGCGCGGCTGAAGGCAGCGTGCGACCTTGTCGTCGTGGAAGGCGCGGGCAGTCCCGCCGAGATCAATCTGCGCGCCGGGGACATCGCCAATATGGGCTTTGCCCGCGCCGCCGGCGTGCCGGTGGTGCTGGTCGGCGACATCGACCGCGGCGGCGTGATCGCGGCGCTGGTGGGCACGCAGGCCGTGATCGACGGCGCCGATGCCGCGATGATCCGCGGGTTCCTGATCAACAAGTTTCGCGGCGACCCAAGGCTGTTCGACGATGGATACCAAGCGATCGCCGCGCGGACGGGGTGGCCCGGCCTGGGAGTCGTGCCGTGGCTGGCGGACGCCGCACTGCTGCCAGCCGAAGACGCCGTGGCGCTGGAGCGGGCAAGGGCGGGAAAGGCGTGTGCGGTGATTGCCGTGCCGATGCTGTCGCGGATTGCCAATTTCGACGATTTCGACGCGCTTGCGCAGGAACCGGACGTCGCGCTTCACATGGTGCCGCCCGGTCAGCCGCTGCCCGTCGCCGATCTGGTGATCCTGCCCGGCACCAAGGCGACGATCGCCGATCTCGCGTTTCTGCGCGCGCAGGGTTGGGACATCGATCTGCAAGCGCATGTTCGCCGGGGCGGGCGGGTTCTGGGAATATGCGGCGGATATCAGATGCTGGGAACACAAATCGCCGATCCGGACGGTGTCGAGGGACCGCCGGGTGTGGTCGCGGGCCTGGGCCTGCTCCCCGTCACGACGGTCATCGGTCGCGACAAGCGCGTGCGGCCGGTCGAAGGCCAGCTTGCAGCGGCGCCCGTCCGCTTCGCCGGTTATGAAATCCACGCGGGCGTGACCGAGGCGATGCCGGGCACGGCCCCGCTGCTCCGTTTCGACGACGGTCAGGACGACGGTGCGGTTGCCGCCGATGGCCGGATCGCCGGCGCCTATGTCCATGGGCTGTTTGATCGCGCCGAGATGCGTGCGCACTGGTTGGCGCTGCTCGGTTTGGCGTCGGATGGGCTCGACCGGCATGACGCCATCGACGCGGCGCTCGACCGGATCGCTGCGCAGATGGAGGCAGTGGTCGATGTCGACGCGCTCCTCGCCATTGCCCGGGAGGCCGCATGATCGACGAAGCCCAAGTCCGCGCGCATCTCGATGCGCTTGCCAAGCCGCAAGGAAGCCTGGGGCGGCTGGAGGATCTGGCGGTGCGGCTGGCGCTGACGCAGCAGCGGCTTGATCCCGCCACCCGGCCACGCCGAATTGTGCTGTTCGCTGGTGACCATGGCGTCGTCGCCGATGGCGTGTCGGCATGGCCCGCTGCCGTCACCGGCATGATGGTGGGCACGATCCTGACGGGCCGCGCAACCTCGAGCGCGCTGGCAGCGGCGCAGGACTGCCCGTTGCGGCTGGTCGATGTCGCGGTCGCGAGCGTTCCCCCGGCCGATCCGCCGCCCATTTATCGCGCGGCGCGGATTGCCAACGGAACCGCGAGCCTTGCCCGTGGAGATGCGATGACCGTCGAGCAGTTCGACGCTGCATGGGCCGTCGGGGAGCAGGAAGCAACGGACGCGCTGGGCGATGGCGTGCGCCTCTTGCTGGCCGGGGAAATGGGCATCGGCAACACCACGCCCGCCGCGTGCCTGACCGCGCTGCTCGTCGGAATCGATCCGGAAGCAGCGGTGGGGCGCGGCGCGGGGGCCGATGACGCTGCGATGATCGCCAAGCGCCGGATCGTGCGCGAGGCCGTGGCACGCGCGCGCCACATCACCGACCCGCGCACCGCCATCGCTGCGGTCGGCGGACTGGAGATCGCAGCAATGGCGGGCTTCTACGCAAGCGGCGCAGCGGGACGCGCGACGCTGCTGATCGATGGCTATGTGGCGACCGCAGCCGCGCTGGTCGCCGAGCGGCTCGCCCCCGGCACTCGCGACAGAATGGTGGCCGCGCACCGCTCCGCCGAGCCGGGGCATGGTGCGGCGCTCGCGGCGCTGGGGCTCGATCCGTTGCTCGACTGGGGCATGCGGCTGGGGGAGGGGACGGGCGCGCTGGTGGCGTTGCCGCTGCTCGATTCAGCCGCGGCGCTGCTTCGCGATGTGGCGACGCTGGCCGAGATCGGAGCGGGCAGTGCAGCGTGACGCGCCGTGGTGGGCGCCGCCGCTGCTGGCGGTTCAGTTCCTCACCCGGTTGCCCGTGCCCGCGCTCGACCGGTTGTCGGGCGAGCAGGCGCGCGACGGCTTGGCGCGTGCGACGGGGTGGCTGCCGCTAATCGGCGGGCTGATCGGCCTTGTCACCGCTGCCGTCTTTGGCGTCGCCGGGGCGGTCTGGCCGCCGCTTGTTGCTGCGCTGATTGCACTCGCGGTCGAGGCATGGCTGACGGGCGGCTTTCACGAAGACGCCGTGGCCGATTTCTGCGACGCTTTCGGTGGCGGGCGCACGGCGGAGGATGTGCGCCGGATCATGAAGGACAGCCGGATCGGTAGCTATGGCGCGCTCGGTCTTCTGCTGGCGCTCGGACTGCGCGTCGCGACGATGGCAACGCTGCCGACGGCGTTGGTCTGGCCCGCGATCATCGGCGCGGCGGCGTTCGGCAGGCTCTGGGCGGTTGCGGTAATGGCGATCGTCCCGCCGGCCCCGACGGGCGAAGGCCTTGCCAAGGACATCGGCCGCCCTCCGCGCGGCACCCTTGGCATCGCGGTGCTGACCGCCTTGCCCGGTGTCGCCTGGGTTACGCTCGTCGCGCCGCTGCGGGTGGCAGCAGCGCTGGCGGCAGCGGTGCTCTTCCTGATCTGGTTCGCGGCACTGCTGCGACGACGCATCGGCGGGAGCACTGGCGATTGCCTGGGATTTGCGGCCTATGCCGGTCAGCTCGCGTTGCTGCTTGCCTGCGCCGCCGCGTGGTGAGTCGGCGCTGTCTGATGCGCCATCCGCCGGTGGCGCTTGGCTGGGCGGGGCGCTGCTATGGCCGCTCGGACATGGGCTGGAGCCGGGAGGGCGCGGCGATGGCGCGCCGGCTCGTACCCGCACTTGCAGCCGAAGGGTTCGACCGCGTCATTCATTCGGGGCTGCACCGCACGCGGCGGCTTGCCGAAGCTGTCGCGCGCGCTTCCGGAGCATCGCTGTCGGCTGACCCGCGCTGGGCCGAGCGCGACTTTGGTGATTGGGAGGGGCGTCGCTGGGACGCGATCTGGCGCGAGACCGGCGATGCGATGGACGGAATGATCACCGATCCCGAACGCTTTCGCCCGGGCGGCGGCGAGACCACGGCCGAACTCGCCGCGCGCGCCTGGGCTGCGTGGCAGGATTTACCGAGCGATGGCAGCATTCTGGTGGTAGCGCATGGCGGGCCGATCGCGGTCGTTCGCATGCGCTTGGCCGGGCGTGATTATTCAGCGCTCGCGGGTTTCATCCCGCCGCCGGGTGAAATCGTAGAGCTTTAACGCCGTCGGCAGTGTTCGACGAAGCCGCTCGGGGATTCCAGAGCAGCGCACCTGCTTACCAATTCAAGCAATTTCACCGTCGCCGATCAGGAACCCGACGGCGTCGTCGGCGGCCCGACACGCCTGCACCTCGAACGCGGCACTCGATTGACGATTTGGTCTTGAAACATATCGATCGTTATGTATATATAACATAGCGAACGCAATGTTGCGGTCGCGATTGCTCAAGGGACTTGCATCATGACCAAGACATTGAAGCTCGCTGGGACCGCCATCGGCTCGATCATCTTCGTTGCCACCAGCCTCGCGTTCGGCGTGGCGGCGGCACCAGCCTCGGCAGGGGAGCAGCGTGCCACCACATTGCTCGACGTCCGCTTCGCGCCGCGTGCGGTGGCGAAGGTCGAAGGCGGCGATTTTCACTTCCTGCCGGGGCAGCCTGCGCCGATCCATACCCATCTGGCACCCGCAATCGGCATCGTCGTCAAGGGCACGATCCTCTATCAGGTCGAGGGTCAACCGCTGCAGACGCTGAAGGCCGGCGACGCATTTTACGAACCGGTCGGGCCCCGCATCCTCCGCTTCGACAATGGGTCGGAGACCGAAGAAGCGGTGTTTATCGATACCAATTGGCAGCGTGCGGACGATCCGTTCATCCACTTCGACAAGGCGCCGACGGCCAAAATCGACCGGCGCACGATGACGACGGCACTGGCCGGCGGCGCGACAGTGGCACGGGTTGCGGTGAAGCGGGTCGACCTGCGTCCGGGCAGCGCAGCGACCGCGCCGGTGCGCGCGATCACGAGCTATGGCTATGTTGCCGATGGGGCGATCGATCTGCGGGTCGCCAATCTGCCGATGCAGCGCGTTGAAGCCGGCCAAAGCTTCGTACTGCCCAAGGGGGCGATCCGAGTTTCCTATTCGGCTGCCAAGGGCGCGCCTGCATCAGTGGTGACGTTCGAAGGTCACGCTCGCTGAGACGGGGTGGTGCGGCGCCTGCGGTTGCGGACCGCCGGCGCCGCACAAACATTGCTTGTTGGATTATGATCGCTATGTTTTTAACGCACGCTAGTCAGTGTGCTGTTGGGAAAGTTCGATGGCAAGGCCGCGCGGCGTATCAACGGGGAAGGAACGGCTGGTGGAGGCGGCCGGTCGCAGCTTCCGCCTCGGCGGCTTCGGCGGGACCGGCATCGACACGGTGGCGCGCGAAGCGGGTCTGACCTCGGGCGCCTTTTACGCCCATTTCGGGTCGAAGGCGAAGGCATTCCGTTCGGCGCTGGTCGACGGGCTGGATTTCCTCGACAAGGGGCTTGCCCATGTTCAGGCCGAACATGGCGCGAACTGGCACCGGGCGTTCGTCGATTTCTACCTTGGCGAGCGGCTCGCGGTCGATCTGTCTCAGGCGTGTGCACTGCCGACCTTCAGCGCCGATGCCGCGCGCGCCGATGCGGCGACGCGCACTGCCTATCAGGAACGACTGGCGCCAATCGTCGAGCGGCTCGCCACCGGCTTCGGCGGCGAAGATGGCATGCAGCGCGGCTGGGCGTTGCTCTCGATCCTTGTGGGGGCAGCGGCGATGGCGCGCGCGGTCGAGGACGAAACCATGCGTGCGGCGATTGTGTCGGCAGCGCGAGAGGTTGCGTACCGCGTATGAAAATGGCTCGCCGATTTGGGTCAGGCGCGGCGGCGTGCTAGCAACCGCTATCGTGCCTGAGTTGCGGATCAAGCGTGTCTATCTGCCTGCCGATCCGGCGGACGGCACGCGCGTGCTTGTCGATCGGTTGTGGCCGCGCGGACTGACGCGTGAGGCGGCGGCGGTCGATCATTGGCTTAAAGAGGTTGCGCCGAGCAACGAGCTGCGGCGCTGGTTCCACCACCAAGTCGCGCATTGGGTGGAGTTCGTGGAGCGTTATCACGCCGAACTGGCCGAACCGACAGGGCGCGCCGCGCTCGATGCGCTGATCGCGCTGGTGCGCGCGGGGCCGGTGACTTTGCTTTATGGCGCCAAAGACGAAAGCCACAATCAGGCGCAGGTGCTGCGGACGATGATCGCGGCCGAGGTCGGGCTTGACGGCTGACGTTGCGCGATTGCGCGGCGAGATTGCGGCCTGCCGCGTGTGCGAGGCGCATCTCCCGCTCGGGCCGCGCCCGGTTGCGCAGTTCGGCGCGGGCGCCCGGCTGCGGATCACCAGCCAGGCGCCCGGCACCAAGGTCCATGCGTCGGGCATTCCCTGGACCGATGCCAGCGGCGACCGGTTGCGCGAGTGGCTCGCGATCGACGCCGCGACTTTCTACGACCCCGATCAGGTCGCGATCGTGCCGATGGGCTTTTGCTATCCCGGCGCAGTCCCCGGTGGCGGCGACGCACCGCCGCGCCCGGAATGCGCGCCACTGTGGCATGATCGCGTTGCGGCGCTGATGCCCGCGGTGAGCCTGACGCTGTTGATCGGCATCCATGCGCAGAAGCGCTACCTGCCGGGCTTTACCGGCATGACCGAAGCGGTGCGGCGCGCCGACGGGCATTTGCCGTGGTTCCCGCTGCCGCATCCGAGCTGGCGTGTCGTCGGCTGGATGCGGCGCAATCCGTGGTTCGAGGCGGAAACGCTGCCGCTGCTGCGCGCGCGAGTGCGGGCCGCGTTGAATTAGCCGCGCGGCAGGCGGATCGTGGCTTCGAGCCCACCTTCGGGCCGGTTGGCAAGCGCGATGTCGCCGCCCGCCTCGCGCACGATTGCGCGAGCAAGCGCGAGGCCGAGCCCGACGCCGCCGGTCTCGCGGCTGCGCGAAGTCTCGAGCCGGTTGAACGCATCGAACACCGCGTCGATTTGGTCGGCGGGAATGCCGGGACCGCCATCGGCGATGCAGATTGCGACGTCATTGGGCCGCGCCGCGATCCGGACATCCGCCGACCCGCCATATTTGATCGCATTCTCGATCAGGTTGCGAACCGCGCGCCGCATCAGCACCGGCCGCAGGCGCAGCGTCACACGGTCGGCGGGGGCCATCGTGATCGTCGCGCCGAGCGCTTCGAAATCATCGACCACCGCTTCGACGAGCGCGACGAGATCGACTTCGGTCACCGGCTCGCTCGGCCGCCCCAGCCGCGCGAGCGACAGGATATCGTCGAGCGTGCGGCTCATTTCGTCGATGGTCTCGGCCATCCGTGCGCGGTCGTGATCGTCCTCGACTGACTCGATCCGCACGCGCAGCGCCGCCAGCGGGGTGCGCAGATCATGGCCGATCGCGCCGAGCATCTGGTCCTTTTCGTCGAGCATCGCGGACACGCGGGTGCGCAACTGGTTAAACGCGGCGATTACCGCGCGCACGTCATGCGGGCCGGCTTCGTCGAGCGGGGTTGGGGCATCGCCGGGGCGGTACTGGCGTGCGGTCTGTGCCAGCGTCTGCAACGGGCGTGCGATCCGTCGTGCCGCCCACAGCATCGGCAGCAGCACGACGACATAAAGAATGACGGTCTGCGCCACGAGCGAGAAGATCAGCACGCGCTCACCGCTCTGCCACGGTGCGCGCAGCACCAGCCAGCCGCCGCCGTTCGGTCGCTCGACCGCGATCATCAGCTCAGCGCCGAAGCGCCGGTAGCGCAGTGCCTGGCGTCGGCCGAAGGTCTGGAGAAGCGGGTCGCGTCGGTCGATCGGGCGCACGGCAGAATCGATGCGCCCGGGCTTGAGGCCAAGATCGATCAGTTCGCTGCGCAGCGCGCTTTCGATATCCGCCAGCCGCGTCTTGTCGTTGGTTAGCGGATCGGCAGGCACGATCTGGACGCGCCCGCGCCCATCGGCGGGCTGGCGGAACCGTCCGGCGGCGATGCGGTCCTCGACATCGGCGATCCGCGCCGCCGCTGGGCCGACGACGGCCTGCAACCGCGCCTGGCGCCGTGCCTGAAAGATCAACGCGAAATTGATCGCCTGGGCAACGAACAGTGCGATGGCGACCAGCATCGCCAGCTGGCCGGGCAGGCTGCGCGGCCACAGCCGCCCGATCATCACTGGCCGGTCACAGCCGCTGGACTTCGGCCGCAAGCGTATAGCCGCCACCCCAGACCGTCTTGATGATGTCGGGCAGTTTCGGATCGGCTTCGATCTTGCGGCGCAGGCGGCTGACCTGATTGTCGATTGCACGATCGAAGGCGGCGGCTTCGCGGCCCTGCGTCAGATCGAGCAGCTGGTCGCGGGTCAGTACCTGGCGCGGGCGCTGCACCAGCGCGAGCAACAGGTTATACTCGCCCGTCGACAGCGCGACCGACACACCGTCGCGGTCGATCAGCGCGCGCTCGCCGGTCTTGAGCACCCAGCCGGCAAAGCCATAGGCATTGGCCTCGGGCGGATGCAGCCGTGCGCCGCCGTTCGCGGCGCGCCGCAGCACAACCTTGACGCGGGTTGCCAGTTCGCGTGGCGAAAAGGGCTTCACGACATAATCGTCGGCGCCCATTTCCAGCCCCACGATCCGGTCGGTTTCCTCGCTACGCGCGGTGAGCAGGATGACGGGAATGTCGCTCGTCGCGCGGACGTGTCGTGTGAGGCTGAGCCCATCCTCGCCCGGCATCATGATGTCGAGAATGGCAAGGTCGATCGCATAGGCCGCCAGCCGCGTCCGTGCGGAGTCGGCATCGGCCGCCTGCGTCACGCGAAAGCCCTGGCGCGAGAGGAATTGCGCAAGGGGTTCGCGGATCGATCGTTCGTCATCGACAAGCAGCAAATGGGGCTGATCGGTCATGTTGGCGAGGCTTGGCATCCGGATGGGCGATTGGAAAGGGGCGCCGGGCGGACAGGGAGGGGAGTTGCCCGCCCGGCAACCGGGGAGGCATCCCCGGCATCTCGTGAGTGTTATTGCGGCTGAAGTTCAGCTTCGCTCTGACGGGGGCCGCGTCCGCCGAAGCGGCGACCGGCACCACCCAGCCGATCGCGTACGGCTTGCATCTCGCTTGCGTCGAGCACGCCGTCGCCATTGGCATCAATCCGGCTGAACGGTGCGTCATATTGCGCGCGCGTCACCTTGCCACCGTTGTTCGCCGCCACGCGAGCGAGGCGACCGCCGCCCTGCGGTGCAGCCTTGATTTCGGCTTCGTCGAGCACGCCGTCACGATTGGCGTCGAGCCGTTCGAAGGGGGCACCGAATTCGGCGCGGCTCAGCTTGCCGTCGGCATTGGTATCGAGCAGCGCAAGCATCCCGCCGCCGCCAAAGCCACCGGCGCCGCGTCCACCCGCGCCAGGAGCGCCCGACGGGGGCACCGCCGGACCCGTTGCCTTGTCGCCACCGGGGCCAGCCGGACCCATGCCGGGGCGCTGCGGATAATCGGCGCGCATTTTCGCGCGCGCGGCCTTGCGCTCCTCGGCGGTCAGCTTGCCGTCCCTGTTGGCGTCCATCGCGTCGAAGCGCTTGGCGGCGTCGGCGAGGAATTCGGCGCGCGTGACGACGCCGTCGCCGTCAGTGTCGCCGTACCGCATCGGGCGCGGCTGCTGCGCGGGCTGGTCCGGGGCGGCGGTCTGCGCGCAGGCCGCGCCGGTGACGGCAGCGCCAAGCAAGGCAACCGCCATGATCCGATGTTTCATCGTTGATCCTCCTGCCGGGCGAGCCCGGTCATTCCCTGTCGCGTTGCGGTGTCGCGGCCAGATGTCGCGTGCATTTGTCAGATGCGCGCCAAATTGTCGCAACTTGTCGCAAGCGATCCGTTCAGGCGAAGATCGCGACGCTCTGCATCCCTTCGGCGATGAGCTGGCCATCGGCATTCCAGAGCGCCATCGTCTGGCTTGAACAGCCGTTGCGCGCATAGTCGGACTGGGCGCGCAGCAACCACCAACCGTCGGTGGTCGCGGGCGTGGGCGTCAGCAGGTTGATGATCCACGTGAGCGAGCTGATCGGCCCCATCTGCTGCCCAAACAGGCGGATCGCGGCGGGCGGCATGCCGTCGGCGATCGCCATCACATGCACCATCGGATCGAGCCCGTCGTGGACCTTCATCCGGCCCCAGCGCAGCAGTTCGGCGGGGCCGAGGTCGGGGGCCTTCATGTCGAAGAACTCGAAATTCTGCGCGAAGAAGCCTTCCGGCCCGCTCCACAATTTGGTGCCGGGCGCAGGCGGGCGGTGGTCGACCGGTGCGCGCTGATCGAAATCGACGACCGATGTCTGGTCGGCCATAAACACGAAGGTCGCGCGGAGGCCGAGACCTGCGTCGGACACGACATCGGCCTGGATGAAGGCGGCGGTGCGCCCGCGCCGGAGCTTGGTCGCCGTCACGCGGACCGGCCCCGCGAGCGGGCCGATGAACGAAACCTGCGCCGACCGCAGCGGCGGCAGGTCGGGCTCGCACGCTTGTGCCGCGTGCAGCGCGAGTGCTGCCGACAGCCCGCCATAGCTGGTACGCCCCTGCATCCAGTCGGCGGGGATGGCGCCGGCAAAGCCACCGTCGATCGGCGTCATCGCGGCAAGGATTTCGGCGAGCGTCGTCATACTTTGACTTTCCATTGATCGCGCAGTTCGCGCTTGAGCACCTTGCCGATCGCGCTGCGCGGCAGCTCATCGACCGCGACCAGATCGGCGAGGCGCTGGGTCTTGCCGAGCTTGGCGTTGGTCTCGCCAAGGATTGCGGCGGCATCGGCGTCGTCCCCGGCGGGCACGAAAAAGCCAACCGGCGTTTCGCCCCAGGCTTCGCTCGGCACGCCGACCACCGCGCAGTCGGCAACGTGCGGATGGGTACGAAGCACGGCTTCGAGGTCGCTGGGATAGATGTTGAATCCGCCCGAGATGATCAGGTCCTTCTTGCGGTCCATCAGGATCAGGAAGCCGTCCTCGTCAAAACGGCCGACATCGCCGTGGCGGATGAAGCGGTTGCCCTCTGCGTCGTACCATTCCGCCGAGGCGGTCGCGTCCGGGCGGCCGTGATAGCCGTTCATCATCGCAGGCGACCGCCCGACGACTTCGCCCATTTCGCCGCGCGGCACTTCCTTGCCGTCATCGTCGATCAGGCGGATATCGTGCCCCTCGGCAGGCTGGCCGACGCTGTGGAGCTTGGTCGGATTGGCGGTGCAGTTGAGGATCGTCGTGCCGCCGCCCTCGGTCATGCCGTAATATTCGACCAGCAGCCCCGGCCAGCGCGCGACGACATCGGCCTTGAGCGCGGCGGAGAAGGGCGCCGATGTGCAGGTCTTGAGGCGGAAGCTCGACAGGTCGAAGGCGTCGAAATCGGGGATCGCCATGATCCGCTGATATTGCACCGGCACCAGCATCGCATGCGTCGCGCGATTGGCTTCGGCCATTTCGAGGAAGCGCCGCGCGTCGAACTTGGCCATGATGACCGCGGTGCCGCCCCAGCCGATCGTCGGCAGGAACACGACCAGCGTGGTGTTGGAATAGAGCGGCGTTGCCACCATCGTCACTGCGTCGCCGAAACCGGCATTGGCATTGCGGTGGATATGCGCCCAGCGCATCGCGTGGCTCTGGACGATACCCTTGGGCGTGCCGGTGGTGCCCGAGGAATAGATGATGTTGAAGGGATCGCCCGCGGCGATGTCGACGGCGGCTGGGCGAGTGCCTTCGGGCGCGTGCCAGGCGTCGAAGTCGGCGCTGCCGAGCTCGATCATTCGCGCGGCGATCGGTTGGCCGGTCAGCGCGGCCCGTGCGCCTGCATCGACGAAGACATGTGCGGCGCCGCAATCATTGATCATCGCCGCAAGCTGCTCGGGCGTCGATCCGGGCGCGAGCGGCGTCGCCGCGCCGCCCGCGCGCAGCGTTGCGAGGAACACCGTCGCGCAAGCCACCGACGGTGCGCCGACGATCGCGACTGCCTGGCCATGCGCCAGCCTGTCGCGTTGCAGCGCTGCGGCGATCCGGTCCATTGCCGCATCGAGCGCGGCATAGCTCAGCGCGCCGTCTTCCCCGACGATTGCCGTCTTGTCGCCGCGCTCGACGCCGTGCGCGCGGATGATGTCCGGCAGCGTGGCAAAGTCGCTGGCAAGCTGGGTCGCGGCGTCCATATCCCCTCCGATCGTGCGAAGCGCTAGGCGAGCCGCCGACAAAATGCCATACGCGATCTTCGAAAACGCGAAGGGGCCTAACGTTCATGCTGTTCTATGACGCCGTCAACCCGGCACCGAATCCGCGGCGGGTGCGGATTTTCATGGCCGAGAAAGGTCTGAAAATTCCGGCCAAGGTGCTGTCGATTCCGGCCGGCGAGCACAAGGGCGAGGATTTTCTGGCGGTCAATCCACTCGGCCAGATTCCGGCGCTCGAACTCGACGACGGCGGGGTGATTACCGAAAGCGTGTCGATCTGCCGCTTCCTTGAAGCACTCAATCCCGATCCGCCGATGTTCGGCACGGGGCCGAAAGGGATCGCCGATGTCGACATGTGGCTGCGCCGCGTCGAGATGCGGTTGCTGATCCCGGTCGGGATGGTGTGGCTGCATACCCATCCCTTCACCGCGCGGGTGGTGAAGCCGCAATTTCCCGAATTTGGCGAGACGCAGCGCAAGCGCGCAGTGGCGGTGATGCAAGAATTCGACACCGCGCTCGCCGACCGGCAGTGGCTGGCGGGCAAAAATTTCTCGATGGCCGACATCGTGCTGCTGACGACGATCGACTTCGCGATCTGGATCGGCCTGCCGATACCCGATGAACTAACTGCGCTGAAAGCCTGGCACACGCGCGCGACGATGCGGCCGAGTGCGGCGGCATGAGCTGGGAGGGGCGCGTTGCCGTCATTACTGGCGGGGGTACGGGAATCGGGGCGGCAACCGTGCGCATGCTCGCCGCGCGCGGCGTCCACTGCGTCATCAACTACGCCTCGAGCCGCGACGATGCCGAAGCGCTTGCCGCCGAAGTCGGGGGCGGGGCGATTCCCGTGCAGGCCGACATCACCGACGATGCCCAGTGCCGTGCGCTCGCGGCGGCGGCGACCGATGCCTTCGGGCGGATCGATTTCCTCGTCAACAATTCGGGGCGCACGAAGTTTGCAGCGCATGAGGATCTCGACGCGCTGTCGGGCGAGGATTTCGTCGACATTTACCAGCTCAACGTCATCGCCGCGTTCCAGATGGTGCGCGCCTGCGCGCCCGCGCTGAAAGCCGGGGACGCGAGCGCTGTCGTCAACATTGCCTCGGTCGCGGGGGTGTTCGGCATGGGGTCGTCGGTCGCCTATGCCGCGTCGAAAGGCGCGCTGATCACGATGACCAAGAGCCTCGCCCGGGTGCTTGCGCCTTCGATCCGCGTCAACGCGGTTGCGCCCGGCTATGTCGGCACCGGCTGGTTCGAAAAGCGGCTCGGCGCCGAGGGGTTCGCCAAGCTGAACGCGCGCATCGCCGCCAGCGTGCCGATGGCGCTCGCGACGATGGCGCCCGATGTGGCGGCGCCCGTCGTCAGCCTGCTCGACCCGGCGATGCGCAGCGTCACCGGTGAGGTCATGCTGGTCGACGCCGGCGGGCATCTCGACGTGGCGCTCAGTCGGCGCCCGGGGCGGGAGGGTTAGGAAGTTTCGATTCGAAGGAATCAACTCTGATCCGGTCGTGCTGGGCTCGTCGAAGCACCGTCTTTCTTCTCTGATCGGCTGGCGACAGAAGAACGGCCCTTCGACAAGCTCAGGGCAAACGGGGAGGGGATGGCGGGGGCCAAAACCGAACTAACTCCCCGGCACCGGTGCTTCCTTCGGCGGCACCCGCCCCAGCACTTTCCACACGACGATCGCGAGCGCTACCGCCGCGAGCGCCGCCGCGAGCAGGAACGCCGCGCCCGGTTGCCCCCGCGCGACTCCTGCCGCCAGCGCCTGTGTCAGCATCAGCGGCGCGATCACCGCCGCCACGCTGTTCATGCTGCCGATCCCGCCCTGTAGCGCCCCTTGGTGCGACGCATCGGCGAGGCGCGAGAGCAGTGCGTTCATCGCCGGAAAGACGAGGAACGACAGCGCGCTTGCCAGGAACACGACATAGGACTGCCACCCGGCGGTCAGGAAAACATAGGCGAGATAGGCCCCGCCACCGCTCGCCAGCCCGACCACCACTGCGCGCCGCTCGCCGATACGCGCGATGATCCGCCCAGTCAGGAAGAATTGCACCGCCGCCATCACCGCGCCGACGAAGGTCAGCGACCAGCCGATCGCAGTCGCGTCCCAGCCCCAGCGCGCGGCGCACCAGAAGGACCATGTCGCCGGATAGACGAAGCTCGCAAGCTGCCACACGAACCACGCGATCAGCAGCGGCGCGGCTTCACCGCTTTTGAACAGCGGCTTGAACGCGCCGATCACATTGGCGCTGCGCCAGTCGAACGGTCGGCGCAGTTCGGGCTTGAGCGATTCGGGGAACAGGAAGATCATCGCAATCGCGTTCACCAGCGCGAGCAGCGCGGCGGCGATGAATGGCGCACGCGGCCCCAATCCCGCGATCAGTCCGCCAATCGCCGGGCCGACGATGAAGCCGATCCCGAACGCCGCGCCCAGCCAGCCGAACACCGTCGATCGCTTCTCGGGCGTGCTGACATCGGCGAGCGCGGCGCTGGCGGGGCCATAGATCGCTCCCGCCACGCCCGCGATCGCGCGACCGACGAACAGCCACGCCAGCGTCGGCGCCCAGGCCATCAGCGCATAATCGGCGGCAAAGGCGAGCATCGAGGCGATCAGCACCGGTCGCCGCCCGAACCGGTCGCCGAGATTGCCGAGCAGCGGCGAGGCGAAAAACTGCGTCAGCGCATAAATGCCGAGCAGATAGCCCGAAATCCGCGTCGCTTCGTCGAGATCGGTATGACCGAGCCGGGTGATCAGTTCCGGCAGGATCGGCAGCACGATGCCGAAGCCGATCGTATCGATGATCACTGCCGCCAACACGATGACGACGGTGCGCCGGTCATACCCCATCGCTGCCCCCTGCTTCCGCGCCCTTGATGCCCGCGAAAAGTGTCAAAAGTCACGACCATCCATAGGGGGTGCCCACCAATTAACCGAAGAGCCGCACCAGTCATGGAACAAAGATAGAACCTATCACGGCATTTCCGACATTACCAGCCCACCCCGGACCATTGGCCCCCTTTGCAAACCGACATTTTCTGTGCGATGCCCCTCCATACCCGATATTCAGATTCGATTTTTGGGAGTGGATGAATGGCAACGGCACCCGAACTCGACGCACCGAACGCGCTCGATGAATTCCGCGCCGAGGCGCGCGCCTGGCTGGCGGAAAATTTCCCGGCGTCGCTCAAGGGCAAGGACAATGCGATGTCGGCGCTCGAAGGTCCGCACGACCCGACCGACGACGAGCGCGCCTGGACCAAGGCGATGGGCGAGAAGGGTTGGGGCGTCCCGAGCTGGCCCAAGGCCTATGGCGGCGGCGGTCTCGACCGGCATCAGGTGCGCGTGCTGCAGGAGGAAATGGGCCGGATCGGCGCGTGGAACCCGATCGGCGGCATGGGCGTGATGATGTTCGGCCCGACGCTGCTCGAATATGGCAGCGAGGAGCAGAAGCTCGAACACATTCCCGCGATCGCCAAGAATGAAGTGCGCTGGTGCCAGGGCTATTCGGAGCCGGGCGCCGGGTCCGACCTCGCCTCGCTGCAGACGTTCGCCGAGGACATGGGCGACCATTATCTCGTCAACGGCCAGAAGACCTGGACGAGCGGCGGCCAATGGGCCGACAAATGCTTTGCCCTCGTCCGGACCGACAAGAGCCAGAAGCACGGCGGCATCAGCTTCCTGCTGATCGACATGACCTCGCCGGGTGTCGAGGTGAAGCCCATTCGCATGATCAGCGGCCAGTCGCCCTTCTGCGAAACCTTCTTCACCAATGTGAAGGTGCCCAAGGGCAATCTGGTCGGCCGCGAAGGGCAGGGCTGGGAAATCGGCACGCGCCTGCTCCAGCACGAGCGCAATTCGCTGTCGGGCGGCGGCGGTGGCGCCTCGCGCCTGTTCGCAGGCAAGCCACTGAGCCAGCTTGCCAAGGAATATCGCGGCGCGAACGATGACGGCAAGGTCGCTGACAGCGATCTGCGGATGCGCATCGTCAAGCATGAGATGGACCAGCGCGCGTTCATGCTCACGCTGCGCCGCGCGGCGATGGAAGCGAAGTCCAATCAAGGGCCGTCGGCGGCGACCAGCATCATGAAGAACGTCGGCGCGCGCCTGACGCAGGACCGCGCCGAGCTGTCGGTCGAGATCATGGGCATGGCCGGGCTGGGCTGGGAAGGCGAAGGCTTCACCGAAACCGAACTCGCGCAGACCCGCACCTGGCTGTGGGGCAAGGCGGTGTCGATCTATGGCGGCTCGACCGAAATCCAGAACAATGTGATCGCCAAGCGCATCCTCGGGATGCTCGATCACCAATGACAACAACCCCTTGGCCCACTCCCTATCGCGGAGAGGGTCGGGTGAGGGGGGCGGATCGAGGCGGAGTCCTGCGTGGCTCCCCCTCTCCCCGACCCTCTCCCCAAGGGGAGAGGGAGAGACTGACATGGCTGCACTGAACGAAGAACAGACGATGCTGCGCGACATGGTGCGCGAATGGGCCGACAATGAATCGCCCGTGTCCGCGTTCCGCCAGATGCGCAATGCCGCCCCCGCCGAGGGCTATGACACTGGCGCCTGGGCGAAGATGGCCGAAATGGGTCTCGCCGGCATCGTTATCCCCGAAGAATTTGGCGGCACCGCATTTGGTTATCTGTCGCTCGGACTGGTACTCGAGCAGCTCGGGCGCAATCTGGCAGCATCGCCGCTCGCGGCGACCTCGGCGGCTGCAAGCGCGATCGTGATGGGCGGATCGGCCGAGGACAAGGCCAAATGGCTGCCGAGGATCGCCGCCGGCGAGATCGTCGCCGCGCTCGCGATCGACGAAGGTCCCAACCATGATCCGGCCAAGGTCACGACCAGCGTCACCGACGGCAAGCTCACCGGCACCAAGGCGTTCGTGGCGGAAGGCGACAGCGCCGCGCTGTTCGTGGTGTCGGCAACCGATGGCCTGTATCTCGTCGATGCAGCCCTCGGCGGCGTGACGCGCTCGACGCGCAAGATGGCCGATGCCCGCAGCCATGCCGAAGTCCGCTTCGACAGCGCGCCCGCGACCAAGCTTGACGTTGGTACGCAAGCGATCATCGACCGCGCGACGGCGGCGACTTGCGCCGAAATGCTCGGGCTGGCGGTGCAGGCGTTCGAGACGACCAATGATTACCTCAAGACCCGCGTCCAGTTCGGGCAGGTACTGTCGACCTTCCAGGCGCTGCAGCACCGCATGGCCAAGATGTTCACCGAGCTCGAACTGATGCGATCGGTGGTCGAAGGCGCGCTTGAGGCAATCGACAGCGGCCGCTCGGACGTTGATCAGGCCGTGAGCCTTGCCAAGGCGGTCGCGAGCGAAACGTCGCGCCTCGTCAGCCGCGAAATGATCCAGTTGCACGGCGGCATCGGCATGACTGACGAATATGACGCCGGCTTCTACATCAAGCGCGCGGCCGTGCTGGAGACGATGTGGGGCAGTGCCTCCTACCACCGCGAACGCTTCGCGCGCCTCAACGGCTATTGAGCGGTTCGGTCCCGGCGTCGCGCTGCGTCGTCGGGACAGCCTTTAAAATATGCGGATTGGTGGCCCGTCGGCGCTGCCGGATTATGACTTTTGCGCAACAGCCGCGCAAAAGGTGGCATAGCGCAACGCTTCTTTCGCTTGACGACGCCCGCGTGGCTATGTCTATTCGAGTTTACGGTACGGGATGCTGAAGAATTCCGACCTTCTGGGAGAGAGAGATGCCGAAAATCACCCTGCTCGCTGCCTGTGCTGCGCCCGTCCTTGCGCTCGCGCTCGCGATGCCCGCCAGTGCGCAGACCGCACCGGCGACCCCGCCTGCCGCTCAGGATGACGACAATCAGGCGATCCCCGAAGTCGTTGTCACCGGCTCGCTGATCCGCGGCACCCCCGAGGACGCTTCGCTGCCGGTCGATGTGATTTCGGGCGAGGAACTGGCGCGCCAGGGTAGCCCGACGGCACTCGATCTGCTCAAGAACCTGCCGACCTCGAACGGTGTCATCGGTGACGCGAACCAGTTCGACGCGCGCGCGCAGGGATCGGAAGGCGTCGCCTCGGTCAACCTGCGCGGGCTTGGGCCGCAGCGCACGCTGGTGTTGCTGAACGGCAAGCGCGTGGTATTCGCGGGGACCGGCGTTCCGGTCGTCGACATCAACCTGCTGCCGCAAAGCGCGGTCGGCCGGGTGGAAATCCTGAAGGACGGTGCCGCCGCGACTTATGGTTCGGATGCGATCGCGGGCGTGGTCAATTTCATCACGCGATCGGAGCAGAAGGGCTTTCAAGCCTCGGGCGACTACCGTTACATCCGCGGATCGGACGGCGACTACACCGGTGCACTCAGCTTTGGCCATCATCAGGATGGCTTCCAGGTGTTCGCATCGATCGGTTACCAGCACCGTTCCGAACTGCGCACCACCGACCGCGCCTTTACGGTCCAGCCCTATCCCAACAACCCGCAGGGCGGCTATTCGGGCGGCGGTAACCCGGGCAACTTTGGTTTCGGTGGAACGACCAACTTCGTGCGCGACCTCGGTTGCGAGGCGCTCGGCGGTTTTCGCAGCTTGCCGGGGTCGACCACCGATCGCTGCTTCACCAATTTCGGCCAGTTCGACAACCTTGTCGAACCCGAAGATCGCATTCAGGCCTATCTGGAATCCAAGATCGACCTGACTGATCGACTCACCTTCCGCGTGACGGCGCTTTACGGCACGTCGTCGACCCGGATCACGACCTCGCCGAGCTATCTGCCGACGCTGCCGCCTTCGGGCTATGCCGCATCGCCGCTCACGACGATCCCGGCGGGCGGGATCACGACGCTGGCGCAGGCAGGCGGGGCGGGCATTTTTGCTGTGCCGACCTACGCCCCGGCGCTGCGCGATTACTGCGCGACCTATGGGGCTGCATCGGGCTGCGTGGTCAACGCGGCAGGCGCGCCGCTCGCGCCCGCACTTGCATTCCCGGTCCTGTTCCGGCCGTTCGTGCTGGGTGGCAACCCGCTGTTCACCCAGCCCGGCAATGATCGCAACTCGGCGTTCAGCCAGCGCCAATCGGAATCGATCCGCTTCACGGCTGAAACGTCGCTGAAAATCACCGACGCGCTGACACTCGACACCGGGTTCACTTATTCGGCTTATCGCCGTGGCATCGAGGGCACTGACACCTTCGGCGACTTGCTCCAGAACGCGCTAGCCGGTTTCGGCGGGCCGAATTGCGCTTTTGCCTCGCCGCAGTCGCGCGCCGGCCTGACGCAGGCGCAGTTGGCCGCGATCGCCGGCACCAATGGCTGCACCTATTTCAACCCCTTCTCGACCGCCGTTGCGCGCAATCCCGTGACTGGGCAGACCAACCCCAATTTCGCCGGCACGCGTAATCCCGCCGGGGCAAACCTGACCCCGGGCGCCGGCATCATCAACGATCTGGCGACGATCGACAATTTCTTCCGGACGACACGCAGCGACACCGACACCCAGCTGATCGTTGCCGACATGGTGCTGAGCGGCCGGACGGGCATCCGTCTGCCGGGCGGCGAGGTGTCGTTCGCCTTCGGTGGCCAGTATCGCGCTGATCGCTATGCGATCCGCTACAACGCCGATGCCAATCTGGCCGTCAATCCATGCCCGGGGTCGGCGTTGACGCCGGATGCGATCTGCGCGCAGCAGACCGGCGCGCTTGGCTTCCTTGGTACCAACCGCAACCGGATCATCACCGGAAACGTCTATGCGATCTTCGGCGAGCTTCAGGCGCCGGTCACCGATACACTGAATCTGGGCTTTTCGGCGCGTTTCGAAGATTACGGCGGCCGGACCGGGTCGACCTTCAATCCGCAAGGCCGCGTGCGGTGGCAGGCCCTGAGCTGGCTGGCGTTCCGCGGCGGCGCCGGCACCACGTTCCGCGGCCCGGCGCCGCAGAATCTGGACGGTCAGGTGACGTCGCTTCAGGTCATCGGTACGTCGTTCCGGGCCATCGACATTCTGGGCAACAATGACCTGCGCCCCGAGACGACGACCACCTACAGCGGCGGCGTGATCGTGAATTTCGGCGGCTTCAATGCCAGCGTCGATTATTGGCGTTACGAACTCGCCGGGCCGATCGAAGCCGAGCCGGTGCAGGGGATTGTCTCGGCATTGTTCGGCGCCACGGGCAATGCCAATTGCGGTAATCCGGCGTTTGCCCAGTTGCAGGCGCGCTTTACCTTTACGGCGGTGGGTTGCGGCATCGGCAACGTGCAGCGGCTGCGCACCAACCTCGTCAACAGTGCGAATGTGACGACGCAGGGCATCGATTTCCAGGCGCAGTATAAGTTTGACTTGGGCCAGGCCAAAGTGGTGTTCGGCGGCACCGGCACCTATGTCATGGACTACAATATCCGTGATTTTACCGTTGCCGGGGTGGTGGTTCAGCCTGCCTTCAACGCGGTCGGCCTGCTCAACTTCCAGACCAGTGCCTATCCGTTGCCGGCGCTGAAGGGCAATTTGTTCCTTCAGGGCGATCTGGGCATCCACCAGGCCCGGTTCCAAGTGAACTACATCGACGGCTACCGCGATCAGCGTACCGCGGCTGTCTTCGGCCCCAATACCGGGGCGTTGGCCGGCGCTTCGGTGACCAGCGGGCAGAACATCGGTGCGTTCACGACGCTTGATTTCACCTATCGCGTAAACCTGAAGACCAACACGACGATCTCGCTGTCGGCGCTGAACATCCTTGACCAGCAGCCACCGTTTGCGCGGCTTGATTTCAACTATGATCCGTTCACGGCGTCGCCGCTCGGCTTCAATGCGAAGTTCGGCATCACCCAGCGGTTCTGACCAGTGGTGCCGCTAATCTGATCGACCCGCCGTCCGGCATTCCCGGACGGCGGTTTTTTTTGTCGCGTACTCCGGAGTTTCTGCATGGCCACCACCGCCGTAGATCCGCAAAGCATCGCCGATGAGCGCGCGCTTCGGCTGCGCGGATGGACGCTGGCGCTGCTGACGCTCGTCTATTTCTTCAGCTTCATGGATCGATATATTTTGTCGATCCTGCTCGAGGCGATCAAGGCCGACCTTCAGCTCAACGACACGCAGCTCGGGCTGCTGTCCGGCCTAGCCTTTGCGGTTTTCTATGCGACGCTTGGTATTCCGGTGGCGTGGCTGGCCGACCGGACGAGCCGCCGTGACATCATCGCCGTGGCGTTGACCTTGTGGAGCGCGATGACCGCGCTGTGCGGGACGGCCGCCAATTTCACCCAATTGCTGATCTACCGGATCGGGGTCGGCGTGGGGGAAGCGGAATCGAGCCCGCCGTCGCATTCGATCATCGCCGATCTCTATCCGCCCGAAAAGCGCGCGGGGGCAATGGGCATTTATTCGACCGGCGTGGTGCTCGGCGGCGGCTTTGGCGCGATCATCGGCGGGCTGATCGCCGAGGCTTATGGCTGGCGTTGGGCGATGGCAGCGGTTGGCCTGCCGGGGATTCTGCTGGCGGTTTTCGTCCGGCTGGTGATGGTCGAGCCGCGGCGCGGCCTGTCGGACCCTGGCGGCGTTCCGCAGAACCCGGCTCCGCTGCCGTCGCTCAGCGACGGTCTGAAGAGTCTTGCAGCCAGTGCCCCGGCGATCCACCTGATCATGGCGGTGACGATCACGTCACTGGTCGGCTATGCAACCGCCAATTTCGGACCATCCTATCTCCAGCGCTCGTTCGGCATGACGCTGACCCAAGTGTCGCTCTACTATGCGCCGGCGGTCGCGCTGATCGGGGCATTCGGCGGGATCGTCGGCGGGCGGATCGCCGATTCGCTTGGACGGCGCCATGGGTTGCACGTCCAGGCATGGTTCGTCGCCGCACTCAAATTTGCTGCCTTGCCGTTCACCGCGCTGTTCTACCTGTCCTCTGATGTCACCACGGCCTTTGCGTCAGTGATGCTTTCGTATCTGCTCGCATCGAGCTATCTCGGGCCGAGTTTCGCGCTGATCCAGGGCCTTGCGCCGACGCGGATGCGTGCGGTTTGGGCAGCAATTACGCTGCTGGTCATCAATCTGATCGGGCTGGGAGCGGGGCCGAGCATTACCGGGATCCTGAGCGACCTCTACAAGCCGAGCTTCGGCGCCGAATCGCTGCGCTATGCCATGCTGAGCGCGAGCCTGCTGACGCCCTGGGCGATCTTTCACTATTGGCGGGCGGGCGTGTTGCTCAAGCGGCAGGCCGCTAAAGGCTGAGCACCCGGTCGTCGAACAAGCCGAACGCGAGCGTCGAGGCATAGAACGCGATTGCGCGCTCGCGCGGCATGGTGCTGGCCCATTTGCGCATGTCGAAAGCGGCATTCTGCAGCGCCATCAGCGCCTGCGCGGCGATCAGCGGGTCGATCGCGCGAATCGACCCCTGCGCAATGCCGTCGCTGATCATGCCGGCATAGCGCCGCGCGATCCGGTTTGACCGCGCGACGAGTGCGCTGCGCACGCCCGGTGCCACGCCCGACAGCGCGGTGGTGCGCATCAGCGGACCGCGATCTGAAAACTGGAAATCGAGCAAGGTCGCGATCGCGCTCGACAGTTTGTGCCAATCGTCGCCGGGTTCGTCGTCCGCCAGCTGCTGCGCCTTGGTAATGGTCGCAAGGCTGCGCTTGTAACAGGCGATCACCAGATCGTCCTTCGCATCGAGATGGTGGTAGAAGCTGCCCTTGGTGACGTTTAGCATCGACGCGATTTTCTGGACCGACGCGCCGCGATAGCCGAGCTCGTTGATCAGCCGGGTCGCGGCGAGCAGAAAGGCCTCACGCCCGGGTTCGGCTTCGGCCGGGGCAAGATTGAGCAGTGCCGGCGTCCAGCCCGCACCATCGGCGGCAATGCCTTGCGCGAACACCGCCATCAGCCGGCTTTCGACGCGCGCATATTGATCGGCATCGTAACGCCCGAGCCAGACCGGCAGCCAGAAGGTATTTTCCAGCAGCACATGCGCCCGCGCGCCGTATAGATCGGTATGCGCGCGGGTCGCGCCAACGCCCCATAGGCTGCGGGTCTTGCGGAACACGTCGCGCCAGCCGCTCATCAAGCGGCCAAGCACGGGCTCTTCCATCGCGCGCAGATCGGACAGCACCGCAAAGGGCGTGGCCTCGCCGCGCTGAATGCGCGCCAGCCGGTCCATGTTGAGCGAAAGATAGCGGGCGACGCGCGCGCGCGGCGTCGATTCGCGAAGCGCCACGTCGAGCTTCGCCTGCAATTGTTCGAGCGTATAATCGAAACAGGCGGCGGCAAGGTCTTCCTTGCGCTTGAAATAATAGGTCACGCTGGTGGTGTTGAGGCCCACGCGGCGCGCGACATCGGCGAAGGTCATGCCCTTCGCGCTCTGCTCGTTGATCGCCTGCGCGGCGGCAGCAAGGATGGCGTCGCGCTTCGCCCGGAAGCGCTTGGTGCTTCCGTCGGCGGTCGAGTCGATGGCCCCCAAAGCCTCCATAGCCGCCAAGCTTAACAGCATCTTTTCGAAGGAACAGTCCCTTTTACCGCTGCGGCGCAGCGCTGCATTCGTATGCCGAATCTGTTCCGAAAGCCCGCAGCAGATGCTTTACCGAATGTGCGGTACGGTTTAAGCCACCCTCAACACGCTATTTGAGAGGATGCGTCATGGACTTCACGCTGAGCGAACGCGAAACCTATTTCCGCGACCGGGTGAAGGATTTCATCGACCGCGAAATCCGCCCGCGCAACCATATTTACCACGAGCAGGAAAGCACCGGCGAACGCTGGAAAGTGATTCCGGTGATCGAGGAGATGAAGGAAAAGGCCAAGGCGGCGGGGCTGTGGAATTTCTTCATGCCGCCGCATTCGGGGCAGGCGCATGTCGATGACAGTTTCGAGTTCGAAGGCACGCAGCTCACCAACCTCGAATACGCCTTGTGTGCCGAGGAAATGGGCAAGCTCGGCTGGGCGTCCGAATGCTTCAACTGCTCGGCACCCGACACCGGCAATATGGAAGTGCTCCACCGCTATGGCACGCGCGCGCAGAAGGACCAGTGGCTGAAGCCGCTGATGCACGGCGAAATTCGCTCGGCGTTTCTGATGACCGAGCCTGCAGTCGCATCGTCTGATGCGACCAACATCGAAACCGCAATGGTGCGCGACGGCGACCATTATGTGATTAACGGCACCAAATGGTGGTCGTCGGGCGCGGGCGATCCGCGTTGCAAGATCGCGATTGTGATGGGCAAGACCAATCCCGAAGGATCGCGCCACAGCCAGCAGAGCCAGATCCTCGTCCCGCTCGACACGCCGGGTGTGAGGATCAAGCGGATGCTGAGCGTCTATGGCTATGATCACGCGCCGCATGGCCATGCCGAAATCGAGCTGAAGGACGTCCGCGTGCCGGTCGAGAATGTCCTGCTCGGCGAGGGGCGGGGGTTCGAGATTGCGCAGGGGCGGCTCGGGCCGGGCCGCATCCACCACTGCATGCGCACGATCGGCGTCGCCGAAGTCGCGATCGAAGCGATGGCCAAGCGGCTGCTCACCCGCGTCGCGTTCGGCAAGCGCATCGCCGATCACTCGATCTGGGAACAGCGCATCGCCAAGGCGCGGATCGACATCGAAATGACGCGGCTGCTCTGCCTCAAGGCCGCCGACATGATGGACAAGGCCGGCAACAAGAGCGCGCAGCTCGAGATCGCGATGATCAAGGTCGCGGCGCCGACGATGGCGCTGTCGATCCTCGACGATGCGATCCAGGCGCATGGCGGCGGCGGCGTGTCGGATGATTTCCACTTGGCGCATGCCTGGGCGGCGATGAGGACGCTGCGCTTCGCCGACGGGCCGGATGAAGTGCACAACCGGGCAATCGCGCGCAACGAGTTCGGGAAATATGCGGACTTGCCCGAGGCGGTTGCCGCGAAGGAAATGGTGCGGCGTTGATCATCTCCCCCTCCCGCGTGCGGGAGGGGGCGGGGGGTGGGCGTGCGCTCCCCATTAAAGGCGCTGCTTGCGGCTGGCCGGGTGCCCACCCCCGGCCCCTCCCGCAAGCAGGAGGGGAGTTTAAGTGAAAGCAGCCGTCCTTTACGAACCCAAATCGGACCTCGTGATCGAGGATATCCGCGTCGATAAGCCCGGCCCGCGCGAAGTGCTGATCCGCACGGTCGCCTGCGGCGTATGCCGGTCGGACCTGCATTTCGTCGATGGCAGTTTCCCGCATCCGATGCCGACCGTCCCCGGCCATGAAGCTGCCGGGATCGTCGAAGCAGTCGGCAGCGACGTCGCGCGGCTGCGGCCGGGTGATCATGTCATCACCTTCTTCACCGTCTTCTGCGGCAGTTGCGAGATGTGCGTCACCGGGCGCCCGTCGCTGTGCATCGATCCGTCGACCAAGCGGGCGAAGGGCGCCGACCCGCGCATCAGCCTGAACGACGGCACGCCGCTCGCGCCGTTCCTGAACCTGTCGGCGTTTGCCGAAATGATGCTGGTGCATGAAAATGCCTGCGTCGCGATTTCGAAGGACATGCCGCTCGACCGCGCGGCGCTGCTCGGCTGCGCGGTGATCACCGGCGCGGGGTCGATCTTTAACGACAGCCGCCTGCGCGCGGGCGAGACGGTGGCGGTGATCGGCTGCGGCGGCATCGGGCTTGCCGCGATCAACGCCGCCAAGATCGCGGGGGCAGGGGCGATCATCGCGATCGATCCGGTGGCCGACAAGCGCGCGCTCGCGACCCGGCTCGGCGCGACGCATGGCTTCGCGCCCGATGAGCCCGATCTGGCGAAGAAGATCGCGGGCCTGACCGGCGGTGGCGTCGATTATGCGATCGAAGCGGTCGGACGGCCCGAAACCGCCGAGCTTGCCTGGACGATCCTGAAGCGCGGCGGCACCGCGACGATCCTCGGCATGATCGCGCCGGGCAAGGCGGTCAGCCTGCCGGGGCCGAGCTTCCTCACCGGCAAGAAGCTGCAGGGGTCGCTACTGGGCTCGACGCGTTTCCCGATCGACATGCCGCGGCTGGTGCAGATGTATCTCGACGGCAAGCTCGATCTCGACACGATGGTCGCCGAGCGGATCAGCCTCGATGGCGTCAATGGCGCGCTCCAAGCGCTGCGGACGGGGGACACGGTGCGCTCCGTGATCGAATTCGCATGACCGCGGCGGAGACGGCGGACGTCACGATGGTCGGCACCCTGCCGGTGCCCGCCGACGATCCGATCGACGCCGCGCGGGTCGCCGCATGGATGGAAGCCAACGTGCCCGGAGCGCGGGGGCCGGTCACGCTGTCGAAGTTCAAGGGCGGCCAGTCGAACCCGACCTACAGGGTCGAAAGCCCGGGCGGCACTTTTGTCCTGCGCCGTCAGCCGTTCGGCAAGCTGCTGCCGAGCGCGCATGCCGTCGACCGCGAATATCGGCTGATCGCTGGGCTGCACCCGACCGGCTTCCCGGTGCCGCGCCCTTACGGGCTGTGCGAAGACGCCGAAGTGATCGGCTCGAAATTCTACCTGATGGAGCTGGTGAGCGGGCGCAACCTGTGGGACGGCGCGCTCCCCAGCATGACGCCGCCGCAGCGCACCGCGATCTATAACGCGATGTGCGACACGATGGCGCAGCTCCACAACACCGATCACGAAGCGGCGGGCCTCGGTGATTACGGCAAGCCCGGCAATTATTTCGAGCGTCAGGTCGCGCGCTGGACCAAGCAATATCGCGCGTCAGAAACCGAGCACATGCCCGATGTCGAGGCACTGATCGAATGGCTCCCCGCCACCCTGCCGCAGCAGGACCGGGTGTCGATCGTCCACGGCGATTACCGCATCGACAACATGATCTTCCACGCCGACGAGGCGCGGGTGATCGCGGTGCTCGACTGGGAGCTGTCGACGCTCGGCGATCCGCTCGCCGATTTCAGCTATTTCCTGATGAACTGGGTCACCCAGCCCGAGGGGCGTTCGGGCGTGATGGGGCTGGCCGGTGCAGAAACGGGCATCCCGACGATCGAGGACATGGTCGCCCGCTATTGCGCGGCGACCGGACGCGACGGGGTGCCGCAGCTCGACTGGTATTTCGCCTATAATCTGTTCCGGCTCACGGGCATCGTCCAGGGCATCAAGAAGCGCATCGTCGACGGCACCGCGAGCAGCGCGCAAGCGGCCAAGACCGCCGAGCGCGTCGGGCCGCTGGCGGCGGCGGCGTGGAGTTTTGCGAAGCGGGCGGGGGCTTGACCGATTCCCCTCCCGCTTGCGGGAGGGGTTTGGGGTGGGCGCACCGCCCGCCCAACATAAGGTGCTAGCGGTAGTCAGGCCCACCCCCGGCCCCTCCCGCTAGCGGGAGGGGAGATCAGATGTCGCAATTCGACCTGCACGGCAAAACCGCCATCATCACCGGCTCTTCGCGCGGGATCGGCAAGGCGAGTGCGTGGGAGCTTGCCGAACATGGCGCCAAGGTCGTCATCTCCAGCCGCAAGCAGGAAGCGTGCGAAGAAGTCGCGGCCGAGATCAACGCCAAATATGGCGACGGCACCGCAATCGCGGTTGCGGCCAATATCTCCGACAAGGCGGGGCTCCAGCATCTGGTCGAAGCGACGTGCGCGCGCTTCGGGCAGATCGACATTCTCGTCTGCAATGCGGCGTCGAACCCCTATTATGGCCCGCAGGAAGGGATTGCTGACGAGCAGTTTCGCAAGATCCTCGACAACAACATCGTCTCCAACCACTGGCTGATCGCGATGGTCGCGCCCGAGATGCGCGCGCGGCGGTCGGGGAGCATCATCATCATCTCGTCGATCGGCGGCTTGCGCGGATCGACGGTGATCGGCGCTTATTGCATCAGCAAGGCCGCCGACATGCAGCTTGCGCGCAATCTGGCCCATGAATTCGGCCCCGACAATGTCCGCGTGAACTGCATCGCGCCCGGTCTGATCAAGACCGATTTCGCCCGCGCGCTCTGGGAAGACCCGGCACGGATCGAGGCAGCCAACAAGAGCGTCCCGCTGCGCCGCATCGGCGAGCCGCATGAGATTGCCGGGGCCGTCGTGTTCCTGGGGAGCGACGCCAGCACCTTCATGACCGGGCAGACGATCGTGCTCGACGGCGGGGTAACGATCTAACGTTCAGTGCCAATACCCGCTCGTGCTGAGCTCGTCGAAGCACCGTCCTTCTCTGGGCGCGGGGTAAAGAAGAACAGCCCTTCGACAAGCTCAGGGCGAACGGAGATTTTGAAATGGCAACTCGTTTCACTGGCAAATCGATCATCGTCACTGGCGCCGCTTCCGGCATCGGCCGCGCCGCCGCCACCTTGTTCGCGGCCGAAGGCGGCAAGGTCATCTGCGCCGACTGGAGCGATGCCGCCGAGCAAACCGCACAGGCGATCCGCGACGCGGGCGGCAACGCGACCGCTATCAAGATCGACGCGGGCAACGAGGACGACGTGATCCGCACCGTCGCGCTCGCGGTCGAACAATTCGGCGGGCTCGACATCATGTTTGCCAATGCCGGGATTTCGGGCGGGATGGCGAACATCTTCGACACCGATGTGGCGCTGATTACCGAAGTGCTGCGCGTCAACCTGATCGGGCCCTATCTCGCCGTAAAGCATGCCGCGCCCGAAATCGCGAGGCGCGGTGGCGGGGCGATCGTGCTGACGGCGAGCGTTGCCGGCATCCGTTCGGGCGCGGGGTCGCCGGCCTATTCCGCATCGAAGGCAGGGGTCATCAACCTCGCGATGACGTCGGCCCAGCAGCTCTCGGGGTCGAACATCCGGGTCAACGCGATCTGCCCCGGCCTCACCGAAACCGGCATGACCAAGCCGACCTTCGATTATGCGCGCGAGGCGGGGAAGATGGAGAAAGTCGGCCGCCTCAATCCGCTGCGCCGCGCCGCCCAGCCCGAGGAACTGGCTAAGGTCGCGCTGTTCCTGGCGTCCGACGACGCAAGCTATGTCAACGGTCAAGCGCTTGCCGTCGACGGCGGGCTGTCGTCGAGCCACCCGGTAACGCGCCAGGAATATGGCAAGACCGCCGTCTAGCCGCGATCGGCGTTACTGCATCTTGGCATAGTCGACCGACCAAGCGATCGGATCGTCGGTGCCGTCGTCCTGATATTTGATGGGACCTTCGGGCGATGGTGCCTGGAGTCGGACGGCGATCGCGCCGAGATGATGGTCCGAATTGCCGAAATAGAAGCGGAAGCCGCGGAGTGCGATCTTGTCGTTCGGGCTTGGCAATATGCCGCCATCGGCCCGGCGCGACATGCCGGAAACGCTGCCCATCCCGCGCACCGCCGAGCGCGGCGCCCAAATGATCTGCACCCGCACCTTAAAGGTCCGCAAGCGCTTGCCGTCGAAGTTCACGAACTCCTGTGCGGCCATGCCCGCGGTCAAGGTCGAGGCGAGCGGGCCACCCACGATCGGAATACCCGAAAGGCCGAATGACGCGGCAACAACCTGCTCCATCCCCCGAAAATCCGGACCCTGATCGTCCACCAGAGCGACGCGCAGCATGCCTTCGGTCAGCTGGACGGCGATCATCCGGATATTGGCGTCGGTGCCGGGGCGGCGCTCAAATGCGAATCCGGCGAGCAACGGCACATGGTCGGCCGGGCCGGGCGGCAGGGCGACCTGAAAATCGCCACCACCGTCGGTCTTCACTTCGGTCAATTGCCTGAAATAGCCTGCACGCAGCCAGCTGGCCGAACCGGTGAAGGAATCGCCGGGCTGCTTGTCGGCAAGCCGGAACACCGCGTCTGGCGCGGCATTTTCAATGCCGATGGCGCGCAGCTTGTGGTCGGTGCCGGGATAGCGCAGCTCGAACGCGGACAGTGCGCCGATCGTCAGTGGCCCATTGGCTGGCCGTCCGCGTGCTTCGGCGCGTGCTCCGCGCGGTACTGCGACGGTCTGCAACGATGCCGACGCGCCAGCAAGCGATTGGCGCGCGAGCTTTGCGGTTGCCTCGCTGGGCGGCGCTGGCGTGCGTTGCGCGACGCCGGGCAGGGCATGCAGCAAGCAAAGGCCAGTGGCGGCACGGAAGATGGCGCGTTCAAAACCCATGATCTTCTCCCCCAGAAGACTGCGGCGCCCTCAACTATACGCCAATGAGCCGGGCAGCGAAAGGTCGTGCTCGGCGATGCGTGCGCCGGGAGGCGCGAAATCGCCGCCGCATTCGCCCCCAGCGGCGGGCAAAAAGCGGAAAACGACTTGCGGCTGTCATGTTCGCGCGGCACAAAGCCTATATGAAAATATCTGCAATCATAAAAGGTTGTTGCGTAATGATCGCGGGCTGGGACGCGGCATCGGCACAGGTTATGGTGTCGCCTGCGCCATCCAACCAGCAGAAACTGATCGTCTGGCGCGCGGGCGCGGTGCGGTGCGCCGGCACGGTCGAACAGCCGATCGCGCTGCCCGAGCCGACGGGTCAGCTGGGCTGGGGCGGCAGCGGCAGCGCCGCGATCCTGCCTGTGACATTGAGCTTCGCGATTGACGCGAGCGGGCGGCCGCATGCCATCAAGCGCAGCACCGCTTATCGAGCCTATAGCGATGAAATCGAACCGACGCTGGCGTCGGCGCAGTTCGCCGCGGGCACAGCGCGGACCGACTGCACGCTGACCTATGCACCGGATGCCATGCCGATCGAAACGGCGCCGATCGACGCGCTGATTGCCTATTCGGTGTTTCCGAGCGCCGGCCGTCTGCCCAAGTCTGCCTATGACCGCATCCGCGCGGTCGCCTCGGCCGGGTCGACCTGCGACCAGCCACCCGCGGTGCGGCGCCGGACTTTCCCCGATTTCAAGGCGATTCCGCAGGCGCCGGGAACGCGCAGCTGGAGCATGATCGGCTTCGACATCAATGGCGCGGGCCGCCCGACCAACGTCAAGCTGTTCCGCTCAACGGGCAATGCCGCGCTCGATCGGGCATCGGTACGCGCCGTTGCCGATTCGCGGTTCGAGCCGGTTGCGCGGCGTGGCTGCCTCTATCCCTATTGGCGCAGCGGCCCGACGCTGGCTGCGCCGCCGATCCCCGATACGGCGTCGGCGGAGGCGCCGACTTGTCCGGTGGGTAGCCAGTGGAAGACCAAGCCCATACTCCGCTTTCCTGAATCCTATCGTCGGTTGGGTATCGAGGGCTGGGCGTCCGTCGCCTATGACGTCGCACCCTGGGGGCAGACCGGCAACATCCGCGTGCTCGCGAGCGAGCCGTCCGATGCTTTCGGCGCCGCGGCGATTGGCATCGTCCGGGCCGCGACCAAGGTGCCGTCGGCGCAGGGCTATACCAATTGCGTGACGCGCGTGCGTTTTGTCCTCGACCCCGAGCCGGCGGCTCCGGTGGCAGAAGCCGAGGGCGCGGTGCCGGCGCCGTTCTAGCGCGGGTGCACCGCAGCTTGGATTGTCATTCTCGCGAACCCGGGAACCCGTTCGTGGTGGTCGTTCAGCTCCTCAAGGAGTCGAGCGACTATGGGTCCCCGCCTTCGCGGGGATGACGCATTGGTTGGGCAAGCTCGATCCTGAGACTCGCCGCTGCCTAGTTGCCCGGTGCGGGGCGCGGAATGACCGGGCTCAGATCGGCGACCAGCTTGTCCGCGCGGAAGGTCAGGCTTTCGGGGAAACCGGGCGTGCCGATCTTGCCGAAGCGCACGCCCATCAAGTCGATCGTCTGGCGGACCGGGATCAGCGCGACCCCGTCGAAGCCCCGTTCGCGCGCGATCAGCCCGGCCTGCAGCAGCAGCGCCTCGCCCGAGGGCAAGCCCGACACCGACGCCATCGTGATGGTCGACATGATGTCGAACGGCGCAGGATCCTTCTTGCTCGGGGATAGCAGGAACTTGGGCTTCTTGCCCGTTGTCCAGGTCACGCGACCGGCCTTGGCGAATTCCTCGGCGCTGGCACTTGCCAGAGCAAGGCCGTACAGCGATTTGACATAATCCTCGGTCGACAGCGACGTTGCGAACTCGACCAGCTTGCGCTCGTGCCATGCTGCAGCCGTCTCGCCAAGATTGCCGGTCAGCTCCGATGCCGGGGCACCGGCCTGCAGCTGCTGCATGGCGGCGAAGACAAGGCCGCGATTGGCGAGCAGCCACGGACCATGTGCGCGGAACGTCGCGCGCGCCTCGCTGCCCTTGCCCTGCTTCAGATCGACGATCAGCGATTGCAGCGTCAGCGTTTCCGACGCGCTCGCGATGATTGAGGCACGCGCCGCTGCCTCGCCGGTGGATTGCAGCGCGGTGATGCCGCTTTCGGCCTTTTCGCGGAACTGCTTCGACGCGTCGAGATCGCCGGCAAGCGCCAGCAGCGCTGCCTGGGTCGCTTCAAAATCGACCGGTACGAATTTGCGGAGCGATGCCTTGGCAAGATCGATATAGTCGGCGTTGGCAGACGCTGCCTCGCGATAAGCACCGGCTTCGGTCATCGCCATCGTCGCGCTGACGACGTTGATCGGCATGATGCGGGCGATTTGCGTCAGCGCATCGCGCTTGGCGGCGCTAACTTCGGTGGTCAGCGTCAGCAGTGCCCGCGCGCGCTGGGCGAGCGCCACGTCATAGGCGCCGAGTTGCACGGCTTCGACGGCCTTGGCCTCGGCTTCGGCGAAACGCTTGGCGCGGACGAGCACCGTGCTTTCGAGCAGCATCGCCCGCGGCAGCAGGGTCCGGCGGAAGCCGATGTCGGTCTTGTACGCGCCCGCCGCTTCCTCGGCCGTGCGGATCGTCGCCAGCGCCTGGTCGAGATCATTGTCTTCCAGAAGATGGATGGTCTTGGCGATCACCAGCTCGACCCGGCGCTCGCCATTCTGCTCCTGGGCAAGCGCGGTGGTGCAGGCGGTGACGCCGTCCTTCCCCTTGGCGCGCTTCGAGTCGTCGTCCTTGGTGGTGCCGAGTTCGGAAACACCCAGCGTCCCCATTACTGCCAGGGCACGGAACAGTCGCAGCCCGCCGCTGACATGGCCGGTGCGGCCGTCACACAGGACAAAGGGGGAAACGGGCTTGGGCGCGGTCGTCGCCGTCGATTGCGCGAAGGCGGGCGTCGTCAGGGCGGTCGCCACGGCAAACGCGGCGACACCGTGAAGTAAAAATTTCATGCTTCCCCCCGGAAGGTGCGTCTTGTCAGAGCTTTCCTAGGCAAGACTGCCCAAGCTGAAAAGGCGGGAGGCTGCGGAAATTTTGCCGGAGCGCACCAAAACTCTCCGCTGGCGCACTCTAGGTGGCTGGTCACCTCATTCGCGCAGGCGGATCAGGCCTTCCTGTGTGCAACTCGCAACCAACCGTCCATCGCGCGCATAGATCCGGCCGCGGTTGAAGCCGCGGGCATGGCCGCTCCACGGACTGTCGCAGACATAGAGCAGCCAGTCGTCGGCGCGGAACGGCTCGTGCAGCCAGACGGCGTGGTCGAGGCTTGCCGTCTGGAGCTTGTGCGTCATCCAGTTGACGCCGTGCGGCAGCGTCGCCGTGCCGAGCAGCGACATGTCGGAGGCATAGACCAGGATCGCGCGGTGCAGCGCCGGATCATCGGCGACGGGGGCGACGACGCGGAACCAGCTTGCCTGACGCGGCTCCTGCTTTTCGGGCTTGAACCAGCTGCGCGGATTGACCGGGCGGCTTTCGATCATCCGCGGGCGCGTGAAATTGGCGCGGAAACGCTCGGGCATCTGGTCGGCGGTTTCGAGCCGGATCTGCAGGTCGCTCTTCAGCGCCTCCGGCGGCGGCACGTCGGGCATCGGCTCCTGATGCGACAGCCCTTCCTCGGGCCGCTGGAGCGAGCAGGTGAGGGTAAGGATCGGCACGCCCTTCTGCGTCGCGATCACGCGGCGGGTAGCGAAGCTCTTGCCGTCGAAATCGCGCACCACGCGGTAGATGATCGGATGCTCCTCGGCGCCGGGGCGCATGAAATAGGCGTGGAGCGAATGCGCCGCCTTGTCGTCGTCGGTCGATCGCTGCGCGGCTTGCAGCGCCTGCGCCAGTACTTGCCCGCCGAACACGCGCCCGAACCCGTCATCACCGCGCCCGCCGCGATAAAGATCGGTGTCGAGCTCCTCGACGTCGAGCAGGGCAACCAGCTTGGCGGCGAGTTCGGCGGGGGTAGGGTGGTCGGTCATTTGGGTCATTGTGCATCCTAATTCCTCCCCCAGCTTGTATTGGGGAGGGGGACCGCGCCCGCAGGGCGTGGTGGTGGGGGCGAGGCGACACTCCACAGCCCCTCCACCATGCTGCGCATGGTCCCCCTCCCCGAGCAAGCTCGGGGAGGATTTACTTAGTACCCAGCCGCCCGCGCAAGCTGGTCGGCGTGGTAGTTGGCGTCGCCGAACATCTCGGCGAGCACGCGGCCGCGCTTCATGTAGAAGCCGATGTCGTACTCGTCGGTCATGCCGATGCCGCCGTGCATTTGGACGCCTTCCTGCACGGCGAGCGTGGTGGCGAGCGACGTCATCGCCTTGGCGACCGACACGGCCTGCTCGGCACCGGCATCGCCCGCATCGAGCATCTGCTGCGCCTTGAGCACCGCCGCGCGCGCGACTTCCATCTCGCTGTAGAGATGCGCGGCGCGGTGCTGGAGCGCCTGGAAGCTGCCGATGCGGACACCGAACTGCTTGCGCTCCTTCAGATAGTTGACGGTCATGTCCATCGCGCCGCCGCCGACGCCGAGCAGCTCCGCCGCCGCCCCCGCGCGGCCCGCGCGCAGCAGGCGGCCGAGCGGATCGGCGCCGCCGTCGACTTCGCCGATCACGGCGTCGGCATCGACCTCGACGCCATCGAAGGTCAGGCGCGCGGCGATGCTCGAATCGGCGAGCCGCTCGGCGTCGGCGGAAAGCCCCGCTGCGCCCTTCTCGACCGCGAACAGCGTGATGCCGTCCTTGTCGTGCGCCGAGCCGGCGGTGCGCGCGGCAACGATCAGCACGTCGGCGACATGGCCGTGGGTGACGAACTGCTTGGTGCCGCTGAGCTTGAAGCCGTTCCCTGCGCGTTCGGCCTTCATCGCGATGCCGGTGCCGTGCTTGGCGCGCTCATCGATCGCGAGCGCGGCGACGGTGTCACCGCTGAGGATGCCGGGGAACAGCCGCGCGGCGTGCGCGCTGCCCTTGAGCGCCTCGACCGCCGCGACGGCCGTGGCGAGGAACGGCGAGGGCGACAGGTTGCGCCCGATCTCCTCGAGCACCACGCCCGCCTCGACATGGCCGAGGCCGAGCCCGCCATCGTCTTCGCCGATCAGGATGCCGGTGAAGCCCATTTCCGCGAACTGCTTCCACAGATCGCGGCTGAAGCCATCGGGGTTCTTGCTGTCACGCAAGCCCCGCAAGTGGCTGACCGGGGCGGCATCGGCGATGAAGCTTTTCGCCGTGTCGTGCAGCATCGTCTGTTCTTCGGTGAGGTAGAGAGGCATATTTTCCGGCTCCTGGGCCCTCTCCCGCGAGCGGGAGAGGGTTGGGTGAGGGTCTTCTTTTTGATGCGGCGGGGCCGGAAGAAGACCCTCACCGCTGCGACTAGGCAGCAAGCTGCCAAGTCTCGCGCCTCTCCCGCACGCGGGAGAGGGCTACAATCGAGGGCTAAACCGATGGCAATTCCAGAATCCGCTTCGCCACGATGTTGAGCTGGACTTCGCTCGTCCCGCCCTCGATCGAATTGGCCTTGGTGCGCAGCCAGGCGCGGGCGCCGCTGCCGCCGTTCGAGCGCGCGCTTTCCCATTCGAGCGCGTCGGAGCCGCCCGCTGCCATCATCAGCTCATGACGCGACTTGTTCAGCTCGGTGCCGTAATATTTCATCATCGAGGGCTGGGCGGGGTGGGCCTTGCCCGCTTTCAGTTCGTCGATGAAGCGTTCGGACATCATTCCAAACGCCTTGGCGCGCACTTCGAACATCGCGATCGCCGCGCGCAGTAGCGGATCGGCGAGGCGGCCCTCATGGTCGAGGCCGACCGTCGCAATCGCGCCTTCGATCAGCGGATTGCCGCCGGTCGAGCCGAGCCCCATGCCCGAAATCATCTCGCGCTCATGGCCGAGCAGATATTTGGCAACGTCCCAACCCTTATTCTCTTCGTGCACCCGGTTCTTCTTGGGCACCTTCACATTGTCGAAGAAGGTTTCGCAGAAGGGCGAATAGCCGCTGATCAGCAGGATCGGCTTGGTCGAGACACCCGGCGTGGTCATGTCGAACAGCACGAAGCTGATGCCGTTGTGCTTGTCGGCCTTGTTGGTGCGGACGAGGCAGAAGATCCAGTCGGCCTTGTCGGCGTAGCTGGTCCAGACCTTCTGGCCGTTGATGACATAATGGTCGCCCGCATCCTCGGCGCTGGTCGCGAGGCTGGCGAGGTCGGACCCGGCATTAGGTTCCGAATAGCCTTGGCACCAGCGGATTTCGCCGCGCGCGATCCTGGGCAGGTGTTCGAGCTTTTGCTCCTCGGTCCCGTACTTCAGCAGCGCCGGCCCGAGCATCGAAATGCCGAAGCTGTTGAGCGGGTTGCGGCACTTCATGGCCGCCATTTCCTCGCGCAGGATCTTGGTTTCGGCAGGCGAAAGCCCGCCGCCGCCATATTGCGTCGGCCAGTCGGGCACGGTCCAGCCGCGCGATGCCATCGCGTCCATCCATTCCTTCTGCCCCGGCTGGTACACGGCGTTGCGGCCGCCCCAATTGGCGTCCTTCTCGCTGCGCACCGGCTCGCGCATTTCGGGCGGGCAATTGGCTTCGAGCCAGGCGCGCGTTTCGGCGCGGAAAGTTTCCAGGTCGCTCATCGCATTCAGCTCCTCATCAAATTATGCGCCGCGCGGGCCACGGCAATCGCCGTCCAGTCGCGGTTGTAATCGGCGATCACCTGCACACCGATCGGCAGGCCATCGGGGTCGGTGCCAATGCGCACGCTGGTCGCGGGCAGCATCGGGAAAGTGGCAAGGCCCGGAAACGCCAGTTGCACGCCGGCCGGCGTCATCGCGCCGTCGATCAGCAATTGCCGCTCGGCCAGCGGCGTGTCGTCATGCGGATAGGCGGTCGTGCCCCAGATCGGCGCGATCACGGCGTCATAGCTGTCGAATAGCCGCCCCCAGTCGCGACGGCATTTCGCCTGCGCGTCGATAAGCGTGTACCATTCGGGCAGCGTCATTGCCGCGCCACCTTCGGGCGGGGCGCCGCGCGCCATCGCGGTCAGCAGCATGCGAACGTAGTTCATATACTGCATCGCCAGATCGGGCAGCAGATCGCTGGCGTGATCGACCGTCGCGCCTGCCGCCGCAAAGGCCGCGCCGGTCGCCTCGATCGCCGCCTTGATCGATTCCTGCACCGCCGCCATCGGATGCGACGTCAGCAGCAGGATGCGCCAGTCGCCGGGCCCGCGCGGGGCAGGGCGGGCGAGCGCGTCGCCGCCCATCACCTCGAACAACGCTTCGAGATCATCGGCATCGCGCGCGAGCGGGCCGATGACGTTGAGCGCGACGCCGCAAGCTTCGGTGCGCGGGAAATTATGGCCGAAACTCAACAGCGCGTTGTAGGTCGGCTTGTGCCCCCAGACGCCGCAAAAGGCGGCAGGCAGGCGGATCGACCCGCCGATGTCCGAGCCGATCTCGATCGGCACATAGCCTGCCGCCAGCGCGGCCGCCGCGCCGCCCGAAGATCCGCCGGGGACGCGATCGAGATTGACCGGATTGCGGGTGCGGCCATAAACCGGGTTGTTGGTCTGCAAGTCCGCAAGCGCCACCGGCACATTGGTCTTACCCAGGATCACGGCGCCTGCCGCCTTCAGCCGCTTGACCGCGACCGCATCCTCGCTCGCGACGAAATCGGCATGTTCGGCAAAGCCCCAGCAGCTCGGCAGCCCGGCGACGTCGAAGCTTTCCTTCACCGTCATCGGCACGCCAAGCAACGCGCCCGCGCCGTCGCCCGCCGCCACCCGCGCATCGACCGCGCGTGCTTGCTCGCGAGCCCGGTCAAAATCGCGGACGACGACGGCGTTGATCTCGCCATCGCCCGCTTCGATCCGGGCAATCGCCGCCTCGCATTCGGCGAGCGCGCTGGTCTCGCCCGCGCGGATGGCGGCGGCCGTGGCGAGCGCGGTCTTCATGCCGATGGTGTCTCGTTCCGGACGAACTGCACCAGCTCGACTTCATGCCCTTCCGGATCGGCGACGAAGGCAATCTTCATCGGGCCGAGCGCGAACGGCTTGCGCCGCGATGTCGCGCCGTGATCGAGCAAGCGCGCATAGGCCGCGTCGACGTCCTTGGTGAGGAAGCCGACCGGCCCATGCGCGGTGCCGAGCGCAAGGTCGCGCCCATCCTTCCAGCGATAGAGCACCAGCGTGAACCGATCCCCCGGCATCGTCAGCATCGCTTCCTCGACTTCGGGCAGATCGACTCGCGGCCCCGCTTCGACCATGCCGAAAGCGCCGGTGTAGAAGGCGATTGCCGCCTCCATATCGGCGACGATCAGCTTGAAGAAGTTGAGCCGGAAGCCGAGCTCGGCCGGGACTTCCGCGATCGCCGGGGCAGCGGTACTCACTTGAACCGGCTCCCCGTCTCGGCGTTGGTCTTCAGCAGTTCGGCGACCTTGAAGCCGTGCTTTTCGAGCCCCGCGACGATCGTCTTGGCGCCGACGGTATCGCCCCAGAACATCGGGCCGCCGCGATAGACCGGCCAGCCATAGCCATAGATCCACACGACATCGATGTCCGACGCGCGCTGCGCCATCTTCTCTTCGAGGATCAGCGCGCCTTCGTTGACCATCGTGTAGAGCGTGCGTTCGATGATTTCCTCGTCGCTGATCTCGCGCTTGGGCAGGTTTGAGCGGCTGCGGAAATCCTCGATGATCTCGGCGACGCGCGGGGAGGGCGTCGGGTTGCGCTTCTCGTCATAGTCGTAGAAGCCCGCGCCCTTTTTCTGGCCCCAGCGATCCTCGGCGCACAGCGCATCGCGGATGCTTTCGATGCGACTCGGGTCGCGGTGCCAGCCGATGTCGACGCCGGCGAGATCGCTCATCTGGAACGGCCCCATCGGCATGCCGAATTCGACATGGACGCGGTCGATCTGCTCGGGCGTCGCGCCCTCCATCAGCAGCTTGTTGGCCTCGACCTGACGCGGCATCAGCATGCGGTTGCCGATGAAGCCGTGGCACACGCCCGCCACCACCGCGACTTTCTTGATCGTCTTGGCGAGCGCCATCACCGTTGCCAGCACGTCGTCGGCGGTCTTGGCGCCGCGCACGACTTCCAAAAGCTTCATGACGTTGGCAGGCGAGAAGAAGTGCATGCCGAGCACGTCCTGCGGGCGGCTGGTCGAGGCGGCGATCTCGTCGATGTTGAGATACGACGTGTTCGACGCGAGGATCGCGCCGGGCTTCACGATCGCGTCGAGCTTGCCGAACAGTTCCTTCTTGACGTCCATATTCTCATAGACCGCTTCGATCACAAGATCGCAGTCGGCGAGATCGTCGAGGCTGAGCGTGGGGGTCAGTGCGCCCATCGCGGCGTCGACCTGTTCGGGCTTGAGGCGCCCCTTGGCGGCCGAGGCTTCGTAATTCTTGCGGATCACGCCGGTGCCGCGATCGAGCGCTTCCTGCTGCATCTCGACGATCGTCACCGGGATGCCGACCGACAGGAAGTTCATCGAAATGCCGCCGCCCATCGTGCCCGCGCCGATCACGCCGACCTTCTTGATTTGGCGCAGCGCGATGTTGGGATCGATGCCGTCGATCTTGGCGGCCTGGCGCTCGGCGAAGAACAGGTGGCGCTGGGCGGCGCTCTGCGTGCCCAGCATCAGCTTCATGAATTCCTGCCGCTCGAACTTGATGCCTTCCTCGAAGGTCGAGCCGTCGGTGGCCTTTTCGACGCAGGCGATGTTGGCGGCAGGCGCATCGAAGCCGCGGAAGCGCTTGGCATTGGCGGCCTTAAACGCGGCAACGGCTTCGGGATCGGGCGTCGCGGTCTTTTCGCTCGCGCGCGGCAGCGGGCGCACATCGGCGACTTCGCGGGCAAAGGCGATCGCGTCTTCGGCGAGCGTGCCGTCGCCGGCGATCCGGTCGATCAGGCCTGCGTCGAGCGCGACCTTCGCCGGAATCGGATCGCCGATCGCGGTCATCTGCAGCGCGAGCTTGACGCCTGCGACGCGCGGGATGCGCTGGGTGCCGCCGGCACCGGGGAGCAGGCCGAGCTTGACTTCGGGCGTGCCGATCACCGCCTTCGGATCGGCGATCCGGTAATGGCAGGCGAGCGTCACTTCGCAGCCGCCGCCGAGCGCGGTGCCGTGGAAGGCCGCGATCACCGGCTTGTCGGCGGCTTCGATCATGTCGAGCAGGGTGGGGAGGCCCGGCTCCTGCATCGGCTTGCCGAATTCGGTGATGTCGGCACCCGCGAAAAAGGTCTTGCCGTCGCAGCGGATGACGATCGCCTTGATGCTGGGGTCGCCGAGCCCTTCCTTGACCCCCACATCGAGGCCCTGCCGCACGGCGGCGCCGAGCGCGTTGACCGGCGGGCTGTTGGAGATGACGACGAGCACGTCGCCGTGCCGTTCGGTGGTGATGGGCGAAGTCATATCATTCTCTCCATTATTCCCCCGCGAAAGCGGGGGGCCAGGGCCGCCTGCGCGGCGCTTCGTGGTTCTGGGCTCCTGCTTTCGCAGGAGCACCGGCGGATGCTGTTACGTCAGCGCGGAATAGATCAGTGTCTTCAATTCGCGGCGGATCGGGTAGCTGTTCGACGGGCGCAGCTGGGTCATGAACACCATGTGGATGCGCTCGACCGGGTCGATGAAGAAGGCGGTCGAGAACATGCCGCCCCAATAATATTCGCCCACCGAGCCCGGCATCATCGATTTCGCGACATCCATGTTGACCGCAAAGCCGAGGCCGAAACCGGTGCCGGCATTCTGCGTCTCGCTGAACAGCGATTTCGACAACGACGCCAGGTCCTTGCCGCCGGGCAGGTGGTTGAGCGTCATCAGTTGAAGCGTCTTGCGCGACACGATCCGCACACCGTCGAGTATCCCGCCATTCAGGCACATCGCGCAGAAACGGTGATAGTCGAGCGCGGTCGACACGAGCCCGCCGCCACCCGACAGGAAGCGCGGCTGGCGGCTCCACGCGCTTTTCTCGCCGCGATCGAACATTTTCTTACCGCCCGGGACCCAGTCATAGCAGTCGGTCAGCCGGTGGACCTTGTCCTCGGGCACCGCGAAGAACGTGTCGTGCATGCCGAGCGGTTCGAAAATGCGCGTGCGGAAGAAGTCGTCGAGCTTCATGCCGCTGACGCGCTGGATGATCGCGCCGAGCACGTCGGTCGCGACCGAATAATTCCATGCCTCGCCGGGCGAGAATTCGAGCGGGATCTTGCCGAGCGCGCCGACGAATTCGTCGAGATCGAAATTGCCGTGCCAATTCTCGAGCCTGCCCTCGCGGTAGGCGGCATCGACGTTCGAGCGGTTCTGGAAACCATAGGTCAGCCCGCTGGTGTGGCGCAGCAGGTCGAGCATCCGCATCGGCTCGGTCGTCGGCTTGGTCATGAACGGCACGCCGCCGCCGCCGCCGTTATAGACGCCGATCCCCTTGAACTCGGGCAGGACGTGGTGGACCGGCGTGTCGACCGCGACCTTGCCTTCCTCGACCAGCATCATGAACGCGATCGAGGTGATCGGCTTGGTCATGCTCGCGATTCGAAACAGGCTGGTCTGGTCGATCGGCGCACCGCCCTCTCGCGCGGCGCCGTGGTGCGAGAAATGCACGATCTCGCCGTCGCGCGCGATCAGCAGTTGCGCATTCGGCAGCAGCCCCGGTGCGACGTAGCGCTCGTTCAACAGCGCATCGATCCGCGCCAGCCGCCGGGTGTCGAAGCCATGCGCTTCAGGGTCCGCCAATGCCATAAGCCTCTCCATACCCCTGGTTCGAACCTTCGCACTCCTATTGCCTTGAGCGCGGTCCGAATCAACACTAACCTTGGCTTAAATGGCGGATAAGCCAAACCCGAAATTCAAGTGCTGGAGAGATGCCCGTGGCGACCACCCTTAGCGAACCCCTGATCGCGCTCGACCCTGCGTGGCCCAAGATGGGCCTGAAGGAGATCGAGGCGGCGCTGACTGCGCCGGGATCGCGCTTCGAGATGGAGACCATCGATATTCGCGGCGTGCCGACACGCGTGTGGAAACATGCTCCCGCCAATCTCGCGCAGATCGTGATGCTATCGCGGGCGCACGGCGCGCGCGAATTCACGATCCATGAGGATGAGCGCGTCACTTACGAAGCGCATTACCGCGCAGTCGCAGCACTCGCGGGCAAGCTGGTCGAGATGGGGGTCCAGAAGGGCGACCGCGTCGCCCTGTGCATGCGCAACCTGCCCGAATGGCCGGTCGTGTTTTTCGCGGGCGTGTCGATCGGCGCGATCGTGGTGCCGCTCAATGCCTGGTGGACCGGCGCCGAGCTCGAATATGGACTGAAGGACTCAGGCAGCCGCATCCTGTTCATCGACGGCGAGCGCCACGCGCGGCTGGCCGAGCATTATGACGCGCTGCCCGATCTCGAGTGCATCTATGTCAGCCGCTCCGTCACTCCGCTCGACGGCAAGGCGAGCGCGTTCGAGGCGCTGATCGGGACGCCGCACGACTGGGCCGCGCTCCCCGAAGCCGGCCTGCCGCCGGTCGAGATCGTCCCCGAGGACGATGCGACGATCTTCTACACCAGCGGCACGACGGGGAATCCCAAGGGCGCGCTCGGCACGCATCGCAACCTCATCACCAACATCTTTTCGAGCGGTTATTCGGGCGCGCGGACGCTGCTGCGGCGCGGCGACGAAATCCCCGCGCCGACACCCAAGACGATGCTCACCTGCATCCCGCTGTTCCATGTGACCGCGTGCAGCGCCGGGATGATGGGCGCGGTCGCGAGCGGATCGACGCTGATCTTCATGCGCAAATGGGATGCCGTCCGCGCCATGGAAATCATCGAGCGCGAGAAGGTCCATGCGACCGGCGGCGTGCCGACGATCGCCTGGCAGCTGCTCGAACATCCCGACCGGGCAAAGTACGATCTCTCGTCGCTCGAAGCGATCGCCTATGGCGGCGCGCCCTCGGCGCCCGAGCTGGTCAAGCGGATTTACACCGAATTCGGCGCGCTGCCCGGCAATGGCTGGGGAATGACCGAGACGATGGCGACCGTCACCGGCCATAGCGCGGAGGATTATCTCAACCGCCCGACCAGCGCCGGCCCGCCGGTCGCGGTCGCTGACCTGAAGATCATGGACGAAGACGGCGTCAACGAACTCCCCATCGGCGAGGTCGGCGAGCTCTGGGCGCGCGGGCCGATGATCGTGAAGGGTTATTGGAACAAGCCCGAAGCGACGGCGGCGACCTTCGTCGACGGCTGGGTGCGCACCGGCGACCTCGCCCGGCTCGACGAGGAAGGCTTCCTCTACATCGTCGACCGCGCCAAGGACATGATCATCCGCGGCGGCGAAAACATCTATTCGAGCGAAGTCGAAAACGTCCTCTACGCGCATCCTGCGGTCACCGACTGCGCGCTGATCGGCCTGCCGCACCGCACGCTGGGCGAGGAACCGGCAGCGGTGGTGCACCTCGCACCCGGCACGAGCGCGACCGAGGCGGAGTTGCAGGCGTGGGTGCGGCAGCATCTGGCGGCATTCAAGATGCCGGTGGCGATCCGGTTTGTGGAGGAAACGCTTCCGAGGAATGCGAACGGGAAGATTTTGAAGAAGGATTTGAAGGTGTTGTTCGAAGATCGGGTGGGGGTGGCGGCGTAACGGGAGGCGATCGGCGCAGGCTGCGATTAGCGCATGCCATGACGAGCCGCCGCAGCCGTTTCATTTTGCCATGCAACATGCAGTCACGTTGGCATATGTGCCGCGACGACCTCTATGGTCATGGGCACAGATAAGGGGTTGAAATGAAGGTTCTTCTCGTCGCAGCGACACTCTTATTTTCGGCGTCGATGGCCAACGCAGCCCCGCGGCCTGACCAGCAGCAGTTCCGTGAACTTTACAAAGAGCTTGTCGAGACTAATACCACCCATAGTAATGGTGATTGCACGCTGGCTGCCACACGGATGGCGGCGCGCCTGAAGTCGGCGGGTTTTACCGATGCCGATCTCAACGTCTTCTTTCCCGAAAACCTGCCGCTTGATGGCGGGCTGATCGCGACCTTTGCCGGTAGCGACCCGAAACTGGGTGCCGTCATGCTCCTTGCCCATCTCGACGTGGTCGAGGCAAAGCGCGAAGACTGGACGCGGGATCCGTTCACGCTGATCGAGGAAGACGGCTGGTTCTATGCCCGTGGTGCCGCCGACGACAAGGCGCAGGCGGCAATCTGGACCGACACGATGGCGCGATTGAAGGTTGCCGGTGCGAAGCCGAAGCGCACGATCAAGCTGCTGCTCAGTTGCGGCGAAGAATCGGGCGCGCGCATCAACAACGTTCGCTGGCTGATCGAAAAACACCCCGACTGGATCAAGGCGAGTTTCGCCCTGAACGAGGGTGGCGGTGGCTCGCTGAAGGCCGATGGCACGCCGCTTGCCTTGATCTTTCAGGCGGGCGAGAAGGTAAGCCAGAATTTCAAGGTCGAAGCGATCAACCCCGGCGGTCATAGTTCGGTGCCGCGCCCGGATAACGCCATCTATGCGCTTTCGACAGCCATGAATCGTATCGCGGCTTATGAGTTCCCAATTCGCATGAGCGAAATCACTCGCGCGAGTTTCACGGCGCTCGGTAAGATGACCCCGGGACCGATGGGCGAAGCGATGCTCAAGCTTGTCGCCAACCCGACTGACAAGGCGGCGGATGCGATCGTTTCGAAAGACCCGCGCTTTCATTCACTGCTGCGTACCACCTGTGTCGCGACACAGATCGAAGGTGGTCATGCCATCAACGCGCTGCCCCAGCGCGCCTTTGCCAATATCAACTGCCGCATGTTCCCGACCGACACCCCCAGCGATGTGGGCGCGCAGTTGAAAGCGGCGATTGGCGACGCCCCGGTGACGATCGTCGCCGTGCCGCCGGTCAATCCGGTCAACGCACCGCCGCCGCTGGCGGGCGAAGTCTATGACAAGGCAGCAACGCTGGCGAAGCAGCATTTCCCCGGCGTGCCGATCGTACCGTCGATGAGCACGGGCGCTACCGATGCGCGCTTCCTTATCGCCGCCGGCGTGCCGACCTATGGCGTGCCGGGTTTGCTAAGCGACGGTTCGAACAACGCCCATGGCCTGAACGAACGCATTTCGGTTAAATGGCTGATGACCGGGCGGGATTATCTGTTCGACCTCGTCAAAGCCTATGCAGGTGCGAAGTAAAGATCGTCATCCCTCAAGCGTGGAGGGGCTCCGGTCGGGTCCGGGCTATAACAAGCCGAAGCTCCTGCAATTTGAACGGATTTCGCGCCGTCGAGACCCGCGTCTGAACCGCTCGCCCGCTCAGCCCCCGGCTAGCGCCACCACGCTCTCCACCGCCCGCTGCCACCCCGCCAGCCGTGCCTCGCGCACATCCACCGCCATCTCCGGCTCGAACCGCTCGACCGTCCCCCGCATCGCGCTTGCCGCCTCCAGCCCGCCGAACAGCCCGCTGCCGACCCCCGCGAGCATCGCCGCGCCGAGCGCCGTCGTTTCGGCAAAGGCGGGGCGTTCGACGGGGATGGCGAGGATGTCGGCCATGTCCTGCGCCATCCAGTCGTTGGCGACCATGCCGCCGTCGATCCGCAGGCTCGCCCAGTCGACACCGTCGGCCGCAAAGGCGGTCTTCAGGTCGTTCGCCTGATGCGCCATCGCCTCCAGCGCCGCGCGGACGATGTGCGCGCGGGTGTTGGTGAAGCTGAGCCCCGAAATCGCGCCGCGTGCCTCGGGCTGCCACCACGGCGCGCCGAGGCCGGAGAGGGCAGGGACGAGGTACACGCCGCCATTGTCGGCGACGCTGCGCGCGAGCGCCTCGGTCTCGGCCGCGGTGCCGATTATGCCGATCGAATCGCGCAGCCATTTGATCAGGCTGCCGGCGACAAACACCGATCCTTCGAGCGCATAGGCGCGCTTGCCGCCCAATTGCCACGCGACCGTCGACAGCAGCCGGTGGTGCGACACCGGCGGGATCGCGCCTGCCTGCGTCAGGATGAAAGCGCCGGTACCGAAGGTCGCCTTGGTCTCGCCGGGCGCGAGGCACGCCTGACCGATCGTCGCCGCCTGCTGGTCGCCGGCCATGCCGCAAATCGGGATGGCGGCGCCGAACAGCGTGGTCTCGCCGAAACGTCCGGCGCAATCGACGATCTCGGGCAGCGCTGCGCGTGGGGCACCGAACAGGTCGATCAGGCCATCGTCCCAGCCGCCGCTGCCGATCGCCATCAGCGCGGTGCGGCTCGCGTTGGTCGCGTCGGTGATGTGCAGGCCGCCCCGGCTTTCATTGGCGGTCAATTTCCAGACGAGCCAGCTTTCGACCGTTCCGACCGCCAGCCGGTCGCCCGCTTCGGCAAGCTGCGGCCAGTGGCGCAGCGCCCAGCCGATCTTCGAGCCCGAGAAATAGGGATCGAGCAGCAGCCCGGTCTTGGCCTGCACGGCGGCTTCATGCCCCGCTTCCTTCAGCGCCTGGCAATCGGCGGCGGTGCGGCGGTCCTGCCACACGATCGCGGGCGCGAGCGGCTCGCCGGTGGTCTTGTCCCAGAACACGACCGTCTCGCGCTGGTTGGTGATGCCGATCGCGGCGACTCGCTCGGCCCCGCCGACCTGCTCGATCACATCGCGCGTCACTGCCAGCGTGTGCGCCCAGATTTCGGCAGCGTCATGTTCGACCCAGCCAGGCTGCGGATAATGCTGGGTCAGTTCCAGCGCGTGGGTGGCAAGGCAGGCGCCGTCGGCGGCGAATGCCATGGCGCGCGTCGAAGTGGTGCCTTCGTCGATGACCAGAATGATGTCGCTCATGCACCCAAGCTAGCCGGGATTGCGCAGCGAAGGAATGCAGCTAGTGATGCCGGATCGAGGAGCATCACGTGGACGGGCCGAGCGACGCATCAACGGCGGTGAACATGGACGTGGCGCCAGTACCGGCGCCGTCCGTCGTGCCCCAGCCCGCGCCGGCCGAAAGTGATGAGGTTGCCGATCGCCGCGATCGCCTGCTCGCGGCATTGACGCTGATCGCGGGCGTCGGCCTTGTCATTGCGTTGCCGTTCGCGCTGAAGGCGGGGGCCGAATTCTTCCTGCCAGTGACGGCGGCACTGGTGATTGCCGTCGCGCTGGTACCGATTCTCGAATGGCTAGAACGGCGGCGGATTCCTGCGCCGGTCGCATCGCTGATCTGCGTCGTCGGGTTCCTTGGTGTCGCGAATATCGTGCTCGCGGCGATCATCGTGCCGGCGGTCCAGTTCTTCCGCTTGCTGCCCGAACGCATCGGCCGCATCCAGATGAACCTGAAGCCGCTGCTCGAATTCTACAACAGCATCGAAAAATATGTCGACAAGACCGCGATGCGGCTCGCAGCGGGATCGGCCAAGAATGTCGCTGACGCTGCGCAGGCAACCGCCGTGCCGCCGCGATCACTGGTCGAACTGGTCGCGGTGTCGGCGCCGAGCGTTTTCATCCACATCTTCTTCGGCACGCTGATCGTCTATTTCTTCCTGAGCGGCTGGACCCGGCTGCGGCGCCAGACGATCACGTCGCGCGCCAGCTTCGACGGCGCGCTTGCCACCGCGCGCGTGATCCAGGACGTGGTCGATGACACGTCGTCTTATCTGGGCACGATCACCGTCATCAATCTCGCGCTCGGGCTGGTGATCGCGGTGGCACTCTGGATCATGGGGATGCCCTATCCGCTGATGTGGGGCGGTATCGTCGCGCTGCTCAACTACATTCCCTATTTCGGGCCGATTGCGGCGGCGATGCTGCTGGCGCTCGGCGGATTGATGGTGTTTTCGGATCCCGGGGTCGCGCTCGTTCCGGCGCTGATCATGATCGGTGCGCATCTGCTCGAGGCCAATGTCATCACCCCGCTGGTGGTCGGCCATCGCCTCACGATCAACCCGATCATGATTCTGATTTCGATCAGCTTTTGGGGGTGGGTGTGGGG
>NZ_LSIJ01000029.1 GCF_001556185.1 Sphingomonas sp. CCH10-B3 | reverse complement strand
GCGGCGGTGCGGGCTCAGCCGGAGGCGGAGCTTCCGGACCACCGAAGTTGTACGTGATGCCGCCGAGCAGGCTGTGCGAGCGATAAGTGCCCGAGAAGTTACGGCCCTGAATGTCGACGAAGCGTGCATCGGGCGCTGTGAAGAAGCGATACTTCACCGACACGTCGATATGCTTGCTCAGCGGAGCACGGACACCGGCAATCGCCTGATAGGCAAAGCGCGTGTCCGAGTCGTCGAGGAACGCGCCTGGCGCGCTGATCGCGTAGCGCGATGCCTTCACGCGCGCGACACCGACACCGCCGCCGACAAAGCCCTGGATCTCATCATCGGCGCCGAAATCGAGCAGGCCGTTGACCATGAAGCTGAGCGCCGAGGTGTTGCCGCCAACGCCGTTGTAGAGGCCAGGGGCAACCGTGTAGAGGGTGCCATTGCCACCGATCGCCGCCGTGCGGGTCGACGAGCGGTAGTCACGAACGGTTGCGCGCTTGTAAGCGACTTCCGCTTCGACCCGGAACACGCCGAAGTCGTAGCCGATGTTGCCCGACACGTCGAAGCCATAGTCATGCGAGGCAGACGCCGCATCCCGAGCGGCACCGATGTCGTAATTGATTCGTTCGACGATCGTCGCACCACCATCGACGCCAACATACCACGACTTGTCGCGGGCGAGGGCAGGCGTGGCGATGATCGTGGAGGCAAGTGCCAGTGAAACGGCCAGCTTCCGCATCATAATCCCCTTTCTTGAGTGTCACTACGGACAGCCCGAACTCCCTAGCCAAAGCTTGGTTTCCACGCAAGCGAACAAATACCCCGAACTGTGGCGAAATAGCCACAACGGCGCCTTGTCATACCTCGATCAAACCATGGCCGCGCAGCGCGGTCAGGATCGCGGTAACCGCCTCGCGCGCCTCAATATCAACGGTTGCGCCACCTGCCGGATCGCCGATCGCGGGACGACGCGGGCCGATCAGCTGATCGTCCCCGATCATCAGCACGCTTCCCCGTAACTCGCCGCTGCGCCACGCGATTCCGTCGAATCGGCTGGCTTGGTCTTCGCTGCGGTTCCACACAGTCATTCCCTCGCGCGCAGGCACAAACCGCCAGCCGCCGCCGGTCCAGCCCGCAATCGCCAGCGCCTGCCCCGTCCAGCCACCGACGGGTGCGCTGCCGACCACCCAGCAGGCGCCCATCGCGGGGGCTGCCGGTGGCATATCGACACCAACCGCCTCGACGACGGCTTGAGTCGCAAAATCGAGCAGCGCGAGCGCTTCATTGTGGTAGAGTTCCTTTTGCGCCTGGCCCGGCTGCAGCAGCGGCAATGCCAGCCGTGCGGTGGTCTCGTCGGTCATCCCTTGCTCCTTCGGTTGTGGCTCAGCCAAGCGTGGCCGCGCGCGACAGTCCCTGCGTGCCGCGCTGACGCACCGTGACCGGCAGCGCCGCACCGTCCGCGATCGCGAGCGCGGGCGCCTGCGTCTCAACGCTTGCGCCATTCGCGAAATCGATGCGATAGGCTTCACTTTCCTCGCTGAGCGGCACGTCGCTGCCGTCGATCCAACGCCACCCGGTCCGGCTGCGCCGGGCCCAGCGCAACATGCCAGCGTCGTGGTCGATGCGCAGGTGGACGGGCGATGCCGGCAGCACCGATGCGCCCGTCACCACCATATCGACGCGCGCGGGGCCCTCGCTGTCGCCGACGCCCGATGCCATCACGGCAATCTGGCGGCCGATGGCGGTGACGGGCAGGTCGATCGCCACCAGCGCCTCGCGCTCGATCAGCACGAACCGGTCGCCAACCTGCTGGGCGCCTGCAGCAAATTCGGTGCCCCGCCGTCCGCGCAACAGCCTCGACAACCGCCAGCGCGCTGGCCCGATCGGCACAGCCTCACCGAATTGGAGCAGTTCATCACCGACCAGCGCCAGATTGGCACCGCTGTCGAGCGCGGCGTCATCGGCGTCGGCAAGGACCATGTCGGTCCGCGCCAGCTCGACTTCGACGCTGCTGACAAGATCGCGGAGCGCACTGCCCGCGGCGCGCGGCGGCGCCGCTACCGTACCGATCACGGCAGGCAGCGCGGTCGACCCGGCCGGGGTCCAGCGCCCGCCATTGTCGGTGCTGTAGAGCAGCGCGGCGCGCCGCCAGCCCGCACCGGTCCCGGCGGCGGCAACCAGCACCCGCGGCGATGAGAGGAGCGTATCGTCGAGCGCCGGCAGTTCAAACGCATGGATGATCGTCGGCCCGGCCGCCACGTCGGGACTCGCCAGTACCCGGCCCGAGCTTGCCGGCGATCCCGCCACGGCGCTGCCCAGCCGGACCAGATCGAGCGTCAGCACCATCGCCTCGAGCGACCAGCCGGTCACGCGCCAGCGCCCCGCTTCGCCCGCAATCGACACGACCGCGCCGGGCGCGAGATCGAGAGCCGACCAGCCGTGCGCGATCCGTCGGGTCTCGCGCCCAGCCTCGGCGCGGCGCAATTTGGCTTCGGCCATCGCCTTGGCAGGACCGGCATCGATCGCCGCCGCCACCTCGATGCGGATGCTGCGTTCGCCGGGGCCGGGACGGCGCGCGCGCTGGACACCAGTCTGGTAATCGCGCGCCGGGTCATAATGGGCGAGCGTGATCAGTTGCGGCACGGTTTCGATCGCGGCGATCTGCCTGACCGCCCGCGCGCCACGCTGGCCAGCGCCGGCACCTTCGTCGGCAATGGCGCGTTCGGGCAGACCATCGCCGCGCAGCGTCAGCGTGCCACCGGTCGGCGCGAGCCAATAGCCGCCCACCTCGATGAGCGCGCCGAGCGTCCCTCGCGCGCTGTCGCCATAGGCTGAAAAGCCCGCCAGCACTGTCGTTGCCCTGTCCGCCGATACCAGCCCTGCGCCGATCGCCTCGGCAATGGTACCAATCGCGACCGGGCCTTCGTCGGCGAAAACTTCGAAAGTGAGCGAAGGAATGCGATTGCCGAAATCGGCAAGCTGGAGATGCTCGAACACCGCATAGGCCAGCCCGCGATGCGCAGGCGCCAGCGCACCCTCGGCAGCGGCGATCAGCGGATCAACCGGCTGGTCCTCGCCGCCGGTATGAAGCCGGAAGCCGGTCGCGGTCTTAAAGTCGCCCCCACTCCCGCGCAGCAGATTGCCGTCGGCCCAGATCCGCCCCACGCGCTTGATCGGTCGCCCCGACAACGCGACGGCGAACGATGCCGAATAGCTGTAATTGGTGGTGCTCGGCTGCCCCTTGCCATTGCTGGTCTTCGAGGTGCTTTCGATCAGGTCGGTCGACCAGATCACCGTGCCCGCAACGCGCATCGTCCCAAAGATTGCAGGAATCGGGCTGCCATAGGACGAGGTCTGGACCGACAATTCGGTCAGCCGGGGGCCTTCGCGACCCTTGCCCTTGAACAGCTCGCGGTCGATCGCCTGGCCCGCAATGGCACCAATCGCACTGCCGATCCGCCCGCCGAACGCGGCACCGACCGCCGTCAGCAACAGCGTCGCCATCAATCCTCTCCCTTCAGCCGCCAGCGGCCGATCACCGTCCAGGGCACCGGCCCCGGCCGCTCGACGACGCGGCGCAGCATCGCATCGGCGTGAATCACCCCGCCGCCGCTATCGATTGCGAGATGCAACTGCCCCGGCCCGCTCGCGCACAGCAGAAGATCGCCTGCGCGCACGTCGACCGCTGCCACCGCCGCTTCGCCATAAGCCAGCGCGGCCAGCCCGACGCAATCGAGCCCCGTTGCCGCCTCGCGCCCGTGCAGCCGGAACCGCGCGCCGACTGCCGATCGCGCGCGTTCGACAATATTCACGCGCCCGGATAGCGCGTCAGCAGGTCGATCCCGGGCAGGAACGGCTCGCCGCGAAAATTGGCAGCATTGGCAAAGCGTCCGGCGCAGGTCGCGATGCTCTTGTCGCAACCCTCGCTGATCTCGACCAGCTCGCCCGCCGCTGGCGCGTAGACCGGTTCGGCGCGCAGCATGACCGACGCGCCGTCGGACGAAGCGATCACTGCCTCCAGCCCGGCATTGGCGCCGTCGAACCAGCGCAGCCGCCCGCCGCCATAGGCATTGGCGCTCGGCTCGGCGATATCGAGGCTCAGCGCGGCGCCATCGGCCGCGACCACGCGCGCGAACCGCCGCCGCCCCGCCATCGCCACGCCGCAGCGCCGGTCGCCCAGCTCAGCACGGCATTCGGGCGAGGTTTCCTCGGCCACCGCGCGGTCGAGCAGCGCGCTCGGCCCGCGCAGCTCGGCGGTAAAGCCGTCGCCCTGCGTCTCGATGGCGCCGATCAGCCCTTCACCCAGGTCGACGCGGCCCGGTGCGCCAGTCCAGTCGACCGCGAACAGCGCCACCCGCGCGCCGTCCCACCGCCCGGCGAGCAGATCGCGCGCGGCGATCGCCGCGCTGGTCAGTGCGCCAGCGACATCCATCGTATCGGCCTCCAGCGCGTCGCTGCGCTTGATTGCCGAAGGGGTCATCCCCGGCGCGGCACGATGGACCAGCCCGTCGATGGTCAGGTCGCGGTCGTGATCGGTCAGCCCGATCGTCACGCCATCGCGCCGCTCGATCCGCCAGCACAAGGCTATGGTGGTGAGGTCGCCGGTCAGCATCAGTCTTCCCGCACTTCGATCAGCGGGACCGAAGGCGCCGCACCCGCGAGGAAAGTCGCGCGGGTGACGCTCAGCGCATCCTCGGCAAAGCGCACCGGCACGTCGAAGCGAAAGCTCGCGCGCACCGTAGCGCCGGACGCGGGGGCGGCATCGAGAACCACCCAGCCGCCGGGCTCGACCGCAAACGCCGCCGTCTCGGCGCCGCCCACCGTTACCCGCACGCTGCCCACGATCGGCCGAGTGATCCGCCGCACCCCCTCGTCATAATGTTTCACCAGCGCAAAGCGGGTGTTGACCCCATCGCCGGTCCCGATCGACTGATCGACGCCCTCGGCATCGAACGGATCGCGCAGGCGGAACCCCCGCGCCGGCCCCATCCGCGCGCGGAAGAAGTCGAGCAGCGCGGCGATGTCCGCCTCGGACCGCACGCCGGGGCCGACATCATAGCGCGTGCGCGCCGCCGACCAGCTCGCGTTGCGTGCTTCATGCCCGCCCGCGCTCGTCACGATCGCGGTCGAGAAGGTCGGCGTCACTTCGGCCTCGCGCCCGAGCGCCAGCGGAAACAGCACGTCGTCAAAGGGCTGCACGTCCTCTTCCTCCTCCTGCTCATCGAAATGGACGAAGCCATCGCGGATCACTTGCGGCAGCGCCCAGATGAAGGCCTGCGCTACGCCGCGCGCCCACGCCGCCCGAGCCGCAAGGTCGCCGCCGCGGCGCCCCGCGCGCTGCGCGATGTGTCCCCCGCCGTCACCCAGTCATAATCCTCGAGCTGAAGCACATCGAACGCAGGCGACGCCCAGCCGATCGGCAGGTTCATCCGCTCGACCTCAGGCGCGGCGGCATCGAGCAGGCTCGGCAGATAAGCGAGCACCAATGTCTCGCACCCCGGCGCGACGGCCTTCACCGCTGCCGCCAGCGCGGCGGTCGACGCCGCCAGCAGCGCCCCCGCCGCATCGAGCACCGCGATCGTGGCGGCATCCTGCGGCCCCCGGACATTGATCGCGGGCGGATTGCCGAGCGCGGCCCGCGCGGCATCGTCGTAGATACAGGGCCGCCCATCGGCCATCACCCACCACCACGGCTCGCCGACCTGAAACTTCGGTGCCAACCCCGCCGCCACCGCAATCTCGATGAAGGCGACCGCGACTGCCCGCAGATAGGCCATTGCGCCGGCGCTCGCCGGGCTCAGCAGCGTCGACGGCGGTTCCCAGCCGGTGAGGGCAGGCGACCCATCGACCGCGCGCTGCTTCCAGTCGCCCCAGCAATGTGCGTCGAACAGCTCGTAGCTGAGCGACCAGATCACGTCGTATCCGAGCGCCCTGGCCCGCTCGGCGAAATCGCGGTGCCACGCGGCGCAGGCGACGTTGAGCACGCCCCCGGTCAGGCTCGCATAGAGCCCGCCCGAATTGGCCTCGAGCCGGAAATAGTGGCTCATCCCGACATAATGGTTGATCGCGCCGCGATACCCTAGGTGGAGCGCATTGCGCAGCAGCCGCGCGGGTGTGACATTATAGCTGTCGTCATACCCGCTCGCGATGCCGAGGCCATGGTCGGGGACGATCGCATCGCCGATGCCCAGCACCGCGCCCGCACCGGTGCAGCCGATGTCGCTCAGCTCGACCCAGCCCTCGGCGGGCGCGGCCAGCATTCCCCCGGCGGGGTCGAACCCTGGCGGCACCAGCGACACGAACATCCGGTCGACATCGCCCGCCCACACGGGATCGGCCTCGCCCGGCAGCAGGAAGCCGCCGTCGAGCGCGGCGAAATCGATCCGCACCACCGCATCCTCGGGCGAGCCGCTCGCATAATTCCACAGCCGCACATACCAGGCGCGGGGATTGCCCCCGGCATCGCGCCCCTCGATCGTCAGCGTCGGGCCGTTAACCGCATCGAGCGGCAGCACTCCGCCCGACCGCCAGCGAAAGCTGAGCGCGCAATCGCGGAAATCGCGCCGCGTCTCATAGGCAAGCAGCGGATGATCGAAGCGATCCTCCGCCTCCCAGATCAGCCCCGCGAGATCGTCGGCGCGGTAAAACACCGCATCGACGCGCAACGCATCGGGCGCAGTCGTCACCACGCTCGCCATCATCGGGCGCGGGAAATTGACGCTCCAATACGCCGGATCGAAGCGCGAGACGAACCCCGTCGCCTGCCCGCGCCGCTGCGTCGCCAGCCAATGGCCCATCACGCGTCCTCCGCCAGCGACGCCCGCACCGCGCGCGCGATCTGGCGGCTCGAGCGGGCGAGCGCCTGCGGTTCGGTGCCCGCAGGCGCGGCGATGTTGATCGCGATCCGCACATCGCGCCCGCCGCCGCTGCCGCGCGTCTCGACCCGCCCGCTCGACGTCGGCACGAACAGTTCCGGCCCACGCTCGCCCACCACATAGGCGCGGCCCGGCGCCACCGGCCCGCCGGTCGCACGCCCCGGCGCGCCGAACAGCGACCCGATCGCGCCGAGCAAGCCCCCGTCGCCGCTGCCCGAGCGGCCACCGCCCAGGATCGCGTCGATGCCGCTCCGGATCGCGCTCGCGGCGATATCGGCGAGCACCGACAGCGCGACCTTGCGCAGATCGTCGAAGCCAAGCTTGCCGCTTCGCGTCGCGCGCACCAGCGCATTTTCGATCCCGCGCCCGGCCGCATCGGCGGCGCCCTGCAGCGGCCCGTAGAGCTGCCCGCGCATCGCCGCGACATCGCGCGCAAAGCCGCTGGTGTCGGCGCGCACGCTCACCACCAGCCGGTCGATTTCCTCATCCATCGGGAAATGCCTCCATCAATTGGGCGATTGTCGCGGGGTCGGGGGGCGGGGGCGCGGCGTCACCGACAAGCGCCGCGACGACGCTCGCAAGTTCGGCCGGGGTCGCATTCCAAAAAGTATCTGGACTCCAGCCGAACAGCGCGCCCGCCAGCCCCGCGAGCTTGGCGGCGCGATCCGCAAAATCCTCCCCGGAAGCGGGAGGGGGACCGCCGAAGGCGGTGGAGGGGGCAGGCCCCGAGCGATTCGCCTGTGGCACACCCCCTCCGTCGGCCTGCGGCCGCCACCTCCCCCGTGGGGGGAGGATCGTGCTCATCACCGCCCCGCCAGAATCTGCCCAAGCAGCACCTTCAGCGCGGGCGTCGTATTGGCGAGCCCCCCCGCCGCAACACCCTCGGCAAAGGCCTCACGCGTCATCCCCTCGGGCACTTCGGCCAGACAGTGCCAGAACAGTGCGACCAGCTCGCCCAGCCCCAGCCGCTGGTCGGCGGCGCGCTCGACGAGCGCGAACAGCGGCCCCAGTTCCGCCTCGGCGGCGACCAATGCCGTGAACGTCGGCCGCAAGGTGAGCATCGCGCCGCCCACCCGCACTGCCGCCTCGCCTCTCGCCGGATTGGCAGGCGGATTCATGCGCTCACCACCGCGCCCGAGCTTTCGAGCGCGAGCGTGTAGTTGCGTTCGCCATTGTAATCGCCGGCATAGTCGAGCCGCGTCACCAGGAACCGCCCGGTCAAGCTCTCGCCGCTTTCGAAGCTCAGCCGGTAATCGTCGATCGTCCCGCTCAGCGCATTGCCCTTCAGCCGCGCTTCGGCGGCGGAACCGGTGAAGATCCCCGCCCCCGAAACGCTCACCGATCGCACACCCGCGCCCGACAGCAATTCGCGCCAGCCGCCCGAATCCTTGGAGGTGATTGCCACCGCCTCGCCGTTGATCTGCAACTGCGTCGTGCGCAGCCCCGCGACCGTGGTGAACACCGGCGGCGTCGCGCCATTGCCGATCTTGAGCAGGAACGCGCTGCCCTTTTCCGCTGCCATGTCTCTTCTCCCGTGATTATGTCGCCAGCACCCCAGCACCCCAGCACCCGCCGTCATTGCGAGCACCGCGAAGCAATCCAGGGGCATGCTCGCGTGGTGCTCTGCATTGCTTCGCTGCGCTCGCAATGACGTTGAAGGGCGCGTTATTCCGCCAGCACCCGCGCGCGGTGTTCGATCAGCGCGGTCCATTGCCCGACGCCCGACCGCACGATGCGATTGCGCACCAGCACGACGCTCGCGATCCGCCAGCCGTCAAGCGCCGGTGCCATGCCGCGGATCGCGGCATCGGCGTCGCAGGCAAGGCCTTGCAGCCGCACCGCCGTCTCGGCCCGGTCGCGCAGCTGGATCAAGCTGCGCAGCTCGCGCCCCTCGGCATCCTTGGTGCTCCAGTCGATGCTCAGCAGCTCGCCGATCTCGGCATAGGGCGCGGTGGCTTTCACCGCTGGCCCCTCGAACACGCCGTTCAGCCGGTCACCGATCGCATTGGTCAGTGCGTCGGTCAGCGCCGCCTGGAAGACGGCCTCGGCGCTCATCGCAACAGGCTCCCGATCCAGCGCAGCGCGGCATTGACCAGCCGCCGCCGCGCGAGCCCGCGCCCTTCGACGATGATGCGGCCGCGCTCGGTCGACACGCGCGCTTCAGGCAGTGCTTCCTGAATGGCCGCCGCCGCGCGTTCGGTTGCGGCGACTTGTACCTGCGCGGCGATGTCGCGCGCGGTGTCTTCGATATTGCTCATGCGTGGATACTCCCGGTCAGTGTCAGGGTTCGGTAAGGGCGCCACAGCGCGGTGATCGCGCCGGACGGCGGGCGGCTGGTGTCGCGCTCGCTGAAGAGGTAAGCGGCGAGCAGCACCGCGCCCTGGCGGATCGCCGCCGGGATCGCGTCCCAATCGGCGGCGACCCCGGCCGTCACCGACGCGGTGACCCGCACCGCCGCGCCGACGTCGCGCAGCCGCGCCCAGCCTTCGCCGCGCAGGATGTCGATGTCATAGCCATGCACCGGCAGCATCACCGCGCTCCCGTCCGCCGCCACGCCCGCCAGATTGGCAATGGCCGTCACCGGGGCAACGCCGATCCGCTGCCACCCCGTCCGCACCGGCAGCGTCACCACCACCGTCCGCGCGATCAGCATCTGCCCCAGAAACTGTTCGGCCAGCCCCAGCGCGGTTTCGGCCAGCGCCGCGAGCAGATCGTCATGGTCGTCGAGGCTCAGCTCGAGCGCCGCTTTCACTGCCGCGACCGCGCGCACGCGGTCCTCAGCGCCCAGCGTCACTGCGCCGGGGCCGTTTGCCTCGATGGTCATCGTCTCAATCCCTTGAAAAGCGCCGCCTCAGGCGCGCTCGATCCGGCGCAGATGGGCGCGGGGCAGGTCGGTCGGCACGTGCGCCGTGCCGCCGCTTACGGTCTGGGTGGCGGCAAGGCTGCTGCCGTCGTCGAACAGGTAGCGCACCGCCAGCGGCCCGTCGGGCACGCCGCGCGTGCCCCAGTCGAGCGTCAGCACATCGGCTGCGCGTGTCACTGGCGCCGCCGCGGTGGCGATGTAGCTGCCGGGGGCAGCGCCTGCCTCGAACTGCGCGCCCCAGGCGTGCACCGTCGCGGTCGCGGGTGACGTGGCGACCGCTGCCCAGAGCAGCAGCTGGCATTGCGTGGCGCCTGCCACCGGCGCGACAACCGAATAGCGTCGCCAGTCGCCGTCGATCGTCAGCGCCGGGCTGAGGATATTGTCGATCGCGAGTGCAATCGAGCGCCCGGGCTGCGGCGTGCGCAACCAGATGCTGAGGCAATGGTCGCCCGGCGCGGCGATCGCCGGATAGAAGATCGCCCGCGCATAGCCGCCGAGGTGCTCGAAAAACAGCCGCGTCGCGGTGGTGCTGCCGTCGGGCGCGACCGCGTCGGCGGGCGTCACCACGACCGGGTTCGCGCCGCCGCCGGCATCGGTCGTCCACAGCGCGATATTGCCCGCATGGGTGACGAAATTGGTCGCGGCGGGCTCGATCAGCAAGCCGCGCCGCGCCACGCCGGACGCGCTCGCGGCATGATCGAAGCGCGGGGCGTCGGCGGCCGCCTGCCGCATCACGCCGTCGGCGTCGGTGACGCTGGCAGGCGACGCGCGAGTGAGCGTCGCGCCAGCGGGCAGGCGCGTGCCGCCGAAATCGAACCCGCGCGGATCGACCGCGGCCGCGCCCGCCCGACCAGTGCCGAGCGCAAGGCCCAGCCCGAGCGGCCGGCTCATGACAGCGCCAATATGTCGCCGGCCGTGGTGCCGGTCGCGCGGATATGGCTCGGCCGGAACGGCAGCACGCTGCCCGAAGGGACGTTCGCCCAGACGCTGTCGGCGCTGTCGCCACTGCCACGCATCGTGATCGCGCCGCCGCTGCCGATATAGAGCGCCTTGGGAATTTCGGGCAGCGCATTGCCGTCATGCGGCGTCACCGCACGCGCCCGGGCCGCCGGTGCCGACACGCTGTCGGCCCGGGTCGAGAAGGGATCGGTCATGGGGGTCTCCGGTTTGATGTGTGCCGCTGCCTCGCGGCAAGCAAAGCCCCTCCCCTTGAGGGGAGGGGTTGGGGTGGGGCGCTTCAACGGGCGAAGCACTTGCGGAGAGGCCCCACCCCTTTCCAGTTCGGGCGCCCTTGGTCCCGTCCGGGGGACGGGACTGCGCGCGAACTCCTGAAGGGGAGGGGTTAGATCGGTCGCGCCTCAGCTCGCGGCGAACTTCATCAGCTTGATGGCCTCCGAATTGCTCACGCAACCGCCAATCCGCTTGGTCGCGTAGAAGGTAACGAACGGCTTGTTGCTGTACGGATCGCGCAGGATTGCGGTTTCGGCCCGCTCGGCGATCAGATAGCCGGCGCGGAAATTGCCGAACGCGATCGACAGCGAATTCGCGGCGATATCGGGCATGTCCTCGGCCTCGATCACCGGATAGCCGAGCAGCGTATCGGGCTGCCCCGCCGCCAGCCCCGGCGACCAGATGAACGCGCCTTCGCTCGTCTTGAATTTGCGGATCCGCGCGAGCGTCGCCGAATTCATTACGAACACCGCGCCCTGGCGATAGGGGCTGCGCAAGCTCTGGACGAGGTCGATCAGCCGGTCCTGCGGATTGGCGGCAAAATCGCCGGCCGCACCACTCGCCAGATATTGCAGCGTCCCGAACGCGCGCGTCCCGTCGCCGGTCGCCGCCGTCGGCGCGGCGAGGAAACCCTTGGGCCGGTTGGTACCGCTGCCGTTGACGAACGCCGCGCCTTCGGCCTTGGCGAATTCGGTCGCGATTTCGCTCGCCAGCCACGCCTCGACATCGAACGCCGCATCGTCGAGCATCGCCTGGGTCGCGCTCGGATTGGCGTAAAGCTCGCCGAACGGCGGCGCGATTTCGACGAAGGCAGGCGTCGCCGTCTCGCTACGCGCGCCATCCTCGGCCGCCCAGCCCGACGCGGTGCCGCCGGTCGTCACCAGCTTGCGATAGCCCGCCGATCCGACCTGCACGACATTGGCGATGCTGCGGATGGGCGAGATCGACTTGAGCGTCGCATCGATCATCGCATCGATTTCCTGCGGGATCGCTACGCCACCAGTCGCATCGCTGGTGCCCGCAAACGTCTTCACCTCGGTAGTGGCGCCGCTGCGCAGATAGCCCTCGAACGCCGCACCCCCGGCGCGCGCCCCGCTCAGCATCGGCCGCTCGACGGCGCCCTTCATCGTCACCTGCTCGAAGCTCGCCGCGAGCGTATCGGTCGTCATGTCCATGTCCTTCTCCCACGAAAAAGGCGCGCCGCAAGGGTGCGACGCGCCTGAATGATTTGTGTATTCAGATTTGGCGGTTAGCCTGCTGTCGACCCACCACATGCCGCGATGGCATGTGCCAAAGCCTTGTCGATCCGGTCGGGCGGATTGGCTCGATCCCCCCACCATGCCATCAAAATCGGCAGCAGCGTCCGATCGGCAAGTGCCTCGGCGGCCTCGATCAAGACCGTGTTACAGTCATTTCCCTGCAGTTCGGCGGCAACGAGCGGCAGCGCCAGTTCACGGTCGCGTTGCACCAAACCGACCAGCGCTTCAGCGCGGACGATCGCGTCGGTATCGCCGACCCGCTCCAATAGTGCCGCCCGGACTTCTGCCGTATCGATTTCAGTCTGCGCCAACAGCATCGTCGCCCAGTCGCGATTGGCCGTGTCGGGGTCGCTCGTCAAAGCAATCAGCCGCCGCAAATTGGCTTCGGCAAACGCAGACCCGCTGAACGGCACGTGTTCGTTCATGCATAAACACAGAAAATCGGATGGCGGAAAATACTCCTTGGTCATGCGCCTTCGTTAGCATCCGAAACCACCGCATGCACCCGCGCCAGCGGCTGCATCGGTTGCGCGACCAGACTGACCTCGACCAGCGCGACGTGCGTCAGCTCGCGGTAGTGGCGGTGCTTCACCCCCGTCGCGCGATAGCCGAACGAGAGGCCGGTCACCGCCCCGCCACGCACTTGCGCCGCGAGCGCCGGATCGTCGATCCGCCCTATCACGCGCAGGCCCTTGGCGTCCTCGGTAATTGTCTCGATCACCCCGACCGGGCGCCCGCGATGCTGCCACAGCAAAGGCACCGGGCGCGGCGCCCCGAAAGCCCCGGCGCGCACCACATCGCCGCCGCGATCGGGTCGATCGAACACCGCCGCATAGCCCGCAAAGCGCACGCTCATTTGAACGGCTCCAGCACCCCGAACTTGATCGCCAGCCCTGCCAGCACCACCGTGCCCGCCAGCCGCGCGACCCACCCCAGCGCCGCCTTCCACAGCGACGCGCGCGCATCGCGCCACAGCGCCAGCAACTCGCGCAGCTCGCCCATGTCCTTCGCCGCGGCCGCATCGTCGAGCCCCAGCCGCGCCAGCGCCCGCTCGGCCGCCAATGCGCCCGCTTCCTCGGCGAGCGCGCGCAGCGTCGCGAGATCGGCGCCCGCCGCCTGCCCCTGCGCCATCAGCTGCGCCAGGATCGCCCCGTCGTTCATCATGCTTCTCCCGCAATGCCGAGCATCGCTCGCTTCTCCTGCGGGCTCAGGAAATCCGCCGCGCTCACTTGCGCCCAAAGCCGCTCGCGGTCCTCGGCAAGCGCCGTCACCCGGTCGAGATCGACGCGCAGGCTTGCATTGTCGAACCATCCGCCGAGCGCCTGCCCCAGCCCGCTCAAGATCGTCTCCGCCAGCGGCAGGATCGCCAGCCGCCACAGCGCGCGATTGGCCTCGCGGTAATTGGCATAGGTCGCGTCCCCCGGCAGGCCGAGCAGCATCGGCGGCACCCCGAACGCCGTCGCAATCTCGCGCGCCGCCGCCTCGCGCGTGCCGGCGAAATCGAGATCGGCGGGCGACAGGCTGAGCGGCTGCCACTTCAATCCGCCTTCGAGCAGCATCGGCCGCCCGGCATTGCCGACGCCCGAGAAGCTCGCCTCGATATCGGCGCGCAGCCGCTCGAGCTGCTCGCGCGACAGGCTCGACCCGTCGCCGGGTTCGTAGACGAGCGCGCCGGAGGGCCTTGCGGCATTGTCGAGCAGCGCCTTGTTCCAGCGCGCGGCGGCATTGTGGACCGCGATCGCCCCCGCCGCCGCGCCCAGGCAGCCCAGCCCATAATGATCGTCAAGCGGGTTGAAGCTCTTCAGATGAACGATCTGCGGGCGCGGCTCCTCGGCGGAGAGGCTGCTTACCCGCTCACCGACGCGGTAGTCGTACGCGACCGGCCAGCCGCGCGCATCGGGCGCGACCCGCACCCGCTCGGGCCGCAGCGCGAACAGTTCGGCGACGTCGCCCGCGCCATCGGTCGCGATCTGGACATAGGCATTGCCGTGAAGCAGCAGCTGCGCCGCCACCGTCTCGACCAGCGCCTGCCCGCCCGACCGCACGCTCACCAACGCTGCGAGCGCCGGATCGGAAGCGATGAGCGGCGCCCCACCCACCCCTTCCGCCACCAGCCGCACGCAGCGCTGGGCGATGGCATTGCGCGCATAGCCCTCGCGCACCTGCGCTTCGTAAGTCAAAGGCCATTCGCCGAGTGTCGCGCCCGTGCTGAGGCCATAACGCGAGAGGGCCGGACGGAATCGCTCCCGCCCGGCCGCCTTCCAGCCGAAGATTTTCATGCTATGCTCCTGAAATGACCCTGTTCGACCTCGCCCAGTGGATTCTGGCCATCGGCAGAGCCGCGATTCCGGTGGTGTTGACGTGCATGCTCGTTTGGTGGTTCGCCGATTATGATGGCTTCAACCGCCGCTTTTCGTCACTCCCCCACGCGGCCCAAGTCATCATGAGCATTTTCTTGTTGTTACCTGTTGCCACCCTCGGCTTGGAAGGTGATCACTGGGCGACCGCGATGATCGTCCTCGCCATGTGCTTCTTGGGTATCGCGATATTCATCCGCGCTCGGCGGCGCCGAGCCTCCGCCTAACTTACCGCCGGCCGAACCAGATCACGTGCCTTGCGCCCTTGCCGCTCGCTCTTGCGCGTACCACTACTTCGTCGACGTCCAATCCCGCCCGCTCCAGCGCCTTGGCGAACGCCGGATCGGCCGCTGCCGACCACACCGCCAGCACCCCGCCGGGCCGCAGCGCCGCGCGTGCCGCCGCCAGGCCCGCCTCCGAATAGAGCCGGTCGTTGCCCTTGCGCGTCAGCCCGTCGGGGCCGTTGTCGACATCGAGCAGGATCGCGTCCCACGCCCCCGCGCCGCGCGCGATCACCGCGCCGACATCATCCTCGACCACCCGAACGCGGGGATCGTCGAGGCACCCGGCGGCGAACGCCGCCATCGGCCCCTTCGCCCAGGCGATCACCGCCGGCACCAGCTCGGCGACCGTCACTTGCGCCGTCGGCCCCAGCCGCCCGAGCACCGCACGCAAGGTAAAGCCCATCCCGTAACCGCCGATCAGCACCCGCGCGTCCGTCCCGATCCGGTCGCACGCCATCGTGCCGAGCGCTTCTTCGGAGCCGCTCATCCGGCTCGACATCAGTTCCTCGCGGCCGAGCATGATGAACCAGTCGGTGCCGCGCCGCACCAGCCGCATCTCGCCGCCACCGGGCACCTGCACCGTATCGATCAGTTCGCGCGGGATCATCGGGCCTCCATAATGCTGGTTCGCGTGACCCGCTGCCGGGCCGATTGCGCCCGGGGCTCGTTACAGCACAATGCGTCACGCTGAACTTGTTTCAGCATCCACTGCGCCAGATCAGCCAACCTCCGTGTTGCACGATGGACCCTGAAACAAGTTCAGGGTGACGGATCGCCATGGGCAAGCGCTCGCTATAGCCGCGCCCGCCCCCGCGCGATAGGATGCCCCCATGCCCAGTCTCGCCCAGGCCGGTTGGATCGCGCTCGCGCTGCTGTTTGCGGTGCCGCTGATCGGTTTCGGCTGGTTCTTCGTCCATGAAGATAGCGCACGCCGCCACCTTGGCGGAATCACGCCCTATCTGGTCTATATCCTGCCGCTCTATTGCACCGTCATCGGCGCGATCGGCGTGGCGATGAACGATCCCCACACCGCGATGACGGGGTTTGCGGTGGCGGTGTTCACCCTGTTCCCGGCGGCGAGCGCCTGGCGCAAGCGGGGGCGGTCCTGATTGAGCCCACTCCCTGAGCTTTGCACCGTCATCCCCGCGCAGGCGGGGATCCATAGTCCTTCATTGGCGCGAGTCTCTTGAGCGTCAGCCAGAATGGATTCCCGCCTTCGCGGGAATGACGGATAGAGCTGCTCTTGTTCGGCCCCGGTCGTCGGCAAAGCTCACAACCGCCGCACCCCCACCTCGCGCCGCCGCCGCAGCATCAGCTCGCTCAGTGCCCACACCAGCGCATCCGCCCGATCCGGCGACCGTCCCGGCCCCTCATAGCCGCCGCCCGCGATCAGGCCGCACAGCTCGTCCTCCAGCGCCGGAAAAGCACCGAGGTGCTTCACACGCCCGCGCTCGTACAGCGCCGCGACCGGCTCGGCCCGCGCGCTCTTGCCGTGGGCAGCGTGGACCAACGTCACCGGCAACGCGGCGTCGGCGCCGATCAGCACGCTGCGCACCATCGCGCCGCCGTTGTTCGCCTCCGCTACCACCCGATCGGCGCCGACCCGCGCGGCGCAATCCGCCACCGCGCGCGCCCAGCCCTCGGGCGAGGCCCCCGCGACGCTCGCATCCTCGATCACATAGCCCAGCCCGTCGTCGCCCAGCCCGACCGCGACGATCCCGCAGGCATCGCCGCCGACGCTCGCCGACGGATCAACGCCGACCACCACTCGCACCAGCGACGGCAGCACGCGCACCCGGCATACCTCCAGCAGTGCGCGGGTCCACAAGGCGCCCGCGGCATCCTCGATCAGCTCACCGTCCAGTTCCTGCCGCCCCAGCCGGGTGCCGCCGTACAGCCGCCCCATCGCCTCGGCAAAATGCACTGGCAGATGCGGATTGTCGCGCGTTGCCCCGCGCGTTTCGACAAAGCCCGGCATCGCCATCACCCGCCGCATCAACGCATTGGCGCGCGGCGTCGTCGTCACCAAGACGCGCGGATGCTGGCCAAGCCGCAGCCCGAGCAACAGATTGTCCCACGCGGCATCCCCGCTGCGCCACTTTGCCAGTTCGTCACACCAGGCGGCATGATGTTCGGGCCCGCGCAGCTTTTCGGGCGCCTCGGCCGAATAGACATAGGCCCGCGCGCCCGAATCAAAGATCACTTCGCCCGCGACCTGGCGCCACTCGATCCGCTCGCCGCCGTGGCGCACCGCCATCAGGCCGCTCTCGCCCTCGATCATCACCCGGCGCACATCGTCGACGGTGCCGCCCACCAGTGCGATCCGGGCGTCGGGCTTCGCGCGGGCGATGCCACTGATCCATTCGGCGCCCGCACGGGTCTTGCCGAATCCGCGACCGGCGCGGATCATCCAGACATGCCAGTCACCGGGCGGCGCGTTCTGGCCGGGCAGGGCCCAGACATCCCAACTATCGAGCAGCGCCCGTAATTCGGGCTCGGTTAGCCGAGCGAGCAGCTTTCGACGCTGTTCGGCGGGTAACAGCGCCAGTCGCATGACGGCGGCATCCAGCGCACTCAAGGCGCACCCCCTCGCGAAGCGCGCAGCCGCTTTTCAAGGGCCGCCAGCTGCCGTTCGAGCGCTTTGGTCAACTGGTCGCGGTCGATCTTCTTATACTTGGGTCCGGGCGCATTCGGCGCATGGCGATCGGGATTTGCCCCCCGCCGTGCAAGGACTTTCAAAGCGACTTCGGGGTCGATCCGCTTGGCAAAGGCGGCTTCCTCCACGGCGCGGTCGGCATCGACCTCTTCATCGACAGTCGAAGTCCCGAGCGCGCGGGCCAGCACTTCGCCCTCAAGCCGTGCATAAGCGGTTTGCAAGGCCGTCTGCCAAAGCTCTGCAAACGCCGGGTCGCGCCGCCGCAAACTATAGGCCGCATGCGGCTTCAGCCCGACGCCGCGCGTTGCCTGAGCAACATTGGCAGTGGCCGCAAGCGTGTTCAGGAATGCCTTGCGCTTGGCATTGGTCCAGCCGTCACGGCGGGGTGTCCGGCGCTGGATCGGGCGGTCCTTGCCGCTGGAAATCTTGTCGGTCATCAACCGCCTTTCGCCAACCGCCGGAGCCAGACAGCCGCACTTCACGCCACCACTTGGCGGCGCCAACGCAAAAGGGCGGCCCGGCTCATCGCCTGACCGCCCCGACTCGCAATTCTTCAGCGTTCCTGTTATGTACCAAATTAGCGTGACGATGTCAAGCGTTTTGTGCCTGATTGGTTAGTCGCTCGATCACGCCTGCCCAGGCGGCAATCTCGTCATTGTGCCAGCGATCGATCACCAGATCGCCGGCCAGCCCGCGCCCGGCGTCGAGCTCGACCGATCCTTCCCATTCGAAGGTCGCATTGCCGCTCAGCGTGACCATGCCATCCGACGCCGCTTCGGCGCGGACCATCCCGCCCGCATTGAACACCGTCAGCGGCACCGCGAACGGCACGCGCCCGGTCAGGCAGGCGGCATAGGTCGACGCGGCCATCGCCGACCCGCAACTGTCAGTCAGCCCGACGCCGCGCTCGAAAGTGCGCACGAACAAATCGCCGCCGCGCGACGTCACGAACGACACATTGGCGCGATTGGGGAGCCACGACGGCGCGGCTTCGCATACCCCACCCAACGCGCTCAGCTCGGCATCGTCGACGGTATCGACGAAGCTGATCAGATGCGGGTTGGGAATCGCGATCGCGGTGAACAGCCGTTCGCTCGGCAGGTTCGGCACCCGCGCATCGACCAGCAGCGCCGCGCCAGCCAGCGGCCAGTGGCTGACATCGGGATCGGCGGGGCCGGCGGTCTCGCGGATCGTGACGACGCCGGGGGCAAGATCGGGATCGATCGCCACCACCGCGCTCGACGTCTTGAGCCTGACCCGCGCCTCGCTGCCGCCCAGCGCCGCAAAGCCCGCGCGCGCGACGCAGCGCAGCCCATTGAGGCACGTCTCGGCCTCGGACCCGTCCGAATTGAACATCCGCATGCCGAACGCGTGCGCCTCGTCGCCCGCGGTCAGCAGCAGCAACCCGTCGCCGCCGACCGGCCCGGTGCGATCGGCGAGCGCGCGCGCAATCCCCGCCCAGGTCGCATCGGGCAGTTGAAGCGCGCGCGCGTCGATCAGCGGGAAGTCATTCCCCGACCCATGGCATTTGGTGAAAGCGATCCGCATGCCGCCGATGTAGCGCGCCGCAGCGCCTCACGCCATTGCCGCGACCATCGCCTTTTCGGCGGCAACGATCGGCGCAAAGCTCGGCCGCGCCAGAATCGCCGCGATATAGGCCGCCGTCTTGGGCCAGCGCGCCGCGTCGATCGGGTCGCTGCAATGCGACAGATTGACGAACGGGCTCGCCACCGCGAGGTCGGCGAGCGTGATGCGATCCTCGACCAGGAAGCCGCTGTCGGGAATCATGCCTTCGAGATAATCGAGCAGCGGCGGCAATTCCTTGGCCTCGGCTTCGTCGGCCACCGCCAGATCGCCGTCACGCTTCAAGAATTTCGGCGCAACCAGGCGGTTAAAGAAGATCTTGCCCCCGCAAGCCACGAAAATCGTGTCCGAAAATTCCTCGAACCAGATCGTACGGGCACGGGCGATCGGGTCGGTCGGGATCAGATTCGGCTCCGGGAATTTGGCTTCGAGATAGGCGATGATCGCGGTCGAATCCGAAATCACGAAATCGCGGCCCGCATCGGCGCCGGGGTCGCGGAAAGCCGGCATTTTCCGGAACGGGCTGGCCTCGTAAAATTCGGGTGAGCCGCCGCCCAGCCCGGCGCGCTCGAGCGTCAGCTCGATGCCCTTTTCATGCGCGAAGGCCATGGTCTTGCGGACGAATGGGGACATGCTGTTGCCGTAAAGGATCATTGCGACTCTCCTGCTCCTGTTTCGCCCGATCTACGCCGTTCAGTTTCGATCGGCAACGCATCGACTCAGGCCAAAGCTTAACAGGGAAACCGGTAATGATCGGCGAGCCGGTCGAGCGCGAGGCCGAGCACGAGCTTGCCCGAACGGACGGGCCACCCCAGCGCTTTCTCGGCGATCGGCAGCCCTTCACACGCGCACACCACGCGCCACAATATGTCGCTCAGCCCCGGCCCGGCGGCAGCGATCGCTTCGCCGAAACGGCGCTTGGCGGCGATCTGCGCGAGGGTCGGATCGAGCGGCGCATCGGCGGCGCGGCGCCCGCGCGCAACCGGCGTCGCTTCCCAGCGCATCGTCACGCGCGGGCCAAGCTGGGCAGTTTCGTAATCGGCGCGCAGCCGCTCGCCTGCCTCGAACTGGCGCGCATCGACCATCCCGCGCGAGCGCAACCACGCCAGCGGCGATTCGGCAAGGTTCACGGTGACGCTGCGCGCGCGCCGCGCCGAGGCCGCCTTGCCTTCGGGCAGCAGCCCGCGGTCGTCGATCGTCCGTTCGGCAAGCTCGCGCATCGTTGTACCTCATTTGTTCCGATTCGCGAAGGCTATTGCCACAACGGCACCGATGTTGGAAAGTGAAAAAACCAGATGGGTTATAGGAGCGCGGGATGATCACGGCGATTCGCGAAGTGCGCCGCGCCAAGGGCATGACGCTTGACGATGTCGCCCGGGCCTGTGTGCCGCCCACGACGGCGCAGACGATCGGGCGGCTCGAAACCGGCACCAGAACTGTGTCGGTCGGCTGGCTCAACCGCATCGCTGCCGCGTTGGGCGTCGAAGCTGCCGATCTCGTTAAGCTGCCCGAATCGGCCGACATCGCCGTGGCGGCGATCCTCGACGCGAGCGGCGCGCACGCCCCGCGCCAGCCGGCCAGCGTCGTGCCGCCGCGCCCCGCCGCCGGGCTCGTCGCGATCACGGTCGCCGCCAGCATCGGGGATTATCGCAGTGGCGACGAAATCTGGGCTGAGCGGCTCGCCCCTGCTGATTTCGCGCGCGCGCTCAACCGCGACGTGCTGGTGCCGCGCCCCGCGGGTCGCTTCGTCTTCGCGCGGCTGATCGGGCGCGAGGCCCCGACGGGCGAGGATGCGCCCGGCAAGCTCCAGCTGCTGCCGCTCGGCGCGGGCGCACGGCAACAGGTGGTCGCCGACCCGGCATGGATCGCACAGGCCGTGCGGCTGGTCCGCAAGCTTTGAATGGTGGCCGGATGGTGGGCGATGACGGGCTCGAACCGCCGACATTCTCGGTGTAAACGAGACGCTCTACCAACTGAGCTAATCGCCCCCGCGCCGGGAGGCTGCTTCTAGCCGCTGCACCGCGTGCGTCAACTCACGCCGGAGCTGCGCCCAGTTTTCTCAGCGCTTGCCAATAACCGACCATCCCCGCCCGCGCGGCTGGCGAAAGCCTCAGAAAGGCGCGCCGCCGGTCGCCGGGATCGGGCTCGCGTTCGAACAGCCCGGCGTCGCTCATGCGACCGATCCAGCGCAGCGCCGTAGTAGGAGCGACGGCGGCGGCGATGCACAGGCTCGATACCGACACCCGCGCACGTTCGAGGTCGGCGGCGAACAGGTCGAGCAGCATATCCCACGCCGGATCCTCGAACAGCCCGCCGCCGAAGAATTGGTCGCGCAGCCGCCGTGCCCGGATCGCGCGGCGAATCTCGGCCGGGGCAATCGCGCTATCGTCGCGCTCGCCCGCGAAGGCCAAACTGCGATCGGCAAACCCCGACGGCTGCGGCGCGTGCCCGATCCGCGCCAGCAGATCGGCAATGCGCGCGACCTCGTCATTGAGCCGCCGCAGCCGCGCCGTTTCGGACTCGGGATCGCTCTCGCGCAGCCGCCCGCCACGTCGTCCCGCCAGCGCAACTGCCAAGGCGGCGGCGCGGTCGGCTGGCCCGGGGGCACATAAAAGCTGCGCGCGGCGGCCAAGCATCGCTGCGGCGACCTGATCGAGCTGGGTTTCGGGGAAGCTGACGATCACGGCGACGCCGCGCGCAGCCGGATCAGCGATCACCTCAAGCACGGCGCCGAGCAGCTCGGGGTCGGTCCCCGCGGTTTCGACCAGCAGCGCATCGGCATCGGGCTGATCGTCCAGCCCTGCCGCTGCATGAGTCAAATCGATCGTCGCAAGTTGCCGGGCGCCACTCGCCGCGATCGCCGTGGCGGCGGCGTCGACCGCGGCTGCACTGGCGATCAGTAGAGCAGTCGGTGCTGCCGCACCCCAATCATTCATCGCGTGCGATCAGTCGAGCGACTTGACGATGTCTTCGACCATCTTCTTGGCGTCGGCGAGCAGCATCATGGTATTGTCCATGTAGAAGACATCGTTGTCGACGCCGGCATAGCCCACGCCGCCCATCGACCGCTTGATGAACAGCACGGTCTTGGCCTTTTCGACGTCGAACACCGGCATGCCGTAAATCGGCGATCCTTTGTCGGTCTTGGCTGCCGGATTGACGACGTCGTTGGCGCCGATGATGAACGCGACATCGGTCTGCGCGAATTCGCTGTTGATGTCCTCGAGCTCGAACACTTCGTCATAGGGCACGCTGGCTTCGGCCAGCAGCACGTTCATATGCCCCGGCATGCGCCCGGCGACCGGGTGGATCGCGAACTTCACCTTGACGCCGTGTTCCTTCAGCTTGTCGGTCATCTCGCGCAGCACATGCTGTGCCTGCGCGACCGCCATGCCGTAGCCGGGGACGATGATGACCTGTTCGGCCTGCCCCATCAGGAAAGCTGCGTCCTCGGCGCTGCCGCGCTTCCACGGGCGCTGTTCCTTGGCGGCACCGCCGCCCGCGCCCGCCTCGGCACCGAAGCCGCCGGCGATCACGCTGATGAAGCTGCGGTTCATCGCCGCGCACATGATGTAGGACAGGATCGCGCCCGACGAGCCGACCAGCGCGCCGGTGATGATCATCGCGGTGTTGTGGAGCGTGAAGCCCATCGCCGCCGCTGCCCAGCCCGAATAGCTGTTGAGCATCGACACCACGACCGGCATGTCGGCGCCACCGATCGGGATGATCAGCAGGAAGCCGATCACGAAGCTGAGGATAGTGATCGTGAAGAACACCCAGGGGCTCTGGTCGGTCAGGAAATAGCCGACCAGCCCGAGGATCGCGGCCAGCGTGCCGAGATTGATCACGTGGCGCGCGGGCAGGATGATCGGCTTGCCGCTCATATTGCCGTTGAGCTTGGCAAAGGCGATCACCGATCCGCTGAAGGTGATCGCACCGATCGCGACGCCAAGGCCCAGCTCGACGCGGCTCTGAAGCAGAATCTTCCCGGCTTCGGCAATGCCGAACGCATCGGGGTTGAGATAGGCCGACATCCCGACCAGCACCGCCGCCAAGCCCACCAGCGAGTGGAAGGCAGCGACCAACTGCGGCATGTCGGTCATCTTGATGCGGCGGGCGGTCGCGATGCCGATGGCGGCCCCGATGCCGATCGCGACGAGGATTTCAGCAGCGGTGACGAAATCGATCGTCGATGCGTCGATGCGCGGCGCATGGACGATCAGCGTCGTCACCACCGCGATCGTCATGCCGATCATGCCGTTGCGGTTGCCGCGCTGGCTGGTCGCGGGGCTCGACAACCCGCGCAGCGCGAGGATGAAGCACACCCCCGCCACCAGATAGGCCAGTGCTGCCCAGGGATTTACCGCCATATGTTCCACGTTTTTCTACCCCTCTCGTCACCCCGGCCTTGCGCCGGGGTCCCGCTGTTCTTCCCGCTTGCACCAAAAAGCGGGACCCCGGGTCGAGCCCGGGGTGACGAAATCAATGTTTAGTCGCAGCCGCGGCCGGCTTGTCCTTCTTCTTGTACATCGCCAGCATGCGCTGGGTGACGGCAAAGCCGCCGAAGATGTTGACGCTCGCCAGGACGACCGCGAGCAGCCCCAGCCATTTTGAGGTTGCCCCGCCGCTGCCGATGCCGGCCGCCGCACTCGCGATCAGCGCGCCAACGATGATCACCGACGAAATTGCATTGGTGACGGCCATCAGCGGCGTGTGCAGCGCCGGCGTCACCGACCAGACGACGTAATAGCCGACGAAACACGCCATGACGAAAATCGAAAGGGTTGAGATGAAGTCCATCGGTCAAGACACCTGATGAAATCCTCCCCCACTGGGGGAGGTGGCAGCGCGTAGCGCTGACGGTGGGGGAACAGTGGCGCAGTGGCGAACAATCGCGTCGGCTGCGCCTGCCACGTCATTGAGGACATCGACAGCGGACAATCTCAGGACATCGATTTTTTGTGCATGCAGCCACGCTTCGCGACGATCATCGCGTGCGGGGCGATCGCCCAGATCATGGGCGATACCGTCAATCTCGACCGCGAGGCGCTTTTCTGCACAATAGAAGTCGACGACAAAATCGCCGACCGGGTGTTGTTTGCGGAACTTCAGGCCCAGCGGTTTGCCACGAAGATGATTCCACAGCAGAACTTCCGGGAGGGACATGGTCCTACGGAGGCGACGGGCTGCTGCGAGCGCTTCGGGCGTGTGATCTTCCACGCTACGCCCCCACCGTCAGCGCTTCGCGCTGCCACCTCCCCCAGCGGGGGAGGATTGGCAGGACAACCGACAGCGTCACGCCAGCAACCTCTCGCTCACAACCTTGCCGCCTTGCGTCAGCCGCACGGCGTTGCCGATTTCTTCGTCGAGCACGGGCTTGCCCGCTTCCTTGTCCCAGAAGGTCGAGAGAAAGTTGAACAGGTTGCGCGCGAACAGCGCCGAGGCGTCGGCGGGCAGGCGGCTGGCGACATTTCGGTGACCGACCAGCTTCACGCCGTGGACCTCGACCACGTCGCCCGCCACCGACCCCTCGACGTTGCCGCCGCTTTCTACCGCCAGGTCGACGATCACGCTGCCCGGCCGCATCGTCGCGATCTGCGCATCGCTGATCAGCCGCGGCGCCGGGCGGCCGGGGATCAGCGCAGTGGTGATGACGATGTCCTGCTTGGCGATGTGCGACGATACCAGCTCGGCCTGCGCTGCCTGATATTCGGGGCTCATCTCGGTCGCATAGCCGCCCGATCCCTCGCCCTCGATGCCTTTCACATTCTCGACGAAGATCGGCTTCGCACCCAGCGACAGAATCTGCTCCTTGGTCGCCGATCGCACGTCGGTGGCCGATACCTGCGCGCCGAGCCGCCGCGCCGTCGCGATTGCCTGAAGCCCCGCGACGCCGACCCCCATCACGAACACCCGCGCGGCCGACACCGTGCCCGCCGCCGTCATCATCATCGGGAAAGCCCGGCCATATTCGGCGGCGGCATCGAGCACCGCCTTGTAACCGGCAAGGTTCGCCTGGCTCGACAATATGTCCATCGACTGCGCGCGAGTGATGCGCGGCATGAATTCCATCGCCAGCGCTTCGAAGCCCGCAGCGGCATAAGCATCGACGCGCGCGCGCTCGACGAAGGGATTAAGGCTGGCGACGATCCAAGCGCCGGGCGCAGCGCCGCTCAGGCTCGCCGGATCGGGACCCTGCACGCCAAGCAGGATGTCGGCGCCCGCGACCGTCGCGGCGCGATCGGCGACCGTCGCCCCCGCTTCGGCGAACTGCGCGTCGCTGATCGCGGCCTGCTCGCCCGCGCCCGCCTCGACCGCGACACTGGCGCCAAGACCGACGAATTTCTTGACCGTCTCGGGCGTTGCCGCCACGCGCCGCTCGCCCGCCTGCTGCTCCTTCAGGACCGCGATCTTCATGCGCAGGCTAGCGCTTGATCAGCAGGATGACGAAGAACGTCAGCACCGCCGACGCGGCCGCGCCATATTTCAGCAACCCCACCACAAAATTATAGGTCGCACGGTGCGAATCGATATTGCCGTTGCCGGTCATCAGCCCCTCCGTTCGGTCATGTTTATGTCTCGACCCTTAACCGCGCCTCCCCGACTCCTCAAGCCCCGCGCGGTTTAAGGCCGCCTTTACTCCCGGGCATTAAGGTTACCCGCTGAATGGGGATGAGACAGGTGCCATGACGCGCAACGGCCAGCGGTTGCTGATGCTGATCGACGACGAACCGGCCCAGCGGCGGCTGGTGTCGGCGCTCGCCGCGCGCGCGGGCTGGCGCTCGGTTTTTGCCAACGACGCCGAAATGGCGATTGCGATGCTCGGCACGCAGGACGGGATGCAGCTCGATTGCATCCTGCTCGATCACTGGGCCGATGAAGGCGCCGCCGCCACGCTGATCTGCGAACTGCGTGGACGCCGCCCGCAGCTGCCGATTCTGGTGCTGACCGCCAATGGCTCGGTCAGTCATGCGGTGAGCGCGATGCGCAGCGGCGCGACCGATTTCCTCGTCAAGCCGCTGGCGCCCGAACGGCTGATCGCCGCCCTCGACGCCGCCGTCAGTGGCGTCGGCACCGGCGAGCTGCGCCCGCTGACCGAAAAGATCGCGGCGCCGCTGGGCTTCGACGAGATCGTCGGCTCCGAACCCAAATTCCGCGCCGCGCTCGCAATCGCTGCCAAGGCGGCACGCGCGCGGGTGCCGGTGCTGATCGAAGGCGAAAGCGGCGTCGGCAAGGAAGTGGTGGCCGAGGCGATCCACGCCGCGTCGCCCCGCGCCCGCAAGCCGATGCTTGCCGTCAACTGCGGTGCAATCCCGGCGAACCTCGTCGAAAGCGAGCTGTTCGGGCACGAGAAAGGCGCTTTCACCGGCGCCTTCGAGCGCAAGATCGGCCGCTTTGCGCAGGCCGACGGCTCGACGATCTTCCTCGACGAAATCGGCGAGATGCCGCTCGAAGCGCAGGTCAAGCTGCTGCGTGTGCTCGAAAGCGGTGAAGTCCAGCCGATCGGCGCGCGCCACCCGCGCGAAGTCGATGTCCGCATCGTCGCCGCCACCAACAAGAAATTGCTCGATGAAGTTGAAGCCGGGCGTTTCCGCGAGGATCTCTACTACCGGCTCAACGTCGTGCAGGTGACGATCCCGCCCTTGCGCGAGCGAGCAAGCGACATTCCTGCGCTCGCGCGGCATTTGATGGCCCGGATCGCACAGCAACCGGGGTTACGACCGATCGGGATTACCGATGCCGCGCTCCAGCTGCTCGTCGACTACGACTGGCCGGGCAATGTCCGCCAGCTCCAAAATGCGCTGTTCCGTGCCGCTGTGCTGTGCGATGCGACCGCGCTGACCCCCGCCGATTTCCCGCAGATCGCGAGCCTGGGCGAGCGCCGCACGCTGCCCCACAGCACCGCCGCCACGCCCGCCAGCGGCGGCGTCACCCTCTTCCGCCCCGACGGCAACATGCGCCCGCTCGAGGAAATCGAAGCCGATGTGATTCGCCTCGCGATCGGCCACTACCGCGGCCGCATGACGGAGGTTGCGCGACGGCTGGGGATCGGTCGGTCGACGCTTTACCGAAAGCTCGGCGAACTGGGCATCGACAACGCGGCTTAGCGTCCCACCAGCGCTGCATCGCGCATCCCGCGCCACACGCGCACGGCCTGCACCGTTTCCGAGACGTCATGCACGCGCAGCAACTGCACCCCTGCCTCGGCGCCTTTCAGCGCGAGCGCGAGGCTGCCGCCGAGCCGCTCGCTGACCGGTGCCTCGCCCGACAGCGCGCCGATGATGCGCTTGCGGCTGGCGCCGAGCATGATCGGACAGCCGAGCCCGTGGAACAGCGCCAGACCGTTGAGCAGCGCGAGGTTGTCGGTAAGCGCCTTGCCGAAGCCGATGCCGGGATCGACGATGATCTTCGCCCGGTCGATGCCCGCCGCGACCGCTGCGGCGATGCGCGCTTCGAGCCAGTCGAAGGTCTCGATCAGCGGATTATCATAGCCCTTCCCGCCGTGCGGTCCCTTCGCCGGATCAGGCGAGTGCATCAGCACCACCGGCACCCCGGCCCCGGCCACCACTTCGGCCGAGCGGCTGTCCCACAATAGCGCCGACACGTCGTTGACCATCGCCGCCCCACCCGCGAGCGCGGCCTCCATCACCGCCGCCTTGCGCGTGTCGATCGAGACCGGCGCGGTGCGCGCGAGCCGATCGACGACCGGGGCAATGCGCTTGATCTCGTCGCCTTCCCAGACCAGCGGCGCGCCGGGGCGGGTCGATTCACCGCCAAGGTCGATCAGCGCCGCGCCCCTGGCGATCATGTCGAACCCGGCTTCTGCCGCGGCCTGCGGGTCATCCTCGAGCTTGCCGCCGTCGGAGAAGCTGTCCGGCGTCACGTTGAGGATGCCGACGACATGCGGCTGGTCGAAGCGCAGCACGCGATCGCCAAGCGTGATTGGCGCGCGCGGCGCGGTGATCGCGGTATGGAGCGCGGCGGCGCGTTCGTTGTCGCGCGCGAGGGTGGCTTCGAACTCGGCGATGGCGACAGTGCGCTTGGCCCCGCCCTCGATTACCTCATAGGCGGCGAACCACTGCATGCCGCCCGCGAGCCGCGCGACTTCGCCATCGCGGCCAATGGGCGAATCGACGAACTGGACGGGGCGGAGGTGGAGCGATGCCATCGAAGCCTCGTCTTGCTTGACCGTCAGGGCTGCGTCGCCAGCAGATACAGCTGACGCAGCGTATCAATCGGCTTCAGCTCGCCGGCGTGCTCATAATGCCAGAAGGTCCAGCCGTTGCACGCGGGCGCGCCTTGGAGCAGCGACCCGAGCTTGTGGATTGACCCGCTCTCGCCGCCCGGCGCCAGCACCGATCCGTCGGCGCGCACCACGGCGCGATAGCGGCGCTTGGCATCGCTCAACACGGTGCCGGCGGGCAGCATCCCGTTCTCGACGATCGTCCCGAAGGCGACGCGCGGGGCCGACTTGGGCGACTGCATCGTCGCCAGCGCCGATTCGTCGAGCGGAAGTGCAGCGGCAATACGCTCCTCGGCAGCGTCGATATAGACACCCTCGCGCTCGATTCCGATCCAGCGCCGCCCCAGCCGCTTGGCGACCGCCCCCGTGGTGCCGGTGCCGAAAAACGGATCGAGCACGACATCGCCGGGCTTCGTGCACGCCAGCAGGATGCGGTAGAGCAATGCCTCGGGCTTTTGCGTCGGGTGGACTTTCACGCCGTCGCGCTTCAACCGCTCGGGGCCGCCGCATACCGGGAATTCCCAGTCGCTGCGCATCTGTAGCTCGTCGTTCAGTGTCTTCATGCTGCGATAGTTGAAGGTGTAGCGCGCCTTCTCGCCCATCGACGCCCAGATCAGCGTTTCATGCGCGTTGGTGAAGCGCGTGCCCTTGAAATTGGGCATCGGGTTCGATTTGCGCCACACGATGTCGTTCAGGATCCAGTATCCCAGATCTTGGATCGCCGCGCCGACCTTGAAGATGTTGTGATAGCTGCCGATCACCCAGATCGTGCCGTCGTCCTTCAGGATGCGCTTCGCCTCGGCAAGCCAGGCGCGGGTGAAGCGGTCATAGGCGGCAAGGCTGTCGAACTTGTCCCATGCATCGGTGACGGCATCGACATGGCTGCCATCGGGGCGCGAGAGGTCGCCGCCGAGCTGGAGGTTGTAGGGCGGATCGGCGAAGATCATGTCGACCGACTTCGCGGGCAGCTCGCGCATCGCTGCGATGCAATCGCCGCGAATGATCGCGTCCAGCGGGAGCGTGACCGCGGGTGCGGCGCTGCGCTTAACCTTTTCGATTACCCCCATCGACCAGCCCCCGCCTGAAACAGCGCGCATCCGTGGCCGAAACGCAGCCACCGTCAAGCAAAGAATGGTTAACGAAAATCCTTGCGAATCCGTTAACTTGGCGGAACATTTGCGGACATGACCAGATGTTGAGTCCGCGAGTTATCCACAGCCGCTATTAGCTGCGGTGTGGCGCGGAAGACTCACCCGCAACGGGCTTGCGATTTTTCCATACAGCGCGCGACCGGCGCAAAGCTTCGCCGGTGCAGCGGCGTGGGGCCCAGCGTTTCGAGCGCCGCCAGGTGCACCGCCGCGCCATAGCCCTTGTTCGAGGCCCAGCCATAGCCGGGGTGCGTGCGGTCGGCCTCGATCATCATCGCGTCGCGCGTGGTCTTGGCGATGATCGAGGCGGCGGAGATGCACGGCTCGGTCGCATCGCCGCCGATGATCGCACGGGCAGGCCAGTGCCAGTTGGGGCAGCGATTGCCGTCGACCAGCACCTCGCGGATGTCGACCGTCAGCGCGGCGACCGCGCGCTCCATTGCCAGCATCGTCGCCCAGAGGATGTTGAGTTCGTCGATTTCCTCGACGCTCGCGATGCCGACGCCGACGTGGCAGTGGCGCCGGATCGCTTCGGCCAGCCGTTCGCGCTGGAGGGCGGTGAGCTTCTTGCTGTCCGCCAGCCCCACGATGCCGTCAGGGCACAGCACGACTGCCGCCGCTACCACGGGCCCCGCGAGCGGCCCGCGCCCGGCTTCGTCGACGCCTGCGATCACCTCGCCAGCCGCCACGGCGGGAACCGCCTGTTCTCGTCGGCCTGATAGAGGCAGATCGCATTGCCCGCCGGATCGGTGAGCCGCGCCTCGCGCCACAGCCATTCCTGCTCGGTCGGCAGATGGTCGAACACGACGCCCGCCGCCAGCAACCGCGCGACTTCGGCATCGAGGTCTTCGCATTCGAAGAAGATCGTCGGCGCCGCGCCATGCTCGACCGAGAGTGTCGCGCCGCCCGCAGCCTCGAAGCGGGCATAATGGCCGTCCTCGGTATCGACGATCTGCGTGAGGCCGAGCGTGCGGTAGAAGGCCTCCGACCCCGCCGCCATTGGCACCGTCACCTGATTGAGCCGCACGCCGGGGCCAAGATCGAGCCGCACTTTCTGATGCCCCATCGGCCCATGCCCGCCGCCGAATCCCGGCGCATCCTTGAGCGCGATCCGCACGAACTGGCGCGCACGAGCCACGGCGGCCTGCAGTGGATAGCCATAAGCGAGGTAGGTCGCGATCGCCGAGGCAAGCGTGCAGCCGGTGCCGTGGGTGCTGGTGGTTTCGATACGCTTCGCCGTCCAATCGATGTTATCGCCTTCCAGCCCGAAAAGCGTATCAGTGATCTCGTCCCCGGCTGCATCGCCCCCCTTATAGAGGATCGGTACGCCGCGATCGGTGAAGCCCGGGATATCGAAGAGAATACGCGCTTCGTGATGGTTGGGCGTAACCAGACTGGCGAACGGCATCAGCCTGCCTACTATGGCCCTGGCCACCGAGGTGTCGGCCAATGCGTCACCGCTGGTCGCGACGAGCACCGGATCGAGCACCACCGGCACTGGCATTCGCGTGCCGGGAAGCCATCGTTCGGGCGGCCCGCGCCAGGCCAGCAGCACGCCAGCAACAATCCGGACGACCTCCTCATTGGGCAACATCCCGATCTTGATCGCGTCCACGCCAATGTCGTCGAGCACCGAGGCCATTTGCTCGGCGACCACATCGGGCGAAACCGGAGCAACGAGCTGCACCCCAAGCGTATTCTGCGCGGTGATCGCCGTCACCGCCGTCATCGCGTGGCCGCCGAGCATCGTCACCGTCTTGATGTCGGCTTGAATGCCGGCACCACCGCCGGAATCCGAGCCGGCGATAATCAGGATGCGCGGCGTCACAGTTTCGCGATCACGACTGGAACTTGCGCGCACTGCTCGCCGGATATTGCTTCAGCGCCTTGCCCGTGCGCGTCGGGCGATCGAGCAACTCACCCCCGCAATTGGGGCAGCGCTCGTCGAGCGCATCGGCGCATTCGGCGCAAAAGCTGCACTCGAACGAACAGATGAACGCGCCGGGCGCGTCGGCGGGCAGATCGGCCCCGCAACGTTCGCAATCCGGGCGCATCTCGAGCATCAGGCGCCGCCCTTCACCTCGAAATCGACCGCGATGTTGCCGCGCGTCGCGTTCGAATAGGGGCAGACCTGATGCGCGTCATGGACGAGCTTTTCGGCCGCCGCCTGATCGAGCGTCGGCAGGGTGACGACATGCTTGACCGCAAGGCCAAAGCCCACGCCATTGTCGTTGGGGCCGATCGAGACATGCCCCTCAACCGTCGAATCGCCGATGTCGAGCTTCTGGCTGCGCGCGACGAACATCATCGCCGACTGGAAACACGCCGCATAGCCCGCCGCGAACAGCTGTTCGGGATTGGTCGCCGCGCCGCCGGGGCCACCCATTGCCTTGGGCGTCGCAGTGTCGAGATCGAGCACGCCATCATCGCTGGTGACATGGCCCTGACGGCCCCCATGCGCGGTGGCAACGGCAGTATAGAGCGTTTTCATGGGGTGAGCCCCTTTCTGGAGGGATGGCGGTGATGCGGGAGCTATAGCGCGGATTGGCGGCGGGGTGGAGGGGGCGTTGGGGAGGTGACGGCTTTGCGTCTCATCACCCGTCATCAGGGCGACTTAGCATCAATACCAAAATCAGCCTCTGGTCTGGCAGGTTAGGGCCTACGGCCTGCAGGGATAGCTCTCGGAACTTAACCCCGCGCCGCCTTTGCAAATCCTTCCCGGACCGCCGCGAACATATCATCCATCGCGGTGGCGATCGGCGGTGGTGTCGTGGCGAGCGTCCCGCCAGCGAGCGGCGGCTCGGGGTGATATTCGGCCTGCAGCATCAGCGCCTGCGCATAGGGCGCGCCGCGGAGCCGCGCGACGATGGCAAGCGCGAAGTCGAGCCCGGCGGAAACGCCTGCGCCCGTCACGACACTGCAGTCGGTGACCACGCGGGCATCAACAGGGGTCGCGCCGACCCGGGTCAGCAAGGGCCGGGTCACCCAATGCGAAGTCGCGCGCTTGCCCTTCAGCAGCCCCGCCTTGCCGAGCAGCATCGAGCCGGTGCAGACGCTGGTGACGAGCTTGGCGCGTGCGCCGCGATCCGCTAGCCAACCGGTGATCCTTTTGTCGTCCATTGCCGCGATCGTGCCGGTGGTGCCCCCGGGGACGAACAGCAGGTCGAGATTGCGGGGCACGCTGTCGAGCGTCGCGGTCGGCTGGATCGCAAGGCCGAGGTCGGAAGGCACGGCCGCATGCGGCGTACCGGTCGTCACCAGATGCACCGTCGCTCCCATCATGCACGCGAAGAAATAATGCGGGCCGACGAGATCGAGCACAGTGAACCCCGGATAGAGCAGCATCGCGACCTTTTCATCGCCGTGCATCTTCATGCCCGGGATCGCCATCAAATCGGCATGCGCGGCGCCATCCTGCGCAACGGCAGCGACCGCGCGTTCGAGCGCGAGGAACGGGGAAAGCGCCGCTGCGCCTGCCATGCCGCCCAGCAGCATTCGTCGGTCAATCGTCACGGTCTTTCTCCCTTGCTGCAAAGGCCGCGCTGCCGTCCCATGACGGCAAAGCCCTGTGAACCCAATCCAGTCACCGCCCGATCGGTCACCGCGCCGCGCGAACCGACCGCTCGCGCTGCGTCAAGCCGATCACGCCGACCACCAGCAGCGACGCCCCGACGAGCGGGAACAGCAACGCCATGACTAGGCCCGTGGCGATGAGCGGCCCGGGCAGCCGATCGCCCGCTTGCCGGGGCGGGACGCCGAGCGTGCCGGGCGCGCGACGCTTCCACCATGCCGCCAATCCCGCGATCACCGCCCCGATGATCGCGAGGCAGAACGCCAGATTGACGAGCTGGTTGGCGAGGCCGAACTGGCGGCCCATGTGCGTCATCACGCCCCATTCGATGGCCTTTGCCGCCGGGCTGTAATCGGCCCAGCCGACGTCGCCGATCACCCGGCCATTGCCCGGATCGACATAGAGGGTGCGTTGCCCCTCGGCCTTGTCGGGCAGGTAGTTGATCATGAAGACATCGCCGGCGCCGCGCGGATAGAAGATGCGGATACCCGGCCCCCAGCGCGACTGATCGAGCATCGGCAGCAACGCCTCGACTTCGGCGATTCCCACCGCGCGGCCACCGGACCCCGCAGGCGGCATGCTGTGGCGGATCGTCCAGGGGATGCCCGCGTCGGCCCGGTGCTCGGCATGCGGATCGACCACCGGCGCCTGCGCCGCTACCGCGGCCACCGGCTGTGGTGCCGGCGCCCCGAAGTTCGGCGACGGCGCGACGAACGGGATGCTCTGGCCGATCCGGGAAAGTTGATCGCCCCAAAATACCGACCAGGGCAGCCCGCTCAGCACCAGAAAGCCGAGGAACAGCGCCACGAACACCGATGGCACCGCGTGCAGATCACGCCAGAAAATCCGCCCCTTGGCGCTCAGCCGGGGCACGAAAACTCCGGCGATTTGCCACGTTCTCGGCCACCACAGGACCAGCCCCGAGACGATCATCGCGAGCGTCCAGCAAGCGGCAAGCTCGACGAGATAGCGCCCCCAGGGCTCGAGCATCAGCCCGGCATGCAGCCGCCGGGCCATGTCGAGCGGTTGATACGCCGGATCGACCACGCCCGTCACCCGCACGCGATAGGGATCGACATAGGCCTTGCGCGCAGCCCCGCTCGCCAGCGTGATCCCCCATTCGCTTGCTTCCCCCGCATCGTGCGGAATCCGGACCTGACGGATCGACGCGCCCGGAAAAGCGGCGCGCACCGCCGCTTCCTGCCGGGCAAGCGGCGCGGCTCGCCCGGCAGGATTGATCTGCGAATAGCGCGCGTTCCACCAGCCCTCGATCTCGCGATCGAACAGATAGAGCGCGCCGGTCGCCGCCAGCACGATCATTACCGGGGCCACCAACAGGCCGACATAGAAATGCCAGCGCCAGATCGTGCGGTGGTGTGCGGGGGAAAGCGTTGCCATCGCTCCAGTCCCGCTCAAAAGGCCACACCGAGGCGAAGTGCAATTGTTCTCGGGTCTCCCGGAAACACCGCACTGGCATTGCCGGTGCTGGTGAAATAGCGGCGATCGAAGAGATTGTTCACGCTAAGATCGGCGCGGAAGCGGCCGATGCTGCCGCCAATGCCGAGATCAGCGAGGACGACCTCGGGAATCAGCACGGTGCTGGCCGTGGCGGCGGCGCGCGGTCCCTGATAATTGACGCCGCCGCGCACATCGATCGGGGTGCCCGGCACCAGATAGCGCGCACGGATATTGCCCGAATGTGAAGGGAGATCGACGATGCGCCCGCCCACTTCGCTTGCGGTCGCACTGCGGGACACGACACCGTCGAGATAAGCATAACCGAAGCTCAGCTGCAGATGCTTCGTCGGTTCCAATTCGCCCTCCAATTCAATTCCGCGCACCCGGAAGGCGCCGAAATTGCGCGAGAAGCCGGGATTGTCGGGATCGTCGCCCGCCACGTCGCGGCGGCGAATCTCGAATGCCGCTATGCTGAGGCGCGCGCCGGGTCGGCTGAACCGTGCACCAAGTTCATATTGTTCGGAGGTCTCGGGGGAAAGCCGTTGCCCTGTCACGGTCGGGGCACCGCCGAAGCTGTTCTCGACGTCATAGCCGCTGTTATAGCCGCCGAAGACGCTAAACCCGCCGCCCAGCTTGTACGTTGCGCCCGCCTGAATGCTGGTCTGCTCGACCCGCTCGGTATCGGGTGTGCCAAAGGTCGTCGGATCGCTGCTGAAAAAGCCATCGTTGCTGAGCCATGCGTGTCGCACGCCGATCACGATCCCCAGCCGTTCGCCGATCGACACCTGATCCTGCGCGTACAGGGCATGGCCGTCGAGGCGTTGGCGGAAGTTGAACGCAAAGGTGAGCGCGGGGCGCTGAGCGGCGCTGAGATACACCGGGTTCAGCGCGTTGATCGACGGGACGCTGACGAAGTTCGACTGGATGAACACGCTGCGCTCCCGGTCATACTCATAGCCAAGCAGCAGCTTGTGCGTGATCGCGCCCGTCTTGACCGTGCCGGTCAGGTCAAGCTGCACGATGGTGTAGCTGTCATCCTCCGCGCCGATCCGCCCATTGCGGCGGACGTCCGACGGATTGGCGGCATTAACGCCCAGAACACGGATTTGCGTGAACGGCGTGTTGAGCTCGGAATATTGCGCCCTCGGCGTGATCGTCCAGCCACTGCCAAGATCGATGGAGACCCACGCCTGTAACAGCGGCGAATTGGCGCTCAATGGCGAGAATGCCGGTTCCGCCAGAAACGTCTCGCGCCGGATCGGCGCGATGCCATTGCTGGTGATGGTGCCAACCGCCGGCAGCCCCGGATTGCTGAGCGTGCGCCGCTCGACATATTCAGCGACGAAATGGGCATCGACCCCCGGGGTCGGCCGCCAGTTGAGCGTCAGGGCGATGTTATCGCGATCGATGTCCTGAAAATCGACAAATGTCCCCGACCGCTCGATTTCACCCGTCACTCGAATGCCAAACGTCGAACTGATCGGCCCGCCGATATCGATCGTGCCGACACGCTGATCGAAACTGCCGACGGTGAACGCTGCCGATCCCGCCCATTTGGCGGTGGGCTGCTTGGTGATGATGCTGGCAATGCCCCCCACAGCGGACTGGCCATATAGGACCGCTGAAGGCCCTTTCAGAATTTCGATTCGCTCGATGTTCGACAGCGCCGACGCATCGACATCTTCATAGTAACGTTGCCGGATGCCGTTGCGCATCTGATCGAGCAGGAAGCCACGGACGTTCAGGCTGAAGCTCTGATAACGCGACACGCGACTGTTGCCGATGCTGGCGGAGGGCACCGTGCGAAGCACGTCGGCGATGCTCGTCGCCCCGCGTTGGATGATTTCGTCCGCAGAGATGATCTGCACCGATTGCGGCAGCCGATCTAACGGAATGCCCGATTTCTCCCCAAAATCACCGGATTTGGTCCCGGTGACGACGATGTCGTCAGCGCGCTCGGCGCTTTGCTGGGCGAAAGCAGGCTTGGCGATGGCGGCCAGCGCGGTGCCGGCGAGCAGAAGTGTTCCCTTTGTCATGGTTCTTGGTCTTTCGTTTGTGGAAATGGAGATCAGGCGATGAGCTTGCGCAGCTCGGCGAGCGCAGCGGCGTCATCGTCGTCGTGGGTGATAGCGGAGGCGAAGTGGCCTTCACGGTCCATCAGATAGATCGCGGCGCTGTGGTCGATCGTGTAATCGCCGCCCTCAAGCGGCACCTTCTTGTAGAAGACGCTGAACGACTTGGTCGCACGGTCGATCTGCGCCTGGCTGCCGCCGAGTCCTAGGATCGGCGTGCCGAACAGGTCGACATAGGCGCCGACATCCCTGGGCGTGTCGCGCGCGGCATCGACCGACACGAACACGATGCGGAACTTGTCGCCGTCCTTGCCCATCAGCTTGCGCCAGCGGGCAACCTTGGTCAGCGTCGTCGGGCACACGTCCGGGCAGCGGGTGAAGCCGAAGAAGATGGCATAGGGCTGGCCGCGCAGGGTGGCGGGCGTGACGGTCTTGCCGTTGCGATCGGTCAGCGCGAAGTCCTCGCCGATTTGCTTCGCGTCCGCGATCTGTGTCGTCGTGCTGCCGCCGGGCTGGCGCAGCAATAGCGCCACCCCTGCCGCAAGCGCCACGACGATCGCGACGCCCCACAGCCAGCGACGCACGCGGGCCATGCCCGGTCTCGCCGACGCATCAGTGGTCATGGCTGGGGCCTCCATAGGTGACCGGCTCGATCTTGAGCGCGACCTTCACCACGCCGGCGCGGGCGAAGCGCAGCGTCATCGGCACCAACTCGCCGAGCTTGAGCGGGCGTTTCAGCCCGATCAGCATGATGTGATAGCCACCGGGCGCGAGCGTCACGGTCTCACCCGCCGGAATGGTCAGGCCGCCCTTGACCGGGCGCATCCGCATCACGCCACCGTCCATCGACATGCTGTGCAGCTCGACTCTGGCGGCGACATCAGCGGTTGCGCTCAGCAGGCGCTCCTCCTGCTTGCCATTATTGGTCAGCGACAGGAACGCGCCACCCGCCTGCTGGCCGGGCGCGGTCTGGCGTGCCCAGGGATGGCCGATCTTGAGCGTGCCGACGGTAACGCCATGCGCGGCAAGCGGCGTCGCGACGGCAAGGGCAATCAGGGCAAGGGGCGTGAATGAACGGGTCATCGATGATACTCCGGCATGGATTGGGATGGGGTTGATTGCGCAACGGCCGAGGCGGGGTGCTGATCGGCAAGTTGGAGCGGCGTGCAGCACAGGATCGCGAGCCACGCGGATCGGCGGATACGACGCAGCGCGGCGATATGGCGGGGCAGAGGTGGGGCAGCCGACTTGGTCATGCCCACCCCCGCACATCGCCCAGCGCTTTGTGGATCAGCCCAGCTACTTCGCGGCGCTCGTCCAGCGAAAGGCACTGGCCGACCTGATGCCGATCCTGCCGGAAGCGTAGCCACAGTGTCAGGTCGAGCGGTGCGCGCTCCTCCGCCTCGAACTTTGCCCAATAGGCGGGCATGGCGATCTCGCGCCCGTCGCTGGCGCACCAGGCGACTTCGCCATCTCGAAGGCTTAGCCGTTCGGTGGGTGGTGAACGGCGGGCAAATATGTGGAACGCGCCTGCCAGCAGGCCGATGTCGATCAGCGAAAAGATCGCCACCGGCCAGGCGCCAAGCGCCACGAAGCGGATCGACAGCAACGCGAGCACAATGCCCGCTGCAACCACGACATAGTGCGTCGGAAACGGCAAGGAGGAGCGATTCGCCTGCATATGCAGTTCGAATGCGCCCCCGGACGACCGCTCGGGTCGCCCGACGACATGATAGGTCATGCGAAAATCTCTCGTCAGGGTGCGGAGCCATCCCTTCGGGATGGCGCGCGCGTCAGCGGATCAAACGGATATGATCAGCCGAGGACGGGAGGGGCGCGGAGTGGTGGTCGCAACCGCGCGACAGCGGGGCGCGGCGGTGCAGTGATCGCCAGAAAGCCGAGCGTCAGGACATAAGCGAAGGCAATTGCCAGCAGCACGATGTCCGCGCCGCCCATCGCCGACATGCCGAGGCCTGAGAAGGCGCAGGGGTGATCGGCTGTCGCGCCGTCTTGATGATCGCCGTCATGCTTGTCGACGTCGATCGCAACCATTTGCGCGGCCTGGCCCGAGCAGATCGAGACCATGATCGTGCCGTTCGACGGCGTGACCATATAGCCCTGCGGCAACAATGCCCGCATGCTCAGGGCAAGCGCCACCAGCAGCAGTGCGAGCCGCGGATGGTTGCGAATGAGGGCGCGCCAGTTGGTCACAAGCGGCGCTTAGTCGAGCACCTTCGATTTGTCACCAGCAAGCGCAGGCTTAGGCAACCGTAAACGACCCAAAGGCCGCCGCCCTCACGCCACCGCCCTTACCGCCTCGCAAATCCGGTCCACCACCGCTTCCACCTGCCCCAGATCATCCCCTTCCGCCATCACGCGGATCACCGGCTCGGTCCCTGACGGGCGGATCACCAGACGGCCCTTGCCGTTCAGTTCGGCCTCGGCGTCGGCGATCACCGCTTTCACGCCTGCGTCCTCCAGCGGCTTGCCGCCCGCGAAACGCACATTCTTCAGCAATTGTGGCAGCGGGTCGAAGCGGTGGAGCACTTCGCTTGCGGGTTTCCCCGCGCGGACGATCTCGGCCAAAATCTGGAGCGCCGCGACCAGCCCGTCGCCGGTGGTCGCATAATCCGACAGGATAATGTGCCCCGATTGCTCGCCGCCGACGTTGCAGCCGCGCGACCGCATCGCCTCCAGCACATAACGGTCGCCGACCTTGGTGCGGATCAGCCCCAGTTCATGGCTTTCGAGATAGCGTTCGAGGCCGAGGTTCGACATCACCGTCGCCACGAGCGACCCGTTCTTGAGCAAGCCGCGCCGCGCCCAGCCCATCGCGATCGTCGCCATCAGCTGGTCGCCGTCGACCACCCGCCCCGCCTCGTCGACCACGATCAGCCGGTCGGCGTCTCCGTCGAGCGCGATGCCAATCTGCGCGCCGCTGGCGACCACGGTCTCGCGCAGCAATTGCGGCGCGGTCGATCCGACGCCGTCGTTGATGTTGCGGCCATTGGGCTCGACCCCGATCGCGACGACGTCGGCGCCGAGCTCCCACAGCGCCGAGGGGGCCACGTTATAGGCGGCCCCGTTGGCGCAATCGACGACAATGCGCAGGCCATCGAGCGTCAGTTCTGACGGAAAGGTCGCCTTCGCCGAATTGATGTAGCGCCCGCGCGCATCCTCGACCCGGCGCGCACGCCCGATCTGCGGCGCGGGGGCAAGCGGAATGTCGCCCGCGATCAGTTCCTCGATCGCCATTTCGTCGGCGTCGGACAGCTTGTAGCCGTCGGGGCCGAACAGCTTGATACCGTTATCGGCAAAGGGATTGTGGCTGGCGGAAATCATCACGCCCATGTCGGCGCGCATCGAATGAGTGAGCATCGCGACCGCCGGGGTCGGCATCGGCCCGACCAGCACCACGTCCATGCCGACACTGGTGAAGCCCGCGACCATCGCCGATTCGAGCATATAGCCCGAAAGCCGCGTATCCTTACCGATCACGACGCGGTGGCGGTGGTCGCCGCGGCGGAAATGCGCACCGGCGGCCATGCCGACCTTCATCGCCATCTCGGCCGTCATCGGGGAGATGTTGGTCAGGCCGCGGATGCCATCGGTGCCGAAATATTTTCTTGCCATCTGCAATCGCTCATTTCGCTTGCCGTGGGCGGAGCCGCGCGACAGGTGTTGGGTTTTACGACCTTACAAGAGGCCGCATGTCACAACCCACCCGCATATTGCTATCGCTAATTTTGGGGCTGATCGTCGGGATTGCGGCGGCGGCGAGCGGCGGCGCGTGGGTCGATGGCGCGGTGGCGGTTGCGCAGCCGATCGGCGACACGTGGCTCAACGGCTTGCGGATGACGATCGTGCCGCTGGTGGTATCGCTGCTCGTCACCGGGATCGCGGCGACGGCAGAGACCGCGCGGTCGGGGCGGATCGCGGCAAGGTCGCTGATGCTGTTCCTGAGCTTTTTGATGTGCGGCGCCGCGCTCGCGGCGGTGTTGACCCCGGCCTATCTCGCGCTGTTCCCGCTGCCACAGCAATCGGCGGCGGCGCTGAAGGCAGCGCTGAGCGGCGCGCAGAAGGTGGGCGAGGTGCCAGGGCTCGGCGCCTTCATGAAATCGGTCGTGCCGACCAATCCGATTGCGGCCGCCGCAAACGACGCGATCGTGCCGCTGATCGTCTTCACCATGGCGTTTGCGTTCGCGATCACCCGGCTGCCCGCCGAACAGCGCAAGACGCTGACCGACTTTTTCCAGGCGATTGCCGATGCGATGCTGGTGATCGTCGGCTGGGTGTTGTGGCTGGCGCCGATCGGGGTCGGCGCGCTGGCGTTCGTCGTCGGCGCGCGGGCGGGGACGGGCGCGGTCGGGGCGCTGCTCCATTATATCCTGATCGTGTCGGCGGTGGGCGCGACGATCGGGCTGGTTGCCTATCCGGTGGCGCTGATCGGCGGGCGGCGCGGGCTGATCGCCTTTGCGCGCGGCGTGGCGCCGGCGCAGGCGGTCGCGATCAGCACGCAGAGTTCGCTTGCCTCGCTCCCGGCGATGCTGCGCGGGGCAGCGACGCTGGGCGTGCCGGTCGAAACGTCAGGCGTAGTGCTGCCGCTTGCGGTCGCGGTGTTCCGGGTGACGGCGCCGCCGATGAACCTCGCGGTCGCGCTCTACATCGCGCATTGGTACGGCATTCAGCTGACGCCGTTCCAATATGTCGCCGCCGTGGGCGCTGCCACGGTCACGACCTTCAGCGGCGTCGGGCTGCCGGGGCAGATTACCTTCTACGCCGGGGTCGCGCCGATTTGTCTGGCGATTGGGGTGCCAATCGAAGCGCTCGGGTTGCTGATCGCGGTCGAGACGATCCCCGACATTTTCCGCACGATCGGCAATGTGACGATGGACGTCGCGGTGACGACGGTGATTTCGGAGCGCGTCGGCGGCGGCGCCGAAACGAGCGAAGCCGATGCGTTGCTGAAGGGCTAGAGGAGCCAGCGCCAGATGCCTGCCGCGATCCCCGCGGCGGGGATATGCGCCCAGGTCGCCGCCAGCCAGATCACCAAACCGCCTGCGATATCATGCGGGCGAAAACCGCCGAACTTGGCGCGCCCCTCGGCAATCGCCTGAAACGGCACATAGCTCGTCACGGCCTTCCACGGGGTCCAAAGTTCGGGGACCAGCTTGGCCTTTTTTGCATCGAGCGCGGCGGCGCCCACCAGCGCAAACGCCGCAATCCCTCCCGCGACGATCAGGTTCGCCGCGATCGGATAGACGATGATGTGCGCCAGCCCCCACAGCGCGAACGACCACAGCATCGGGTGGCGAGTGACGGCATAGACGCCGCGCGCCTGCGTCGGTGCGGTCTTGACCATGCCGGGCATCGCCGGATTGCCGATCAGCGAGCCGACCAGCAGCACGCTCGCCACCAGCATGATCACGCTGGCGACCGCCCACAGCCCATCGCCGACAGCCCAGAGTGGGTCAGTCGGCGGCGCATCCTTGTAGGTCTTGCTGATCCACCACAGGCTCGCGAGCGCAACCACGGCATAGACGCCCGTAAACCCGCCGTTGCCGAGCGCCTTCACCAGCGGCGCGCGCAAGGGATGCGACAGCAGCAAATGGCTGCCCACGAAGAGCGCGACCGCGAGTGCGACCATCATCGTACCGTCCATATCGTCTCTCCCGTTGGTGCCCGGGCAGACGCTAGCCGATCACTTGACGCCGTGCATCCACTTCTTGAGCGGGAAGGACAGCACCAGCAGCAACACGCCCAGCGCGATCGACACTTCGGCGATCGTCGTGAACACGCCGACATAGGTGTCGAGGCTGACCTTGAGGTTGGTCACTTGTCCGCCGACCGTCTCGACGCTGGCAAACTGCGCGACGATCCCGGCGACATATTGCGCAACCGCGATCGACAGGAACCACACGCCCATCATCAGCCCGACGACGCGCGCAATCGACAATTTAGTGATCATCGACAGCCCGACCGGCGAAATGCACAGCTCAGCGATCGAGTGGATCAGGTAGAGCCCCGCCAGCCACCAAAGCCCGACCTTGAAATCGGGGCCGGCGAATTGCGATCCCCAGACGAGGAACAGGAACCCGCCACCCACCGCCATCAGCGCGATCGCGAACTTGATCGGAATCGTCGGCTCGATACCGCTCTTGGCCATCGCGTTCCACATCACACTGAACAGCGGCGCAAGCAGCACGATGAACAGCGCGTTGAAAAACTGCGTCTGCCCCGCCGAGATCGAGAACCACCCGAACACCGACAAATCAGTATTGCGATCGGCAAACAGCGTCAGCGACGATCCCGCCTGTTCGAACAGGGTCCAGAACACGGTGTTGAAGGTGATGAGCACCATCGCTGCCAGCATCATCTGGAATTCCTGCGTCGATCCTTTCAGCCGCGCCCAGATCAGGATGCCGGGCACGCTGATCAGGAACGTGCCGAACATGATCTTGCCCATGATCGGCAGGCCGAGGAAATACCCGACGATACCCGCTCCCGCCTCGGGGCGGACGTAGCTCATCAGGTTCGAAAACAGGAACCACACGACCGGAATCGCCAGAATCGCCCCGCCATAAATCAGGAAATCGCGGTTGGTCGGTGCGTCCGCAGGGCGATCACCGATGCCGTCGAGGCGACCGCCGTCGAACTGGATCAACGTCCACGAAATCAGCATGCCGGTGGCGGCAAGCGCAAAGCCCGCCCACCAGCCGAGCCCACCCCAGCTGCCCATGCCGACGGCAAGCAGCGGACACAGGATCTGCGAGAACAGCGACCCGAGATTGATGCCCATGTAAAAAATGGTGAACCCGGCATCGCGGCGCCGATCGCCCTGCGCATAGAGCGCGCCGACCATCGTCGAGATGTTGGGCTTGAAGAAGCCGTTACCGATCGTCACCAGCGCCAACCCGATCAACAGCAGGAACACCGAAAGGGGCGCGCGATCGCCGCCCGCTTCGAAGCCCCCGGCGGCGATGCGGCGGGCTTCCTTGCCGTCTGTGCCGAGCAGCGAGACGGTCTTGTCTTCATTGCCCTTGATCTGCAGTTCGCTACCGCCGTCGACCACGAACTGCTGGCGGGCGTCGCCGCTGCCCTTGACGGTGACTTCGTAACGCTGGCCGTCGATCGTCGCGAACGGCTTGGCCGGCTGGCCGCCAAAGCAGAGCGTCAGATAGCCGAGCGACATCATGACCGCGCCGAATTTGACCGAGCGCTTCGAGCCAAGGAAGCGGTCGGCCATCAGCCCGCCGATCAGCGGCGTGAGGTACACGAGCGCGGTGAAGCCTCCATAAATGCCGGTCGTCGTGGTGTCGCTGAACAGGAAATGCTGCGCCAGATAGAGCGTCAGCAGCGCGCGCATGCCGTAATAGCCAAAGCGTTCCATCGCTTCGGTCGTGAACAAGCGCGCGAGTTGCACCGGGTGGCCGAACCAGGTCTTGCCCTCTGGCACGCCGCCGTGCGCGGCGCCGCTGCTGCTGTCGGTCATTGATACGCTCCCCAAACTGGCCCTGATGTCCCTGCCGCTTCTTATGTGGCGGCAAAGGTCGCGACACTAACGGCAAACGCGGGGCTGTAAATGGCCGGTTTAGGCGGTATCGACGCCGTCATGCTCAACGATAGTACCTCTCCGCTTTCCCTGCTCGCCACCCGCCGCTCGGGGCGCCCGCGCGATATGGTCGCGCCCGGCCCCGATGCCGCGCAACTCGACGCCATGCTCGCCGTTGCGATGCGCACCCCCGATCACGGCAAGCTCGCCCCCTGGCGGTTCGTGATCGTCGACGCCGACCAGCGCGACCGGCTCGCCGAAGTGATCGTCACCGCGTATCGCGCCGAGCGCCCGCAGGCCGCGCGGCTCGAGATTGAGGCGATGGAGAGTTTTGCGCGGCAGGCGCCGACGCTGGTGGTCGTCCTGTCGTCGCCGCGGCCCGAAAGCCATATCCCGCTGTGGGAGCAGGAGCTGTCGGCTGGGGCGGCGTGCATGAACCTGCTCCATGCCGCGCACGCGATGGGGTTCGTCGGCGGCTGGCTGACCGGCTGGGCGGCCTATTCGGACGCGGTGCGCGATGCCTTCGGATCGGCGCCCGAACGCGTCGCCGGCTTCGTCTTCATCGGCACTCCCGGCCAGCCGGTCGAGGAGCGCGCGCGCCCCGATCCGGGCAGGCTGGTCTCCCGCTGGGACGGTTAGGGGGTGGACCCGGCGAGCAATTGGTGTATTAAGGCAGCATGACGGCCCTGAACAGCGAAGACAGCCCGGTCTATATCCGGCTCCGGCAATATATCGCCGCTGCGGTTCTGCGCGGCGATTTCAAGGCGGGCGATCAACTGCCATCGGTGCGGGCGCTGGCGGCCGAACATGGCGCCAATCCGCTCACCGTCGCCAAGGCCTATCAGCGGTTCCAGGACGACGGCTATGTCGAGGTCCGGCGTGGGGTTGGCATGTTTGTGCTGGCGGGCGCGGCCGAAAAACTCCGCCATGCCGAACGCACGCACTTTATCGATTCGGTCTGGCCCAAGGTGCGCGCTCAGATCGATCTGCTCGGGCTCGATGCCGACGAATTGCTCAACGGCGAGTTAGCCTGAGTTCTTCGCGTCAAATTTCCGGTCGCGTACATAAATCAACGGTTCATCGGGAACCGGATACGGTTCATCGTGCTTTAGACCATTGAAGCATTGGGAGCCGCAAATGTTGCACTCGCCTATTCAACTCGGTCGATCGGGTTTTCGACCGGCCTTTCGCCTCGACGGCGCCAATCCTTGCCCGGGGTGCGGGAAATCGCATTGGTACGTCGGTCGAATGACTGCCGAATGCGCCTTTTGCGCCACTGCCTTGCCGATTGCGGCCGGCGGCATGCCCTCGCGCGGCCAGTTCGCGCGCGCGGCCTGAAGCCGTCAGGCCGGGAGTGGTTGCGCGAGCCAGTCGCCGAGTAGCTTATTGACGGCCTCGGGGGCTTCCTGCTGGACCCAGTGCGACACGCCCGGCAGGCGGTGCAGCGTCAGCTTCGGCACCCATTGCTCGACGCCCTCGGTACACCAGATGCCGAGTGCCTTGTCTTCCTCGCCCCAGATCATCAGCGTCGGCGTTTCGACGCGGCCATCGCCGATATCGGCATAATCGGGCGTCTTCAGCAACGCGCGATAGTAATTGACCATGGCCGTCAACGCGCCCGGCCGCAGCGCCGCCGCGCGATAGACATCGGTGACTTCGGTAGGGAAGCGCGCCTTGTCGATTGCCATACCTGTGAAGGCCCCGGCGATGCGCCGCGCGCCGCTCTGCCTCAACCCGAATTCGGGCAGCCATGGCAGCTGGAAGAAGAAGACATACCAGCTCATGGCCATTTGCCGCCAATTGCTACGCTCGCGTCGGGTCACCATCGGGTGCGGCACATTCATGATGACGAGCCGGGCGAGCGGACGCAGCCGCTTGATCGCGAAATGCCAGGCGACGATCGCGCCCCAGTCATGCGCGACCAGCATCACTTCACGCGCGCCGCTGGCATCGATCAGCGCGGCGACATCGGCGGCGAGCGTGTCGAGCCGGTACGCCTCGATTCCGTCCGGCCGCGACGAAGCGCCATAGCCGCGCATGTTCGGCGCCCATACCCGCCAGCCAAGCGCGCTGAGCAGCGGCATCTGGTAACGCCAGCTGAAGTTGAGTTCAGGGAAGCCGTGCAGGCACAGCGCCAGCCGGTCGGTGCCGCCGTCCGCTGCGTCGAGTTCGGCGAGTTCGAAGTCGATGCCACCTGCGGGCTGCATCCGGACGCGGATCCCGCTGTCGGCGGGCGGGACCCACGACCAGTCGCTCACGCCGCGAACGCCGTCGGCTCAAGCGCGTAAAGCTGCGCCGCCGACGCCATTGCTGCCGCCTTCAGCCCCAGTGCTTCGGGCACGATTTGGGCCACATAGAAATCGGCGACGGCACGCTTCATCGCGAGATATTCGGGATCGCCGTCGGCATTCGCCGCCGCGCGGCCCTGCGCTTCCATCAGCCAGCCGCACACCGCGGTCGAGAGCATCGTCAGGAAGGGATAGCTCGCCGCCAGCCGGTCATCGACGTCCGCCGTCAGCAGCCGCCGTGCAACCTCATCACACGCATCGATCAGCCCGCGCAGCCCCGCATCCTGTGCGTCCCTGCGCATTTCGTCGATCAGCCCGAGCATCACCCCGCCATTGTCCATGCTGAGCTTGCGCCCGACCAGATCGGCGGCCTGGATGCCGTTGGTGCCTTCGTAGATCGGCGTGATCCGCGCATCGCGGAAGAACTGCGCGACGCCGGTTTCCTCGACATAGCCCATGCCGCCATGCACCTGGATGGCAAGCGACGATACTTCGCAGCCGATGTCGGTGCCATGCGCCTTGGCGAGCGGCGTCAGCAGATCGACCCGCGCCTGCGCGCCCGGCACCCCGAGCGTCGCCCGGTCGACTTCGCCTGCCGCCAGATAGACGAGCGCGCGCGCCGCCTGCGTCTGCGCCTTCATCCGCATCAGCATGCGGCGGACATCGGGATGCTCGATGATCGCGACCGGCTCGCGCCCACCCCCGGCGCGCGCGGACTGGATGCGCTCGCGGGCATAGGCGACCGCATGCTGGGTCGCGCGCTCGGCGATCTGCACGCCCTGCAGGCCGACATTGAGTCGCGCGTTGTTCATCATCGTGAACATCGCGCGGATGCCGCCCAGTTCCGGCCCAATCAACTCGCCGATGCAATCGCCATTGTCGCCGAAGCTGAGCACGCAGGTGGGCGAGGCATGCAAGCCCAACTTATGCTCGATCGAGACGACGCGGACGTCGTTGAGCACGCCCGGCTTGCCCTCGGCATCGAGCCGGTATTTGGGCACCAGGAACAGCGACAGTCCCTTGGTCCCCGGCGGGGCATCGGGCGTGCGCGCGAGCACGAGGTGGACGATATTCTCGGCCATGTCGTGGTCGCCAAATGAAATGTAGATTTTCTGCCCCGTGATCGACCACTTCCCGTCGCCGCGCGGCTCGGCCTTGCTGCGGACAGCACCGACATCGCTGCCCGCCTGCGGCTCGGTGAGGTTCATCGTGCCGGTCCACGCGCCGGTCGCCAGATGCGGCAGGTAGAGTGCCTGTTGCTCGGGGCTACCATGATGCCCCAGCGCCTCGATCGCGCCGACCGTCAGCGTCGGGCAGAGCGCAAAGCCCATGTTCGCCGCACCCAAAGTCTCGAGTACCGCGGTCTGCAGCACGAAGGGCAGGCCCTGCCCGCCGAACTCCTCCGGCACGCCGATCGTGCCCCAGCCGCCCTCGACATAGGCCTGATAGGCCGCGCCAAAGCCTTCGGGCATCACCACGCCGTCCGGCGTCCACTTTGCCCCGACCGTGTCGCCCAACCGGCTGAGCGGCGCCCATTCGCCTTCCGCAAAGGCGCCTGCACCTTCGAGCACGGCATCGACGACATCGGGGCTGGCGGCAGCAAAGCGATCGCTCGCGGCGATTTCGCCTAGGCGCACGACATGATCCAGAACGAAACGCTGATCGGCGACGGCGGCAGTGAAGGGCATGTTCATCCTCTCTTGTCGAAAGCCAATCATCGCTATAGCTCGCGCGTGTGGACGCAACAAATTCCTTCGCCACACGCTGCCGGGCTTTCGACGCAGCCGCATTGGCGGAAGCCGCCAGATTGATTGCCGAGGGCCATCCGGTCGCGGTTGCGACCGAGACGGTCTATGGCCTTGCCGCCGATGCGACCAACCCACGCGCGGTTGCTGCCATCTACGCCGCCAAGGGACGCCCGAGCTTCAACCCGCTGATCGTGCATGTCGCAAGCCTTGCCGCCGCCGAGGCGCTCGCAGTGTTCGATGCAGGCGCACGCGCGCTGGCTGAGGCGTTCTGGCCGGGACCACTGACGTTAGTGCTGCCCGCGCGGAAGGATTCAGGGATCGCGTCGCTCACCACTGCCGGGCTGCCTACAATCGCGATTCGCATACCCGCCCACCGCGCGATCCAGGGCCTCATCGAAGCATCGGGCAAGCCGCTCGCGGCGCCATCCGCCAATGCGAGCGGCGGCATCAGTCCTACCCGCGCCGCGCATGTGCTGATGAGCCTCGAAGGCCGCATCCCGCTGGTGCTCGACGACGGGCCGTGCCCTGAGGGGCTCGAATCGACGATCGTCATGACCGGCGAGGCGCCGCGCCTCTTGCGCCCGGGGCCGATCACCGCAGCAGCAGTCGCGGCAGTGCTCGGCCAGCCGCTCGCCAATGCGGTTGGCGGCATTATCGCGCCGGGCCAGCTCGCCAGCCATTATGCGCCGGCCAAGCCGCTGCGGCTCCACGCAGACGTAGCGAGCGCCGACGAATGGCTGATCGGTTTCGGACCCGTCCCCGGTGACGACACGCTGTCGGCGACCGGTGACCTGATCGAGGCAGCGGCAAACCTGTTCGACACGCTCCACGGCGCCGACGCCAGCGCCAAGCCGCGCATCGCGGTGGCGCCGGTGCCCGACGAAGGGCTGGGCGCCGCCATCAACGACCGGCTCGCGCGCGCCGCGCACTGACTTCCGACCGTCACCGAAACGGGTTATAGCTTTACGCCTGCTTCGGGGGGAGTTGGGCAATGGACGTGGCGCGGCGGGGCCTTGCGGAATTCATCGGGACTTTCTGGCTGGTGCTGGGCGGCTGCGGCAGCGCGGTGCTGGCGGCGGCGTTCCCACAAGTCGGGATCGGCCTGGCGGGCGTGTCGCTCGCCTTTGGCCTCACTGTGCTGACGATGGCCTATGCGATCGGCCATATCTCGGGCTGCCACCTCAACCCGGCGGTGACGATCGGGCTGGTCGCGGGCGGACGCTTCCCGGCGAAGGACGTGCCGCTCTATGTGATCGCGCAAGTGCTGGGCGCAGCGGTCGGCGCCGTCGTGCTCGCAGTAATCGCGGGCGGCAAGCCGGGGTTCGATCTGGTCGCGAGCGGCTTTGCCGCCAACGGCTTCGACGCGCATTCGCCGGGCCAATATTCGATGGTCGCGGGTTTCGTGACCGAAGTGGTGATGACCTTTTTCTTCCTGATCATCATCATGGGCTCAACCGACGGCCGTGCGCCTGCCGGCTTCGCGCCGATCGCGATTGGCCTCGGGCTAACGCTCATCCACCTGATCAGCATTCCGGTGACCAACACCTCGGTCAATCCCGCGCGCTCGACGGGCCCCGCGCTGCTGGTCGGCGGCTGGGCAGTGGAGCAGCTGTGGCTGTTCTGGGTCGCCCCGATCCTGGGCGGCGCGCTTGGCGGGATCGCGTACAAGGCGCTGGGCGCGGACGCGCTGCCGAAGCCGCCTATCGAGGGGGATGCGCGGTAAGGGCGTTTACCCCGCCTTCCCCGACGACAGTGGGGAAGGACCAAGAACCTTCACCCCACTGCCTGCGCCGACTTCGATCGCGCCGCAAAGCTCTTGCGCAGCTTGTTGAGCTTGGGCGGGATCACCGCGATGCAGTACGGATTCCGCTGGCCTTCGCCGTCCCAATATTCCTGGTGGTAATCCTCCGCCACATACCATTCGCTTAAGGGCTCGATCGTCGTCACGATTGGCGCGGGCCAGCCGGAGGCGGCGCGCTGCATCGCGGCTTTCGCTTCGATCCGCTGCTCGTCCGAATGCGGGAAGATCGCCGAGCGATATTGCGTGCCGACGTCATTGCCCTGGCGATTGAGCGTCGTCGGGTCGTGCGTTGCGAAGAACATGTCGAGGATGTCGCCATAACTGACCACGTCATTGTCGAACGTCACCCGGATCGCTTCCGCATGCCCCGTGTCGCCGCCGCAGACCTGGCGATAGGTCGGGTTGGGGACATGGCCGCCGATATAGCCGCTTTCGACCTTTTCGACGCCGATCACGTCGTTGAACACCGCTTCGGTGCACCAGAAGCACCCGCCGGCAAGCGTCGCGATTTCCGTGGCCATCAATTGCTCCTTTAATCTCTCTGCGCATTAGATAGGAGCGCGGGCGCGGCACGCAATCGGGAAGGACCAAGGATGGACGGCGCGATACTGGTGACGGGCGGGGCGGGCTATATCGGCAGCCACGCGGTGCTGGCGCTGTGCGACGCGGGGCACCGGGTGGTGGTGGTCGACAATCTCGTCACCGGCTTTGACTGGGCAGTCGACTGCCGCGCGACGCTGGTGCAGGCAAACATCGAGGACGCGGCGGTGCGCGACGTGATGCGCGAGCATGATGTCCGCGCGATCATGCATTTCGCCGGATCGGTGGTGGTCCCTGAATCGGTCAGCGACCCGCTAAAATATTACCGCAACAACACCGCCGCGAGCCGCTCGCTGATCGAAAGCGCGGTCGCCTGTGGCGTGCCGCATTTCATCTTTTCGTCGACGGCGGCGACCTATGGCATTCCCGAAGTGGTGCCGGTGCGTGAGGACATGCCCAAACGCCCGATCAATCCCTATGGCATGTCGAAGCTGATGACCGAGCATATGCTCGCCGATGTCGCCGCGGCGCATCCGATCAATTACTGCGCGCTGCGCTATTTCAACGTCGCAGGTGCCGATCCGGAGGGGCGGTCGGGCCAGTCGACAGCGGGCGCGACGCATCTGATCAAGGTCGCGGTCGAAGCGGCGACCGGCAAGCGCGGCCATGTCAGCATCTTCGGCACCGATTTCGCGACGCCCGACGGCACCGGCGTGCGCGATTACATTCATGTGAGCGATCTGGCGGCGGCGCACGTCCACGCACTCGACCTGCTGATGGCGCGACCGGGCGAGAGCCACACGATGAACTGCGGCTATGGGCGCGGCTATTCGGTCAACGACGTGCTCGACGCGGTCGACCGGGTGACCAACGTTAAGATCGAGCGCCGCTACGAAGGCCGCCGCGCGGGCGACCCCGATGCGCTGACCGCGGACAATGCGCGGATTCTGGCGACCCTGCCATGGCGGCCGAAGCTCGACGATCTCGACACGATCGTCGCGCATGCGCTGGCGTGGGAGCGGAAACTGGCGGAGCGTGGCTGATCGGTGATCTTGTGGCAAGCCTTGCCCCGTCACGCGGTGCTGGCGCTGCCGCTGCCGGTGGAATAAGGCCAATCCGATGCCACGCTTGCGATCCTTGCTGTTTGTCCCCGGGGACCGGCCCGAACGCATGGCGAAGGCGCTGACATTGGGGGCCGATGCGCTCATCCTCGACCTCGAGGATTCGGTGGCGCTCGCGAACAAGTCAGGCGCGCGCACTGCGGTAGCCGAGTTCCTAGGCCGGCCGCGCTCGACGACACTCTTCGTGCGGATCAACCCGCTCGATTCGGGGCTGGCCGACGATGATCTTGCGGCCGTGCTCCCCGCACGGCCTGACGGCATCGTCCTGCCCAAGGCCGAAGGCGCGGCCTCGCTCGCCGCACTCGACGCCAGGCTCGACGGCGACATCATGATCCTGCCGATCGCGACCGAAACCCCGGCAGCGATCTTCGCACTCGACAGTTATGGCGGGGTAACGCCCCGGCTGGCAGGGCTGACCTGGGG
>NZ_LSIJ01000028.1 GCF_001556185.1 Sphingomonas sp. CCH10-B3 | reverse complement strand
GCCCGCAACCGCCACACGCTGCCGATCACCCGCAATTACATGGGTGAAGCCGAGCGGGCGATGCGCGGCTGAGCCTGCCTAGCCGAGGGCGATGACCAACGGCGCGTCGCCCGCCGCGCCGGCCGCGGGCACGGCGCTGCAGATCAGCACTTCATCGGCGCCATGCGCTGCGCTGGTGGTCCGGAAATAGGCGACCTCGCCTTGAACCAGCTTGCTTTTGCACGCGCCACAGGCACCTTCGCGGCAGCCGAATTCGGGCTTCAGACCCGCCGCCTCGGCGAGTTGGAGCAGACTGCCGGCACCGGGTGCCCAGCGCGCCTCGGTGCCCGTTGGCTGGTAGGTCACCAGGGCAGGGCCAGTTGCTGCAACCGGTTGGGGTGCGGTCGGCGCAGCCGCATCGGGCGTCCGCTGGAGCGAGGCCGGACCAAATGCCTCGGCAAAAATCGCGCCGTCCGCAACGCCCAGCCCGCGGAGCGCGCCATAGGCTGCCTGCATGAACGGCGGCGGCCCGCACAGATAAAAGTCATGGCGACCAAAGCCGAGGTGACGCTGGAACATGCTCGCGTCGAGAAAGCCGGTTTCGTCATGATCGCGCCCCGCTTCGGCGTCGTCGGTAATCTGCAGCAGCCGGACCAGTCGCAGCTTGCCGCCGGATTGTTCGCGCAACACGGCCAGTTCGGCGTCGAAGGCGCGCTCTGCCAGCGAGCGGGCCGCGTAGAACAGCACAGCGGGCCGCATCGGTCGCCCGGCCACTTCGCCCGCGACAAGATGGTGCAGCATCGCCAGCATCGGCGTAATGCCGACGCCCGCCGCAACCAGCACGGCCGTGTGCTCCACCTGGTCGTCGATGATGAAATCGCCCGCCGGTGGCTTGGCGCCGATGATCGTACCCGGGGCGGCTTGTTCGTGCAAATAGGTCGAGGCCAAGCCCAGCTTGCGCACGCTCAGGCGGTAATGTCCGGTGATCGAGGCACCCGAAATCGTGTAAGTGCGGATGACCGGACCATCGGCACCGGGAATGTCGAGGCGGATCGGCAGATGCTGGCCGGCCGCCGCGGGAGGAAGCGTCCCGCCATCGACCGGTTCCAGATAAAAGGAGCGGATCACGCTGCTTTCATCGGCCACGCGCGCCACGCGGAACGGGCGCCATCCCGCCGCAACATCGGGCAACATATCGCTCACTTGGTCTTGCTGCGGCATCACGAAGGCTCCCGACACGAACATCGTCTCGGGTAGCGGGTCGGATAATTTGCAATCTATCAGTATATTGCGACTGCGAAACAAACTTGCCCAGGCGGTAGCAAAAGCGGTCGAAGCGAGCCGTTACGCTGGCGCATTCGCCAGCCGATTTTCCCACGCCGTCCGTACCACCGCTTCCAGGACGGCGTCGTCGACATCGGCGAGCTTCTTGACGTAGAGGCAAGCCTTCCCCGTCTTGTGCTTGCCCAATTCCGGGAGCAGCGCGGCGATATTCGGCGTGCCCGCGCCGACATAGAGCACCAGTTCGGCCTTGCGCGGGGAAAAGGCGATTGCCGGCATGTCGCCCTCGCGCCCGCTTTCGTAGCGATAATGGACGCTGCCGAAGCCGATGATCGACGGGCCCCACAGCTTGGGCGGCTCGCCCGAAATGCGCGCCATCAGGTCGATCAGGACACGGGCATCGGCAACGCGCTGCGGCACTTCGACCTTGCCGAGAAAATCTTCGACGCTTGCGTCGGTTTCGACGGTCTTGTTTGCCTTGGCCATGGCTTCCCCCTAGTCGCTTGCGCACGCGCCCGCGGCTTCGTAACACGCGCCGCTTTCTCGCCTTCAGGAGTTTGCCATGACCGACCAGATCAATCGAGTCGTCCTTGCCTATTCGGGCGGGCTCGACACCAGCGTGATCCTGAAGTGGCTCCAGCAGACCTATAATTGCGAGGTGGTGACCTTCACCGCCGATCTGGGCCAGGGCGAGGAACTCGAGCCCGCGCGCAAGAAGGCCGAGATGGCGGGCGTCCGCCCCGAGCATATCTTCATCGACGATCTGCGCGAGACTTTCGTCAAGGATTACGTGTTCCCGATGATGCGCGCCAACGCGCTGTACGAGGGGCTGTACCTGCTCGGCACGTCGATCGCGCGGCCGCTGATCGCCAAGCGGCAGATCGAGATCGCGCGGCAAGTCGGCGCCGATGCCGTCAGCCACGGCGCGACCGGCAAGGGCAATGACCAGGTCCGTTTCGAGCTCGGCTATTATGCGCTCGCGCCCGACATCAAGGTGATCGCGCCGTGGCGCGAATGGGACCTGACCAGCCGCACCAAGCTGATCGAATTCGCCGAGGCGCACCAGATTCCGGTCAACAAGGACAAGCGCGGCGAAGCGCCGTTTTCGACCGACGCGAATCTGCTGCACACCTCGAGCGAGGGCAAGGTGCTCGAGGATCCGTGGGACGAAGTGCCCGATTACGTCTATTCGCGCACGGTGAACCCCGAGGACGCGCCCGACGCGCCCGAGGTGATCACGATCGATTTCGAGCGCGGCGACGGCGTCGCGCTCAACGGCGAGGGGATGTCGCCCGCGAGCCTGCTGACCGCGCTCAACGAACTCGGCCGCCGTCACGGCATCGGACGGCTCGATCTGGTTGAGAACCGCTTCGTCGGTATGAAGTCGCGCGGCATGTACGAGACGCCGGGCGGCACCATCTATCACCTCGCCCACCGCGGGATCGAACAGCTCACGCTCGATCGCGGGGCGGCGCATCTGAAGGACGAATTCGCGCCGCGCTATGCCGAGCTGCTGTACAACGGCTTCTGGTTCTCGCCCGAGCGCGAGATGCTGCAGGCGGCGATCGACCACAGCCAGTTGAAGGTGACGGGCACGGTGCGGCTCAAGCTCTACAAGGGCGGCGTCTATGTGATCGGCCGCAAGTCGCCCTATTCGCTCTATTCGGAAAAGGTCGTGACCTTCGAGGACGATCAGGGCGCCTATGACCAGCGCGACGCGGCGGGGTTCATCAAGCTCAATGCGCTGCGGCTGCGGCTGCTGGGGCGGCGGGATCAGGGGTGACGGCGAAACCCCGCATTAACCACGGCGCCGCTACCCCGGTGCCATGGGGACTTCGCAGCACCACCGGGCAGATCGCGGCGACCTGCTGATCGCCTTCGCCTTCGCACTGCTGCTCGGCCTTGCCTGGGCGGCGCGCGATTGGGGGAACCTGTCGGCGCTGCGGCTCCCCGATACCGATGATGCGATGCGGTTGCAGCAGATCCGCGACTGGCTCGGCGGGCAGGCGTTTGCGGATGTGCGGCAGCACCGGCTGGCGGGCGGTCTCGCGATGCATTGGTCTCGGTTGCCTGATCTGGTCCCTGCGGCGATCATAGCGCTGCTGCGCCCGCTGATCGGCCCCCATGCCGCTGAAATCGCCGCCGTCACCACCTGGCCACTCGCGCTGTTCGGCGCGGCGCTGGCGCTGGTCGCGAGCATCACCCGCAAGCTGGCGCCCGACGCAGCGCGCACCGCAATCATCGTCGCAGGCGTCGCCTATCCCGTCACCACCCTGTTCGCGCCGGGGCGGATCGATCACCACGGCTTGCAGATTGTGCTGGTGCTGGTTGCCGTGCGCGCGTTGCTCGCGACGCCCGGTTGGGCGAGCGGGATTGTGGCTGGCGTCGCGACGGGCGCGAGCCTGATCGTGGGCATGGAGATGGCGCCGGTTCTGAGCCTCGTCTCGCTGTCCGTATGGGTCGGCTGGTGGTTTGGTCGCGGCGGCGCGTCCGGACAGCTAGCCGGGCTCGGAACGGGCCTGAGCGGCACATTGGCACTTGGCGCGACAATCTTTGCCACGACCGACTGGGGCTATGCCGCCTGCGACAGCTTCACCAGCACCGTGTGGATGGCGGCGCAGATCGGCGCGGTGGCCCCGCTGGTGCTGAGCCTGGCTACGCCGCTGCTGGCCACACGGTCACTGCGGGCGGCGGCGAGCCTGATGGCGGGCGGCATGATCGCGCTGCCGCTGCTGCCGATCGCGCATGGCTGTGCGAATCCCTATGGCGCGGTCGACCCGCTGGTCGCGCGGCTGTGGCTCGATCACGTCGGTGAAGCGCAATCGTTGTTCGCGGCGCCCTTCGCCACCGCCGTCGCTTATGCCGGGCTGCTGATCGCCGGGATCGCGGCGACCTTGTGGCAGGTCTGGCAGCGCCAGCAGCGCGGTTGGGCGCTGCTACTCGCGCTCCAGCTTGCCGCTTTTGCGGTCGCCTGTTTCGAACTGCGCGGCGTCTATGCCGGCGTCATCCTCGGCACCCCTGCGCTGGCAGTCGCGATCGGCGAAGCGCGCACGCGCGGGGCGCTGTGGCTGGCGGGCGCATGGCTCGGTTCGGCAGGGATGCTCTATCCAATCGCCGCGCAAGCCTTCGCGCCAACCGGCACGCCGAGTGCCGCCTGCAACCCGCAAGCCGCGCTCGCCGCGCTGCCGACCGGGACGGTGATGGCGCCGATCGATGTCGGGGCTTATGCGATTGCGGCGGGGCCGCACCGGATGATCGCCGCCCCCTATCACCGCAACAATGGCGGCAACGCCGCGATGTACCGCTTTTTCCTTGGCAGCCCCCAAGCCGCGCAGGCGATCGCCGCGAAGTGGCGGGCCGATTATGTCCTGCTCTGCCCCGGCGATTTCGCCGAACTCGACCGCCCGCTCGTCAATGATCCGCACCGCCTCTTGGGCCGGCTGCGCGCCGACAAGGCGCCCGGCTGGCTCACCCCCGTCGCCACCGCATCGGGGGCGAAGCTGTGGCGCGTTGCACCGCGCTTGCGGGAAGCCCCCCGCGCAGACTAGAGCGCGCGGATGGAGGGCAAAATCCACTGGTGGCAAACGCGCTGGTTCGTCGTCGCGATGGCGGCGATTGCGGCCATTCCCTTGCTGTGGCCGACGATTCCGCCACTGGTCGACTTGCCCGGGCACATGGGTCGTTACCGCGTGCAATTGTCAGGGGAACAGGCGCCGTGGCTGCTCGACTGGTATGATTTCAAATGGTCGCTGATCGGCAATCTCGGCTTTGATCTCCTCATCATCCCGCTGGCACCGATTTTCGGGCTGGAACTGGCGGTCAAGCTGCTGGTGATCAGCATTCCGGTACTGACCGTTACCGGCCTGCTGTGGATCGCGCGCGAAGTCCATGGCCGGGTACCCGCGACCGCGCTGTTCGCACTCCCGCTTGCCTATAGCTTCCCCCTGCATTTCGGCTTCGTCAATTTCGCGCTGTCGATGGCGCTCGCGCTAAATCTGTTCGGGCTGTGGCTGTGGCTGGCGCGCCACAATCGCTTCGGTTTGCGCGCGGTAATCTTCGTGCCGCTCAGCTGCGCGCTGTGGGTGTGCCACACCTTCGGCTGGGGTTTCCTCGGCGTGATGGCCTTTTCGGCGGAGATGATCCGCCAGCACGACCGGTTGCCCGAAACGTCCAACGGCTGGGGCGAGCGGGCGACGCACTGGCTGGGCGCATGGATACGTGCCGGCATCGGCTGCCTGCCGCTCGCGCTGCCGATCGCGCTGATGGTCGCGTGGCGCAGCGGCGCCGACGTGAAGGGGCAGACCGGCGACTGGTTCAACCTGCGCGCCAAGATCAGCTGGCTGACGATGCCGATCCGCGACCGCTGGCAGGCATTCGACATCGCCTCGACTGCCGTCCTCTACCTCATCATCTTCAAGGGCGTGCGCGATCCCAACATCGAATATTCGCGCAACCTGCTGCTGTCGGCGCTGTTCCTGCTGGCGGTGTTCATCCTGCTGCCGCGCATCGTGTTCGGCTCGGCCTATGCCGATATGCGGCTCGCGCCCTTCATGATCGCGATTGCGATGATCGGCCTGCGCCCCAAGCCCGGCCTGTCGATCCGCGGCACGATGACGGTGGCCGCGCTCGGCCTCGCCTTCTTCCTCGTGCGGATCGCGGGCAATACCGCGAGCTTCTATTTCTACAGCAACAGCTATGACCGCGAGCTGAAGGCGCTCGACCATTTGCCCGAAGGCGCGCGGCTGGTCAGCTTCGTCGGCGAAACGTGCCACAGCGAATGGTTCATGAGCCGGTTGCAGCACCTGCCCGCGCTCGCACTCGAACGCAAAATGGCCTATTCGAACGATCAATGGTCGATGGCGGGCGCGCAGTTGCTGGTCACCAAATATCGCCCCGCCGCGCGCTATTCGCACGACCCGTCGCAGCTGGTGACCTACCAGCAATGCCCGCGCGAATGGTGGCGGCCGATCGGGCGCAGCCTGGCGCGCTTCCCGCGCGAGGCGTTCGATTATGTCTGGCTGATCATCCCGCCGCCCTATGAGAAGCGGCTGGAGCAAGGGCTGATTCCCGTGTGGCGCGACGGCACCAGCGCGCTGTTCAAGATCGACCACGGCAAGCCCGGCCCCGAGCTGACCCGCGACCTGATTACGCCTCCGCCGCCTTCCGAAATGGAGTCATAGCGCCGAGATATTCCTGGTCGGCGGCGACGGCTTCGCGCTCCCGCAACAGGAAATCGGCGACGGCCCGGCGGAAATTGCGATCGGGCAAGTAATGCGCCGACCAGGTCGTGACCGGCGCATAGCCGCGCGCGAGCTTGTGTTCGCCCTGCGCGCCGGCCTCGACGAATTTCAGCCCGCGCGCGATCGCTGCCTCGATCGCCTGATAATAGCACAGCTCGAAATGGAGGAAGGGTACGTCCTCGGTGCAGCCCCAATAACGACCATAGAGCGTGTCGGCGCCGATCAGGTTGAGCGCGCCCGCAATCGGCCGCCCGCCGCGCTCGGCCAGCATCAACAACACGCGGTCGCCCATCCGCTCCCCCAGCAGCGAGAAGAAGGGGCGTGTAAGATAGGGGGAGCCCCATTTGCGGGCGCCGGTATCTTGATAGAAGACCCAGAAGGCGTCCCAATCGGCCTCGGTCAGGTCGCTGCCAGTGACGTGGCGGATCGTCAGCCCCTCGACCGCGCAGCTGCGTTCCTTGCGGATCGCCTTGCGCTTGCGGCTGGCCAGCGCGGCGAGGAAATCGTCGAAGCTCGTATAGCCGTCGTTCGCCCAGTGAAACTGCGTGCCCGCGCGGATCAGCCAGCCCGCTGCTTCGAACAGCGGCAGCTGGTCGGTCGCGACGAAGGTCGCATGCGCGCTCGACATGCCGTGCTGGTTGACCACCGCCTCGATCGCCGCAATCAACCCCGGCGCAGCAGCTTCATCGCGCAGCAGCAGCCGCGGCCCCGGCACCGGGGTGAAGGGCACCGCGACCTGCAGCTTGGGGTAATAACGCCCGCCTGCGCGTTCCCAGGCATCGGCCCAGGCATGGTCGAACACATATTCGCCCTGGCTGTGGCTCTTGGCATAGGCGGGCGCAATCGCGGCGGGGCGACCATCGGCGCCATCGACGACGATCGGCACGGCCTGCCACCCGGCGCGCGGGCCAACGCTGCCCGATTCTTCGAGGATCGACAGAAAGGCGTGGCTGAGAAACGGATTGGCGGACCCGGCACAGGCATCCCAGTCCGCCGGGGCAATCCGGCGGACGCCATCGGCGAGTCGGGCAGTCACGGCGCTGGTCACGCCCTTTAGGTAAGCCCCACGCCGCGAAGGGCAACCGCCGCTTGCGCACCTTGGACGTGCATGGGAATATCGCGCGAATTCGGCAGCGAGGGCAGCGGGCAATGGCGGCACGGTTCGAAGGCGACTTTCTGGTCACCCTGCTCGATGACGGGCGCAACATCCGGCTCGAATCGGACCTGGTCTTCATCGACCCTGCCGATGTGCGCTGGGCAGCACCAAAGGGCGCGGTCGTTGACGGCGCCTCGATCCCGAAAGGCTTCTGGAGCATCATCGGCGGGCCGCTCGAGGGCAAATATCGCAACGCCTCGATCATCCACGACTGGTTTTGCGACAAGCGCACACGGACGTGGCAGGCGACGCACCGTGTCTTCTACGACGGCATGATCGCCTCGGGCGTCGGTGCGGTCCAAGCCAAGCTGATGTATTATGCCGTGCTGTGGGGCGGGCCGCGATGGGAAGAGCGCGTCAGCCTCAATACCAACCTGTCAACCAGCGACGCGTTCGGCATCGCCCCGTCAGCGCCGCGGATGGCGACCGAAGTGGTCGCGCTCGACAGTCCGGGCGGCGGCACGTCGATCGCCGAACAGGAAGCCGCCGCGCAACGGCTGCAGGCGATGATCGAAGCGCAGGACCTCTCGCTCGACGCGATCGAAGGCCTGGCCGAGCAAGCGCACCCCGGCTTGCCGGGGATCTGAACGGCGAGGACGGGAAAGAGTAGAGGGGGGCAGCCCCCTAGCGGAAATTGTCCGCGTAAGCCTGCAGCTTGAGCTTGCGCTCGGGCGCCGGGATCAGGTGATAGTCGATGCCTTCGCGCGTCGCATAGGCAATCGCCGCTTCCGCGCTCGGGAACGCCAGCCGCAACTGCTCGCGCGTGTCGCCCGAGCCTGCCCAGCCGGTCAGCGGATCGGGCCGCTTGGCTTCGGCGGGCTCGAATTCGAGCACCCATTGCTGCGTGCGGGCGCGGCCCGATTGCATCGCGTTCTTGGGGCGCTGATAGATGCGTGCGGTCGTCATGTCCTGCGCCTTACCGCAAGCCTTGCGCGCGTGCATCCGCATTTTTGGTCCTGAGCGTCGCATTGGCGTTCGCCGGATCGTCGGGCCAGGGATGGCGCGGATAGCGGCCGCGCATTTCCTTCGCGACCGCCGCCCAGCTGCCCGCCCAGAAGCCGGGCAGGTCGCGCGTCGTCTGGATCGGGCGACCGGCGGGCGAGGTGAGCGATAGCACCAGCGGCACCCGCCCGCCTGCGACCATCGGGTGAGTCGCGAGGCCGAACAGCGCCTGCGGGCGGAGTTCGACGGTGGGGCCAGCTTCGGCGGTATAGTCGATCGCGTGGCTGCTACCCGCGGGCGATTCGAAGCGCGGCGGCGCGAGCCGGTCGATCGCCTGCAACGCATCCCAGCCGATGAGGTTGCGCAGCGCATCGTTGAGCGCGGCGGGATCGATCTGGTCGAGGCGGCGCTTGCCCGCCAGCAGCGGGACCAGCCACTCGTCGGCGCGGTCGAGCAATGCCTGATCGTCGAGCGCGAAGTCGGGCGCACCGTGCTGCGCGGCAAAGGCGGCGCGCTGGCGCAGTGCGGTTGCCGAATCGGGCCAGGGCAGCAGGTCGAGGCCATGGGTGCGCAGGCCATCGAGCAGCGCGGCGGCGATGTCCTCCGTGTCGGCGTTCGGGTCGGGCCCACCGCTCAGCCGGATCGCGCCGAGCCGTCGCTCGCGCACCGCCTGCACGCCGCCGGTCGCGGGATCGAAGCTGACGTGGCGGCGGGTTTCGATGCTGTCGCCGAACAGCGCCTCGACGGTCACCGCGTCGATGGGAGCAGCGGCAAGGATGCGCGCGCCCGCCGCCATGCCTTGCGTCTCGGCGACCGCGAGCCATTCGGCGCGGGCGAGACTGGAGGTGGGGTCGAGCCTGAACCCGCGCCCGCCGACCGAGGCCCATTGCTCGCCCGAAGCCTCGCGACGGCGCGCGACACGATCGGGGAAAGCGAGCGCGATGCAGGTGGCGACGTCAAAGCCCTCTCCCCTCTGGGGAGAGGGTTGGGAGAGGGGGGCCACAGGCGACGGTGCGTGGGGCTCCCCCTCTCCCCGACCCTCTCCCCGGAGGGGAGAGGGAGCAGTCAGCGCGACCCACCGCGCCGCCAGCTTCCGCGCACTCTCGGCTCGCCCGCCGCGTTCGCGCCGCCACCGCTGCAGCCGCGCGTCGAGATCGGGGTCGTTCCCGCCCAGCCCGCGCTCGCCGAGCAGCGCCGCGACTTCGGCCGCCACGTCCCCCAACCCGAGCCGCGCGCTCTCGATCAGCATGTGGCCGAGCCGCGGCGGCAGCGGCAGTCTGGCCACCGCCTCGCCATGCGGCGTCACCCGCCCCGCGCCGTCGATCGCCCCCAGCGCCAGCAACCGGGACCGCGCCTCGGCCACCGCGGCGTCGGGGGGCGGATCGATCCAGCGCAACCGACGCGGATCGCTCTCCCCCCAACGCGCGCAGTCGAGCGTGAGTGCCGACAGATCGGCCTCGAGGATCTCGGGCGGATCGAATCGCGGCAGCCCCGCCGTCGCGGCCTCCTCCCACAGCCGATACGCGACCCCCGGCCCCTGCCGCGCGGCGCGGCCCGCGCGCTGTGTCACCGCCGCCTGGCTCGCGCGTTCGGTCACCAGTCGCGTCATCCCCGCCGCGCGATCGTAGCGCGGGCGCCGCGCCAGCCCCGAATCGACGACGATGCGAATGCCGTCGAGCGTCAGGCTGGTCTCGGCAATCGAAGTCGCGAGCACCAACTTGCGCGCGTCCGACGGCGCGATCGCCGCGCGTTGTTCGGCGGGCGGCAGCGTGCCGTGGAGCTTGTGGAGCACGACGCCGGGCAGGTCGCCCAGCCGTTCGGCGACACGCTCGATCTCCGCCACGCCGGGCAGGAAGGCGAGCACCCCGCCCTCGGCTTCGCCCAGCGCCAGCCGGATTGCGCGCGCCATCTCGTCCTCGATCCGCGCTTCCGCCGCGCGGCCCAGATGGCGCAAGGTCAGTGGATAGCTGCGTCCCTCACTTTCAATGACGGGTGCATCCCCCATCAGGCTCGCGAACCGCGCGCCGTCGAGCGTCGCCGACATCGCCACCAGCCGCAGGTCGGGCCGCAGCGCGCCCGCCGCGTCGAGCGCAAGCGCCAACCCGAAGTCGCTGTCGAGGCTGCGTTCGTGCACTTCGTCGAACAACACCGCCGAGACGCCCGCCAGCTCGGGATCGGCCTGGATGCGATTGACGAAAATGCCCTCGGTCATCACCGTCACGCGCGTCGCGGCGGAGCGCTTGCTGTCCATCCGCGTCGCATAGCCATAGCTGCGCCCGACCGCCTCGCCCGCCACCGCCGCCATCCGCTCGGCAGCGGCGCGCGCGGCGATCCGGCGCGGCGACAGCAGCAGGATTTCGCCGCTGCACCACGGCTCAGCCAGCAGCGCAGGCGCCACCGCCGTCGTCTTGCCCGCCCCCGGCGGCGCGACCAGCACGGCAGTCGACCGCGCGCGCAGGACTGCGAGCAGATCGGGCAACACGGCGTGGATGGGGAGCAGGGTCACGCCCCCACGGCGTCGCTGTCATCCTCGGCGCGGTTCGCGCGCAGCGACGCGACGAAGGCAAGGCCGATCAGTCCCGCGCCGATCAGCCCGGTCACTGCCTCGGGCACTTCGACACGCACCGAAATCAGCATGATCACCGCGAGCGCCACGATCGCGTAGAACGCGCCATGTTCGAGGAAGCGGTACTCGGTAAGCGTGCCGCGATCGACCAGCATCACCGTCAGCGAGCGCACGAACATCGCACCGATGCCGAGGCCCAGCGCGATGATGAACAAATTGGTCGACAGCGCAAAGGCGCCGATCACTCCGTCGAGCGAGAAGGACGCATCGAGCACTTCGAGATAGAGGAAGGCGGCCAGCCCCGACCGCGCCATGCTGTGCGCGGCACCGCCATCGTCGGTCCCCTGTTCGAGCAGCGCGCCGATGGCGTGCACCGCAATATAAGTCAGCAGCCCGATGATCCCGGCGCCGAGGAAGGTGATCCCCTCGCCCGGCTCGAGCGACTGGGCAATGCCGTAGAGCGCGAGCAGCACCAGCCCGATCGCGATTCCCGAAATGCGCGACAGCTGCGCGATCGGCCGTTCGACCACGCCGATCCAGTGCACGTCCTTGCCTTCGTCGAAGAAGAAGGCGAGGCCAACCATAGCCAGAAACGCGCCGCCGAAGCCCGAAATCGCGACATGCGCGCCGGTGATGATGCGTTCATAGGCGACCGGATCGGTCATCGCGAGCGTGACCGCCTCGACCGGCCCCAGATTGGCGGCGATGGCGACGATCGCCAGCGGGAACACGATCCGCATCCCGAACACCGCGATCAAAATGCCCCAGGTCAGGAAGCGGCGCTGCCACACCGGCGACATCTCGCGCAGGACGGTCGCATTGACGACCGCATTGTCGAACGACAGCGACAGTTCGAGCACGCCGAGGACCGCGACGATCCACAACACGCCCAACGTGCCCATCATCGATTGCGTGCTCGACCAGCCGAGCCACGCCGCAAGCCCGCCGCAGATCAGCGTGAACACAATCGATTCGCGGAAATATTTGAGCATCAATCCCCCGAGCGCGTGCCTGTCTCAACGTCGCTCGGCGGCGACGACCCTCGGCCCCATGTTACCGGGCCAGCGGCGCGTTACAATGATTAGCGCGGCCCAACAATCGCGCGACGGGACTGAAGCGGCGGCGTCAATATGCCCGGGCGACCGCGAATTCGACTGCCTGCACCATCGCGGTCTTGGCCTCGCTCGCGCCGAACGGGCCGAGTGCGTCGATCGCGCGCTGGCCGTAATGGCGCGCGCGGGCCAGCGTGTCGTCGATCGCGCGGCTATTGCGGACCAGCTCGACCGCATGCGCAAGGTCGGCGTCGCTGTCGCGCCGCCCTTCGACCGCGTCCTTCCAGAAACGGCGGTCATCGGCATTGCCGCGCGCATAGGCAAGGATGACGGGCAGCGTGACTTTGCCTTCGCGGAAGTCGTCACCGCGGTCCTTCCCCATCGTGCCGGCGTCGGAGACATAATCGATCGCGTCGTCGACGAGCTGGAAAGCGATGCCGAGATTGCGACCGTAAGCGTCGAGTGCCAGTTCTTCCGCCTCGCTGCGTTCGGCGACGACCGCGGCGATCCGGCACGCGGCAGCGAACAGCGCTGCGGTCTTCGCGCCGATGATGTCGAGATAGCGTTCCTCGCCCAGATCGACCTTGCGCGCCGCCGTCAGCTGGTTGACTTCACCCTCGGCGATCACGGCGCTCGCAGCGCTCAGGATCTTGAGCACCTTCTGGCTGCCGTCCTCGACCATCAGTTCGAACGATCGGCTGAACAGGAAATCGCCGACCAGCACCGTCGCCGGATTGCCCCAGATGGTGTTGGCGGTGCGCCGCCCGCGCCGCAGGTCACTGCCATCGACGACATCATCGTGGAGCAAAGTCGCGGTGTGGATGAATTCGACCGCGGCGGCGAGCCGGTGGTGGCGCGTGCCGGCATAGCCGATCAGCCGCGCGCTCGCGAGCGTGAGCATCGGCCGCATTCGCTTGCCGCCGCCCGCGATCAGATGCCCGGCGAGTTCGGGAATCAGCGGAATCTGCGACTGCATGCGATCGAGGATCACCGCATTGACCAGATTGAGGTCGCCCGCGACGAGCGCCATCATCGGTTCGAGCGACGGCTGATGCTGGGGAAGGCGATGGATGGTCGCGGTCATGCTGCGGCGCATCTGGCGCCTCGGCGGGGCAAAGGCAAGGGGCGGGCTTGCGCACTGCGACGCGGGCCCGCAAAAAGACGATAGTTGGACAGGGGAACGGGACGCGCGATGACCGACGACACGCTGAGCGGCTATCGCAAGAGCATCGACAACATCGATGCCGCGCTGATCCACCTGCTCGCCGAACGCTTCAAGGTGACGCAGGCGGTCGGCCGCTACAAGGCCACGCACGATCTGCCGCCTGCCGACCCCGCGCGCGAGGCAACGCAGATCGCCCGCCTGCGCGCGCTGGCGAAAGACGCCGAGCTCGACCCCGAATTCAGCGAGAAATTCCTGCGCTTCATCATCGACGAAGTGATCCGCCATCATGAAAGGTTGCAGGGGTGAGCGCGCCCAACACGCCCGCGCGCGGATCGTGCCTATGCGGCGCGGTGCGCTTTACGATTGAGGGGCCCCTCACCTCGCCCACTGCCTGCCATTGCAGCCAGTGCCGCAAGCAATCGGGCCATTATTGGGCCGCGAGCGAAGTGCCGCGCGATGCCGTGACGATTGAGGGCGCGGACAAGCTCACCTGGTATCAGTCCTCCGAAAAGGCGCGGCGCGGCTTTTGCGCGATCTGCGGATCGTTCCTGTTCTGGGATTTGGCGGACAGTGGACGGCTCGACGTGGCAATGGGCGCGCTCGACACGCCGAGCGGCACCCGGCTCCACATGCACATTTTCGTCGCCGACAAGGGCGATTACTATACCATATCCGACGACGTGCCGCAGCGGGCGCAGTGAGGCGTCAGGCCTCTCCACCCCTCAAAAATAGGACTGCAACGTCCCCCGCCGCCGCACGTCGAGCGTCGCGCAATGGAATGCGCCGCCGAACGGGCCGTAGCTGAAGAAATCGCACGGGATCGGGTCGAAGCCCCAATCCTTCAGCGCCTTGATGAGCGTCGGCTGCTGGCGCTCGACGACGACTTTCTTCTCGGTCAGCGACAGCACGTTGATGCTCGTCCACGGGCTGCACATCGACATTTTGGCGATGACATTGTCGATCGGATCGGGCCGGGGGGCCACCAGCACGTCCCATTTCTTCAGGATCGGCGGCAGCCGGTCGAGATCGAGATAGTCGGGATTGACCAGCACCTTGCCCGGTGCGAGCGGCATGAAGGTCGAATCGATGTGCATCGGCTGTTTGCAGATGCTCGGCAGCTCGTGGATCGTGTAATCGCTGCCGAGATGCCGCCGCAGCCAGTTGATGCCGGCGAGATTGGTGACGTTCGAGCGGGTGACGAAAATGTCGCGGCCGCAGCGCACGAAATCGGCGGCGTCGAACACCGGCTCGAATTCGCTGATGACATATTTCTCGGGCGTGCCCGGCCCGGTCGGCAGCTGGTAATTATAATCGTACAGCTCGTCCGAAAGCTGCGGGCGCGGGGCCGACGTCCAGCGCGCACCGCCGTTGAAATATTCCTTGAACAGCGAGCGATAGGCATTGCCCTCGAAATAACGCGTCGGCCAGCACATCGGCGTTTCGATGATCTCGTCGCCGACGACCATGAAGCCGTCGCGCGGACAGGCGACGCAGAAACCGCGCGAGCTGAACTCGGGCGTCACGAATTTCTTGCGGTGGTTGATGATGTCGGGGCGGCGGACCTTGATCCCCTCGCCTTCCAATATCGCGATGAAGCCGTCGAGCTCGGCTTGCGCCTTGTTGACCAGCCATTTGGGGTATTTCATCCCCGCCGCGAGCCGGTACAGCCGCGAGATCAGCGGCGGCAGGTTGTAGGTGACGGTGACGTGCACCGACGGCACGGTCGATCCCTCGAGCCGCCCGACGATCACTTCCTCGAGCGGATCCCATTCATTGTAGGACATGACCGGGCCGGTCGCGGCTGCCGCAGGCGCCGCCGCGTCGCTGGTGATGGGGCCGGCGGTGGGGTCGCCGTCGATCGCGGTCCGTTCGATTGCGCCCAGTTCGTTCGTCATGCCTTCATGTCCCGGTAATTGCTCTGTCGATCGGCCGACTGGATGGCCCTCCCCATCCCGCCTCTCCTTTCGGAAATGGCGACATCGATCCGATTGACCCCGCCGCTCTCGTAGCCCAAGGGGATTGCGATCCGCAACCAATCGGTTCCGACAGCGTCAGTCGAGATATTTTGTCCAGCAATATGAAACGTTTCCTGATTGTCGGCACGGTTTTGGCCGTGGCGATCGCAGGCCTTGTCTGGTCGGGCATTCGGCTGGGGGACATCGCACGCGCGGTTGCTTTGGTCGGCTGGGGCATCTTGCTCGCCATTTTGGTGCGCTATGCGCTCACGCTGATGCTCGCCTATTCGTCCTGGGTGATCATGCCGCGCGACCAGCGGCCGAAGTTCCATCAAAGCGCGGCGATCCGCATCGTCCGCGACACCGTCAACACGCTGCTGCCGACGACACAGATCGGCGGCGATATCGTTGCGGCACGGCTGATGACCTTTCGCGGGCTGACTGCGCCGATGGCTGCGGCGGGGGTGGTGGTCGACCTGTTCCTGCAAGTGGTGTCGCAGTTCGTCTTCACGCTCGGCGGCACGTTGCTGTTGCTGCAACTGGGCGCCGATCCGTCGATCATCCGCACCGTCGTGACCGGGCTGCTGATTGCGGTGCCGTTGCTGGTGGCCTTCTACTTCATCCAGCGGCTGGGGTTCGGTGCGCTACTGGTGACCGCGCTCAAGAAGCTCGCCGGTGGTCAGGAATGGTCGGCGTTCGCCGCGACCGATGCCTTTTATGCGGCGCTCGCCCGCATCCGCGAGCGCGGCCAGCCGATGCTGGTGAGCTGGGTCACGCATCTCGCGGCGTGGATCGTCGGGTGCCTTGAAGTGTACGTCATCTTCGGCTTCATGGGCCATCCGGTGACGCTGGCGGAGGCTTTGGTGATCGAGAGCATCGGCCAGGCGGTGCGCGGCGCGGCGTTCGCGGTCCCCGGCGCGATCGGCGTGCAGGAAGGCGCCTTCGTGCTGCTCTGCGGCGGCTTCGGAATCCCGGCCGAGGCCGCGCTCGCGCTGTCGCTGATCAAGCGCATCGCCGATGTCGCGATCGGCCTGCCGGGCTTCTGGTTCTGGTATCGGTTTGAGGGGGGCAGCAACCGCGCATGAACCCTCCGCCGCTTGTTTCGAGCGAAGCCGAGAAACAGGCGACAAGCGACGTCGCCCTTAGCCTGTTTTTCGACTTCGTCCGAAACGAACGGGTCGAAGGTATCAATCTTTCAACTAGACGAGCGATTGGATACGCGGGCTCGACGCCTCACGCCGCTTCAGTATTCCGGTTCTTGAGGAAGTCGAAGAACTCGACGCCTTCGCGCAGGCGACGCTTCATCATCGTCGGGCTGGTTGCCATTTCGGCGACGATCGCGCCGACCTTCGACGGGCGGAAGTAGAATTTCTTGTAGAATTCGGCGACCGCTTCAAAAATCTCGTCCGAGGCGAGGTGCGGATAGGTCAGCTGCGCGATCTGCCCGCCGCCGTCGGCAACCAGATGATCGGTGCCGTCGAACCAGCCATTCTCGATCGCCTGCTTATAAAGGAACGTCCCCGGATAGGGCGCCGCGAGCGATACCTGGATCGTGTGCGGGTTGACTTCCTTGGCGTAGCGAATCGTTTCCTGGATCGTGTCCTTGGTCTCGCCCGGCAGGCCCATGATGAAGGTGCCGTGGATCTTGATGCCGAGCGCGCGGCAGTCCTTGGCGAACTGCTTGGCGACTTCGATGCGCAGGCCCTTCTTGATGTTGTGCAGGATCTGCTGGTTGCCGCTTTCATAGCCGACGAGCAGCAGCCGCAACCCGTTGTCGCGCATGATCTTGAGCGTTTCGTAGGGCACATTCGCCTTGGCATTGCACGACCAGGTGACGCCGAGCTTGCCGAGTTCGCGCGCCAGTTCCTGCACGCGCGGGACGTTGTCGGTCAGCGTGTCGTCGTCGAAGAAGAGTTCCTGCATCTGCGGGAACGCCTTAAGCACATACTTCACTTCCTCGATCACATGGCCGACCGAGCGCGTGCGGTAATTATGCCCGCCGACCGTCTGCGGCCACAGGCAGAAAGTGCAGCGGCTCTTGCACCCGCGCCCCGTGTAGAAGCTGACGTAGGGGTGCTTGAGGTAGCCGATGAAGTAATTCTCCATCACCAGATCGCGCTTGTAGATCGGCGAAACGAAGGGCAGCTGGTCCATGTCCATCAGGACTTCGCGGTCCTCGTTATGGACGATGACGCCTTCCGAATTGCGGAAGCTGATGCCCTTGATGTCGGCGAGCGGCTTGTCCTGCGCCACGTCGAGGATGGTGAAGTCGAATTCGTTGCGCGCGACGAAATCGACCGTCGGCGCATTCGCCATCGCCCAGGCGGCATCGACCGCGACGGTCGCGCCGATGAAGCCGACCTTCAGGTTGGGGTTGAGCTCCTTGAGCATGCCCGCGACCTTGACGTCCTGCTTGAAGCCCGGCGTGGAGGTGTGGATGACGACGAGGTCGCGCTGCGCGGCTTCATGCTTGATGTCGTCGAACGACAGGTCGTGCGCGGGCGCGTCGATCAGCTTCGATCCTTCGACCAGCGCGGCGGGCTGCGCGAGCCAGGTCGGATACCAGAAGGACTTGATCTCGCGCTTGGCCTGATAGCGCGAGCCTGCGCCACCGTCATAACCGTCGAACGAGGGCGCCTGGAGGAAGAGCGTGCGCATAACCATGGACCGTGAAACCTTATCGCAACTGTAACTTTCCGTCGCGCGTTACCCGGAATTGGCTGCCGCGCCAATCGACTTTGTCGATGAAGAAAGTGGCGACGAATATCGCGCACGACAACAAGTCGCGCAAGGGCAGCAGGATTGCCGGGCCGCTAGCGAAGCCCGTCGCCCGGTCCATCCGCAGCTTGACCACCAGCCGCGACACGAACGCAAGCGCGAGCCAGGCAATCGCGGCGGGATTGGCCGCCGATACGAGCACGGCCAGCAGCGCGAGCGGCACCGCATGAGTCAGCACGCTGCCGGCAAAGCCGAACGGATCGATTCGGAACACCGTCAGCGACCAGCGCAGTTCATGGCTGAACAGCGCGCCCAACGTCGGTTCGCTGCACCCCTGAACGATGAAAAAGTCCGACAGCTCGGTCGTCAGCCCCATCCCGCGCACCGCGCGCCCGATTTCATAATCATCGGCAAGCAGATCGACGAACGCCGGAAAGCCGCCGATCGCCGCGAGCGTTTCGGCCCGCAGCGCCATCGTCGGGCCGAGCACGGGCTGCGCAAGGCCAACCGCGCGGCCGAGGATGACACTCGGCATGAAGCGATAGGCAATGTCCATCGCCGCGACGCGCGACCAGAAACCGGCATCGCCGCGCCCGACATGGCGGCAGCTGACGAGGCCGACGCCGGGCCGGTCGAGCGCATCGACGACGCGCGCCAGCGTATCGGGCGCCCAGGCAACGTCGCTGTCGGCGATGACGACGATGTCATGCGCCTGAAACTCGGCCATATTACTGAGATTGCAAAGTTTTTTATTGGCGCCGATCATCCGCGCGCTGCTGATTCGCGCGACCACGGCGTCGGGGTGGCGATCGGCCACGCGCGCAGCCAACGCGATCGCGGGATCGCTGGCGCTCGAGGTACCGAACACGACCTGCACCGGACCGGGATAGGCTTGCGTGAAAACAGTTTCGAGATTGGCCTCGAGCGACGGCTCCAACCCGTGGAGCGGCTTGAGCACCGTTACCGACGGCCATTGGTCACGGGGCCGCATCGCCCGCACGGGGCGCACCAGCGCCGCCGCAGCAAGGTTGAACAGCGTGCCGATGGCTGCCATGCCCAGCAGCAGAATCGCAAACGTCGACATATGGGCTTGTCTCCAAGCCCCTCCCCACCGGCAACTTTCCACGAAGCGGGCCGCGTGGCTAGGGTGTAGGAAGCCTAATTTGGAGCAGTAATGCATTTTAAGGGCGAAAAGTGCCTGGTGACGGGGGCCAGCGGGTTCGTTGGCGCTGCGGTGGCGCGCGCGCTGGCGGCGCAGGGCGCGCAATTGCGGCTGCTGGTGCGCGCGAGCAGCGACCGGACCAACATCGACGGGCTCGATGCCGAGCTCGCCGAAGGTGATTTGCGCGACGAAGCATCGGTGCGGCGCGCGGCCGAAGGCGTGCGCTATCTCTTTCACGTCGCTGCAGACTATCGGATCTGGGCACCCGACCCCGAGGAGATCGTCCGCAACAACCGCGCAGGCACGCAGGCCGTAATGAATGCCGCGCGCGCGGCAGGCGTCGAGCGCATCGTCTATACCTCGAGCGTCGCGACGCTGAAGCCGCTCGACGGCGGCGCTGCCGACGAAACCCGCGCCGCGACACCCGAACAGGCCGTCGGCGCCTACAAACGCTCGAAAGTCGTTGCCGAGCGGCTGGTCGAGGCAATGGCGGCGGATGGCTTGCCGGTGGTGATCGTCAATCCCTCGACGCCGATCGGCCCGCGCGACGTCAAGCCGACCCCGACCGGGCGGATCGTCGTCGAGGCCGCGAACGGCAAGATGCCCGCCTATGTCGAAAGCGGGCTCAACCTCGTCCATGTCGACGATGTCGCGGCGGGGCATCTGCTGGCGCTGGAGAAGGGGCGGATCGGCGAGCGTTACATCCTCGGCGGGCAGGATGTGTCGCTCGGCGCGATGCTGGGCGAGATTGCGCGCATTACCGGGCGCAAGCCGCCCTCGGTCGTCATCCCGCGCGCGCCGCTGTTTCCGCTCGCCTATGCCAACGAAGCCTGGTGCCGCCTGACCGGCAAGACCGACCCGTTCCTGACGGTCGATTCGCTCAAGATGGCCGCGCACAACATGTATTTCTCCTCGGCAAAGGCCGAGGCCGAGCTGGGCTATCGCGCGCGGCCCTATGCCGAGGCGTTGCGCGACGCGGTTGACTGGTTCCGCGCCAACGGGCGGATCGCATGATCTGGATCGGCGGCGTCGCGCTGGCGGTATGGCTGGTGCTGGTGTTCGCGCGCGACGGCTTCTGGCTGACCCGCGAGCGCGACACGGCGGACCTGCCGCCGCCGCCCGTCGTCTGGCCGTCGGTGGTCGCGGTCGTGCCCGCGCGCGACGAAGCCGAGGTCATCGCCCGCTCGATCGGCAGCCTGATCGCGCAGGACTATCCCGGCGATTTCCGGGTGGTGCTGGTCGACGATAATTCGAGCGATGGCACGGCGGAAATCGCGCGGGGCGTGGCGGAGGCTGCGAAAGCCCTAAGCCCCTCCCCTTCAGGGGAGGGGTATGGGGTGGGGCGTTTCGGTCTCACCGAGACCGAAGACCCTGAGGCGCGGCCCCACCCCCTCCCCTCCCCTGAAGGGGAGGGGCTTAGCAACGCTAGCCGACTATCAATAATCTCCGGCGCCCCTTTGGCGCCCGGCTGGACCGGCAAGCTATGGGCAGTCCACCAGGGTATCGCCGCTGCGGGCGCGGCCGATTATCTGTGGCTGACCGACGCCGATATCGCCCATGCGCCCGACACGCTCACCACCCTTGTCACTCGCGCGGTCGGCGATGATCGCGTGCTGGTGACGCTGATGGCGCGGCTGCGCTGCGAAAGCCTGGCCGAGCGCGCGCTGATCCCGGCGTTCGTCTGGTTCTTCGCGATGCTCTATCCCTTTGCCGCCGTGAACCGCGCGACCGGCATCGGCGGGGCGGCGGGCGGGTGCATGCTCGCGCGCCGCGACGCGCTCGAAGCCGCCGGGGGCATCGCCGCGGTCCGCAATGCGCTGATCGACGATTGCGCTTTCGGCGCGCTGATGAAGCGGCAGGGCCGCGTCTGGCTTGGGCTGACCGATCGCTCGGTCAGCATCCGGCGTTATGAGACCTGGGGCTCGGTCGGCGCGATGATCTCGCGATCGGCCTATGCACAGCTGCGCTATTCGCCGGTGCTGCTGGCGGGCACTCTGGTCGGGTTGGCGTTAATTTACCTGGCCCCGGTCTTGCTCACCCTGTTCGGCGAAGGCTATGCGCGCGGGCTTGGGCTTGCCGCGTGGGTGCTGATGACGATCGCCTTCCAACCGATGCTGCGCTTCTATCGTCGCTCGCCCTTGTGGGGCGTCGCGCTGCCCGCCATCGCGCTGTTCTACGCGGCCCAAACTTTTGCGTCGGCCTGGGCGCATTGGCGCGGGCGCGGTGGCATGTGGAAGGGCCGCGCACAAGCGGCGATCGGCGCATGACCGCGATCACCGCCGAAGCCGCGACGCTCGCCTCGGGCAAGGGGCACCGGGACGAGAATTTCCCGGTCGCCTCGTTCCTGCTGAAGCGCGAGCACCGCGCGCCGGTGATGGCCTTCTACCATTTCGCGCGCGCGGCCGATGACGTTGCCGACAATGCCGCCGCCAGCGCCGACGAGAAGCTCGCGCTGCTGGGTGCGATGCGCGCAACGCTGGCGGGAACCAGCGACGCCAATCCCGAGGCCAAGGCGTTGCGCGCCGTGCTCGACCAGCACGCCCTCACGCCGCAGCACGGGCTCGACCTGCTGACGGCGTTCGAGCGCGACTGCACCGTCAGCCGCTATGCAAGCTGGGACGATCTGATGGATTACTGCCGCTATTCGGCGGCGCCGGTCGGGCGCTATGTGCTCGACGTCCACGGCGAGGACCCGGCGACCTGGCCCGCATCCGATGCGCTGTGCGCCGCGCTGCAGGTAATCAATCACTTGCAGGATTGCGGCAAGGATTACCGTGCGATCGACCGCGTCTATATCCCGATCGACATGCTCAGCGCGGCCGGTAGCCGGATCGAGGATCTGGGCGCCGCCAAGGCCAGCCCAGCGCTGCGATCGGTGATTGTCGCGCTTGCCCGGCAGACGCAGGGGCTGCTGGTCCAGTCGGCAGCGTTCTCGGCGATGATCCGCGACAGGCGCCTCGCGGTCGAAGTCGCCGTGATCCAGCGGCTCGCCGAAAGCCTGACCCGGCGGCTGATCACTCGCGACCCGCTGAGCGAGCGCGTCCACCATTCGAAGCCCGAAATGGCGGGGCTCGCCGCCTGGGCCGCGCTCCGGCGGCTGGTCGCATGAACCCGAAGAACACCCCCGCCGCGCTGCAGGCACAGGTTTCGGGCAGTAGCTTCTATGCCGGGATGCGCGTGCTGCCCAAGGCCGAGCGCGAGGCGATGTACGCCGTCTATGCCTTTTGCCGCGCGGTCGACGACATCGCCGACGACCAGCAGGGCGACCGCGCCAGCCGTGCCGCGGCGCTCGATGCGTGGCGCCACGACATCGAGTCGCTTTACGCCGGGCAGCAGCCGGGCCGCGCCGAGCTGGTCGCCGAGGCTGTCCACCATTTCCATCTCGACAAGGCCGATTTCCACGCGGTGATCGACGGCATGGCAATGGACGTGGTCGACGACGTGCGCTGGCCCGTATTCGAGACGCTCGATCTCTATTGCGACCGGGTGGCGTCGGCGGTCGGTCGGCTGTCAGTGAAAATCTTCGGCATGGAGCATGACGAGGGCATCAAGCTCGCGCACCACCTCGGCCGCGCGCTGCAGTTCACCAACATCCTGCGCGACATCGACGAGGATGCCGCGATCGGCCGCGTTTACCTCGCCCGCGAGCATCTTGAGCAGGCCGGCGTCGACCTGTCGTCGCCGCAAGCCGTTGCCGCCGATCCCCGGCTCGACCAGCCCGCGCGCGATCTGGCGAAGCTCGCGCATGAGCATTACGCCGCCGCGCACGCCATCCTGAAGCGTCGCCCCAAGGGGCATCTGATCGCGCCGCGATTGATGGGTGCGGTCTATGAGAAAATCCTGACGCGGATGGAGCAAGTTGGCTGGGGACCCCCGCGCACGCGGATCAAGGTCAACAAGGCGGCGCTGCTGTTCACTGTCGCCAGGCTGTGGCTGCTGCGTTGAGCCGACGCGCGACGATCATCGGGGCGGGCATGGCGGGGCTGTCGGCGGCGGTCGAGCTCGCCCGCGACGGCTGGAAGGTCGAGCTCGCCGATAGCGCGGCCCAGGCTGGCGGGCGCTGCCGCAGCTATCACGACCCGCAGCTGGGGCGCGTGATCGACAATGGCAATCATCTGGTGTTGGCGGGCAATCAGGCGGTGGCGCGCTATCTGGAAACGATTGGCGCGAGCGACCGGGTGGTCGGCCCCGCGAGTGCGAGCTTCGACTTCGTTGACCTGCAGGACGGCGCGCGCTGGACGATTCGACCGAATGACGGTCCGATCCCGTGGTGGCTGCTGTTCGCGAGGCGTCGCGTCCCCGGCACTTCTATCGCCTCATACGCCGCCTTGGGGCGTCTTCTCGTAGGCCGGATTTCTGACCGGGTGTCAGACCGCATCGACTTATCCGGACAGCTAGGGCGGCGTCTGATCGACCCGGTGCTGCTGTCCGCGCTCAACACCGATCCGCGCGAAGGGTCGGCGCGGCTGGCGGCGGCGGTGATTCAGGGATCGCTCGCGCGCGGCGGCAGGGCGAGCGCACCGCGCATCGCCGAGCCGACGCTGGCGGCCGCCTTCGTCGAGCCTGCGCTCGCGTGGCTCGCCTTGCGCGGCGGCAAGCTGGCGACCGGCACCCGGCTGCGCGCGCTGGTCACCGAAGGCGACCGGGTGACGGGGCTCGATTTCGGCGATGGCATCGAGCCGGTGCACGGCGCCGTCATCCTCGCGGTGCCGCCGTGGGTCGCGCAAAGCCTGCTCCCCGGCCTTTCCGCGCCGACCGAATTCCGCGCGATCGTCAACGCGCATTTCGCCTATGCCCCGCCGGCGGGCACACCAGCGATGATCGGCGTGATCGGCGGGACGGCCGAATGGATCTTCGCCTTCGAAGACCGGATTTCGGTGACAGTCAGCGGCGCCGATCGGCTCGTCGACCATGACCGCGAGGCGCTCGCGCGTACTTTCTGGGCGGAGATCGCGCAGGTCCACAAGCTGCCGCCCGAGCTGCCGCCGTGGCAGATCGTCAAGGAAAAGCGCGCCACCTTCGCCGCCACGCCTGAACAGGATGCGCTGCGCCCCGGGGCGGCGACCCAGTACCGCAACCTGTTCCTCGCGGGCGACTGGACCCAGACCGGGCTGCCCGCAACGATCGAAGGGGCAATTCGTTCCGGCGCGACTGCCGCAAAATTGGCACAATCGATCGGCCTAGACTAAAGACCAGCTAACCGTTCGTCCCGGGTGAAGTCGAGGGGCGGGCCGCGCGCGAGTCGCGCGGTGTCTCGACTTCGCTCGACACGGACGGTCTGGGGAAGTTGGAGAGATTGAAGTTCGCCACATGCTGACCGTTGCTGAAACTCGACCCGATCTGATCGCTGCTGCCGACGCCGCCACCGCGCGCGCCGCGGCGGCCCTGCGCGACGTGCAGCGCGACGACGGGCACTGGGTGTTCGAGCTCGAAGCCGATTGCACCATCCCGGCCGAATATGTGCTGCTGCGCCATTATCTCGGCGAGCCCGTCGACGCCGGGCTCGAAGCCAAGATCGGCCGTTATCTGCGCCGCATCCAGTCCGAAAAGCACGACGGCTGGTCGCTGTTCCACGCCGGCGCGTTCGACATTTCGGCGAGCGTGAAGGCCTATTTCGCGCTCAAGATGATCGGCGACGACATCGACGCGCCGCACATGGCCCGCGCCCGCGCGGCGATCCACAAGGCGGGCGGCGCGGCGGCAGTCAACGTCTTCACCCGCATCCAGCTCGCGCTGTTCGACGCGGGGCCGTGGAGCGTCATCCCGACGATGCCCGCCGAGCTGATCCTGCTGCCGCGCTGGTTCCCGGTGCATCTGTCGAAGATGAGCTATTGGGCGCGCACGGTGATCGTGCCGCTGCTCGTGCTCGGCGTGATGAAGCCGGTCGCGAAGAATCCGCGCGGGATCAAGGTCGACGAACTCTACACCGTCAAGGCCGCCCCCCTCAAAAGCAATGTCGCAGGCGCCAAGCGGCACTGGCAGCTGTTTTTCGGCGCCATCGACCGCGTGCTCAAGACGGTCGAACCGGTCTGGCCGAAGGGCAGCCGCGAACGCGCGATCAAGGCCTGCGTCGATTTCGTCGTCGAGCGCTTGAACGGCGAGGACGGGCTGGGTGCGATCTATCCGGCGATGGCGAACAGCGTGATGATGTTCGACTGCCTCGGCTACCCCGAGAATCACCCGCACCGCGCGATCGCGCGGGCGTCGGTCGAAAAGCTGCTCGTGATCAAGGACGACGAAGCCTATTGCCAGCCCTGCGTCTCGCCGGTGTGGGATACCGCGCTGGCGGCGCACGCGATGCTGGAGGTCGGCGGCGAGGAGAATGAGGCGCGCGCCCGCGCCGGGCTCGAATGGCTCAAGCCGCTGCAAGTGCTCGACCTGAAGGGCGACTGGGCCGACGACAAGCCAGAGGTGCGTCCCGGCGGCTGGGCGTTCCAGTATCGCAACGATCACTATCCCGATCTCGACGATACCGCCGTCGTGGTGATGGCGTTCGACCGCGCCAAGGACAAGCTCGCGCCTGCTGGTGTTGGCGCGGACGGCTATGACGAGGCGATCGATCGCGGGATCGAATGGACCGTCGGGCTGCAATCGAAGAACGGCGGCTGGGGCGCGTTCGATGCCGACAATACCTATGACTATCTGAACAACATCCCCTTCGCCGATCACGGTGCGCTGCTCGATCCGCCGACCGCCGACGTGACCGCGCGCTGCATCTCGATGCTCGCCCAGCGTGGCGAGCCGCTCGACAGCCCGCGGATGCAGGCGGCGATCCAGTATCTCGCCAAGGAACAGATGGCCGACGGCAGCTGGTTCGGGCGCTGGGGCGTCAATTACATCTATGGCACCTGGTCGGTGCTGTGCGCGCTCAACGCCGCGGGGCTGGGTGCCGACCATCCGAGCATCGCGCGCGCGGCCGACTGGCTCGAGGAAATCCAGAACCCCGATGGCGGCTGGGGCGAGGATTGCGACAGCTACAAGCTCGATTATGCGGGCTATGAGCCCGCGCCGTCGACCGCGTCGCAGACGGCGTGGGCGCTGCTCGCGCTGATGGCGGCGGGGCGTGTCGATGGCGAAGCGGTCGATCGCGGCATCGCCTGGCTCGTCGAGCATCAGGACGAAGACGGGCTGTGGGGGCAGGAACATTACACCGGCGGCGGTTTCCCGCGGGTGTTTTATCTCCGCTATCACGGCTATCCGAAATATTTCCCGCTCTGGGCCGTGGCGCGGTATCGCAATCTAAAGCGGTCGAACGCGCGGGATGTCGCGTGGGGGATGTGAGGCGGGCGGCGTTTGCCGACTGCGCTCATTACCCCTCCCGCCCTCACCCTGAACTTGTTTCAAGGTCCATCGCGCCCCAACCCTGTCCGCCCTTGTGGGGCGTTGGATGCTGAACCAAGTTCAGCATGACGGCTGAGGTGAAGCGATGACCATCCTCATCGCCTGCGGGCTGCAACGCGAGGCCGCCATCCTGTCGCGCGAGGGCGTGCGGGCGATCCCCGGCGGCGGCGACGCCGCGCGGCTGGAGGCGGCGCTCGAGGCGGCGGCGCCCGGCGCGGCGATGCTGCTGTCGTGCGGCATCGCCGGTGCGCTCGATCCGGCGCTGAAGGCGGGGGATGTCGTCCTCCACCTCCCCCCGTTCGTTTCGAGCGAAGTCGAGAAACAGGCCTTGAACGATTCGCGCGGTGTCTCGACTGCGCTCGACACGAACGGTTGGGGAAGCTGGGTGCAAGGGCTAACGTCAGCCCTCCCCCACGCCCACCACGGCCGCATCATCGGCCAGGATCACATCGCCGCCACCGTCGCCGAAAAGGCCGCGCTCCACGCCGCCACCGGGGCTCTCGCGGTCGACATGGAGACGCACATCGCCGCCCGCGTCGCCGCGCGCCACGGCCGGCCCTTCGCGGCGATCAGGACAATTTCGGATACGGCCAGCGAAACCCTGCCCCCAGCTGCACTCGTCGGCATGAATCCCGACGGATCGATGGCAATCGGCAAGGTCCTGCTCAGCCTCGCGCGACGGCCCGCGCAACTCCCCGCGCTAATCCGCACCGGGCGGAACGCCGAAGCAGCATTTCGCGCGCTGGGCCGCGTCGCCGAAGCAATCGCGGCCCTCAGCGCGGCTTAAGCCGCGCGCTGCACCCGCTTATAACCTTCGGGATCGGCGGCCTTGATCTTCTCCAGCTCGCGCTCGACGTGGAGCGAGTGGACGTCCTGCGCCTTGCGCGCATTCGACAAGTCGATGTCGGGGGCCATCGGACCTTCGGTGCGGATGCCCTTGCGGCCGATCTGGAACATCTTCAGCGGGTTGCGGATCGAATCGCTCGCCGCCGTCCCTTCGAACCCGCAATGCACCATGCAGTTCGAGCATTTCTCGTACTTGCCGACGCCGTACTGGTCCCAGTCGGTGCCTTCCATCAACTCGGCGAAGGTGTCGACATAGCCTTCGCCGACCAGATAGCAGGGCTTCTGCCAGCCGAAGACGGTGCGCAGCGGCATCGACCAGGGCGTGCATTCATAGGTCTGGTTGCCCGCGAGGAAGTCGAGGAACAGCGGCGAATTGGTGAAAGTCCATTTCTTGCCGCCGTCGCCAAGACGGAACACGTCGCGGAAGAAATTCTTGGTGCGTTCGCGTGTCAGGAAATGCTCCTGATCGGCAGCACGCTCGTACGAGTAGCCGGGCGAAATCGTGATCTCGACACCGCGCTTTTCCATCTCGTCGAAGAACGCCGCGAGCCGTGCGGGATCGGCACCGTCGAACACGGTGCAGTTCACCTGCACACGGAAACCGCGCGCCTTCGCCATTTCAATCGCTTCGATCGCGACTTCGTAAGTGCCTTCCTGATCGACCGCATGGTCGTGCATGCCCTTGTCGCCATCAAGGTGGATCGACCAGGTGAAGAAGGTCGAGGGCTTATAGTCGTCGATCTTCTTTTTCAGCAGCAGCGCGTTGGTGCACAGGATGACGAACTTCTTCTTCGCGATATAACCCTCGACAATCTTGGGCATGTCGCGGTGCAGCAGCGGTTCGCCGCCCGCGATCGAGACGGCAGGCGCGCCGCATTCGTCGATCGCGTCCATGCATTGCTGCACGCTCAGCCGCTGGTTGAGAATCGCATCGGGGTAATCGATCTTGCCGCAGCCGGGGCACGCGAGATTGCAGCGCAGCAGCGGCTCGAGCATCAGGACCAGCGGGTATTTGCGACCGCTGAATTCATTCCTGACGGTGTAGCTGCCGATCCGGGCGAGCAGCGATAGCGGAAGACTCATGGGATGATTTCCTATGCCGCCGACACTTTGGCGGGTTCGATGGCGGTGTGATGCGCGGGAGCGGCGTGCCTTAGCTCAGAAGGCAGGCTGAATTCCACTCTTTCCTCGATGCCGTCGAGTTGCGAGACCTTGACGGGGCCGAGATTGCCGAGCGCGGCGATAACGCTGTCGACCAATTCGTCAGGCGCCGATGCGCCGGCCGTGAGCCCGACGACCTCGACGCCATCGAACCACGCCGGATCGATCGCCGACCCATCGGCAACGAGATAGCTCGGCAGGCCTTCATCGACGCCGATCTCGCGCAGACGATTGGAGTTCGACGAATTTTCGGCGCCGACCACGAGCAGCAGATCGACCACCCGACACAGATCGCGCACGGCGGTCTGGCGGTTTTGCGTCGCATAGCAGATCTCGGTGACATCGGGGCCGACGAGGTCGGTAAAGCGCGCTTCGAGCGCCGCAATCACGCTGCGCGTGTCATCGACCGACAGCGTCGTCTGGGTGATGTAAGCGACCGGCGCATCATCGGCGAGCGTCAGCGCCGCGACATCGGCTTCGGTCGACACCAGATATACCGGCGTGCCGATCTGGCCGATCGTGCCTTCGACCTCGGCATGGCCGGCATGGCCGATCAGCACGATCGCACGCCCCTGGCTCGCATAGCGGCGACCTTGGATATGCACCTTGGTGACCAGCGGGCAGGTGGCGTCGAGCACCGGCAGCCCGCGCCGCTCGGCCTCGCTTTCAATCGCACGCGACACGCCGTGCGCGCTGAAAATCGTGCGCGCGCCGTCGGGGATTTCGTCGAGTTCCTCGACGAAAATCGCGCCCTTGCGCTGCAACTTATTCACGACGTGACGGTTATGAACGATCTCATGCCGCACATAAACGGGCGCGCCATAGCGATCGAGGGCACGCTCGACGATTTCGATCGCGCGCACGACGCCAGCGCAAAATCCACGCGGCTTTGCCAGAATTACTTCCAAGGAATAGTCCCTTTCCCTACCCCCAAGAGCCGCTGCCCGAGCTCTTTCCGAGACGAATCGGGCAACATCGTGACCATCCTTGACCCATGCCCCGGCCTTAAAAAGGCAGCGGCCATAATAGTGCAGTGCGGCAAGAAAAAAAGCAAAATCCGGCCCGATCACTCGCCACCGCAAACCAGCCACCATGCATCGCACGCAAAAGAGCCGCGTTGGTGCCGGTTTCCGCAAGCTTGGGTTCAGGGGGTGGACGCCAATGACGCACCTCTTTATCGCCCCAATCACTGCAGGAGTTTGATGATGATCCGCTTTTCCCTGCCCCGGTCGCTGGCGCGCGGCGCAGCCGTCGCCCCGATCGCCGTCGCGCTGACGATCGCGGTGGCCGCCCCGGCACAAGCGCCCGATGCCGCGCGCGCGCCGGTGCAGGCGCTCGACGACGGGCTGATCGCGATCATGAAGAACGGCAAGAAGCTTGGCCTTGCCGGGCGCGCCGCGCAGATCGCGCCTGTCATCGACCGTGCCTTCGATCTGCCGCTGATGACCCGGCTCGCGGTCGGCCCGCCGTGGGTCAAGGCCTCGCCCGCCGAGCGCGCCGCGCTGCAGGCGGCATTCCGCAAGCTGACGATCAACGAATATGCGCGCAATTTCGATGACTGGTCGGGCCAGGCATTCATGATCGACCCCAAGGTCGACGCGCGCGGCGGTGACCGGCTGGTCCGCACCACGCTGACCGCGCCGCGCGAGGCGCCGGTGATGATCGCTTACCGCGTGCATCAGGTCGGCAGCGACTGGAAGATCAGCGACGTCTATTTCCGGAACGCGATCAGCCAGCTGACCACGCGCCGTGCGGATTTCGAAGCGATTCTGGCGCGCGGCGGGCCGTCGGCGCTGGTCAGCCATATCAACGCGCTCGCCGACAAGCGCTGATCGGCATGGGGGGCCTGACCGGTACCGGGAGCGAGCTTGTCATCGCGTTGATGCTGGCGTCGGGCGGCGTGCCCGGCCAGCAGGCCGCGACGCCACCGGCCAACGCCGATCAGGCCGCCTCCCCCGCTGTCCCGGGCGCCGCACCTGCCCCAGCGGCCGCGCCTCCATCGGTCGATCAGCAAAGCCCTGCACCGCTGTCGATCGCCGAACCACCGGCGCGCCGTATCCATGCCAAGGGCGACCCGTGGGAAGGCTTCAACCGGGCGATGTTCCGGCTGAACCGGGGCTTCGACCGCGCGGTGTTCCGTCCGGTTGCCTTCGCCTACAAGGCCGTCGTGCCCAAGCCGGTGCGCGGCGGACTGCGCCATTTCTTTTCGAACCTGACCGAGCCGATCGTGTTCCTGAACGATCTGCTCCAGCTCAAGCCCAAGCGCGCGATCAAGACCTTTGCGCGGTTCCTGATCAATTCGACTGCGGGCATCGGCGGCCTGCTCGATCTTGCCAAGGACGATGGACTGCCGCACCGCGACAATGGCTTTGGCAACACGCTCGCGCGCTACGGAGTCAAGTCGGGACCTTATGTGTTCCTGCCGTTCTTCGGGCCGTCGACGTTGCGCGATTTCGTCGGGGCGCAGGGCGATGGCCTCGTCCTGCCGCTGGGCGTCGGCAAGCCGTTCGACCGGCTGGAGTATCAGGTCCCGCGCGGCGTGTTCGGCGGGCTCGACCTGCGCGTCGAATCGGATGCGCAGTTGAAGGCCTTGCTGGACGGTGCCGCTGATCCCTATGCGACGCTGCGTTCGGTTTATCTGCAGAATCGCGCGCTGGAGGTTGCCGAGGTCCGCGGCGAGGCAACGGCGTCCCCGCTCGACGATCCGCTGGCCGACCCGCTTGCCGATCCCGAAGCCAAGCCCGGCGATAGCACGCCGCCCGCTGCGGAGCCGACGCCGCCGAGCGATGCCGCGCCCGCAGATCCGGTGCCCGCGACCACGCCGACGCCCACGCCCACGCCCACGCCGCAAGGTGCGACGCTGGCGTTCGTAACTTATTCCGACTGGCGGATCTGACGCGGCGGGCCGAGCAGCGCCGGCTCGAAGATCAGCGCGCAGACGAGCGTCCACGCCAGCGAAATCATCAGGATCTTGCCCATGCTCGCCGTGCCGGGATGATAGGATAGCCAGAGCGCGCCGAACGCACTGCCGGTCGCGAGCGCCGAAAACAACACCGCGCGCGCGAGGCTCGACTGGAGCAGGTCGGTCGCACCGCCGCGCCACGCCATCACGAAATAGATGTGGAACGCGACGCCGACCCCGAACAGCAACGGGAAGGCAATGATGTTGGCAAAGTTGATTGGCTGGCCGATCAGCACGCAGCTGCCGAGCGTCAGGAAGCCCGACAGCACGACGGGTGCCAGCGTGAAGGCGACTTCGCGGAGGTCGCGCAGCACGATCCACAGCAGCAGGCTGACCAGCGCGAGCGCGATGATCCCGGCCTGGACGAACGCCCAGGCGACCGTCCGCGCCGCTTCCTGCGTCGCGACCGGCAGGCCGGTTGCGGTCGGGGCGATCTTGGCAACGACGGCGGTGAAGCGCGTCAACACGCGATTGTCGTTGCTGTCGCCCCTGGGGAAAATTTGCACCCGCGCGCGCCCGTCCTTGGCAATCCAATCCTCGACAATTTCGGGGGGCAGCGTGTCGCGTGTCACGGTGCTTGCCTGTAGCGCCGAGCGCGCCTGATCGAGCATCACCCCCAGCGGCGTCACCAGCACCTCGCTCGCGCGCGCGCGCACTTCGGGCTTGGCCGCAGCCAGCCGTCCAAGCGTGGCCGCCAGCGCCTTGGCATGTGCGGCGGCAGGACCGGTCTGCGTCGCGGCGACGCGGGCAAGCTGGTCGCGCGTCGCGGCCAGCGCGGCGACGGTCTCGGCATCGCTGGGGGGTGCCGCGACATCGAACGGATTGAGCGTCAGGTCGAGCAGCAGCGACGCATCCTGCACCAGCGCAAGCTTTTCATCCTGCTGCTCAGGGATATAGCTGTCGACCGCGACGGCTTGGGCGACTTCGGGAAGCTTGCCCGCACGATCGGCGATCGCCCGCGCGGCATCGGCGTTGTCCGCGAGCACATAGATGGTGTTGGGCGTGCGCAGCGGATCGCGCATCAGGTCGGCGAGCGACTTCATCGCCGGGCCGTTCGGATTGCGCAGGTGCAGCGGGTTGAAGTCGAAATCGACCAGCGGCAGCAGCGCGATCGACCCCGCCATCGACAGACCGAACGCCCAGAGCACGGCCTTGCGGTGGCGTGCGAGCCAATGGTCGAGCGGGGCGGCTTCGGCAAAACCAACTTCGCGGGTCGGGCGACCGGGTTTCAGCAGCATGATCAGCGCGGGCAGCAGGGTCACCGACAGCGCAAGCGCAATCACCATCCCCAGCCCGGCGATGATGCCGAGTTCGGAAATACCGACATAATCCGTCGGCAGGAAGGCGCCGAACCCTAGGAACACCGCCCCTGCCGCCAGCGACAAGGGCGCGCCGAGCGCGGCAGCGGCATTCTCCAGCGCCTCGGCAGTCGCTGCACCTTCTGCCCGCTCATGGTTGAACCGCACGCTGATCTGGATGCCGAAATCGACGCCGAGCCCGACGAACAGCGGAATGAACGCGACCGAGATCAGGTTGAGCGTCCCCACCGCCGCCAGCCCCACGGCGGTTGCGATCACCAACCCCGCGACAATGGTGACGACGATCGCCGTCACGATCTTGGCCGATTTGGTCGCGAACCACAGCGTCACCAGCATCGCCAGCGCCATGATCAGCCCGACGATGCCGATATTCTCCTCAAGCGACGAAAATTCCTCGTCATTGAGTGGCACGTCGCCGGTCACCTGCACCCGGACGCCGTGAGCAGGGTCGAACTTCATGTCGCGCGCGGCGTCGTTGATCGCGGCGACGGCCTTCTCGCCCGGCTTGAGCGAAGCGAAGTCGAGCACCGGCTTGGCGAGGATCAGCCGCCGCGTCGGCGGGGCGGGTCCATCCTTGGCGAACAACCCCTGCCACGAGAAATAGGCCGGCTTGCCCGCTTCGACTTTCGTCAGCGCATCGTCGAGCGCCACCATCGGCCGGTCGACATCGGCAAGCTTGGCCGATCCATTCTCGACGCCGGTCAGGATCGTCCCGAACGCCCCCGCGATCCCGCGCAGCGACGGATCGGCAGCAAGCGGCCCGAGCAACGGCTGCGCGGCGATCAGCGATTGCGTGGTCGAGCGGACTTCTGCGACCGAGCCGAACAGCAAGCCATGTTGCGATAGCCATGTGCCGCCGTCCGGCCGCTTGACGCTCTGGAACTGCGCTTTGTCGCTTGCCAGCCGTTCGGCGAGCCGCGCCGTCGCGAGTTCGGCGAGCTCAGGCGTCTTGCCGTCGACGATCACCAAAATGGTCAGCGCCTGTTGCGGGAAGGCCTTGTTGACCGCGGCCTCGTTCACGCGCCACGCGACCTTGGGCGAAATCAGCGCCTGCGTGTCGGTGGTCATCGCGAAATTGTTCGCAGCGAACCAGCCCGCGCCGACCGTTGCCAGCATCAACGCAAGCAACAATAGCCACGCACGCCGCGCGCTGAACGCGACGATCCGATGGATGGCCGTGGCTGCCGCCTCGGTCAGGGCTTGTTATCCCCGCCGCTGAAATAGCGCATCCGCAGCGTGATCGCCTTGTCGCCGCTCACGTTAAAGACAGCGTCCTTCCAGCTCGGCGGACCGAGCCGAATCGGCGCATCGTTCGAAAAGCCGACGCCTTCCTTGGGAATGCCGAACAGTCCGCGGTCGACCTTGCCATTGCCATTCTGGTCATAGGTCGCCTGCACGGCATAGTCGCCGGGCTGGACATTGGGCAGCGTGATCACCGTCGTGCCGCGCACCGGCTTGGTTTCGGCGATAACCGCGCAGGTCTTCAGAAACTCGGTCTGGCGGCACAGATCGACATGCACCTTGCCCGTCGTCGCGCGGATGTTGGTGATGGTGATCGTCAGCACCGCGCCAGCCTGACCCGGACGCGCAGCCGCAAGAGCGCCCGGCGCGACGAGGCACGCCGCGCCCCCCGCCAGCAATAGGATTTTGTTCACGCCCGCGCTTCTCCCGCGACCGCGCCTTCGTTCCAGCGCAGCGCCTTCAGCACCGAATCGATAATTGCATCGGCGTCGAGCCCGGCTTCGGCATATTGCTTTTCGGGCTTGTCCTGATCCTGGAAACGATCCGGCAGCCGCAGCGTGCGCAGCTTCAGGCCCGCATCGATCAGCCCGGTGTCGCTCGCGAAGGTCAGCACATGCGCACCGAGCCCGCCGACCGCGCCTTCCTCGATCGTGACGGCGACTTCGTGCGTCGTCAGCAGCTTGCGGATCAGCTCCTCGTCGAGCGGCTTGGCGAAGCGCAAGTCGGCGACCGTCGTCGACAGCCCCTTGGCATCGAGCGCGTCGGCGGCCTTCAGCGCCTCGGCAAGGCGTGTGCCGAGCGACAGGATCGCGACCTTGTGGCCCTGGCGGACGATCCGGCCCTTGCCGATTTCGAGCCGCTGCGGAACTTCGGGCAGCGCCACGCCGGTGCCGCTGCCGCGCGGATAACGCACCGCAATCGGGCCGCTGTCGTGCAGCGCCGCGGTGTGCGTCATGTGCACCAGCTCGGCTTCGTCGGCGGCGGCCATCACCACCATGTTGGGCAGCGTGGCGAGATAGGTGATGTCGAACGATCCGGCGTGCGTCGAGCCGTCGGCGCCGACCAGACCAGCGCGGTCGATTGCGAAACGCACGGGCAGGTTCTGGATGCAGACATCGTGGACGACCTGATCATAGGCGCGCTGCAGGAAGGTCGAATAGATCGCGCAGAACGGCCGCATACCCTGCGCAGCAAGCCCGGCCGCGAACGTCACGGCATGTTGTTCGGCAATGCCCACGTCGAAACTGCGATCGGGGAACGCCTTGGCGAAGCGGTCGACGCCGGTGCCCGACGGCATCGCAGCAGTGATCGCACAGATCGTCGGGTCGCGCTGGGCTTCCTTGATCAGTGCGTCGCCGAAGACATTCTGGTAGGCCGGCGGTCCCGGCGGTGCCTTCACCTGCGTGCCGGTGATGACGTCGAATTTCTGGACGCCGTGATATTTGTCGGCTGCCGCCTCGGCGGGGGCATAGCCCTTGCCCTTTACGGTCACGACATGGACGAGGATCGGGCCTTCCTCGGCATCGCGGACGTTTTCGAGCACCGGAATCAGCTGGTCGAGGTTATGGCCGTCGATCGGCCCGACATAATAGAAGCCGAGTTCTTCGAACAACGTGCCGCCCATCGCCATGCCGCGCGCGAATTCGTCGGTCTTCTTGAGGCCTTCGGCGATCGGCCGCGGCAGCCGCTTGGCAAGCTTCTTCGCCAGATCGCGCAGGCCGAGGAATTCGCGGCTCGACACAATGCGCGACAGATAGGCCGACAGGCCGCCAACGGGCGGCGCGATCGACATATCATTGTCGTTCAGGATGACGACCAGCCGGTTGCCCGCCTGTTCGGCATTGTTCATCGCTTCATAGGCCATGCCCGCCGACATCGCGCCGTCGCCGATCACGGCAATCGCCTTGCCCGGCTGGTCAGCGAGCTTGTTGGCAACGGCAAAACCGAGCGCGGCCGAAATCGAGGTCGAAGAGTGCGCCGCACCGAATGGGTCGTATTCGCTCTCGCTGCGCTTGGTGAAGCCGCTCAGCCCGCCGCCCATGCGCAGCGTGCGGATGCGGTCGCGGCGGCCGGTGATGATCTTGTGCGGATAGCATTGGTGGCCAACGTCCCACACCAGTCGGTCATCGGGGGTGTTGAAGACATAATGGATCGCGGTCGTCAGCTCGACCACGCCCAGCCCCGAACCGAGATGGCCACCGGTAACGCCAACCGCCGCAATCACTTCCTGCCGCAGCTCGTCGGCGAATTGGGTAAGCTGCTCGGGGGCCAGCTTGCGCAGGTCGGCGGGATAGCGGACCTGATCGAGCAGCGGCGTTTTGGGTTCGGTCGACATGCACTTTTCCTATGTTCAAGCGCCCGCTTTAGCCGATCAAATTCCAAAGGTGAACACCGAGTAACTTAGGGGGAGAGATGACGGCGCGGGATTGTCGCGCTAGGGCCACACCATGCCCGCCACGCCTGCCTGGCCCCCGCAATCGACGCCGCGCCTGTTTGTCGCGCCGCCGCTGGCTGCGGGGCTGCGCGTGATCGACGGGCCGCAGGCGCATTATCTCGCGCAAGTGATGCGGCTGAAGCCCGGCGATCCGGTCAAGCTGTTCGACGGCGTGAGCGGCGAATGGCTCGCGCTGGTGCGCGACGCGGGTCGCAAGGCACTGACGGTCGAGCTCACCGAGCAATTGCGCGCGACCGAAACGGTCCCGGACCTGTGGCTCTGCGCGGCGCCGCTGAAGAAGGGGCGGATCGACTGGGTGGCTGAAAAAGCCTGCGAACTCGGCGTCGCCCGGCTGGTGCCGGTGGTCACCGCGCGCACAATCGTCGATCGGCTCAATGGCGAGCGGCTTTACGCCCATATGGTTGAAGCCGCCGAGCAATGCGGGCGCACCGCCGTGCCCGAACTTGCCGAACCGGTGAAGCTCGCCGCGCTGCTGCGCGACTGGCCGGCGGAGCGCGCGCTGTTCTTCGCCGACGAGACCGGCGACGCGCCCGCCGCCGCCGCGATGGCCGCACGCCCCGGCCCGGCCGCGATCCTGATCGGCCCCGAAGGCGGCTTCACGCCCGACGAGCGCGACGCGATCCGCAGCACCCCGCAGGCAGTCGGCGTCGGCCTCGGCCCGCGCATCCTGCGTGCAGACACGGCGGCAGCGGCTACCGTCGCGCTGTGGATGGCGAGCGCAGGAGACTGGCGCGGGTAATTATTCCAGGCATGACGCTTCCGTTCCGTTCGCCCTGAGCTTGTCGAAGGGCCGTCCTTCTTCTGCCCTCGACTCGCAAAGGAAGAGCAGTGCTTCGACAAGCTCAGCACGAACGGTGCGGAGACTGACGCCCGCGGGCGACTGGCGCCTCTAGCGCAGACCTGTCGCGCCCGCTAAAGGCGCTGGCCATGAGCACGAAGACCGTTTCGGATAGCAAATCAGCGGTCATCGAGCACCGCGACCAGTTGATCGCGACCTTCGCCAAGGGCGAAAAGCCCAAGGATCGCTGGCGGATCGGCACCGAGCACGAGAAATTCGTCTACAGGACCGACGATCACCGCGCGCCGAGCTATGACGAACCCGGCGGCATCCACGACCTGTTGATGGCGCTTACCGAATTCGGCTGGACCCCGGTGATCGAGAACGGCAACGTCATCGCCCTCACCGGAAGCGACGGCTCGGTCAGCCTCGAGCCCGCCGGCCAGTTCGAACTGTCGGGCGCGCCGCTCGACAATCTCCACCAGACCTGTGCGGAAACCGGACGGCATCTGGAGCAAGTGCTGAAGGTCGGTGAAAAGCTCGGCATCGGCTTCCTCGGCCTCGGCATGTGGCCCGACAAGACCCGCGCCGAACTGCCGATCATGCCCAAGGGCCGCTATGCGATCATGCTGCGCCACATGCCGCGCGTCGGCAGCATGGGGCTCGACATGATGCTGCGGACGTGTACCATTCAGGTCAATCTGGACTATAGTTCGGAAGCCGATATGGTGAAGAAATTTCGCGTCGGCCTGGCGCTTCAGCCGCTCGCGACCGCGCTGTTCGCCAATTCGCCCTTCACCGAAGGCAAGCCCAACGGCATGCTGAGCTATCGCAGCCACATCTGGTCGGACACCGATCCGGCGCGCACTGGCATGCTGCCGTTCGTGTTCGATGACGGCTTCGGCTACGAACGCTACGCCGACTATGCGCTCGATGTGCCGATGTATTTCGTCTACCGCGACGGCCAATATATCGACGCGGCGGGCCTCAGCTTCCGCGATTTCCTGAAGGGCGAGCTGTCGGTCCTGCCCGGCGAACTGCCGACGATCGACGACTGGAACGATCACCTCTCGACCGCCTTTCCCGAAGTGCGGCTGAAGTCCTTCCTCGAAATGCGCGGCGCCGACGGCGGGCCGTGGAACCGCATCTGCGCGTTGCCAGCGCTGTGGGTCGGGCTGTTGTACGATCAGGGCGCGCTCGATGCCGCGTGGGATCTGGTCAAGGGCTGGGACATGGACGCGCGCGAGACGCTGCGGTCGTCGGTCCCCCGGCTGGCGCTCGATGCACCGCTGCCGGGCGGCGGGACCTTGCGCGACATTGCGGGGGACGTGCTCGACATCGCCCATGCGGGGCTTGCGGCGCGCGCGCGGCACGACGGCGGCGGCAGCGACGAAACCGGCTTCCTCGACCCGCTGCGCGAAATCGTGCGGTCGGGAAAAGTGCCAGCGCAGACGCTGCTCGATCGCTATCACGGCGGCTGGGGCGAAAGCGTCGCGCCGATCTATAACGAGATGCGCTTCTAGCCGCTATTCCGCCGCCACCGGTCGCGCCGGTGCGGCCTTGCCCGTCAGCCAGCCGAAGAAGCGCGGCACCGGGCCGTTGCGCTCCATCCATTCCCAATAGGCGCGGTAATCGGGGTCCTCGCCCAGATGCCATTCCTCGGTCTTGGCGCGCCAGTAATAGATGCCGCTGACGACCGCGAGCAGGATCGTCGCGCGCGCGCCATCGACCCAGCTGCCGGTGGTAAAGAAGGGCAAGGTCGACAGCCACCAGAACAGATTCTTGGACAGGTAAGCCGGATGGCGCGAGATCGCATAGGGGCCGTGCGTCAAAATGCCGCGGTGCGTGAGGTTCGAAAAGCGAAAGCCAAACGCCACCGTCGCCCAGGCGTACACCGCCGTCAGGCCGACCAGCGCCACGCCGAACACGGCCATCAGCACCGGCTGCCCGTTCAGCCAGTGCGTCCAGTCGGCCGTGCCGGGGTGATAATCGAGCGGGCGGCCGACATCCATCAGCACGAACGGCGGGTAGCAGATCAGCGCCGCCGTCCAGCCCGCCGCGTAGGGCGTCGCGCTGCGGATATGCGCATCGAGCGGCCGCATCGTCAGCACATAGCCGACCGTCGCAAACGCCACATCGATCACGAACATAAAAGTGATCAGCCAATTGGCGAGCGCGACCGGATTGGTCAGCACCACCTGCCAGTCGGCGCGGATGAAATCGCCGAACCCCGGCGGCACGATCGCGAGCATGAAGGCGAGGAAAAACGCCTTCACCGCCCAGCTGCGCAAATGGCTGTAGATCGCCTCGGGCGCGACCTTGTCAGTCCCCATCATCCACGCGCCGAGCGCCCAGGCGCCGTCCTTGGGCTCGACCAGCTTGCGGTCGAGCCAGATCACATAGGGGATCGACAACATGAACACGAAAGGCGCAACCGCCCCGAACACGGTCATCGAAAAGGCGAAGCGATCGGTCCAATAGAAGCGGCAAGTGAAATAGATGAGCGCAATGCCGACCCAGGTGATCCACAGGCCAGCCAGCTTGGTCAGGCTGATGTCGATCGTCTCGCGCCAGCTCCGGGTCTGTTCCCAGTCGATGCCGGTCGAGGGGCGGCGGTGGACCTTGTCCACGAACACCGACCACAGCACCATCGGCACGCCGCACGCGACCAGATTGGTCATGGCCGACAGCGGCCCATCCATCTTGAACCAGCGCGCGATCGCGACCCAGCACAACAGGCCGATCAGCCCGACGACGCCGACCCCGGTACTGACGGCGGACACCGGACGCGGATCGGCAGCGGCGGCGCGGGCAAGGGCAGGATCGTGCAGCATCACGGCGGGTGATAGCGCGGCAATGGTAAGCAATGCCTAAAGCTTTTCGCGCTAGCGGCGTGCCGTCACCCCGCTTGCGCCCGCGCGCGCCGGACGGTAAGCGGCAAATCCCGGGCGCGGGTATAGCACAATGGTAGTGCAGCAGCCTTCCAAGCTGAATACACGGGTTCGATTCCCGTTACCCGCTCCACTCCCCTCGGCATTGCAGTCGGCAGTCCGCGCCTAGGGTCGCCGCCCCATCCGCTCGATCGCGGCGTCGATCGTATCGTCGGCCTTGGCAAAGCATAGCCGCACAACGTTGGTGACGGCGTCCTGCGCGTAGAAGGCGCTGACCGGGATCGCCGCGACGCCGCGCTTCTCGACCAGCCATTCGCAGAAGGCCACGTCGCCCATCGCGACGCCGCTGGCGGCAAGATCGATCGAGAGGAAATAGGTCGCGGCGCTCGGCAGCACGCGGTAGCCCAGCCCCTCCAGCCCTGCCGCCAGCCGGTCGCGCGAACGCGCGAAGCCGGCGCGCATGCCGGTGAAATAATCCATGTCCTTGCCAAGCCCGTAAGCTGCCGCTGCCTGCAGGTTGGGAGGCGTGGTGAAGGTGAGGAACTGATGCGCCTTGGCGATCACGCCCGACAGCGCAGGCGCGGCGCCGAGCCAGCCGACTTTCCACCCGGTCAGCGAGAAAATCTTGCCCGCCGACCCGATCTTCACCGCCCGATCACGCATGCCCGGTTCGGCCATGAGCGAAGCGTGCGCGCGGCCATCGAACACGACATGCTCCCACACTTCGTCGCAGATCGCGATCAGGTCGCGCTCGACGCAGAACTCGGCGAGCAATTTCCGCTCGGCCGCACTTGCCATCGTCGCGGTCGGGTTGAGCGGGTCGTTGAACAGGATGAGTTTGGTCCGGGGTGACGCCGCGCGCTCCAGCGCCGCACGCGTGATCCGCCACTCGGGCGGCTCCAGCCGCACGAAGCGCGCCACACCCCCTGCCCGCTCGACCAGCGGCAGATAGGCGTCGTACATCGGCTGGAATAGGATCACTTCGTCGCCGGGCGAGACGAGCGCGAAGATCGCCGCCGCCAGCGCCTCGGTCGCGCCCGACGTGACGATCACTTCGCTCGCCGCCAGATCGAGGCCCTGATGCACGGCATAATGATCCGCCACTGCCTGCCGCAGCACGGGCAGCCCCGCCATCGGCGGATATTGGTTTGATTCGCCCAGCAGTGCGCGCGCCGCTTCCTGCAACACGTCGAGCGGACCCCTGCCGTCGGGGAAGCCCTGCCCGAGATTGACGGCGCCCGTCGCCCGTGCCCGCGCCGACATCGCTTCGAAAATCGTGGTGCCGAGCTGGGCGTAAACGGGGTTCATGCGACGCAGCCTAGCTCGCGCGGGATTTGGTGGACAGGGCTGGATTCGAACCAGCGTACGCTTGCACGGGCAGATTTACAGTCTGCTGCCTTTAACCACTCGGCCACCTGTCCATTGGGGGGCGCCAAAAGCGAGGCGGCTCAATGCCTATCTCGCATGGCGCTGTCAACGCCGCTTGCGCTTGGCCCGATGCCCGCATAACCCTGCCGCAACATTGTTGCTTGAAAGGGGATTTGATGCGTTCGTTGCTCGCTGCCGCCGCCATTGTGATTGCCGCTCCTGCACTCGCCCAGTCGGTCGACCGCACCGTCGTCAACCAGATCATCGATCAGGGCATCAATCACAGCGAGGTGATGCCGACCGCCGAATATCTATCGGACGTGATCGGCTCGCGCGTCACCAATTCCCCCGGCATGCGCAAGGCCGAGGAGTGGACGCAAAGCCGCTTCAAGGTGTGGGGCCTCGCGAACGTCCATAAGGAAGGCTTCGATTTCGGTCGCGGCTGGTGGATCGAGCGGTCGAGCGTGCGGATGGTCGCGCCGCGCCCGCTGCAGCTGACGGCGATTCCGATCGCCTGGACGCCGGGCACCAACGGCCCGCTCTCGGCCCCTGTCATCGTCGCGCCGATCGCCAAGGAAAGCGACTTCGCCAAGTGGAAGGGCAAGCTCGCGGGCAAGATCGTGATGCTGACGCTGCCCGGCACCGGCGACGAACCCGCCAACCCGCCGTTCAAGCGCTATACCGGCGAGGATCTGGCGAAGTTCGACCAGTTTCAACAGCCGCGCTACGACCCCGAAGGCGCCGACCGTCGTCTGAAGCGGCTTGATTACGCCAAGAAGCTCGATGCGTTCCTGAAGGCCGAAGGCGCGGTCGCGTGGGTGCAGAAGTCGCGGCTCGACGGCAAGCTGGTGCATGGCGAAGGCTATTTGTTTGGCAAGGGCGACACCCCGGCCCTGCCCGGTATCGAAATCGCCGCCGAGGATTACCGCCGCCTCGCCCGCCTCGCCAAGATCGGCATGGCGCCGACGCTCGAAATCGACAGCAAGGTGCATTTCGAGGACGGCGACACCCAGGCCTATAACATCATCGCTGAAATCCCCGGCAGCGATCCCAAGGCCGGCTATGTGATGGCCGGTGCGCACCTCGATTCGTGGCACGCCGCCGATGGCGCCGCCGACAATGGCGCGGGCACTGCGATGATCATGGAAGCGGCGCGCATCATTGCCGCAACCGGCATCAAGCCCAAACGTACGATCCGCTTCGCGCTGTGGGCGGGCGAGGAACAGGGCCTGCTCGGCAGCCTTGCCTATGTCGAACAGCATCTGGCGACGCGCGGCAGCCCGAACGACCCGAAGCAGACCGGCATGAAGCGTTATTACGGCTGGAACGATCGCTGGCCGATCACCCCCAAGCCCGGCTATTCGGAGCTGGCCGCTTATTTCAATCTCGACAATGGCTCGGGCAAGGTCCGCGGCATCTATGCCGAGAACAACCCCGCCGTGGTGCCGATCTTCCGCGAATGGCTCGCGCCGTTCGCCCCGATGGGGGCGACCAATGTAGTGATCCAGAAGACCGGTGGCACCGATCACGTCTTCCTGCAGGCAATCGGCTTGCAGGGCTTCCAGTTCATCCAGGACCCGCTCGATTATTTCCCGCGCGTCCACCACACCAGCGTCGACACCTTCGATCACCTGAAGGGCGACGACATGCGGCAGGCGTCGACGATTCTCGCGAGCTTCCTCGTCAATGCCGCCAACGCCGACAAGCCGCTGCCCAAGCCGCCGCTACCGACCAAGCCCGCCGTCACCGATCCCTATGCGGTGACCAATGACGACGACTGAGCCGGTGCATGGCTAAGCGCGGCCACCGTCCGAGCAAGGTGCAAGGCAACCGCCCCCGTTTCTGGGGGCGGCACGCCGTTTACGCAGCGCTCGACAATCCCGAGCGCGTGGTGCGCAAGCTGTGGATCACGCATGAGGCGGCATCCGCGATCGTGATGCCGGCGGACGTGCCGACCGTCTATGCCGACGTCGCCGATCTTGCGCGGCTGGTGCCGAGCGATGCGCCGCATCAGGGCATCGTCTGCGAAGCCGATCCGCTCGAGGACATCTGGCTCGGCGACCTGATCGAGCAGGGCCGCGATAGCGACCGGCCGCTGCTGGTGCTCGACCAAGTGACCGACCCGCACAATGTCGGCGCGGTGCTGCGCTCGGCGGCCGCGTTCGACGCGCTCGGCATCGTCACGCAGGACCGGCACGCGCCGCCCGAGTCGGGGACAGTCGCGCGCGCCGCGTCGGGCGCACTCGAAGTCGTGCCGTGGGTGCGCGTGGTCAATCTCGCCCGCGCGCTCGACGAGATTGCCGAGGCGCATTACTGGCGGATCGGGCTGACCGGCGAAGGCAAGGTGACGCTTGCCGAATCGTTGAAAGGCGGCGGCAAGACCTGCCTTGTGCTCGGCGCCGAGGGCGAAGGCATGCGCCAGAACACCGAAGCGCACTGCGACGTGCTCGCGCGGCTGCCAATCTCTAACAAGGTCGAAAGCCTGAACGTTTCGAATGCGGCAGCTATTGCGCTATATGCAGTGGCGACACGGGGAGACTGAAGGGGGAACCTGCCAATGCGTGCGCGCCTGATTGCCGGTCTGCTGCTCCCCTTCCTGCTGGCGAGTTGCGTGCTCACCCCGGGCAAATTCACCTCGATGCTGACGATCAACGCCGACCGCAGTTTCGCGTTCAGCTATATCGGCGAAGTGATTGCGGTCGATGCCGGCGATGGACTGAAAGGGCTGGAGGATCTGAAATCCTCGACCGAGGGTAGCGACAAGAAATCTGCCGACACCGAAGCCAAGCAGGCCGCGAAAAAGGCCGCCGCCAAGGCCGAAACCGAAAAGCGCAACCGCGCGATCGCCGCCGCGCTCACCAAGGAAGCGGGCTATCGCAAGGTCGTTTATCTGGGCGAAGGCAAGTTCATGATCGATTATGCGATCAAGGGCGTGCTGACTCATGGTTTCAACTGGCCCTATAATCTCGACGGCGAAGTTATTTTCCCGTTCGTGTCGATCGAGTTGCGCCAGGGCGGCGTGGTACGTGTGAAGGCACCCGCCTTCGCCAATGAAGGGTCGAAATCGGTGCCCGGCCTGTCGCAAGCGGGCGGCATGGGCGCCCCCGATATGACAAGCGGGCTCGACGGCGTGTTCACGCTCGACACCGACGCCGAGATCGTCAGCCAGAATGAGGAAAGCGGTGCGCAGACGGTCGCGGGCGGGCGGAAGCAGATCGTCTGGAAGGCCACGCCCGCGCTGAAACAGGCGCCGACGGCCGTGCTGAAGCTGGCGGGGATGGCGCCTTAATTACTCTCCAAATCAGCCATATCCCCCGTTTGCCCTGAGCTTGTCGAAGGGCTGCCCTTCTTCTGCGATGACGTCGCAAAGAAAGGACAGTGCTTCGACAAGCTCAGCACGAACGGCGGAGAGGTTTGGCCCAAAGGGCGCCCCCTCAATCCTCCGCCGCCACGCGTACCTTCAGCCCATCGAGCGCGTCGGTGAACGGGATCTGGCACGACAGCCGCGAAAATTCATCGCGGTCGGAGGTCGAATCGAGCAGATCGTCCTCGTCGGGGCTCATTTTCGGCAGTTTGGCCGCAAATTCCGGGTCGACATGGACGTGACAGGTGGCGCAGCTGCAGCAGCCGCCGCACAGCGCCAGAATCTCGTCGATCCCGGCGTCGCGGATGACTTCCATCACCGAAAGGCCGGCCTCGCCCGTGATTGCCCGTTCTTCCCCATTGCGGGTCACGACGATAAGCTGCGGCATCTATTTCTCCTCAGGCGGTGTCGGACCCGCCTTGCCGTGCGGGCGCGGCGATTTCAAGGGACACAGTCGATGGGCCTTTCCGCCGAGCAACTGAAGCACTGCCTCGACGCCGTCGCTGCGATCGAACCGGCAATGGCGGCAGCAATCGAGCGTGCTGGCTATCCGCCGCCGCGCATCCGCGATCGCGGTTACGGCACGTTGCTGCGCACGATCGTCGGTCAGCAGGTCAGCGTCGCCGCCGCGCAATCGATCTGGAAGAAGCTGGAAGACGGCCTCGGCAATCTCGACGACCCGGCGACACTGGCGGCGGTGAGCATCGAGGATATGCGCCCGTTCGGCCTGTCGCGGCAAAAGGCGAGCTATGCGCACAGCCTTGCCGAAGCGGTGGCGAGTGGTGCGCTCGACCTCGACAATCTCTCCGCCGACGACGAGGAAGCGATTGCGGCGCTCTCGAGCGTCAAGGGCATCGGCCGCTGGTCGGCGGAAATCTATCTGCTGTTCGCCGAGGGCCGCGCCGACATCTGGCCGGCGGGCGACCTGGCGGTGCAAATCGAGATCGGGCGCATCTTGGGGCTGGAGGCGCGCCCGACCGAGAAGGCGACGCGTGCGCTTGCCGAACCCTGGCGCCCGCACCGGGGCGCGGCGGCGATCATGGCGTGGCACCATTACAAGGTCGACATGGCGGTGGTTTGAGCGGGCGTCGGGGCATGTTTTTTTCCCCGCGCTTGTTTTAATCGCAGTCGAGAAACAGGCCAGAAGCCGCGCGCAAGCTGTGTCGACTTCGCTCGACACGAACGGGACGGGTTAGATCCCGGCGAGCGGCATCCCGCCCTACCGCGCCGGTTTCCAGGTCTGCGTCTGGCAGAAAAAGGCAATGCAGCCCTGCACTTGCAGGCTGCCGTCGGGCAGCCGTTTCAGGATCGAGCGATATTCCTTGCCGCCTTCCGGATCATAGATGCGCCCGCGCCAGTCGCGGCCGGCATCGGTAAAATTGGTCAGGATCGGCAGGCCGACGATCGGCCGGTTGCGCAGCGCCGGGTTGGGGTTGCGCTCGTCGACGCCGCGCCCGCCCGGATTGGGCTTCAGCACCTTGGCGATGTGACCGCACACGCCCTTGCCGCACGGCGCGATCGCGACAATTGCCTTGCCCTCCTTCGTCAGCCATTGCCCTGTGATCGGCTCGGCGGCATGAGCGGCGGCAGGCAGCGTCAGCAGCGCAAGGGCAGCAATCAACCGCATCGGCAATGTCCTTATCTGGCGGGTCGGTCTTCTTTCGGAGTAACAGCATGAACGACGCGTGGACAATCGGCATCATCGGCGGATCAGGCCTTTATGCGATCGAAGGTCTCGAACAGGCCGAATGGCGCACCGTCGAGACGCCGTGGGGCGCGCCGTCGGACCAGCTGCTGTTCGGTCGCGTCGGCCATGTCAACATCGTGTTCCTGCCCCGCCACGGCCGCGGGCACGTTATTCCGCCGAGCGAACTCAACGCGCGCGCCAATATCGACGCGCTGAAGCGCAGCGGCTGCACCGACATTCTCGCGATTTCCTCGATCGGTTCGTTGCAGGAAGAGCTCGAGCCCGGCCGGTTCGTGGTGGTCGAACAATTCATCGACCGCACCGTCGGCCGCGCGTCGAGCTTTTTCGGCACCGGCATGGTCGCGCACGTCTCGATGGCTGAGCCCGTCTGCCCGCGCCTGTCCGCCTTTGCCGCCGAAGCCATCACGAGCGCAGGCGGCAAGATGAGCAAGGGCGCGACCTATGTCGCAATGGAAGGCCCGCAATTCTCCAGCCGCGCCGAAAGCCTGCTTTACCGCCAATGGGGCGCCGATGTGATCGGCATGACGGCAATGCCCGAGGCCAAGCTCGCGCGCGAAGCCGAGCTGCCCTACGCCCTGATCGGCATGGTCACCGATTACGACTGCTGGCGCGAGAGCGAAGCCCATGTCGAAGTCAGCGAAGTGATCGCGCAGATGCATGCCAATGGCGATCTCGCGCGGCGCACGGTCGCCGCGTTGCTGGCCGCACTGCCGCCTGCGCGCACGCCCTCGCCGATCGACACCGTGCTCGACGCCGCCCTTATCACCGATCCGGCCAAGCGCGATCCGGCGATGCTCGCGAAGCTCGACGCGGTGATGGCGCGCCTCCGCCACCGGCCCGGATAATTTCGGAACGATGCCGGACACGGGGGTTTGTATCGAGATGCTTTTGCCCCACATAGAATGACATGGCGCCGCCTCCGCCCTTTGCGCATGAAACCGTCGGCGTGAGCGCCGAGCTGGTGCCGCCGCGTCCTTCGCTCAGCGAGAGCTACCGCAGCGTCGCCGTTCCGCCCTCAACCATCAGCTTCTGGCGGCGGTTGTTCGCCTTTTCAGGTCCGGGCTATCTGGTGGCGGTCGGCTATATGGACCCCGGCAACTGGGCGACCGACATCGCCGGCGGATCGGCGTTCGGTTACCGGCTGCTCGCCGTAATTCTGCTCGCCAATCTGATGGCGATGCTGCTGCAGGCGCTCGCCGCGCGGCTCGGCATCGCCAGCGGCATGGACCTCGCCCAGGCGTGCCGCGCGCGCTACCCACGGCCGGTCAACCTGACGCTGTGGGTGCTGTGCGAGCTGGCGATCATCGCCTGCGATCTTGCCGAAGTGCTCGGCACCGCGATTGCGCTGAAGCTGCTGTTCGGGCTGCCGCTCGTCGCGGGCGTGATCCTGACCGGGTTCGACGTGCTGCTGATCCTGACGCTCCAGAGCTGGGGCTTCCGGCTGCTCGAGGCGTTCATCGTCACGCTGCTGGTGGTGATTGCGGGTTGCTTCGCCTATGAACTCGCCATCGCCCAACCCGATGTCGCGGCGATTGCCGCCGGGCTGGCCCCGCATCCCGAGATCGTCACCAATCCGGCGATGCTCTACATCGCGATCGGCATTCTCGGCGCGACGGTGATGCCGCACAACCTCTATCTCCATTCGTCGATCGTCCAGACCCGCGCCTTCGCGCGCGACGCGGCAGGCAAGCGCGAGGCGGTCAAGCTCGCGGTGCTCGATTCGACGATCGCGCTGGGGCTCGCGCTGTTCATCAATGCGGCGATCCTGATCCTGGCGGCGGCGACCTTCCATCAGGCCGGGCGCACCGACGTCGCCGATATCGACCAGGCTTACCGGCTGCTCAGCCCGATGCTCGGTGCGGGCGCGGCGAGCGTCGTCTTTGCGGTGGCGTTGCTGGCGTCGGGGCAGAATTCGACCATTACCGGCACGCTTGCCGGGCAGATCGTCGCCGAAGGGTTCCTCGACCTGAAGCTGCCGGTCTGGTTGCGGCGGCTGGCGACGCGGCTGCTCGCGATCGTGCCGGCGGTGGTCGTCGTCGGCTGGCTGGGGGACAGCGGCGCGACCAGCCTGCTGGTGCTGAGTCAGGTCATCCTGAGCCTGCAACTGCCGTTCGCGATCGTGCCCCTCGTCGCCTTCACCAGCGACCGCGCAGTGATGGGCGACTTCGCCAACCCGCGCTGGCTTCAGGCCGCGGCCTGGGGTGTGGCAGCGATAGTGATCGGGCTCAACGCGACGCTGCTGATTGGGTTTTTGTAGCTCCAGTGCTAAGCGGCGTGCGATCACCCATGATCCGTTCGTGCTGAGCCTGTCGAAGCAAAGTCCTTCTTCTGCCCCGCCAGTGAAAAAGAAAGAACGGCCCTTCGACAGGCTCAGGGCAAACGGATGAAGGGATGGCCGGAACCGAGGCGCGCGCTGCGTGCTACTCCGCCGCCACTGCCTCGATCGCGGTGCGCTTCTGCCGCCCCCAGGTCTCGCGCCCGGTCAGGAATGCGTGCCAGCCCCACAGCGCGCCCGCATGGCGCAGCAGCTGGAAACTGAACGGCTCGAGCGCGGCCGCGAGCAGCGCGCCGCGCACCGACAGCCCGCGTTCCTGCCCGGTCCAGCGCGCATAGAGCCGCAGCGACCAGATCAGGAAGCTCAAGTCGAACAGGATCTTGCCGATCATGATGATCAGGATCGGCAGCGCGATCACGAACTGCCCGGTCGCCAGCAGCGCGATCAGGATGAGGAAGGCAGCGACGCCCGCGACCGGTTGCAGCGTATCGAGCGTCTTGACCGGCATGTGCGCGGTGCCGAGCATCCCGAAATGCCGGTTCCCGATCATGTCGCGGTTCCAGTAATGCGTCTGGAGGAACCCGCCGAACCAGCGCCGCCGCTGCCGCAGAAAACCGATGACCGAGGCGGGCGCATCTGTGCGGGCGTGCGCCGCGCCGACCACGCGCACGCGCCAGTCGAGCCCATGGTCGGCGGCATGCCGGTGGAGCCGATGGATCAGCTCATAATCCTCGACCAGACAGGCGGGATCGAAGCCGCCGACATCGACGAGTGCTTCGCGCCGGAACGCCGCAAACGCGCCAGACACCAGCAACAGGCTGTGCGCCTGCATCCAGGCATAGCGGCCCAGGAAGTTGCGGACATATTCGTAGCTCTGGAACCACTGGAACAGCCGCCCGGCGGGTGAAGGCCCACAGATCGGCGTCAGCACGCCGGTGGCGGCGACCAGCTCGGGCTCTGCCGCGAACGCCGCACGCATCGCCGCCAGCGCGCCGGGATCGAGCAGGGTATCGGCATCGACGGTCAGCACGATCTCGGTATCGGCCTCGACAATCGCGGCGTTGAGCGCGCGCGCCTTGCCGTCATGCGGCACGCGCAGCCAGCGCAAGCTCGGCAGCACCGGCGACGGTGCGCTGATCGTGCCGAGCGGCGGCGGCTCAAGCTCGAACTCGCGCGCCATCATCTCGGGCGTCGCATCAGTCGAGCCGTCATCGGCGATCAGGATCAGCTCGGGCGGGTCGTCGGCTCCCGCCAGTTCGCCGATGGTGACCGCCAGCACGCCAGCTTCGTTATGCGCGGCGACGATCACCCCCAGCGTCGGCCGCACTTCCGGCATGGGCAAGGGCTCGGTTGGCCGCATCAGCGTCCAGGCGTGGCGCGCAGTGAACAGCAACAGTGCGGTATCGTACCCGATGTAAGCGATTCCGACCGACCAGCCCGCCAGATTGTTGCGAAACAGCACCTGCGCGGTCAGCAGCACCAGCACGACCAGCGCGCCACCGCCGATGGCATAGCTCTGCCACGGCGCGCGGCGCGGCGAAAGGCGCGGCGATTCAACCATTAGCGATCGGGAGAGGCGGGCAATCGCTGGCAAGGGACTTCCCGCAAAATGGGGGTGAATGTTCGGCGAGCCAAAGGTAAGGATTGCCTGCCGCAATCGCCAGTGGTGCGTCGCGGCAGGACGTGGAGCGACCCGAATGATTGACCGCCGTTACACCAGCCTTGCCATCACCTTCCACTGGCTCGTCGCGATCGGCATCATCCTCAATCTGGCGCTGACATGGATCTGGCCAGTCGTCGCCGACGAACAGGTCCGGCCGCTGATCAACTTGCACAAGTCGGTCGGCATCACCGTACTGGGGCTGGCCATCATGCGGTTGCTGTGGCGGTTTGCGCATCGGCCACCTGCCCTGCCGACCGGATACAAGGCCTGGGAAGTGCGGCTGTCGCATTGGACGCATATCGCGCTCTATGTGCTGATCTTCGCGATGCCGCTGACTGGCTGGATCATGGATTCGGCGTGGAAGGGTGCTGCCGAGAACCCGATGTACCTTTTCGGGCTGTTCGAATGGCCGCGCATCGGCTTCATCATGGCGCTGGATCCGGCCACCAAGCTCGCCGTGCACGATGGCTTTGGCGAGGCACATGATGTCATCGGCAAGCTCGTCTATGTGCTGGCCGGCCTGCACATTCTGGGCGCGCTCAAGCACCAGTTCCTCGACGGTCAGCGCGAGCTGCAGCGAATGTGGTATTGGGGCAAACCCGAATAGCCACGCGGCCGCCTTATGACGTGATTGTCCTCGGCGCGGGTGCGGCGGGCATGATGGCCGCGCGCGTTGCCCGTCAGCGCGGGCGCCGGGTGCTGCTGATCGACCACAACCAAGAGCCGGGCCGCAAGATCCTGATTTCGGGCGGCGGGCGGTGCAACTTCACCAATCTGGGTGCGGCGCCCGACCGGCTTATTTCGGCCAATCCGCATTTCGCCAAATCGGCACTGGGGCGGTACAGCCCGCAGGATTTCATCGCGCTGGTCGATGCGCATGGGATTGCTTGGCACGAAAAGACTCTCGGGCAGCTATTCTGCGACGGATCGGCGAAGCAGATCGTCGCGATGCTGGTCGATGAATGCGCAGGCGTCGATTTCGCCTTTGGCAGCGCGATCCGCGATGTGGCGCATGCCGATGGCCGCTTCACGGTGGTGCACGGCACGCGGACCGATACCGCCCCAGCACTGGTGATTGCGACCGGCGGTCCGGCGATCCCGAAGCTCGGCGCGACGGGCTTTGCCTATGATCTCGCGCGCAAATTCGGGTTGAAAGTGGTCGAGCCGCGCCCGGCGCTCGTGCCCTTGACGCTGGGCGGCGCCGAGGCGCTGTTTTCGGCGCTTTCGGGCGTCGCGACCGACGTCGTCGCGCGCGCCGGCAAGGCAGCGTTCCGCGAGGCGGCGCTGTTTACCCACCGCGGCCTGTCCGGCCCCGCCATCCTGCAAGCCTCGAGCTATTGGCGCCACGGCGAGGCCGTCGCGATCGATTTCGTCCCCGACGCCGCGCCCGACTGGCTCACTGCCGCCAAGCGCGCGCACCCGCGTGGGAGCCTGAAAGCTGCGCTTGCCGACTCCCTCCCCGCCCGTCTGGCCGAGGCACTGGCAGAGCGGCTGGGGCTGGCGGGCGAGCTCGGCGGGCTTACCGACCGCGTGCTCGCTGACGCCGCGCGGCGGCTGAAGGACTGGCGCTTTCAGCCGAGCGGCACCGAAGGCTTTGCGAAGGCCGAAGTGACGGTCGGCGGCATTTCGACCGACGGCTTGTCGTCACAAACGATGATGGCGCGCAAGGTGCCGGGACTCTATGCGATCGGCGAAGCAGTCGATGTGACGGGGTGGCTCGGCGGCTATAACTTCCAATGGGCTTGGGCGAGCGGCGCAGCGGCGGGCGCGGCGGTCTGATCCTGCGCTCGTCCGCGAGCCAGTGCGTTGCATCGGGGCCAATTCCATCGCTATCCTCGCTTGCGATGCGCCGTGCCGCGATCCTGCTGATGCTTGCCCTGGCCGGATGCGGCGGCAGCGATCGTGCGCCGCCCGCGCGCCCTGCCGCCTCGCGCCCCGCCGCCGCCAGCCTGCCGACCAGCCGCGAAACGCAGGCCTGTCTTGCCGATCTGGCGCGCGCTGACGTCCGTTACAACGCGCTGCCCGACCGCGACTATGGCGGCGGCTGTTCGCTCGTCGGCGCGGTGCAACTGGTCGACATCGGCGTGCCGGTGACAGGCATCAAGGGCATGCGCTGCGGCTTGGCACGCCGCTTCACCGGTTGGGCACGGTTTGCGCTCGCGCCCGCCGCGCGCCAGATCCTCGGCAGCGATCTGGTGCGGATCGAAACCTTCGGCAGCTATGCCTGCCGCAACACCGTCGGCACGGCCACCGCCTATACCCGGCTGTCGGGCCATGCAGTCGGCAATGCGATCGACGTCAGCGGCTTCGTGCTTGCCGACGGGCGACGCATCACCGTGGAAAAGGGCTGGCGGTCGAGCGAACCCGATGTGCGCCGCTTCTTCGAGGTTATCCATGCCTCTGCCTGCAAACGGTTCGGCACCGTGCTGAGCCCCGATTACAACACCGCGCATTACAACCACCTCCATCTGGAAGATGACCGCGCTGGTTTTTGCCGCTGATCCGTTTCTAATCGGCCGCAAAACCGTTAGGGCAGCGTGATGAGCGACCCCAAAGTTCCGCCGCGCGTTTTTGCACGCGCCAGCGAGGATGCCGAAACCGCCCGCGGCATCGTCCAGACCCCGCAGACCGAAGACCCCGCCTATCGGCTGGCGTTTCAGGACATGGACTTCCTGCTCCGCGAAGATTTGCGGCCGGTGCGGTTTCAACTCGAGCTGCTCAAGCCCGAACTGCTGCTCGCCGAGGCCGGCATCGGCTCGACCTTCGTCTTCTATGGGTCAGCGCGCATTCCCGAGCCCGCCAAGGCGCAAGCGATGCTGGACGTGGCCCAGGGCGAAGCGGCGCGAAAAATCGCCGAAAGCCTCGTCGCTAAGTCGCGTTATTATGACGAAGCGCGCCGGCTCGCCCAGATCGTGAGCCAGGTGCCGCCCGACGCCAACGGCATGCGGCAGTTCGTCGTCTGCTCGGGCGGCGGGCCGTCGATCATGGAAGCCGCCAATCGCGGTGCGTGCGATGTCGGCGCCGAATCGATCGGGCTCAACATCGTGCTGCCGCACGAGCAGGCGCCCAATCCCTATGTCACGCCGCGGCTCAGCCTTCAGTTCCACTATTTCGCGCTCAGGAAGATGCATTTCCTGCTGCACGCGCGCGCGCTCGCGGCCTTCCCCGGCGGCTATGGCACCTTCGACGAACTGTTCGAGCTGCTGACGCTGATCCAGACCGGCAAGATCGACCCGATCCCGGTGATGCTGTTCGGCCGCGATTTCTGGAACCGCGTCGTCAATTTCGAAGCGCTGTGCGAGGAAGGCGTGATTTCGCCGCGCGACCTGCAGATCTTCCGCTTCGTCGAAACCGCGGAAGAGGCGTGGGATTATGTCAAGGAATTCTACCGCGACCGGCCCGACCCGATGGTGCGCGACCCGATGGGCGAGGACTGACGCCCTCGCCCAGCGAATTGCTTATTTGGCGGGTGCGGCGGCATTGCCTTCGGCGGCGGGCGCCGCCGCATTGCCCTCGCCAGCGGGCGCGGCGCTGTTGCCCTCGGCGGGGGCAGCCGCCGGCGCCGCTTCAGGCGTCGGCAGCGCCAGGTTCGAGCCCTGCGTGTTGAGGTAAAGGATCACGTTTGCGCGGTCCTGCGGATTGGCAAGGCCAGCAAAGCTCATCTTAGTGCCGGACGCATAGGACTTCGGGTTGGTGAGCCACTTGTTGAGCTCGTCGAAGGTCCAGGTGCCGCCCTTGCCCTTCAGCACGTCCGAATAAGCGAAGCCGGCATGGGCAGCGATGCCCTTGCCAACAATGCCCCACAGGTTCGGACCGATGCCATTGGCGCCGCCATTGGCAATGCTGTGGCACGAGGTGCACTTCTTGAAGACTTCGGCGCCCTTCGCAGCGTCGGCCGTCGCGAGCAGGTTGGCGATCGGCACTTCGGGCGCAGCCGCGGCGCCTTCGGCAGCCGCTTCGACGACGCCCTCGATCGGATAGCCCATCTTTTCGGGCCGCTCGGCGTGGTAAATCTTCCCGGCGACCAGCGTCAGGCCCAGCCCGACGAAGATCGCCGCCAGAACCCAACCCACGATGATGTTCGTCCGAAAGCTCATGTGCCGACATGCCCCAGAAAGTGAATTGCGCTCCCTTTAGGTTCGCCGACCGGCATGCGCAAGCAGCGCTTGCCGCATCTGCGAAGGGCGGATAAGCGCCGCCCGCAGATGGAACGCTTCCCCGCCCCCGCCCGCCCGATCGTCGCCGCGATGACCGCGGCCGCCGCTGCCGATCCTGCCCACGCGGTCGCCTTTCAGGGCGCGCCGGGCGCCAATTCGCACATCGCCGCCCTTCAGGCAGTGCCGGACGGCCTGCCGCTGCCCTGTTTCGATTTCGACGACGCGATCGAGGCCGTGCAATCGGGCAGTGCCGAGCTGGCGATCATCCCGATCGAAAATTCGCTGCACGGCCGCGTTGCCGATATTCATTTCCTGCTGCCCGAATCGGGGCTGACGATCATCGGCGAATTCTTCCTGCCGATTCGCTACGCGATGATGGGGCTGGGCACGCGCGGTGACGTGCGCGAGGCGGTCAGCCATCCACAGGCACTGGGCCAGTGCCGCCAGTGGCTGCGGGTCGCGGCGCTCGCGCCCGCCATCGCTGCCGATACCTATGGGCTGAAGCTGCTGGTCGAGGATATCGCCGACGAAGCGCACAACATGACTCGCTTCGTGCTGCTCGCGCAGCAGGCAATCCCGCTCGACGGCGACGGGCCGTTCGTGACGACGCTGATCTTTGCGCTGCCGAATGCGCCCGCCGCGCTCTACAAGGCGCTGGGCGGCTTCGCGACGGCGGGCGTCAACATGACCAAGCTCGAGAGCTATCAGCGCGGCGCAAGCTTTACTGCGACCGAATTTTACGCCGATTTCATCGGCCGCCCCGGCGACCCGGCGGTCGACCGCGCGCTCAGCGAACTCGGCTTCCATGCCGAATGGGTCCGGCTGCTCGGCACCTATCCGATGGCGCGCGAGCGCTAGCCGCGCGACCACTCGGTCAGCAGCGTGTGCGCGATCGCATAGGGGGGTGCGGCCAGGAACGGCCCCTCACCGCCCGCCATGACGGTGCGCACCTCTTCGCGCGACACCCACATCGCATCCTCGAGCTCGTTCGGATCGACCGTCAGCGCATCGTCTTCGGCGACCGCGACACAGGCCATCATCAGCGACGACGGGAACGGCCAGGGCTGGCTGGCAACGTAGCGGACGCCCGACACACGCACGCCCGCTTCCTCGAAGATCTCGCGCGCGACGGCTTCCTCGATCGATTCGCCCGGCTCGACGAACCCGGCGAGCGCCGAATAACGCCCCGGCGGCCAGCCCTTGCCGCGGCCCAGCAAGGCTCGGCCATCATGTTCGGCAATCATGATCACCACCGGGTCGACGCGCGGGAAATGTTCGGCGCCGCAATTGCCGCATTTGCGCGCCCAGCCCGCCCGGATCATCGCGGTCGGCGTACCGCAATTGGCGCAAAAGCCGTGCCGGCTGTGCCAGTCGAGCACACTGCGCGCGGCGGCATAGGTTGCGGCTTCGCCGGGTGCGAACCGATCGAGCATCGCAAACAGCCGCATCGGCCGCCCGGACGGCGCACGCATGCCGGGCACATAAGCCGCGAAGTACGGCCGCTTGCCCTCGTCGAGCCCCAGCAGCAGCAGTTCGGCATCGTCGGGCGCATCAGCGAGCGACGTCCACGCCAGCTTGCCTTCGCCCGTCAGTTCGGGCTCGAAGTTCTCAAGCTTCAGCAGCCGCGCGCGCCAGTCACCGCGCAGTGCCGCCAGCGCCTCGGCGTCGTGGCGCAGATGATCGGCACGGTCGAGCTGCCCGCCCGTAAAGCCCGGCACCAGCATCGGCGTATCAGTGCGCCAGATCGGCGTAGAGCGCCTTGGTGAAATCGGTGCGCAGCGGCCAGCGATCGCCGGGGATATAGTTGACCATCACCGTCGCGCGCAGCTTGTGCTTGGGATCGACCCAAGCGATCGTGCCGGCCGCGCCGCCCCAGCCATAGGTGCCCTTGCCGGGGCCGCCGGGAATATCGACCAAATACACCGACCCGCCCGCACCAAAGCCCTGCGACGGCCCCGGCGCGCCACCGGTATTGGCGACGGCGCCCGGGTAGGTAACCCCCGCCGGCAGCAGGTTCGACATCGCCAGCGCGACGGTCTCCGGCTTCAGGATGCGCACGCCGTCGAGCGTGCCGCCATTCTGCAGCATGTGCAGGAAGCGGTCGTAATCATTCGCCGACATCACCAGCCCCGCCCCGCCATAGGGGAAGCTCGGCGGCTGCAGGAACACTGACGTCGCGCCGGGATCGAGCGGCAGCGGGTTTTCGCCAAAGAAAGCATAGCCGGTCGCCAGCCGCGCCGCGTCCACCGCGGGCACGGTGAAGTACGTCGACTTCATGCTGAGCGGGGTGAAGATGCGCTTCTGCAGGAAAGCCTCGAACGGCATCCCGCTCGCCTTCTCGATCACCGCGCCGAGCACGTCGAGGCCGATCGAATAGCTCCATTTGGTGCCGGGTTCGGCAATCAGCGGCAACGTCGCGACCTTTTCGGCAAAGGCCTGAAGCGTGGCAGGGCGAACCTTGCGCATAGCTTGCTCGATCTGCGCGGTCTGAGTGAACGGCGTGATGCCGGCTTCCTCATAGGCCTTGAGCAGCGGCCCCTTGGTGATGATCGTGTAGCCGAGACCCGCCGTGTGCGTCATCAGGTGGCGCACGGTGATCTGGCTTTTGGCGGGCACCGCGGTCAGGTCCTTGGTGCCGTCGACCAGCACGGTCATGTTCTTGTAAGCGGGAATGAACTTGCTGACCGGGTCGTCGAGCTTGAGCTTGCCTTCCTCGATCAGCATCATCGCCGCCATCGCCGTGATCGGCTTGGTCATCGAATAGACGCGCCAAAGCGAGTCACCGTCGGCCTTGGGCGCGCCCGCGTCGAACGCGAGATTGCCCGCGGCATGGACGTTGACCGTATCGCCGATGCCGACGACGGCGACGACGCCGGGTGCCTTGCGCGTCGCCGGATAGCTATCGAGCAGCGCGTTGGACGTCGTCAACGCGACGGGCGCGGGCGGCAAGGGCGCTGCCTGACGCTGAGCCTGATTTGCAAAAGCGACGCCTGCCAGCGCGGTTGCCGAACCGAGCGCCACCAGCGCCGCCACCGTCATCGCCCTAAGTTTCGCCATCACTCTCTCCTCAATCGCGCTGCCTTGGCGAACACCGTGGGCAGGCCCGCCGACTCAAGATCGTCGATCGGCCACCATTCGCCTTGCACGGCGCCTGATTGCCCGTCGTGGCGCGCAACCGCAAGCACGAGTTCGAGGCGGAAATGAGTGAAGACATGAGTGGCCGTGCCCGCGGCCATCATCCAGTCCGCGTGGGGCGTTGGGGCGCCGGCTAGGCCCGGCGGCGCATCGGCCCATGGCCCGGTCGGCAACGCGCGCATGCCGCCGAGCAGCCCCTTGGGCGGACGCCGAACGAGCAGCACCGCGCCGTCGCGTTCAATCCAGAACGCCGTGCCATAGCGTTGCGGCCGCGCCTTCTTGGCGGCCTTGACCGGATAGGCCTGCGGATTTCCCTCGCCGCGTGCCGCGCACATCGCCGCCAGCGGACACAGCGCGCAGGCGGGATTGCGCGGGCTGCACAGCGTGGCCCCCAAATCCATCATCGCCTGTGCGAAATCGCCGGGGCGATCGTGCGGCGTGATGCGATCGGTCAGCGCACGGATCGTCGGCTTGGCCCCCGGCAGCGGATCGGAAAGCGCGAACAGCCGCGCGACGACGCGCTCGACATTGCCGTCGACGACGACGGCGCGCTGGCCAAAGGCAATCGCCGCAACCGCTGCCGCCGTATAGTCGCCCACCCCCGGCAATTGCCGAAGTGCGGTTTCGTCGGCAGGGAAGGCGCCGTCGTGCCGGTCGACCACAGCCCGGGCGCATGCGAGCAGATTGCGCGCGCGGGCGTAATAGCCGAGCCCCGCCCATGCCGCCATCAGATCGGCATCCTCTGCGCCCGCCAGCGCCGCGACATCGGGCCAGCGCGCAACGAAATCGGCAAAGCGCGGGCGCACCGTTGCGACCGTCGTCTGCTGCAACATCACTTCGGACAGCCAGACGCGGTACGGATCGGCGGTTTCACCCGGCTTCGCGCGCCACGGCAGGTCGCGGGCATGCGCATCATACCAGCCGAGCAGCGCGGGCGCGATCGCGGCGGGGTCATGATCAAGCTTGGCGTCCACCGCGCGGCTATGGCATGGACGATGCCGTGAGCAACACCCTGCGCCCTCCCCAAGCCCCCAAAGCGCCCAAAGCCGATGAAGCGCCGCGTGGCGGCCCGGCGCGGTCGCTGAGCGATCTGCTGCCAGCGGTGGGCGGCGTTGCCTTCAAGAAATTCGGCTTCGTGCAGAGTTCGATCGTGAGCCGCTGGCCCGAAATCGTCGGCACGCGCTTTGCCGCCGTATCGGTCCCCGAATCGATTCGCTTTCCCCGCGGCAGTCGGCAGGACGGGACGCTGCATCTCGTCGTGCGCGGCGCCCACGGCGTGATGATGCAGCATGTCGCGCCCGAGATCATCGAGCGCGTGAACCGCTTCTTCGGCTATCCCGCCGTCGCACGCGTGGTGATGCGTCAGGGCGATGTCGCCCCGCCGCGCCCGCGTGCGGCGCAGCCGTCGCTTAAACCCGTGCCGGTCGAACTCGGCGACAGCTTGCGCGCGATCGCCGACCCCGAACTGAAAGCAGTGCTGGCGGCGCTGGCAGCGGGCGTTGCTGCGACCAAAGGCCCGCCGGTGATCGATGGCGAGGACGCGGCATGATGCACAGGCTGCTCGCCCTCGCCCTCATCGGCTTTGCGGTTGCCGCCCCCGCGGCGCCCGGCAAGCCGCAGCGCAAAACCACACCTGCTGACTGGAGCAAGGTCGCCGCGCTCACGCCCGCGGGCAGCGTCCGCATCGGCAATCCGGCCGCAAAAGTGAAGATCGTCGAATATCTGAGCTTCACTTGCCCGCATTGTGCCGCCTTCGCCCGCGAATCGGCCGCGACGCTCAAGGGCCAGATGGTGAAGTCGGGCAAGGCCAGCCTCGAATTTCGCCCGCTGACGTCGAACCAGCTCGACCTGACCGCCGCCATCATCGCGCGCTGCACGGGGCCGGCGCGCTATGCAGCGACTGTCGAGGCGATCTTTGCCCATCAGGACGAATGGAGCCCGCTCGGCGTCAATTTCGTCAACCGCGAGCTGCGCCGCTTCGCCGCCGAAAAGCCGCTCGAGCAGATCAGGATCATGGCGCAGTCGATCGGACTCAACGACATCGCCAAGGCACAGGGGTTGAGCGACGCGCAGATTAAGGCGTGCTTCGCCGATCCGCAGATCGTGAACCCGGTGCTGAAAATCGGCGCGGCGGGCGCCAAGATCATCGAATATACACCGACTTTCTATGTCGGCGGGCGCGATGCCAAAGTCTATGACTGGGCATCGCTCGAACCGATCCTCCGCGCGCAAGGCGCGCAATGACTTTTGTGCAGGAGTTTAGCCCGATGAAATTGACTGCCCCGATCGCCCTGTTGCCCGTCGCTCTGCTTGCCGCCTGCGGTGGCGCGGGCAGCGAAAACGGCTCGGCTCCGGTCGCAAGCGCCCCGGTCGCAGGCAAGCCGGCGCCGGCTGGCAAGGCGTGGGTCGACGTCGTGACGGCGACGCCCGAGGGCGGCTATCGCATGGGCAATCCCGATGCGCCGCTGAAGCTGCTCGAATTCGGCTCGCGTGCTTGCCCCTATTGCGCGAAGTTCTCGGCAGAGGGCATGGGCCCGCTCAAATCGACCTATATCGCCAGCGGCAAGGTCTCCTACGAATTCCGCGACTATCCGATCCATGGCGCGCTCGACGTGGCGCCGATACTGCTCGGCCACTGCCTGTCGGCGGATGCCTTTTTCCCGATGCTCGACCAGATGATGGCGAACCAGCCAACGCTGCTTGCCAAGGCCGAACAGGTCATTCCGCAGGCAACGGCACTTGGCGAACCCACCAAGGTCGCCACTGCCTTTGCCGAGGAGCTGGGCTATCTCGATTTCGTCAAGCAGCGCGGCGTGCCTGAAGATCAGGCGCGCAAATGCCTGACCGACAAGGCGAAGATCGCAACGCTCGCCGCCAACGCGGACAAGGCCAACCAGCAATATAATGTCCGCGGTACGCCAACCTTCATCCTCAACGGCAAGGTGCTGGAAGACACCGGCGACTGGGCCAAGCTCGAACCCGCGCTGAAAGCGGCGGGCGCCTGAAGGATCGCTGACGGGTGCAGATCAAGCGGCTGCGGCTGACCGGTTTCAAGAGTTTCGTCGATCCCGCCGATCTGCGCATCGAACCCGGGCTGACCGGCATCGTCGGCCCCAATGGCTGCGGCAAGTCCAACCTGCTCGAGGCGCTGCGCTGGACGATGGGCGAAGCGAGCGCCAAATCGCTGCGCGGGGCCGGGATGGAAGACGTGATCTTCGCCGGCACCGCGACGCGGCCGCAGCGCGACTTTGCCGAAGTGTCGATGCTGATCGACGGCCAAGACAATCAGGAAACCGAGATCGTCCGCCGGATCGAGCGCGGCGCGGGCTCCGCCTATCGCATCAACGGGCGCGACGTGCGCGCGAAGGACGTCGCACTGCTATTCGCCGATGCCGCGACCGGCGCGCATTCGCCAGCACTCGTCAGCCAGGGGCGGATCGGCGCGGTGATCAACGCCCGCCCCGCCGAGCGCCGCGCGATGCTCGAGGAAGCCGCCGGGATCGCCGGGCTCCACGTCCGCCGCAAGGACGCCGAACAGCGGCTGCGCGCGACCGAGGCCAATCTGGCGAAACTCGACGAGGTGATTGCCGATCAGGAAGCGCGGGTGGCGGCCCTGCGCCGCCAAGCCAAGCAGGCCGAGCGCTATCGCGCGCTGTCCGACCAGATTCGCACGGCCGAGGCCCGGATGATCTTCGCGCGCTGGCGCGATGCGGCCGCGGCGGCCGATGCAGCGAAGGCGGAGGCGAGTGCTGCTGAAGCGCGGGTTGCAGAGGCCGCCGAAGCCCAGCGCGCCGCCGCCGCGCACCAGCATGCCGCGACCGAGGCGCTCGCCACCGCGCGCGCGACGGCGCTTGCCGCACGCGACCGGGCGAGCGAGGCGGGGCATGCGCTCGCGGGGCTGAAGGCCGAGCGCGAGACCGCCGTGCGCCGCATCGCCGAGCTTGCCGACACACAGGCGCGCCTCGTCGCCGACCGCGAGCGTGAGGGGGCGCTCGCCGAGGATGCCGCCGCCGCCACCGCCCGACTGGCCGAGGAGGCCAAGGCGATCGAGGCTCGGCTCGCGACCGCGACGGCGCAACTGCCCGCGCTCGAAGCCGCCGTTGCCGAGGTCGAGCGCCGCGCGCGCGATGCCGAGGTGGCACTGGCGCAGGCGCTTGCCGAGCAGGCGACCGAAGCCGCCGATGCGCGGGTGGCGCAGGCCGCGCTTGCCGCGGCGCGGGCGCGGCTCGATCGGGCGCAGCGCGATGCCGCCCGCGTCGCCGCCGAAGCCCGCGCGCTCGCCGACCCGGCACCGCTGATCGCCCAGCGCGACGCTGCAGCGGCCGATCGCGCGCAGTCCTTGGCGCATGCCGAGCAGGCGCGCGCCAGCCTCGCCCGCGCCGACGGCACCGAACGCGCCGCGCGCGAATCACGCGACGCAGCGCAATCCGCCCGCGCTACGGCGCACGCCGAACTTGCCGCGATCGACAGCGAAAGCGCGGCGCTCGCCAAGGCGACGCGGGCGAGCGGCAAGGACCGCGTGCTCGATGCGCTCCAGCCCGATCCGGGCTTCGAACGCGCGCTCGCCGCCGCGCTTGGCGACGATCTGGAGGCAGGCCTCGACCCGGCGGGCGAGCGGCATTGGGCGGGCGCGCAGCCGCTTCCGGGTGATCCCGGCACCCCGCAGGGCGCCACGCCGCTCGCCGCCCAGGTCAAGGCGCCCGCCGCCCTGGCTCGCCGCCTCGCCCAGGTGTTCGTCGCCGAGAGCGACGACGGCCAGCCACTCGCGGTCGGCCAGCGGCTGGTGACGCCCATGGGCACGCTGCGCCGCTGGGACGGCTTCGTCGCGCGCTCGGGCGGGGCGGCGGCAGCCGAACGCCTCGAACGGATGAACCGGCTGCGCGCGCTCGAAAAGGCGCGGGCGCCTGCCGTCCGGGCGGTGGAAACTGCCGAAGCCGAACTTGCCCGGATCGACGAGACGATCGCCGAGGCCAAACGCGCCGCCGCCGACGCGCGCCGCTTGCTCGACGCCGCCGAAACCCGCGCGCGCGACGCCGCCCGCGCCGAAGACCGCGCCGCCGCCGCGATCGAGCGCGTCGAGGCGCAGCGCGCTGACCTCGCGGAACGCCAGCGCCGCACCCAAGCCGAAGCCGATGAAGCACAGGCCGACGTCGCCCGCGCCGACGCCGCGATCGCCGCGCTTCCCGACGGCAGCGCCACCCGCACCCGCGTCGCCACCCTCAGCCGCGAAGCCGAAGCCGCGCGCGCCGCCACCGCCGACGCCCGTGCGCGCCGCGCCGCGCTCGACCGCGAACTCGCCGCCGACCGCGACCGGCTCGCGCAGGGGCAGGCCGAAGCGAAGAGCTGGCGCGCCCGCTCGGGCGATGCTGTCCGCCGCATCGCCGACATGGCCAAGCGCGCCGAAACGCTCGCCGAAGAAGCCGCGATCCTCGCCGTCCGCCCCGACATCCTCGACCGCCGCATCGCCGAAGTCGACGCCGAGCACGCCGCCGCGCGCGTCGACGCCGACACCGCGCAAGCCGCCGAACGCGCAGGCGAAGCCGCCTTGCGCACCGCCGAGCAGGTCGCCGCGCAAGCCGCCGAACGGCTTGCCGAGGCGCGCGAGCACCGCGCCGGCGCCGCCGCGCGCGCGGAGGCACAGGAAGCGCGCCGGGTCGAACTCGGCCGCGTCTCGGGCGAGCGCTTCGAATGCCCGCCCGTCCTGCTTCCCGAGCGCGTCGGCTTCCGCCCCGACGAAGTGCGCGGGCCATCCGACGAATCCGCGCGCCACGAGCGGCTGACGCTGGAGCGCGAGCGGCTGGGCGGGGTCAACCTCGTCGCCGACACCGAACTCGCCGAAATCGATGCCGCGCGCATCAAGAACGCCGAGGAGCGCGAGGAGCTGGGGCAGGCGGTCAACCGGCTGCGCGGCTCGATCGGCACGCTCAACCGCGAGGGGCGCCAGCGTCTGCTCGCCGCGTTCGAGGCCGTCGACGCGCATTTCCGGCGGCTGTTCACGACGCTGTTCAACGGCGGGCAGGCGCATCTCGCGCTCGTTGATTCGGACGATCCGCTCGAAGCCGGGCTCGAGATCATGGCCCAGCCGCCGGGCAAGAAGCTGCAATCGCTCACCCTACTGTCGGGCGGCGAGCAGGCGTTGACGGCGGTGGCGCTGATCTTTGGCCTGTTCCTCACCAACCCCGCGCCGATCTGCGTGCTCGACGAAGTCGACGCGCCGCTCGACGATGCCAATATCGAGCGTTTCTGCGACCTGCTCGACGCGATGACCCGCGAGACCGCGACCCGCTATCTGATCGTCACCCATAATGCAGTGACGATGAGCCGGATGCACCGCCTGTTCGGCGTGACGATGATCGAACAGGGGGTGAGCAGGCTGGTATCGGTCGATCTGGGCGGCGCGACGAGCTTGCTGGCGGCCTAACGCCCTTCTCCGTCACCACCGCCCGTCTTCCCCGCGCAGGCGGGGATCCATAATCGCCGGACGCAGTGACCAGCCGCGATGTTAGCCGCTATGGATTCCCGCCTGCGCGGGAATGACGAAGGACCAGCATCCGCAACTGCTAACGCGCCTTCACCCCGCCATCGACCGACAGGATCGCGCCCGTGACGAACGACGATTCCGGCCCCGCCAGAAACGCAATCGCGGCCGCAATCTCCTCCGGCGCGGCATAGCGGCCGAGCGGGCAATCGGCTTCGAAGCGCGCGCGGATCATCCGCGCTTCGGCGTCGCTGCGCCCGACTTCGAGCCCGCGCATCATGTCGGTGTCGGTCGGCGACGGGCACACCGCATTCACCCGGATGCCGTCTGCAGCGAGCCCCATCGCGGCCATCTTGGTGAGGCCGATCACGGCGTGCTTGCTCATCGTATAGCCGCTGATCGTCGGCGGGCCGCCCAGCCCGGCGGTCGACGAGATGTTGACCACACGACCTTTTCGCTTGCGCAGTTCGGGAATGCACGCGCGGATGCCGAGCCAGCTGCCGCGTGCGTTGACCGCCATCACCCGGTCGAAATCCTCGATCGGATAGCGCTCGATCGGCGCGAACGGCCCCGAAATGCCGGCATTGTTGACCAGAATGTCGATGCCGCCGAACCGCGCAACTGCCGCAGCGACTGCCGCGTCCCAGCCCTCGGGCGTGCTGACATCGCCTTCGACGACTTCGAGGCCGCGCCCCGCCTCGGCCACGGCGGCCGCCAGCGCGCTCACATCGCTGCCCGCCAGATCGAGCGCGACGATGTCGGCGCCGTCGCGCGCGAGCCGCGTCGCGGTCGCGAGGCCAATGCCCTTGGCCGCGCCCGAAATCAGCGCGACTTGTCCTGCAAGTGGTGTCACCATGTCATCTCCGGTCGAAAATGGGGCGGGGGCAGCGTCGAACGCAGCGCGCTGAGGCGCGGCATCAGCCAGGGATCGTCGAGTGCGGCGAGCGCCCGCGGCGAATGGGGCACGTCGTCGAAACACACGAAGCCGATCGCATTGCCATCGGGATCGCGCCCCTGCGCATAGAGCGCGCCGTCCTCCTCGCGCCGCACCGGCGACAGATCGGCGACTCCGGCGGCGGCGAGCGCCTCGGTCCCCTGCCCCAGCCCGGTCACCTCGAACACCAGCGCGGTATAGCCCGGTGCGTCGGGCGCCAGGGCGTCGCGCGGCAACGTCGGTGGCGAGGCATATTGCCAGAATTCGAGCATGATGTTGCCGCACGGCACCCAGCCGACGCGCATCGCCGGATTGTCATAGCCGGTGATGATGCCGTTCTCGGCACGCGGCGGGACGCTGAACCCGCCGGTAAAGGCCCGCCCCGTCAGCGCGGTGTAGAAGCCGCTCAGCCGCCGCAGATCGGGCGTGGCAAAGGCGACATGCGCGACCCAGGCGCCCCTGATCGCTTCGGGCACGAACGTCGCGCTTTCGATCTCGATGAAGGGGCCGGACGGCAGCGCGCCATAGGCATAGTGCGTGCCATTGCCGAGCGTCGTCAGCGGCGCGGTAAAGCGGATGTCCGACGCGGCAAGATCGTCAAACATCGGCCACGGATCGCGCGCTTGCAGGCAGAAATGAGTGATGCCCTGCTCATGCGGCTTGAGCGCCGCGCCGCTATCGTCCGCACCCTCAGCCACCACAAGCTGCACATTCGCCGCCCGCCAGCACATGCCGCCCGCATCCGGCACCGCCGCGAGCCACCGCGCGATCGGCGCGATCTCGCCCGCATGCCGAACCCGCACTCCAATCTGGCTGACGCCCCGGATCATCCTCACCTCGCTTTATTTGCAGACGAAGGTGCGCCGGGGCGGCGGGGGATGCAATGGGCGATAATGCTCCAAGCAAGTCAGCACGCGTCGATACGAGCCTTGACGCAACCGGTATCATGTGACCATATGGTCACATGTATGCAGTGGCCGATTCAACCCTCGCGCGGCCCGATCTCTGGCAGGCGCTAAGCGACCCCACCCGTCGCCATCTGGTCGATGTTTTGAGCAAAGGCCCAAAGACGACATCTGCCCTGTGCGAGGGCCTGCCGATGACCCGTTTCGGGGTGATGAAGCATATCGCGATCCTTGAGCAGGCCGGGCTTATCACGGCGCGGCGTCACGGCAAGTTTCGGCTCAACCATCTCAACCGCGCGCCGCTAGCGGCACTCTATCAGCGCTGGATGCCGCCGCGCGCGCATGGCCTTGCGATGGCGCTCACCACCGTCCAGCAACTTTCGGAGGGGACCGACATGACGACTCCAGACCAAATTCAGGCACAGATCGTCGAAGTCGCTATGGACTGGACGGTATCTGCATCGTTGCAGACCGTATGGCAGGTGCTGACCGGCCAGGTGGGCGAATGGTGGCCGCTAGAACATCGGGCGGGGCCGGCGGGCGCGACGATGATGCTCGACGCGGTGCTCGGCGGATCGCTGGCTGAAAGGGCAGACAGTGGCGCGGGTATTGAGTGGTACCGCGTCGTGGCTGTCGAACCGGGCAAATCAATCGATCTCGCCGGCCAGCTCGCCAGCCGGTACGGCGGGCCCGCGACCTCGCTCCTCCACATCGGGCTCGACATTGGCGGGACAGAGGGGACGGTTGTGATCCGTCTGACCGACTCGGTATTCGGTCGGATCGGCCCCAATCTGAGCGCGTCGCTGACGGCGGGCTGGGAAGCGATCATCGGCCAAGGGCTTGTTGCGCGTCTTCGGGCAGCATGATGCGCGCGGCTGTGTTGGTGCTGATCGCGGCAGCGCCCGTTCCCGCTACGCCTTCCGCAAATGCTGAAGCCAGCTTCCACGCCCAGCGGGACACTTGGAATCACGGCAGGCTTGAGGAGGCGCTCGCCTATTATCTCGACGATCCTGCGATGACTTGGGTCAACCGTTCGGGCATCGAATTCGGCCTCAAGGAATTCGCTGACGCGATGCGGGCAGATTTTTCGAATCATCCTGACCAGATGGGGACTTTTTCGGGGGAGGTTCTGCACAAGCGCGATCTGTCGGATCATGCTGCGCTGCTGGTTGTGCGCTGGTCGATCTCCCGGGATGGAAAGCGGTTGATGGGCGGCATCTCCACGCAGCTTTGGGAACGACGCAACGACCACTGGCGCGTGGTGTTCGAACACGCGAGCTGACGCCCGTCGTCGCATAGGGGTCGGCGTTTCGTTTTGCGGCCCCTCGCACCAAACCCCAACCCATGCTACCCGCCCGCGCATGCTCAATCTCAACGGCATCACGGTGCGCCTTGGCGGGCGGACGATCCTTGACCGCGCGACCGCGGCGCTGCCGCCGCGCAGCCGGGTCGGGCTGATCGGGCGCAACGGCGCGGGCAAATCGACGCTGATGAAGGTCATGATCGGCGCGATCGACCCCGACGAGGGCGAGATCGAGATGCCGCGCAAGACGCGGATCGGCTATCTGCAACAGGAAGCGCCGCACGGCACCGCGACCCCGCTCGAAACCGTGCTCGCCGCCGATACCGAGCGCGCCGCGCTGCTCGCCGAGGCCGAGCATTGCCACGATCCCGATCGCATCGCCGAGCTGTACGAGCGGCTGGAGGCGATCGACGCCTATACGGCGGAGGCGCGGGCGGCGAAGATCCTCGTCGGGCTGGGCTTCGACGACGAAATGCAGGCGCGCCCGCTCGACAGCTATTCGGGCGGGTGGAAGATGCGCGTCGCGCTCGCCGCGCTGCTATTCTCCGAACCCGATCTGCTGCTGCTCGACGAGCCGTCGAACCATCTCGATCTCGAAGCGTCGCTGTGGCTCGAAAATTTCCTGAAGAGCTATCCGGCGATGATGGTCGTGATCAGCCACGAACGCGACCTGCTCAACAATGTCGTCGACAACATCCTCCATCTGGAGGGGGGCAAGGTGTTCCTCTACCCCGGCGGCTATGACGATTTCGAACGCCAGCGCGCCGAACGCATCGCCCAGCTCGCCGCCGCGCGGGCGAATCAGGAAGCGCAGCGCGCCAAGCTGCAGGATTATGTCGCGCGCAATTCGGCGCGTGCCTCGACCGCGAAGCAGGCGCAGTCGCGAATGAAGATGCTGGCGAAGATGCAGCCGATCGCGGCAATGGCCGAAGACCCGACCTTGAGCTTCGACTTCCCGAGCCCTGAGCCGCTGCGCCCGCCACTGGTGACGCTAGACATGGCGGCAGTGGGCTATACCGAAAAGCCGATCCTCCAGCGGCTGAACCTGCGGCTCGACCCCGACGACCGGCTCGCGCTGCTGGGGCGCAACGGCAATGGCAAGACCACGCTCGCGCGCCTGCTCGCGGCGCAATTGCCCGCGATGGAAGGCGATGTGTCGAAATCGGGCAAGATGCGCGTCGGCTATTTCACGCAATATCAGGTCGAGGAACTCGACGGCGCCGACACCCCGCTCGAACACATGACGCGGGCAATGGACGGCAAGTCGCCCGCGGCGGTGCGTGCGCAGCTCGGGCGGTTCGGCTTTTCGGGGATGAAGGCGACGACCAAGGTCGCCGCGCTATCGGGTGGCGAGAAGGCGCGGCTCGCGCTCGCGCTCATCACCCGCGACGCGCCGCACATGCTGATCCTCGACGAGCCGACCAACCACCTCGACGTCGACGCGCGCGAGGCGCTGGTGCAGGCGCTCAACGATTATTCGGGCGCGGTGGTGGTGGTGAGCCACGACCGTCACATGATCGAGCTGACCGCCGACCGGCTGGTGCTCGTCGATGGCGGCACCGCGAAGGAATATTCGGGCAGCCTCGACGATTATACCGACCTGATCCTCGGCAAGAACCAGCCCAAGGGCAGTGGCGAAGGCTTCAAGAAAAAGGACAAGAAGGCGGCGGCTGCCGAGCGCGACCGGCTGGCGGCGGTGAAGAAAGCCGCGAGCGAGGCCGAGGCACGGGTGGTCAAGCTGACGGCGGAGCAAAGCGCGATCGATCTGGCGATGTTCGATCCGTCGAAGGCGGCGCCGGGCCTTGCCAAGCTGACGATGAGCGACCTGATGAAGCGCCGCGCCGATGTCGCCGAACAGCTCGAGGCAGCCGAAGCGGCGTGGCTGGAGGCAAGCGAGGCGCTGGAGGGCGTGGCGGCGTGACAGGCTGCGCCTAAAAACCACTCGCAAGCTCCAATTTCCGGTTGCCCTGAGCTTGTCGAAGGGCCGTAGTTCTGCTGCGATCGCTCACAAGGCAGAACAGGGCTTCGACAAGCTCAGCCCGAACGGACATTGTGCGACAACTAAGGGGAAAGACATGCCCGGCGGACTGGTAGCGCTGCTCGACGATATTGCCGCAATCGCCAAGCTGGCGGCGTCATCGCTCGACGATGTCGCGGGCGCTTCGGCCAAGGCGGCGAGCAAGGCGGCGGGCGTGGTGATCGACGATGCGGCAGTGACGCCAAGCTATGTCGTCGGCCTGACGCCCGACCGCGAATTGCCGATCATCGGCAAGATCGCGGTGGGGTCGCTCAAGAACAAGCTGGTGTTCCTGCTCCCCGCCGCGCTGCTGCTGAGTGCGTTCGCGCCTTGGGCAATCACCCCGCTTCTGCTGGTCGGCGGATCCTATTTGTGCTTCGAAGGCGCCGAAAAGATCGTCCATGCACTCAGCCACGAACCGCATGCCGAGGAAGCGATCGTCAAGCTCGACGCCCGGCAGCTAGAAGACCGGCAGGTCAGCGGGGCGATCCGCACCGATTTCATCCTGTCGGGTGAAATCATGGCGATTGCGCTGAGCACGATCGAGGGTCAGCCGCTGCTCAATCAGGCACTGGCGCTGATCGCGGTCGCGTTCGGCATCACGGCGGGCGTGTACGGCGTCGTCGCGGTGATCGTGAAGATGGACGACATCGGCCTGGCGATGGCGAAGCGGAAACTGGCGACGACGCGCGCGATCGGGCGCGCGCTGGTGAAGACGATGCCGGTGCTGCTGAGCATCCTGTCGGTGATCGGCACGGCGGCGATGCTGTGGGTCGGCGGCGGCATCGTCGTCCACGCGCTCGCGGAGTTCGGCTGGAAGGCGCCCGAGCATCTGATCCACGAGCTTGCCGTCGGCGCGGCACATGCGCTGCCGGCGGGCGAAGCGGCGGTCGAGTGGCTGGTTACCGCGATTGGATCGGCGATCGTCGGGATCGTGATCGGCGCAGTGATCATAGTGGCGCTCAAGCTGATGCCTAAGCGCAAGGCCGCGCATTGAACGATTGCGGGATCGGCCCCGCCCAGACCCGTCCGTCATTCCCGCGCAGGCGGGAATCCATATTGGCTGAGATTTGAAGCGCGAACGACGCGCCATGCCTATGGATCCCCGCCTGCGCGGGGATGACGGTTCATGTCCAGTGAACGGGCGCTAACCCCCCGCCACCAGCCGCTCCAGATGCGCCTTCAACGCCGCGGCATTGGCATCCCAGCTGAAGCGCGCGGCGCCCTGGCGCACCCGTTCGGGCGGCGGCGGGGCGGCGATCAGCATCCCGATCGCTTCGGCAAAGGCCGCGGGCGAGCGGTCGGCGATCAGGCCATAGGCGGGATCGGTCAGCACTTCGCGCGCGCCGCCGATGTCGGGGATGACGATCGGCACGCCGCAGGCCAGCGCCTCGACCCAGGCATTGGCGAGCCCTTCGGACGCTGAGGCCAGCGCCATCACATCGGCGGCGGGGAGCAGCCGCCCCATCTCCGCATGCGGCACCGCGCCGAGCAGCCCGGCGCGCTCGCCGAGGCCCAGCGCGGCGATCTGCGCCTCGAGTTTCGCGCGTTCCGGTCCTTCGCCGACGATCAGCAGCGTCGCCTCGGGCAGCGCGGCAACGGCATTGATGACGATGTCATGCCCCTTGCGCGCGACCAGCGCGCCGAGCGACAGCACGATCGGCCCGGCGATACCGAGCGCAGCCTTCGCCTCGCCCCGCGTCACTGTCCCGAAGCGCGTCGCGTCAACGCCGGTGTGGTGCACCATGATGCGGTCCTCGGGCATCCCGAGCGCGACCATGTCGGCTTTCATCGCCGCCGATACCGCCAGCATGCCGTCCGCCGCCTGCCCGGCCGCGCGCACTTGCCCACGGGTCGCGCCCTGCCCCCAGAGGTGAATGTCGGCGCCGCGCGCCTTGATCGATACCGGCACGCCGAAATGCTTGCCTAGCGCAACGGCGGCGGGGCCATCGGGGAAGAAAAATTCGGCGTCGATCACATCGAACGCGAAATCGCGGCGGAGTTCGGTCAGCAGCGGCTTCAACCGTCGCACCAGCGCACCCGCATGAAATCGCCCCCCGGTCCCCGGCAGATTGAGGAAGCGCGGCCGTCGCACGTCGAGCCCGCGCCAGTTCTCCTGCGGCGGCACATCGGTAAAAGCGCGGTAGCGGGCATGGCCCGACAGCGGCCATGGCGGCACCCCGATCGGCGCGACGACGCGCAACTCAACGCCCGGTAGCTGCGACAGCCCGAGCGTCTGCCGTTCGACGAACACCCCGAAATTGGGGCGCGTCGCATCGGGGAACAGCGTGGATAGCGTCAGGACCCGCAGCATCGCGCGTGCCATAGCGCGCCCGGGTTAAGGATTCGGGGCGGTCCGGTGATAACGGTGCTGCAGAAACCGGTTCCAGCCCTTTTGGGTGCGGCTTTCGACCGCAAAGAACAGCGCGCCGTCTTCGGCCGGCCAATAGAGCATCCGCGCCCGCCCGGCAGGCATGTCGGCTTCAAACGCGACCGCAAGCGCGTGGACGTCAGGCGCATCGACGGCCACGCCGTTGGAACGCTTGCCGTCGGAAGTGAAGGAGTGGAACACGAGGCCGTCGGTGGCTTTGCCGAACAGCGCGATTTCCTCATAGGTTTTCGACGGGCCAAGCTGCCAGCGTGCGTTCAGCATCACATGGCTGTTGCCGAGGCAAAGCGCGAAGCTGCGCGTGCAGTGCATCGTCCCGGTGCCACCGGGGCCGGAAGCGTCCGTGGCCCAGTCGCCGAGCAGCGGCTTCATCCGGCCGAGCGCGCCGCGTCCGCTCCGCCACCATTCCAGCCCCGCACCCGCCATTGCCGCCTCCCCTCGCTCGCTACAGTCGACTGTCTCCAGAATAAGCGAACAGCAGATCGCTGCCCGCATCGGCGTCCAGCTTTTCGGTGCCCTCGACCAGCACGCATTGGCCGGCTTCAAATGGGACGCCGCCAACGTTGCCTGCCCCCGTCACCGGGATCAGCCAGCCCTGCCGCCCCGCGCCGAGCACGATGTCGCGCGCGCCACCACCCCAGCGTTCGAGCACGAATTTCGGGCCTTCGACCAAAATCGTCCGCCCCGGCGCGACCTCGCCGGGGGCCGACGGCGCGACATAAGGGACAAGCTCCGCGACCGCGACGCCGTCTTCGAGATGCAGCTCGCGCGGGCGGCCATAGTCGTAGAGCCGATAGGTGGTGTCGCTGTTCTGCTGGACCTCCATCAGCGTCAGTCCCGCGCCGATCGCGTGGATGACGCCCGAGTGCGAATAGAAGAAATCGCCCGCCTGCACCGGTTTCCAGTCGAGCTTGTGCTCGATCGACCCGTCGAGCGCCGCCGCGCGCAGCTCGTCGGCGGTCATTGGCGCCTTGGGGCCGATCGCGATCGTCGAGTCGGGTTCGGCGGCGAGGATCAGCCAGCATTCGTCCTTGCCGCGCGGCAGCCCGCGCTTGTGCGCTTCTTCGTCGGAGGGATGGTTCTGGACCGACAGTTTCTCGCTGGTGAACAGATATTTGATGAGCAGGTCGGGCTCGCCCGGTGCTTCGAACCAGACTTCGCCGACCGGCGGCGCACCCGGCGCGGGATCGGCAAAGCCCGGCCACAGCTTATGGCTGCCCCAGGGCTTTTCGACACGGCGGGTGGTAAGCAGCGTGGCTGGCATCGGTTAGGTTCTCCGCTGGGCATGGCCTCTAGCGCGAACGCGCCCGCCGCGCCATCCGATCCGCCTGCCGCGCCCCTCGCACGAAAAACCATTGTTCGCGCAAGCCCGGCTCGGCTAATGAAGCGGCAATGCGTATCCCAACGTCCCGCTTCGCCACGCTCGCGCTGATTGGCGCCTGTGCCCTGCCGCTCGCTGCCTGCGGCGGCAACCGGTCGAAGGGCGACGTGCCTTATGTCGCGCGCGACGTGTCGACGCTCTATGCCAGCGCTAAGAAATTTCTCGATCGCGGGCGCTATCCAGAGGCGGCGGTGCTGTTCGACGAAGTCGAGCGCCAGCACCCCTATTCGGTGTGGGCCCGCCGTGCCCAGCTGATGAGCGCGTTCAGCTATTATCTCGATGCCAATTACACCAAATCGATCGAATCGGCGCAGCGCTTCCTCACGGTCCATCCCGGCAACCGCGACGCGCCCTATGCCTATTATCTGATCGGGCTCTGCTATTATGAGCAGATCTCCGACGTCACACGCGACCAGAAGATCACCCAGCAGGCGCTCGACGCGCTCGGCGAACTGTCGCGCCGCTATCCCGGATCGCGCTATGCCGCCGACGCGCGGCTGAAGATCGACCTTGTTCGCGATCACCTTGCGGGCAAGGAAATGGAGATCGGCCGCTTTTATGAAAAGCGCGGCGAATGGCTTGGCGCGACGATGCGGTTCCGCCGCGTCATCGACGATTACCAGACCACGACGCACGTCCCCGAAGCGCTGATGCGGCTGACCGAAACCTATCTCGCGCTCGGCGTGCCGGCAGAAGCGAAGAAGGCCGCGGCGGTGCTTGGCGCCAACTATCCCGGGACCGTCTGGTACGATCGCGCCTATAAGCTGATCGCGCGCAACGGCGATATCCGTGAAAAGCGCGAGAAGCGCGTCAAGCCGCCCAAGGTCAAGAAGGACGCCTGAGAGCCTTTTCAGAAATTGGCGGACCGCCAATTTCGTCTGGCATGCGCAACTTGCGCATTTCCAAAAGCAGGCCTGACCCTCTTTCACGCGGCGATGGCTTAGGGCAGAGACAAGCGCGATGTTGACTGCGCTTGCCATCCGCGACGTCGTGCTGATCGACGCGCTCGATCTCGATTTCGGGGCGGGACTCGGCGTGCTGACCGGCGAGACCGGCGCGGGCAAGTCGATCCTGCTCGATGCACTGGGGCTGGCGCTCGGCGCGCGCGGTGACAGCGGACTGGTGCGGCAGGGTGCCAGCCAGGCGGTGGTGACCGCGACCTTCGATCCGCCCGCACCCGACGGCCCGATCGCGGAGCTGTTCGAGGCTAATGGCCTCGACCTCGATCGCGGCGAACCGCTGCTGATCCGCCGTATCGTCAAGGCCGACGGCGGCAGCCGCGCCTTTGTGAACGACCAGCCGGCATCGGCCGGGCTGCTGCGTGCCCTTGGCGGCCTGCTGGTCGAAATCCACGGCCAGCATGACGATCGCGGGCTGCTGAGCCCCGCCGGGCACCGCGCGCTGCTCGACATTTTCGGGCGGATCGACAGACGGCCCGCTGCCGATGCTTGGACGGCGTGGCGCGCTGCCGAAGCCGCGCTCGCCACTGCCCGCGCGGAGCAGGACAGTGCCGCGCGCGACCGTGAATGGCTGGAGCACGCCGTCGCCGAACTGACGCGGCTCGCCCCCGAGCCCGGCGAGGAAGCGACGCTCGCCGCCGCCCGCGCCGACATGCAGCGCGGCGAAAAGATCGCGGTCGACCTGCAAGCGATTGCCGACCTGCTCGACGGCAGCGACGGCGGTCTGTCGCGGCTGCGGCAAGCGGCGCGCATCCTCGAGCGGATTGCCGACGAGCATGACGCACTCGGCGACGCGCTCGCGGCGATCGACCGAGCGATCAACGATGCCACGCTGACGCAAGACCGTATCGACGCGGCAGCCAGCGCGCTCGCCTTCGATCCCGCCCAGCTCGAAGCCGATGAGACGCGACTGTTCGAACTGCGTGCGGTTGCACGCAAGCACCGCGTCCAGCCCGACGATCTCGCGGCGCTGGCCGAGGAGCTTGCCGCCAAGCTCGAACGGATCGAAGGCGGCGCGGGCAGCATCGCCAAGCTTGCCGCCGATGCCAGTGCTGCGGCGGCAGCCTATGACGATGCCGCGGCGGCGCTGACCACGGCCCGCATTGCGGCCGCCGAACGGCTGGACGCAGCGGTGAAGCGCGAACTGGCGCCCTTGAAGCTCGACGCCGCCCGCTTCCGCACGGTAGTGGCGCCGCTGGGGGCGGAGGCCTGGTCGGGCGCGGGCAAGGACCGGGTCGAGTTCGAGATATCGACCAATCCCGGCGCGCCTTTTGCTCCGCTGACCAAGATCGCCTCGGGCGGCGAATTGTCGCGCTTCATCCTGGCGCTCAAGGTCGCGCTGGCCGAGCGCGGCGGGGCGGCGACGATGATCTTCGACGAAATCGACCGCGGCGTCGGCGGTGCGGTGGCGAGTGCGATCGGCGAGCGGCTGGCACGGCTGGCCGAGAGCACCCAGCTATTGGTGGTAACGCACAGCCCGCAGGTCGCCGCGCGCGGCGCGCATCACCTGTTGATCGCCAAGAGCCACGATGGGACGGTCACGCGCACCGGTGTCCGCACGCTAAGCGACGACGAACGCCGCGAGGAAATCGCACGGATGCTGTCGGGCGCGGAGATTACCGACGAAGCCCGGGCGCAGGCGGTACGGTTGCTGGAGGCGGCGTGAGGGCTGTTCTGCCACGCCCGATACAACGAACCCGGCCTGCAACTGACGGATCAATGGCGGGCTGGTGACGTAGCGTGTGCCGTCCCGTTCGGCCATAACGGCGACCACGGGTCAACGCCGGATCACGGGAGTAGCAGATGTCGATAAGCTTGGATGCGGCAAAGTTGAAACAGCTGCGCGAGGACCGGCATTGGTCCCAGGAACATCTTGCCGATTTGGCAGGCATCGGCGTCAGAACCGTTCAACGCATCGAAAATGGCGAAAAGGCCTCGAATGAATCGCTGATGGCGCTGGCGGCCGCTTTCAATATCGCGACGTCAGACCTCACCGAAAATCGCGACGAGAAGGACAAACAGCACGCGGTCCAGCAGGCCGTTAAAATTGCCGCCAACATGCGCCTTGGATTCGGGGTCAGTTTGGCCGGGTATTTGTTCGTGATGCTGGTTTTTGCCGCCATTGGCTTTGGCGACGGCAGCGGCGGTCAGACGATGATTTGGCCCGCCATTTGGTGCACGGTCGTGCTCGCTGGCTATGGCTTGGTTGTCGTTCTGTTTGAATTTTTGGCACGACACAAGGTCGGCTCCGTTTCGCAGACACAAGCCTAGCCATTTTGTTCCGGCAGCCCGCCGGGAGCTTAGCGTCCGATGCTCGCATTTCCGGGGTCGAGCGAAAGCCGATAATCCGGATCGGTCGCTTGATCCCCGCCGCCGCCATCGGTAGCCAAGGCCGATGCCGCCGCTCCCCGCAACCGACGCTGAAGCCGCCGCCGAGCTCGAACGGCTTGCCGCTGAGGTCGCGCATCACAACCGGCGCTACCACACCGATGACGCGCCCGAGATCAGCGACGCGGAATATGACGCACTCGTCCGCGCGAATGCGGCAATCGAAGCCGCTTTCCCGCACCTGATCCGCGCCGACTCGCCGAGCAAAATTGTTGGCGCCGCGCCCGCCGCGCACCTCGCCAAGGTGGCGCATGCGCGGCCGATGTTCAGCCTCGATAACGCGTTCAGCGACGCAGATGTCGCCGATTTCCTCGGCCGCGTCCGCCGCTTCCTGTCGCTTGCCGACGATGCCGAGGTCGCGCTGACGGCGGAGCCCAAGATCGACGGACTGTCGTGCTCGATCCGCTACGAAGGCCGCCGCCTCGTGCGCGCGCTTACGCGCGGCGACGGGCAGGTTGGCGAGGATGTGACGGCCAATGTCCGCACGATTGCCGACATCCCCGCCACGCTTCCCGCCGACGCCCCCGACACATTCGAAGTGCGCGGCGAAATCTACATGGAGAAAGCCGCTTTCGCCGATCTCAACGCGCGGCTCGCCGCCGAGGCGCAAGCGACGGGCAAGGAAGCGCGCCAGTTCGCCAATCCGCGCAATGCCGCCGCCGGATCGCTGCGGCAGAAGGATGCGAGCGTCACAGCCAGCCGCCCATTGCGCTTCTTCGCATGGGGCTGGGGCGAAGCGAGCGCCCTGCGCGGCACGACCCAGTCCGAAGTCATCGCCGCGATCCGCGGCTGGGGCTTTCCCGTTACCGCACAGTTCCAGCCCGGCGCCAGTCTCGATGCCGCGCTTGCGACCTACAAGGCGATCGAGGCCGAACGCGCCGACTTGCCCTTCGACATCGACGGCGTGGTCTATAAGGTCGACCGGCTCGAATGGCAGGCGCGGCTGGGCTTCGTCGGGCGTGCGCCGCGCTGGGGCCTTGCGCATAAATTCCCCGCGCAGCAGGCGCAGACCACCTTGCGCGCGATCGACATTCAGGTCGGCCGCACCGGCAAGCTCACGCCCGTCGCGCGGCTCGAACCGGTAACAGTCGGCGGCGTCGTCGTCACCAATGCCACGCTTCACAATGCCGACGAGATTGCGCGGCTGAACGTCTGGCCCGGCGACCGCGTCGTGCTCCAGCGCGCGGGCGATGTGATCCCGCAGATCGTCGACAATCTCTCGCGCGATGAGGCGCGAGGGAGTTGGCCCTTCCCCAAGGTCTGCCCTGAATGCCAATCCGACGCGGTGCGTGAGGACGGCGAAGTCGATGTCCGCTGCACCGGCGGGCTGATCTGCCCCGCCCAGCGCGTCGAGCGGCTGAAGCACTTCGTGTCGCGCGGCGCGCTCGACATCGATGGCCTCGGCGAAAAGACGATCATTGAACTCTTCGATCTCGGCTGGCTGCACAGCCCCGCCGATATCTTCCGCCTGCGTGCGCACCGCGACGCATTGCTCGCGCGCGAAGGCTGGAAGGAAAAGTCGGTCGACAATCTGCTCGCCAGCATCGAGGCGCGACGGACGCCCGATCCGGCGCGCTTTCTCTTTGGTCTGGGCATCCGCCATATCGGTGCGGTGACGGCGCGCGATCTGGTCAAGGCGTTCGGCAGCGTACCCAAGGTCGCCGATGTAGCGATCCGCGCCCACGACGACGAAGCCGCCCGCGCCGAACTCACCTCGGTCGAGGGCGTCGGCCCGGTCGTCGCCGACGCACTGATCGCGTTTTTTGCGGAAGATCATAACCGCACCGCCTGGGCGGACCTGCTCGGCCAAGTAACGCCCGCCGACTTCGTCTCGACCGTCCGCGCGTCGGCGGTCACCGGCAAGACCATCGTCTTCACCGGCAGCCTCGAAACCATCAGCCGCGACGAAGCCAAGGCGCAGGCCGAGGCATTGGGCGCGCGCGTGGCGGGATCGGTATCGGCCAAGACCGATCTGGTCGTCGCAGGGCCAGGCGCCGGATCGAAGCTGAAGAAAGCCGCCGAATTGGGCATTGAAGTGATTGATGAGGCCGGATGGGCGGCGATCGTTGCCGCTTCGTAGCGAAAAGCCGACCTTGCCAGTGATGCCTTTTTGCAACGCACCATCAGCTTAATGCAGGGTTAATCTCCCACGGTCGGCGCTGTCATAGAAGCGAAATAATAGCGGTGCAGGGGCCGTCGCCGACGGTGAAAGACACCGCGCTATCAAGCGACTCGTCGTCTCAAGGGGAATATTATGCGACATCAGCTATTTCTGGGCGTGGCAGCGGCTGCGCTCATCATTCCGGCAGCGGCCAACGCGCAGGAAACCACCTCGATCATCCGTGGTTCGGTCACGCGCGAAGGCGCACCGGTTGCGGGCGCGACCGTCACCGCGACCGACGTCGCATCGGGCACCCGGCTGAGCACGACGACGTCGTCGGACGGTCAGTTCACTCTCCCCGGCCTGCGCGTCGGCGGTCCCTACACCGTCGAAGTCCAGAGCAGCCAGGGCAACACCTCGGTCACCGACATCTACACGGTCGTCCAGCAGACCTATGACCTGCCGATCGAACTCGGCGCTGAGTCGTCGAACGAAGTCGTCGTGACCGCGTCGAAGATCCGCGGCGCAGGTAACGTTTCGAAGGGCGTGCAGACCACGCTGAACGCCGACGACATCTCGAAGGTCGCCTCGGTCAACCGCGACATCCGCGACATCCAGCGCCGCGACCCGTTCGCCACCTTCGATCTCGGCAACTCGACCGACCGCGGCGGCGCGATCCGCTTCGCCGGTGTCAACCCGCGCTTCAACCGCTTCACCATCAACGGCGTGACCGTCGGCGACACCTTCGGTCTGAACCAGGACGCGAGCCCCAACATCCGCGGTCCGGTGCCTTATGACGCGCTCGGCCAGGTGACGACCTCGGCGGCGAACTTCGACATTCGCCAGACCAATTATCAGGGCGGCGTGATCGACGCCGTGCTGCGTTCGGGTACCAACCAGCTGTTCCTGACCGGTTTCTATTCGCAGAACACCGATGGCCTGTCGGGCGACCGCATCGGCGCGACCCGGCTGGTCCTGCCGCGCTTCAAGTCGGAAACCTATGGTGCGACGATCGCCGGCCCGATCATCAAGGACAAGCTGTTCCTGATGTTCTCCTACGAAAAGAACAGCGACCCGCGCTCGTTCGGCACGCAGCCCGAAAACATCCCTGGCCTCGCGCTGACGCAGGTGACCGCGCTCGGCACGCTCGCTGCCGCGCCGCGCTACGGCATCACCGGTGCTGCCTATGGCGACGTGCTGCGCATCAACCCGCGCCTCGACGAAAAGTTCGCAACGCGCATCGACTGGAACATCACCGACGGTCAGCGTCTGTCGATCTCCTATGTCAACGCCTACAACTCGCTCGTCAGCCCGAACAACACCTCGACCTCGGGCACGACGCCGTCCTACGGCCTGACGTCGAACGCCTATACGCTGAGCGAACTGCTCCGCGCTGGTATCGCCCAGCTCAACTCGACCTGGTCGAGCTCGCTGTCGACCGAAATCCGCTTCAGCTACAAGAGCTATGTCCGCGGTCAGGAACCGCTGGGCGGCCGCGGCAATTCGCAGTTCCAGATTTGTCAGGACGCAACCTCGGTTGGCAGCACGACGGGTTGTTCGACCGGCGTGCCGCGCATCTTCTTCGGTCCGGACAATTTCCGCCAGACCAACACGCTGCGCACCGACACCTACAGCGGCTCGTTCCTCGGCCGCCTGAGCATGAACAATCACGAACTCAAGCTGCTGGCGGAATTCACCCGCAACGCGACGTTCAACAACTTCGTGCCGAACAGCCTGGGCAGCTATTACTTCGACTCGCTCGCCGACTTCCAGGCCGGCAACGCCAACCAGATCCAGTACGCCGCCGTGGTCGTTCCCGGCGCAACCGGCGCTGCCGCGCGGTTCCGCTATGACCAGATTTCGGTCGGCCTTCAGGACGATTGGCGTCCGGCCCCCGGTCTGACGGTCACCTATGGTTTCCGTTGGAACATCTATGCGATGAACGAACGGCCGGTGTTCAACCAAGCGTTCACCGATCGCACCGGCTTCAGCAACCTGAACACCTATGCCGGCCAGGAAACCTTCGAACCGCGCCTGAGCATGGACTGGAAGGTCACGCCGACCCTGCGCCTGCATGGTGGCGTCGGCATTCTGGCGGGCGGCAACCCGGACATCTATATGTCCAACAGCTTCTCGAACACGGTGACCACGAACTCGCTGACGATCACGCGGTCGGCGACGGCACCAGGCTGCACTGGCACCGCCAACCTGACCGCCGCGGTTTGCGCGGCCGCGCTCAACAACATCGGCGCCAACGTCAATCCGCTCCTGACGCAGTTCGCGCAGGGCGGGACGGCGGCAGCCGGCACGAACACCGCGGAACTGTCGCCAAACTTCCGGCTGCCGACGTCGCTGAAGGCCACGCTGTCGGCTGAATGGGACTTCTTCGGCATCCACTTCGGCGCAGACTATCTGTTCTCGAAGACGCGCAACGACGTGGCGTTCTACGATGCACGCTCGATCGCGATCGGCCGCCTGCCGGATGGCCGCACGCGCTACACCGGTCGCCTCGGCTTCAACGACAACGGCTGGGACGTCGTCACCTACAACACCGAGGGTGGCCGCAGCCACATCGGCGTGATCCGCTTCGACAAGCAGTTCGACTTCGGTCTGTCGCTGAACGGCGCCTACATCCTGCAGGATGTGCGCGACGTCGGCAGCGCGAGCGCATCGACGCCGAACTCGAACTACCGCTTCCAGACGTTTGCTGACCCGAACATCCCGGTGCTCGGCACCTCGGACAACCAGACGCGCTGGCAGTTCAAGTACGGCATCGGTTACGATCATGCCTTCTACAAGGACTATCGCACCAAGATCCAACTGTTCGGCGAAACCCGCGCGGGCAACCCGTTCAGCTTCTACATGCTCGACAACGTCAGCACGCGCTCGTCGGTCTTCGGTACCGTCCTGACCTCGAACGCGCCGTCGAACCTGCTCTATGTGCCGACCGGCACCAACGATCCGATCGTCAGCTATGACTCGGTCGACACGCAGAACGCCCTCGACACGCTGATCAACAACACGGCGCTGCGCAACTATCGTGGCCGGGTGACCGCCAAGAACATTGCGCGCAACCGTGCGGTGACTCGCATCGACCTTCACCTTGAGCAGGAAATCCCGCTGTTCGTCGGCAAGTCGCGCATCGCGATCTTCGCTGACATCAACAACCTGCCCAACCTGATCAACGCCGATTGGGGTGGTCTGCGGTCGATCGGTTCGGCGGCTGTCGTCAGCGTCCAGTGCCTCAGCGCGCCGGTCGCGACGGGTACTACGCCGGGGGCCGGCATCGTCAACACCAACACGTCGCAGAACTGCGCACAGTATCGCTTCTCGGCCTATCGCGCGCCGGAAACGAACCTTGCGCCGAACTTCAACGCATCGACCTACTCGATCCGTATCGGCGCGCGCTTCACCTTCTAAGCGCCCGGTCACGGCCGAACATCAGCCGCCGCTCCCTCACCCGAGGGAGCGGCGGTTTTCTTTTGGGCTAATGGCGCGATGTGGCCGAGGCGCAGAGCGCCGGTGCGTGCCGCTCAAACCTTGGCGTAGATGCTGTTGATCGGCCGCGCCATCACCCGCGCGACCATCGGCGCGAAGAAATCGAGCGGCGCGCTTTCGTAATTCGGATCGAACGCCGCCTGATCGTATTTCTCGCAAAATTCGGCGCAGGCTTCGAAGTGCGGGTGGCCGCGATATTGCTCGCGCAGGTCGCGGTCCATGCCGAGATAGTGGAAATAATAATAGCCCTGGAACACGCCGTGATTATTGGCAATCCAGTGGAGTTCCTCGCTCACGAACGGGCGCAGCATCGCCGCGGCAATCTCGGGGTGGTTGAAGCTCCCCAGCGTGTCGCCGATGTCGTGGAGCAGTGCCGTTACCACATAGGGCTCGTCGCGCCCGTCGCGCCACGCGCGCGTCGCGGTCTGCAGCGAATGTTCGAGCCGGTCGACCGGGAAGCCGCCATAATCGCCGTCGAGCAGCTTCAGATGCGTCAGCACCCGATCGGGCAGCCCTTTCGAAAAATCGCGAAAATGGGTGGCAATCGTCGTCCAGTCTTCCTGCGTGCCCTCGATCATCGCGGTGAATTGGGCGCGGTCTGCCATCAGCTCGGCGTCGCTCATCGTCTCTCTCCCTCTGCGCGCAACATACGCCCCTTCCGATGCGCTTGTCAGCGGGTATAAGCGGGCATGGCATCGCTAGCGCCGCCCCCACCCGCGATCGACCGCCGCCACCGGCCTGACATCATCTCGCGCCCGTTCTTCGAGCGCAAGAACCGCGCGTTCTGGATTTTGCAGGCGGCGGGGTGGACCGGCTATCTGTTGCTGCGGTCGGTGTCGAGCATATCGAACGGCCTGCCGCTGACCGCGATCATCCCGGTGGTGATCGAATCGATCGTCGGTTACTGCATCACGCTGCTGCTGTCGGCGCTGTACGGCTATTTCCGCACACTGCCGCGCGTTCCGTTCGTGCTGTTGAGCGCGGTGACGCTGGGGCTGGCGACGATGCTCTATTCGGTGCTCGACGCCTTTTCCTTCTCGTTCATCAAGCTCGACAGCCCCGGCATCAACCTGTCGCTGGTGCTGGCGACGCTGTTCCTGAACTTCATCGTGCTGGCCGGGTGGTCGGCGCTGTATTTCGGGATCAACTTCTACCTGATCGTCGAGGACCAGATCGACCAGCTCGAACGCTTGGGGAGCCAGGCGTCGAGCGCGCAACTGGCAATGCTGCGCTATCAGCTCAACCCGCATTTCCTGTTCAACACGCTCAATTCGATCTCGACGCTGGTGCTGCTCAAGCAGACCGAACGCGCGAACATGATGCTCAGCCGCCTGTCGTCATTCCTGCGCTACACGCTCGCCAATGAGCCGACCGCGCATGTCACGATCGCGCAGGAAGTCGAAACGCTCAAACTCTATCTCGAAATCGAGAAGATGCGCTTCGAAGAGCGGCTCCGCCCCGATTTCTCGATCGACCCGCGCGTTGCCAAGGCACGGCTGCCGTCGCTGCTGCTCCAGCCGCTCGTTGAAAACGCAATCAAATATGCGGTCACGCCGCAGGAAGGTGGTGCCGATATCAAGGTGGTTGCACAACTGGTCGGCGAACGCGTGCAGATCGTCGTATCCGATACCGGACCGGGCTTGAGTGAAACTAAATCGCGCCCCAGCCTTTCAACCGGGGTCGGACTTGCCAATATCAGGGACAGGCTGGCGCAGGCTTACGGGCCCGACCACCGATTTGAGACCGGGCAGGCGCCCGGGGGCGGTTTCCGAGTCGAAATTGAAATTCCGTTCGAACTCGAAGAACGGGTGAAAGAGGCCGCATGACGATACGTACCATTCTCGTCGACGATGAGACGCTCGCGATCCAGGGGCTACAGCTCCGCCTGCAAGCGCATGACGACGTCGAGATCATCGACACCTGCCAGAACGGTCGCGAGGCGATCCGCAGCATCAAGACCCACAAGCCCGACCTCGTTTTCCTCGATATCCAGATGCCCGGCTTTGACGGCTTTTCGGTCGTCCAGGGGCTGATGGAAGTCGAACCGCCGCTGTTCGTGTTCGTGACGGCCTATAGTGATCACGCGATCCGCGCGTTCGAAGCGCAGGCGACCGATTATCTGATGAAGCCTGTTGAGGAGAGCCGCCTCGCCGACACGCTCGACCGCGTCCGCCAACGTCTGGCGGAGAAACGCGGGGCGGAGGAAGTCGACCGGCTGAAGGAAGTGCTGGCCGAAGTCGCGCCTGACTCGGTCGAAAATCTGGTCGAGAGTGCCGAGACGCCGTCGTCGAGCCGCTTCGAAAAGCTCATCAACATCAAGGATCGCGGCCAGATTTTCCGCGTCGACATCGACACGATCGAACGCATCGATGCGGCGGGCGATTACATGGTGATCTACACCGGCGAGAATAACTTCGTCCTGCGCGAGACGATGAAGGATCTGGAAAAGCGGCTAGACCCGCGCCGCTTCCAGCGCGTGCACCGCTCGACGATCGTCAATCTCGATCTGGTGAAAGAAGTGAAGCCACACACCAATGGCGAGTGCTTCCTCGTGCTCGGCTCAGGCGCGCAGGTGAAGGTCAGCCGGAGCTACCGGGATGTGGTGGCGCGGTTCGTGCACTGACGGGGGCTAGGGAAGCGATCGCCCGAGTTACTGCCTCTTATTGCGTACAGAACGACCCTTAAAATCCGCCGTCGCCCCGTGCTTG
>NZ_LSIJ01000027.1 GCF_001556185.1 Sphingomonas sp. CCH10-B3 | reverse complement strand
CAACCCTCCTTAAATCACAACCTCAAATCTGTGCCATTGGTGCTGACGGGGGACACTCTGGAACGTCGTCAACATCTTCCACCGCGCCGGCGAGCGGGTCGAACGCGATCTCGACGACAATGAGCAGGCGCAAAAACGCCTTCAGCGCGAGCAGGATGGCAGCGAAGTGCGCTCGGTCGACCTTGAGCGCCAGATCGCCGAGGGAATCTCACTCATCGAACGCCGCGACACGATGGAATTCTTCCGCGATGCAGCCGCCGATCAATTCCGCATCCACGCCCGCAAGGCCTGGACGCCCCGCACCGGATCCCGCGTCAACCGCAAGGCCATGACCTCAGCCATCATCGACAGCCGCGACTTCCTCGACAAACGCGCCAGAGAGAATGCCCGCGTTCTGCTGCCCGAAGGCACCCGTATTGCCTTCACCGGTGGCCCCGATTGCAACGATCACTCGGCCATCTGGGACGTCCTCGACCGGGTTCATGCGCGTCATGCCGACATGGTCTTGCTCCACGGCGCCACACCCACTGGTGCCGAACGCGCCGCCGCTTGCTGGGCCGATACGCGCCGCGTGCCGCAGGTCGCCTTCCGGCCTGACTGGAACCGACACAAGAAGGCCGCGCCGTTCAAGCGCAACGACCGGATGCTCGAAGCATTGCCGGTGGGCCTGGTCGTCTTTCCGGGCACCGGCATCCAGGACAACTTGGCTGACAAGGCGCGCAAGATGGGCATTCCGCTCTGGGATTTCCGCGAGCGTCGGTCAGGATAAGCGCCGCTTACACGCCGGTCTAAAGCCATTCGCAGTTCAACATTCTAGGGCCTGGTTGGAGCGTCCAGAAGGTCTTCGATGAAGAGTGATACCAGCATCGCCTGGCTGTTAACTCCAGCCTTCGAGTAAATCTGACTTAATTGCGAGCGCACGGTGCCTGTAGCGACTCCTCTCAGCTCTGCAATTTGTGCGACATCGCACCCTTTCAAGGCAAAAAGGGCAACATCGCCTTCCCCCGGCGTCAATCCCCATTCCTGAAAACGCACGGCCATATGGTCCATGAGCGCGCCCTTCGCGCGGGCGAGCGAATGCTCGTTCCAGCGCAACTCTCTGGTCAAATGAACGACGTAGCGCGAACTCAGGAAAATACCGCCGAGCAAGGCCACGGCGATGAAAAATTCGATCGCCGTCGCGAGACTGAAACCATGCTTTGCCTCAACGAGATAGTCCTCGATAGCGTCCACCGCGAAGAAGGCGGCCGCAACAATTTGCAAAACAGTGATCGCCACCGGGAAAGCCCGGCGATCTGTTAGTTTTCGGACCTTTTCGGGTATGGTTGTTTTGCGTTGGGGCATCGGGCATTCTTTGATGGTGGGGATATAAGCGCCTGCTTATAGGCAGATGCCTTGCGACGGCCTAGCCGCGAGCGCGACTATCGTTCGAGGCAGGTACGAAACCATGACTGAAGATTTGAAAACTGAATTGACCAAAGTCCCTGCACTGACGCTGGGCTTCTGGATCATCAAAATTCTGGCGACGACCTTCGGCGAAACCGCTGGAGATACTGTCTCGATGTCGTGGCTGGGCGAAACCACCACGAATGCAGCAACTTCCTTCTGGCAAGGTGGTTATCTGATTGGCACCGCGATTTTCGCGTCAGTGCTGGCGGTGCTGGTTATCCTGCAAATCCGCGCAAGCCGCTTCAATCCCTGGCTCTACTGGGCAACGATTATAGCTTCGACAACAGCCGGGACGACTCTGGCCGACTTCGCCACCAGATCGCTGGGCATTGGCTATCCCGGCGGTTCGATCTTGCTGCTCTCACTCGTGATGCTCTCGCTGTTCGTCTGGCACCGTGCGCTCGGCACGATCTCGGTCAGCTCGGTGCATGAACCTAGGGCCGAACTCTATTACTGGCTGACGATAACCTTCTCGCAAACGCTCGGCACCGCGCTCGGGGATTGGATTGCCGATGGGCCACTCGGCTATCTCGGATCAGCTTTGATTTTCGGTTCTTTGCTCGCGTTGCTCGCTTTGGCTTACTGGCGCACGAGCATCAGCCATGTCGCGCTTTTCTGGGCAGCGTTTATCCTCACCCGTCCGCTCGGCGCAGTTGTTGGCGATTTTCTCGACAAGCCGATCGCCAAAGGCGGCTTGGAGCTGAGCCGAGTGAGCGCATCGGCAGTTTTGATCATCGCTATCGTGGTTCTCATTTCAACAATCAGGCAGAGGGCAGCTAGCACCGGCACCAGTCAGGCGGCTTGAGTTGAGCAGGAGCGGCCGACGCCAGGCGCGATCTTGTCCACGCATCAGCTCTCCAGCAAACGCTTTTCATAGACCGTCCTGATCTCGCTACCGTCCCACACATAGCACAAATGCCGTTCCTGGCGGCAGTTCGATAACAGCCGAGGCCGGAACACAGCGGCACATTCGCCGCCGGGATTGCGGACGCTTTCATAGACAATCCCGTCCGACCCTGCATCGCGCAAGGTCCGTGCGGTTTCCTGCGACACGGCATAGCTGCTCGGATGATACAGTGCTGGCAGCGCCTCTCGCTGGCCACGGATGTCGTGAAGGCTCGCATCGAGATCGACGGCATATACCCGCATGTCGAGTTCCTGCGCCGGTTCGTCGGTCGCCTTAAGGAACTGCGTGCGGTGATGTCGGGTCTCGGCGATGGCGGTCGCCAATGTTCGTCCGGCATAGAAGACGCCGTAGCTGCCGTCGGTAAAGCGGTCGCCGACCGGATTGAGGTGGGTGAACGCTGCCATGATCGCCGACGTACCGGGGCCGGAGACGCGGTCCTCAGGCGGCACGAGCGACAGCTCGCCTGCCTCATCGCGCAGGCGGTCATTGGTCATCGCCTCGATGGCATAGACCGCTTCAAGATCGGCAGGATCGGCAACTGCCTCGAACAGCGAGATCGGCGGAAATCGGCTCGGGATGATGCGGTAGCAGGGCGTCCAGCGGACTTCAGACGTGGGAATGTCCACGGGTCAGCCGCGCTGCCCGTCAACATACTGGCGCACGACATAAAGGTCGGCGACATTGCCCGACATCATCCGGTCAAGCGCCGAGGCGCCGCCGAAAACCTGCGCCTTGTTGGGCTTACGCACCCATTCATCCGCCGTTTTGGGCAGCAGTATCTGCAGGCCTTTGTAGATGCCCATGACATAGGAAATCCGCTCCAACGCATCCTTGGGCAGCGCCGCGACTACGCCGCGCTTCCAGGATTGGAAGGTCGAGCGGCTCTCCAGACCGAGCAAGCGCATCTGCTCCTGCTCTTTCAGGCCCCAGGCATCGGCAATGCGGAAGAACGTGCGCAGGGCTGGCCCCGTCAGATCCTTGCGGTCGAGACTCTTGGCAAGTCCCTTTGCAGGCGCTTTGGCTGCAGCTTGTATACCCATATCGGCATGTCCTTTCATGTCTTCATATGCTTATATTCTGCACAAAAGTCAATATGAGAGCTGATATTGCACATTTCAGTCTGTGTAATGCGGCGTGGAGCCCCCGCTGTTGCCCGTCGAATGTCCAAGGTGACAACGCCTCTCGATCAGCCAATGGCTGCGTGTGAGGGATGATTGCTGCTGCACTCCATGCAGTGATCCGGTGGGGAGGAAGCCTCCGACTTTTGGTCGATGAAACCGGAGATTGCCGAGTGACATTCGTTTTCAGGCGGAGCGAAAACCACCCCTCCTTGTCGCCTGTCTGCGGGTCTCGTCACGCCTAATGCCGTCAACCCCGTGCGGGGTTCGCCCTACGCTGACGCTGCGGTGACGGCGGCTCCCGGCCCCTTCTTTTGGCGCCATCGGGGATGGTCCCCGACCACCTTTAGGAGAAACGACATGGCTACCATCGCAAACCTCACCGTGAAGTCCGACGACAGCTTCGAAGGCAACCTCGCAACGCTGACCGTCTCCGCACCGATCGCCATCATCCCCAACAACCGCAAGACCAAGGACAGCGAACCCGACTACCGCATCGTCAGCCGCAAGAACGGCTTCGAACTGGGCGCAGGTTGGAAGCGCTTCTCGCAGAACACCGGCGCCGAATATGTCTCGGTCTCGCTCTCGGCTCCCGAATTTGGCACGATTTACGGCAATATCGCCAACGCGCCGGGCGATGATCCATCGAAGAAGGTCATCATCTGGAACCCGCCGAGCTGAAGCACCAGCGACGGCCCCGCCTCCGGGCGGGGCCATAGCATTTGTCAGCAATTCATCGCGCATCAGTTGAGACAAAATGACGGGCGTGCGTGAAAATCTCACTCTTCAACGCACGCCCGCCTCCATCGTGCGCCCAAAGCACGCACGCGGTCGGTCCATATGACGGCCGACCTGGTGGGCTTCTTGCGGGTTCGCCGCCATTCCCACCGCCATGCTCGATCCGCCCCTCAGTGCGGCGTCTCCCATGGTCCCCGCGCTTATCGGGTCCGGGTCCCCATTCTCTCATTCCGCGTTGGGCGTGGCCAGACGGCCAAGACTATCTATCTCCGCAATGCGCTGAAACTCGGTCAGGTATTCCGCGCGGTGAACCGAGAGCCAACGGACGATGCGCGCGTTTGCCAACAGTTTTCCGAGATAGCCCCGCGCGAAGGTCAAATGGAGGTTGTCGATGCCGTAGGTTTCCTCGACCGATTTGACCTGCGTTTGCAGAGCGGCAAGCTCGCGCTCCATCCGGCTGATCTGCTGGCTGGTCGGGCCAGTCACGTCGGGCTTGCGCGCCTTCTTGCCTGCGGGAACCAGCTGCTCTTCGGTCGTCGCCGCGAGCAGCGCGCGTGCGAACATCAGCGAGAAATTGTTCTGCCCGATCATCAGGTCGGCTGCCTCAATCTGCCGCAGCGCTGTCATGCGTCGCAGCAGATCGAACACCTTCATCGAGCAATTGGTATCCTTGAGGGCATCGGCTGCCTCGGTGCAGATGCCATCGAGCAGGCGGAAGCGCGCGCGGATCGACTGCACTTCGAGACCGAGCGCGTCGGCGATGACGGCTTCGGTCACCCCGCGCTCGATGGCGCGCACGATCATCCGATGTTCCTGAACCGGTGGGAGGCGGTTGACGCGCTTGTTGTAGGTGTAAGTCTCATCGTCATTGGCGACGAGGCACTCAACAGTCGGAATTTCGAGCTGGCGCAAGGCTTCGACCCGCAGATGCCCATCGAGCAGGAAATACTTGCCCGCATTCTTGGGATCGGGCGCGACTGCGGGAGCTTCGACAATCCCGATCGCCTTGATCGAACTAAGGATCTGGGCGAACTTTTTGCTCTCGCGCACGCCCTGCTGGAGTATCTTCAACGGAACGAGCTGATCGAGTGCGACGGTGACGGTCTCGCGTTCAAAGCCGAGCCGGACACGGTGATCCGAGCCGGGTTCCATGTCTGGTGTGTTGGGTTCGGACCAGTCAGTCATCGCTCTCACCTGCAATTCGCATGGCAAGCGCGCGCGGCATCGTCTCGAGCGCCTCGGCACGCAGCAAGGTCAGAAATCCGTCGTCGCCCAGCAGATCCTTGATGGCCTCGACGATGAACAGCAGCCGGGTCTGTGTGAAATCGGACTTCTTGACGAGCAGGCGTTGCTTCTCCGATTCCCGCTGGTAAACCTGCATGAGGTCACTCGCGGTCAACTTGCGATTTGCGGAACGCCGACCGAGCTTTCCTGCTGGCATCGATTTGTTGTGCCCGCGCATCCGCAGCTCGAGCAGCCTTCGCACCGAAGCCAGCTTCTTGCCGCGCAGCTTGCCTGTCTCATAGGCATCGAGCAGCAGGTTCTGCGATTCCTCGGATTCCGCGCGGGAGATTTCCATTGCCAGGCTGATCGGGATGAGACCCGTTTCCACCGCCGCAACGAGCCGTTCCTCGCCCCGCTCCAGCAGCGAGACGATCATGCTGACCCATGAACTGCTGACCCCGATTTTTTGCCCGATCTGGGTTTCATTATACCCGCGCCCGCGCAGGGCGCCGATCTCGCGCATCACGTCGATCGGGCGCGGCGTCCGGCGTGCGATGTTCTCGACCAGGCTCATCACCAGACAATCGCTCTCGCTCGCCTCGATGACGACTGCGGGAATTTCCGTCTGGCCCAGCATCTGAAATGCTTCGAGCCGGCCTTCGCCGCAGACGAGATCATAGCGAGGCCCGCCCGGACCCTGATGGCGACTCACGGTGATCGGCCGCTTCAATCCGATCGACTCGATGTTGTTCACGATCTCACGGTGCTGACGCTTGTTGCGCGAGCGCGGATTGAGCACCGTAATCTTGGAGACCGGGATCATCTCGATCTGCTGGGGGCGCATAACGGGCATCAAGCAGCCTCCGGAATGGCGACGGGCGCCGTGATGTCATAGAAGAAATCCAGCGTGTCGAAGCGATAGGCGTCGAGGTGCAGGTCGTTATCTTCAGCCAGCCGCAGCCGTTCGCTTGCGACGTCAATTCTCGGGAACAGATAATAGTCAAACGGCGCGCGGTTGTGCATGTCCATGCGCACAACGATGGTAACGTCTGCGAGGTGGCTGGTGTCGAAGCGGATCTTCCACCGCAGGAGGCCGGTCGGTGTCGGTGTGCAGCGCACCAGAACAATGGCGAGGCTGAACTCGCCATTCACGCGGATGCTGTCGCTGGCGAGGTCCTGCCAGGCATCGCTCCCCTGGGCGTGAAGGCCAGTCAATATGTCGCGGACAATGTCAGGGTGCAGGCGGCGGAGCGCCTTGTTGATTGCAACGTAGCGGTAATCGCGCTCCGGCGAAAAACCCACCAGGCTGTAAGCGCGCAGGAGACTGCCAAATCGCAAGCTGAAGGCGCTGCTCGACGGCAATCCTTCGCATTCGTCGATAATGATGCCGGACAGCAGGCCTTTGCTGGCGTAGAGTCCTCGCAAAGCTTCCAGCATCTCCTCGTCGGACAGGCGGAACGAGCGCGCAGCGATAATCGAATGGGCCGCCTCGAACAGCTCCCGTTCAACGATCCCCTCGAATGCGCCCTGTGACCTGATCCACATGTCCGGGGCGTTGCGAACCCGCTTCTTCTTCAGCTTGAAAGAACGGCGATTCCAGACATTGTCGCCGACATATTTTTCATTGATCAGGAGCTGGTGGACAGTGCCGCGCGTCCACGGACGCTGGAGGTCGGACAGGATGCCGCGATCATTCAGATCCTCGGCAATCTCGCGTTCAGTTCGTCCGTCATGGACGAAAGCCCGGTATATCTCGTGCACCACGCCGATTTCTTCTGGCGGTCCGGGTGTCAGGATGACGCGGTCGGTCTGGAGACTCTTCTGCTCGCCGCGGCCGAGAACCGCCTTGGTGTTGCCGTGCTCATCTATCAGCGTCCGGCGCAGGCCGAAACCGGCGGGACCGCCCTGGCGATAGCCTTTCTCGATGAGCCGCCCCTGGCCGGCGAAAACCTTGACCGAAAGCTCGCGGCTGTATTCGCCAGCCATGGCGCGCTTGAAGCCCTTGAACATGGTGCTCATCGGCGACCCGTCATTCTCGAACTGTTCGGCGCAATAGGCGATCTGAATTCCGGCCCGGCGACAGATATATTCGTAGTAGGCGCTCTCGTCCGCGTCCTGGAAACGGCCCCAGCGGCTGACATCATAGACCAGGATCATCTCGAAGTCGGCGACGCCTGATTCGACGTCAGCGATCAGTCGTTGCAGTGAGGCGCGGCCATCGATCGAAAGGCCGCTTTTGCCGTCGTCGGCATAGGTGCGGACGATTTCGATGCCCCGAGACGCCGCATAGTGGCGGATCGCGTCGGCCTGATTTTCGGTCGAGTATTTCTGATGGTCGGTGGACATCCGGACGTATTCGGCCGCCCGCACGGTGGGCTGCTGTTCGGCGTCGCTTGGCGCGTCTTCTTGATCCCAACTCGCCAATGCGCGCGCCTTTCGAAATCCGGACTGCAGTGGCCAGGGCGGCCAACCGCTGCAGCGCGAAACACGGACCTATCCGGCATTCCCGCACTCTCAACAGTATATGTGGGAAAGGACCGGAAGATGTTGCCGAAAAAGGGCAGGAAGTTGCCAGCATGGGAAGGCGCGCTCGCCAGCCGCCAGGCCTATGCCGAAGTCATCGCCAATCTGCTGCGCAAGGAACATGGCGATACGCATCGCGCGGTCAAGCAACTGATGCGTCTGACCCATGCGAGTGAGCGGTCCGCCAAGCACTGGATGGCCGCGCAACATGGACCAGACACGGTCTTCTTCTTGCGTTTGGTTGCGACGTCTCCGGTCATCCGGGCGTTCGTCCTGGGCATCATCGAAAGCCAGCAATCGTCTTCGGCGGAGGCTTCCAAAATAGGGCCGGGCATAACATCGTTCGGGCAAGGCCACCGGGAAGAAATGTCTGCGGGCAGATATTGGCCGAATTCTGACACTATAAATGACCCTGAAAGTGGCCCTGTAAATGACCCAATAACGAGCGGGCTTAATGAGCGTCAGCGCTGGATACTCGACCGAGTCGCGCGCGGTTTATCGACGAGGGCGCGCGATGTTGCCGCGCATTGGCGGGTGAGCATCAAGTCGGCGCGGCGCGATCTTGCAGGACTGTGCGCCTGCAATCTCCTGCAATTTGTCGGTGCCCGGAAAAATGGACGCTATCACCTCGTTCGCGCGTGAACGCCGATGATGCCGGTAGGCCCATGCCTGGCGCGCGGAAGGCAACGATAGATCGCTGTCCTTTCGGCGGGTCTGTAGTTAAGATCGATGCCATGAAACGTGACATGGATCTGGTCCGCAACCTGCTGCTGGAGATCGAGGACGGTCGGCGCGCATTCGATTTGTTGACGCCGGAGATCGCCGAGATACTCGGCGAAGATGGTGCAGGCAAAATGCCGCGCGAGCAGGCTGAGCTGATCGAATACCATCTGGCTCTGCTGGACGAGGCGGGTCTCATCACGATTCAGGCGAAGCTGTCCGGTGCGGTCTGGCAGATCGGTCAGATCACCTGGGCCGGCCATGACTTCCTCGACACCATCCGCGACCCTGCCATCTGGCGCGAGACAAAGGCCGGGGCCAAACAGGCTGGCGGTTTCAGCATCGAACTCTTGAAGGCGCTCGCCAAAGGGCTGATCAAGAAGAAGATTGAGCAGCACACCGGCGTTGAGCTGGACCTGTAGTCGCGGTGGCGGTGGGCCGGTCATCAGACACGCCTGAACTTCAGTGATGCTGTTTGCCTTTGTCCAAGAACTCATCGAATGACGCGTAGCAGCGATGTCCCTCCGCATTCCGCATCCGGCCCAGCCGGGTGCGCGTAATTCTTTGCTGAAGGTAGGCGCAGACGCTGCCGAACCGATCATCCGGGATGAGTTCGAGCTTCGAGCCAAACTCTTTCGTGATGTTTGCATAGATCACCGCGGGCCGAAATTTTTCGGTACGATGCGGAGCCCACGAGGCGAATTCATTATACTGCTTCGCGAGATACTTCGTGTACCGTACCATATCGCGATCAGCACCGATGGTCCCTGCAAGGGGGGCCATCGTGAGACGGGACCGCGGCTGACGAATGCTGACATTGGAGCCAGCGCCGACAATGACCACGGTGCCCTTGTTGTCGGGGATTGTGATGCGGTCCATCGCATCAAGAAGGCGCTTTGCTGAAAACCTGTCCGCTGTCCTCTCTGGACGGCCAGCCAACTGCTCGTGCTCCTGCTTCATCGCGAGGAGCTTGGCCACGGAGAATTCAATCGTGTCTGAGTCGATCAGCTTGTGATGACGACGACATAGCAGGATGAGGTTCTCGTAGCCGTGCCGCTCCACATCGGTTTGGTCGGGATCATAGCGTTCACCACCTGCTTTGCTGGCGCGAATATGGCAGATTTCGCCCATGTTGATGCCGGCCATCCCTGGGCTGTCTTCGATGATGAGCGCAGTACAGCCGGAAAAGGCACAGCGATTGCCCGACATGGCGTAGAGGCGTTGAATGGCCCGGATCGAAGGCTTCGGCATTGGCCTTGCTCGCTATTCAGATCTCGATGGGGACCTCGACCAGCACGGGGACCAACGCGGAAATTGGCGTGTGAAGGTCGACTTCAACGCCCGGCGTCTCAAGGCTGATCACAAGCGCGTAGCGCGCCTCTTGGTCATATCTTCCGAGCGATTTGCGCTCTCGCCACCATCCCGAGATCGGATGGACATATAGAGCATTGCGGGCGGCAAGTTCGACAGCAGGCCCCTCCCAGATGTCGACATGCAGCGAACCCGACGAGATCTGCTTTTCGCCAAATAGCCAGCCGTCGTTTGTTTCATTGACCGCGCGCGGAGCGTCTTTGTCGTATCCTTCGGCATTGTTGCGGCGATTGAAGTTCCCAATCGTCTCACGTGAGCGCTTGAGATCGAAACGTAGGCCGAAGGACTGGTAGCGTGCCGGGTCCAGATTGGTGGCAAAGCTGGGGTTAGGTTCCACGAAATAGGAGAGGGCAACTTTTAATCTCACCCGAGTGTTGTCGAGCGCTTCAAGCACATCCTGGGGCCAGGGGAGCTGATAGATATGCGACTCGTTGAATCGCACGCTGCTGCCTTCCATGCGGAACGGACGTATCGTGTTTTGTGCGACCAGGGCGAGATCATCGATGGCCGACGCCATCGCACGCCCCAGATCGGGGATGCCGTAACCGAACCGCCTGAGGCAGTCGGCCTTTTCTCGCTTTGTCGCGCACTGCGCGACGAGTTGATCCATGTGCCCGGTCCAACGGGCACTATGCACCATCAGCGCACGGATCGTTTCCGGCCAGTAATGCGGGTAGGCCGCAGTCAGCTGAGCTGCCATTCGGGCCGCCTGAGCGGTTGCGGCACTTGTCGCCCAAAATGCGTCCAGCGGCTTCTGGGCGACGAGGCGAGAGGCCGTAAGGAGGGAAAGGGAATCGAGTCCCGCTACCGCTTCCGCACCGCACGGGCTGAGCGCCCTGTTCCCGGCCTCGAAGACGAGTTCGGGTTTGAACGGAGATTGGCTGGTGTCCCAGAGGAAGGATGTCCGGCTGTAAGGACTGACGGCACCAACAGGTGCCATCGTGGTCCAACCGTCGTAGCCTGCCTCGCCGATCCCGGTCTTGTCCGTATATCCGCCGATCGTGAGGGCATTCCACGCCTGGGACGGGTCTTCTGCCGGGAAAGCATCAGCATCTGCGATTTCGGCGGCAATGGAATTGTCGGGAATATTACCAGCAGAGAGCAGTATCAGCCGCCGAGGCGACGGATTTTCATCATCGTCTGATTCCGCTCCGGCCGCCGCCTGGTCGATGGCCGCGCTCCACGCCGTCGCGTCTGATCCGCTGCGCCCCTCGTTGGTGACCGCCATGCAGAAAACACGGTCACGATCCGGGTTGTTGATCTCCGCGAGCAGAATGGCGCTCTGGGTGATCGGTCCATAGGAATGGGGATCATTGTCCGGCACACCGGGAGGGGGCAGAATCTTGACTGATTCCAGACGGTGGGTGAGCTCGATTGGCTGATCGCTCGCGAGCGGACCTACAAGATCCCCATGCAAGGCAAGACCCGCCATGCCGGTCCCATGGCCAGCACCGTGTTCGTGATCGTCCCCGCCCCAGGCCGTGTCGATCGCCATCAGATCTTCTGTCGACAGAGCGGGTTCTATCAGGGGATGCGCCCGATTGACTCCTGTGTCGAGCAGGCAGACCGCCGGCGCGTCATTGCCGGGCCAGGTTACACGCTCTGCGAGATCATCGATAAATGCCGGAGCGTCGTCCTTCAGGTCCCGGGTAAACACCAGCGGGCTGTCGCTCGCGCGACGCAGCTCCGAAATGCCTGCGGTTGCGAACAGCAACATCTCGATTGATGCGCGCCGTCCGTATGCCGGGATCACTGTCGTCTCCGGAAAACGCAGAAAGGTGTCGGCGGTGCCGACATGCAGCCCCAACACCGCGGCGCTGCCCAGAACTCTGTCGATGCGATCGTTGAAGCACCAGAGCGCCCACCACATCTGCGCCTGGGGGTCTTCCGGCAATGCCTCGGGAGCATCGCGCCAGAAACTTTGCAGGCGTGCCGCGCGAATGTGCTCGATCGGTTCGACCCGGGTCTTCTTGGGCGGCGATCCCTTTTCGCTCAGTTCCCCGTTTGTGTAGTCCTCAAAGACTTGGGAAAAGGCATCGCGCATGTCATCCGGGACAAACAGGGCAATGCGGCGTACTCCGTTCTCGTCGATGATTTCGGCCGCTTGCCGTGTGCCTTCCCTTTGCCGTTCAAGGTTGGTGGCGGCTGTGCCGCGATTGAGTTCAACCTCAATGAAAACGCCGCTAGCAGGCTCAAGGTCCACTGGCTGTTCGGGCAGGCCGCGCTGTCCGGCCTCAGCTTCCGCAAAGGCATTGCCAATTTCCGCGATGAGGCGGAGACCGTGATCCGCACGCACTCTGTTTAGCGCGCGCTGCCGTGCGTTACTGCCTGGCGACTTGAAGGTACGTCGCTGGGCAAGCGGAGTGATATCGATGTGCGGTCGGTTGTGTTCGCTCACAGGACTCAGAGCTTCGCCGCAAACGCCGTTCGCATGGCCTGGCGCTCAGTGAGCTTGGCGACGACCTCCTGGGTGGTCGTCTGCTTCCTCTGCTCGAGGATCGCGGTCTTGACGACTTCATCCGCAGCGCGGGCGACTTCGGCCTGGCTAAGCCCGCGCGCCGCCTCCTCGATCGCGGCCCACCCTGCGCGCTGGAACTTGAGGGGTTTGAGGTTGGCCTTGATCACCGCGCGAATTTGCGCTGCGGTCGGCATCTCAAATTCGAGCACGTCGTCGAACCTGCGGAGGAGCGCCCGGTCCAGCAGCTCCGGATGATTGGTGGCTGCGATGATCGGGCTGTCCGTCGAGGTCTTCTCTTCCATGAACTGGAGGAAGCTGTTGAGGACGCGACGCATTTCAGCGACGTCGTTGGTCGCGGTGCGATGACCGCCGACAGCGTCGAATTCATCGAACAAATAGACCCCGCGCCGACGCCGGGTCTCATCGAAAACCAGACGCAGTTTTGCTGCGGTCTCACCCATATAACGGGTGATCAGTGTTTCGAGTCGAATGATAAAGAGCGGAAGCTTCAGCTCACCTGCGATCGCCTCTGCCGTCATGGTCTTGCCGGATCCCGGGGGGCCGACGAACAGCAGGCTTCTTGACGGAACCTTGCCATGTTCGCGCAGCCAATCGCGTTTGCGCTGCTGCAAGAGCATCCCATTGAGCCGCTCGGACACCGACGCGCTCAGAACAACGTCCTGAAGATCAACCACAGGATCGCGATAGTCTAGCAGTCCTTCGAGATCGCCGCGCGGGGCAGCAAAAGATACGGGAATAGACGCCTTGACCCCGCCCGCGCCGCGCGCGGCATCGACTGCGGAACGAAGTTCATTCGCAGTGTCACGGTGCCCTTGACGGGCTTCCGATGCGGCAACTTGCAAGGCAATAGAATAGAACTGCGCGTCGTCACCTTCCGCGCGACTGCGTAACATCGCCAGTATTTGCTTGGCGTTTGACATCTACTCTACTTTCCATCCCCTCGCGTCGCAAACCTGTGACGCGAACAGCGATACGTTATGCTTCCTGAAAATTGAAGCGCGATTGTTGTCCCGGGGCCATCCGACCGCCTGGGCTGGGCTCATGCCGCAGCACTTCGAATGCCCTTCGCCGGTGTCTGTCTCTTGCCGGTCGGCGTGAGGCGGCCGCCAACACCCTCCCGCGGGGCGAGGCTGCGCAGGTTGCGGAGGGTTTCCAATTCCTCTGGATGGCGGTCCAGAATCTCGATTAAGCCTACTGCGGCTTCGCTGGGCGGTGTGGCCCCGCTTTCATACTTCTGGAATGCGCGCCGTCCGCCACCGATAATCCGGCCTGCCTCTTCCTGGGTGAGGCCGAGCTTCTTGCGAACAGCCTTGACGCGCGCCGCGTAAGCCGTTCGCAGTTCGAGATGGGCCTGATCCAGAGCCTGCAGCTCCGCCCCTGAATGGATGGAATCACTATCGTCCTCGGGATACCAGCCCGGCACCTCGACTTCGCGCGACATCGACCCAACGCTGACCGTCTGCAAACGAGCGTCGCGGCGGAGGACCTGGCCGGTCTCGGGATGAATCCGTGGCTGCGTCACCTTCAATCCTTCTCGAACAACGTCAGCACGACATCGATCAGGGTCTTCCCATTCGCGATACACCTTTAAGGTTAATTTTCAACAGCGGCATGCGATCTGACCGGCCGCAATGCTTCAGCGCCCTCGGCCAGCAGTCGGGCGATTTCGTCCGACGTCTTGCGAACCGCCAGCTTCAGCGCCTCATCAATATGGATGTAGTCCTGGGTGACGTTCTGTGAAGCATGCCCAAGCATGGCCCGTATCGTCAGTTCTGTGAATCCGAGCTCGCCCGCGATGCTGCCGAAAGTGTGGCGAAGGGTATGAAGTGTTGCGCCCTCAATTCCCGCCCACTGGCAAACTCTCCGGAAACAGGCTGGTGCAGCCTGGTATGCGCCAGCGCCGGTCATTGACGGAAACACGTAGGGGTTACCAACGATCTCGGGTTGAGCGAGAACGACCTTCAGTGCTTCTGGGCCGATCGAGCGGACCTGAGCATCGGTTTTGGTATCCGGGAAGGAGACAAACCCACCCTCCGCATGCACCCAGGCGCGCTTCATCGACTGCGCCTCTTCCCGTCTGTATCCTGTCAGCGCAAGTGTCCGTACCACCGCAAGTGCTGTCGGATTTTCGCCATTACGCTCGGCATAGGCGATGGCTTTACCGAACGCGACGAGTTCGGCAGTGCTCAGCCGTCTCGTCTTCTTGTTGATTGCGAGTTTCTTGGCTCCTCTGGTTGGGTGCTCCGCAATCAGCCCCTTGTGCTTGGCATGACCCAAAATGGCTTGCAGCGACCCGAGGCATCGCGACGCGACGCCAGGTCCGCCAGCGGGCCGCCCACCACGGCTTTTACCTCGAGCCTTCGCAGTTTTACCGTCTCGGACATCAGCCTGCATCTGCTCGACATCCGCGATTGTCAGCCTTTTCGCCATGCGATGGCCAAGAATCGGTTTGATGTGCGTGTTGATCCTGCTCTCATCCATCGCGAGCGAGGAGGCCTTGATTGGACGGTTCTTGCGGCCAAGAATGTTGCCGGCGCGGGCTTCAACCAGATACCAGTCACAGATCTCGGCGACGGTCATGCCACTGCGGGCCTGATGAATTGCCTCTGCTGGGTCCTGACCCCCGGCAACTTCGCCAAGCTTGATCTTCGCCAGATCCCGAGCCTGCTCCGTCGTGATGACGCCATAACGGCCAAGATTGATGCGCCGCTTGATCCCTTCGATGTTGCGGTACTGAACGATGAAGGTCTTGAGCCCCGATGGCAGCGCCCGCAAGCCGAAGCCCCGGATCTCGCTGTCCCACAGGACGGCCTGTTTATCTTTAGGCGGCGCGAATGCGTCCACATTGCGCTTGTTCAACTTCGCTGTCGGCATATTTGACCCTCCATTTGGAGACAAAGATTTCGGTCGCGTCCGTCAAGGTGGTGTAATTTCGGCTGTGGCCGTGGGCCATCGTCAG
>NZ_LSIJ01000026.1 GCF_001556185.1 Sphingomonas sp. CCH10-B3 | reverse complement strand
GCGCCTGCCCCGAAGCCAGCCCCGGTTGCTGCCGCCCCGGTTGCCGAGCCCGAGCCCGCTGAAAGCGAAGCGCCCGCTCCCGAAGTGGCGAAGGCGCCTGCGGTCGTCATGCGCTCGGTCGGCCCCGGCGGCTTCCTGCGTCAGGCACCCGGCGAGCAGCAGGCGCCGATCGCGCCCGCGCCGCCGCGTCGACTGGTCCCGGCTCGTCCGTCGTCAGACATGGCGGGCAAGACGACGTTGCTCGATCTCAACGACCGGATCTGCAAATGGCCGATCGGGCACCCCGGCGAGCCCGATTTCCATTTCTGCGGCGAAAAGGTGAATCCGGGTTTCCCTTATTGCGTGGAACATTGCGGCCATGCCTATCAGGCGCAGCTGCCACGTCGCGACCGCCGTCCGCCGCCGCCGCTGCCCTTCGGCGGACCGCGGGTTCGCTAGAGATTGATTTCTCGCACAAAGCCCCTCCCCTGAAGGGGAGGGGTCCCGGAACCTCAAGCCTTCGCCTGATCCCGGATCGGCAGGTTGCGCACGCGCTTGCCGGTCGCCGCGAACAGCGCATTGGCGAGCGCGGGCGCGGCGGGGGGCAGGCCGGGCTCGCCCAAGCCACCCATGTCATGCCCGCTGTTGATGAAATGCACGGTGATCGCGGGCGCATCGGCGAGCTTCAACACTTCATAATCGCTGAAGTTGCGCTGCACGACTGCGCCCTTGTCGAGCGTGATTGCCTCGCCGATGGCGGTCGACAGCCCCATGACGATGCCGCCCATCACTTGCGCTTCGGCATTGCGCGGGTTGACCACCGTGCCGCAGTCGACGACCGCCGTGACCTTCAGCACCTTGGGGGTGCCGTCGTCCTTCAGCATCACTTCGGTCACATGCGCCGCGATCGTGTTGAACGATTCGACGATCGCAACGCCACGCCCGACACCAGCAGGCAGCGGGGTCCCCCAGCCGCCAAGCTTGGCCGCCTGTTCGAGCACCGCGAGATGCCGCGATCCCGGGCTCAGGTGGCGTTTGCGGAACTCGACCGGGTCGACGCCTGCCGCGTGCGCCAGCTCGTCCATGAAGCTTTCGGTGTAAAAGCCATGCTGCGTGGCATTGACCGATCGCCACGCGCCAACGGTCTGGTTCGACACCTGCTTGAAATGCCGCCGGGTCGCAGCGGGCAGATCATAGAACAGCGGGACTTCGGCCAGGCCATCCTCGGGCTGGGCGAAATCATAACGCAGCCCCGCGATCTTGCCGTCGCTCCCGATCGCGCCCTTCAGATGTGCCGAGCTTTGCGGACGATAGGCGCCCTGCGTCACTTCTTCCTCGCGCGCCCAGATCAGCTTGACCGGATAGGGCAGCTGCACCGCGACGCGTGCGACCTGATCGACGATTTCCATGTACATCGGCAAGCGCCGCCCGAAGCTGCCGCCGATCAGCATCGGGTGGAAGGTTACCTTGTCGGGCGCGAGTCCGGCAGCGGCCGCAGCGCCCATCTTTGAGGCGAGCGGATCCTGCATCCCGCCCCAGATGTCGAGCTTGCCGTCCTTGTAATGCGCGGTCAGCGCAAACGGCTCCATCATCGCGTGGTGGAGGAACGGCAACCGATACTCGGCATCGACCAGCTTGGCGCCCGCCGTTTTCAGGCCTGCCTCGGCATCGCCCTTGCCCTTGGTCGCATCGGGCTTGTTGGCTCCGCGCAGCTTGGCCTGTTCGGCAAAGATCGACTCGGTCGATATCGCGCCGTTGCCGCCGTCGCTGAACTTCGGTGACAGGGCGCGCGCGCCCTTCAGCGCTTGCCAATAGCCCTTGGCGACCACGACCACGGCGGCGTCGAGCTTGATCACTTTTTCCACGCCTGGCACGGCCATTGCCGGCGCCGGATCGACGGAGGTCAGCTTGCCGCCGCGAATCGGTGCTGCAATCACGGTCGCGACACGCATGTCGGGCTTGATGACGTCCATGCCGTACTGCGCGGTGCCATTAACCTTCGCGGGAATGTCGAAGCGCGGCACCGGCTTGCCGATGAAGCGGAAATTCTTCGGGTCCTTGAGCGGCGGATTGCTGTCGAGCGACCGCCCCGCCGCCTCTGCCGCGAGTTCGCCATAGCGCAGCGACCGGCCCGACTTGACGTGCGTGACCTTGCTGTCGCGCGCGGTCAGTTCGGCAGCAGGCACGCCCAGGCGCGCGGCAGCGGTATCAACCAGCGCCTGCCGCGTCGCCGCGCCAATCACCCGCACGCTCTTCTGCCCGGTGAAGCGCAGTGCCGACGATCCGCCGGTGATCTGCAGGTTCATCGACCGCGCGATCATCGACAACAACGATGTCGGCAGCGACGCGACAACGCCCGGATAGCCGGTCATCTCGGCCAGAAAGCCGCGCCCCAGCGCGACATTGGCGAATGCCGATTCGGCCGGTGCCGAGACGACCTCGACCTTTGCCCAATCGGCTTCAAGCTCGTCGGCGAGCATCTGCGCGAGGCCGGTGTTCGAGCCCTGCCCGATGTCGGTGTGCGGCGAAAACAGCGTGATCTTGTCGTCCTCGCCGATCCGCAGCCAGGTCGCGAAATTATGCCCGTCCTTGCCGTTGGTGAGTTCGGCGGCCTGCGACTGTGCCGAACCATCGGCCCATTTGATCGCGAAAATGCCGCCGCCAATCACGGCCGCGCCACCGATCAGGAAAGTCCTGCGAACAATGCCCATCGTGTGCGCTCCTCAGGCCTGGCCGGCGACGGCGTGGATCGCCGCGCGAATACGGGGATAAGTGCCGCAGCGGCAGATGTTGGTCATTGCTTCGTCGATCTGCGCGTCGGTCGGCTTCGGCGTCGCCGCGAGCAGCGCAGCCGCCGCCATCAGCTGGCCCGACTGGCAATAGCCGCATTGCGGCACCTGATGCGCGATCCACGCCGCCTGCAGCGCGTGGAGCGTGCCGTCGGGCTGCGCCAGCCCCTCGATCGTCGTGATCGACTTGCCCGCGACGTCGCTCACCGGCACGCTGCACGAGCGCATCACTTCACCGTCGATATGGACGCTGCAAGCGCCGCACGCCGCGATGCCGCAGCCGAATTTGGTGCCGGTCATGCCCAGCGCCTCGCGGATCGCCCACAGCAGCGGGGTGTCAGGCTCGACGTTGAAGGTGACGGGCTTGCCGTTGACTTTGGCGACGACTGACATCCTGCATCCCATTGTTTCGCTGCGTGATGGGTTGCGTATAGCAACTGGCAGCGCTGCTTGCCATGCCTTGATCGCAAATGCGAAAGCCCCCGGCGCGCGGGCGCCGGGGGTTCATCGGGGCAGCCAGACCGGGCTGTTTAGAAGCGGAACGCCGCCGTCAGCCGCAGCGAGTGCCAGTTGAACTTGTTATCGCTGCGCGCGAAAGTGGTCGTCGTGCCGCCGAGCACGAAGGGATTGGTTGCCGGCGCGGTCCCCTGCGTCACCAGCACCCGCGCGTCGGGCGCATCATAATCATGGTAGAGATACTCGAGCCCGATCGAGAAATTGCGTCCGATCTTCTGCTCGATGCCGCCGCCATATTGCACGCCCCATTTGTTGCGCGTGCCCGTCGTCGCAAAGGCATTGGCGGTGTTGGTGGTCGAAAAGTCACTGCGAATGCGGGCATAGCCTGCACCGCCAGTCCCATAGAACAGCGTGTTGCGCGCCGCAAAACCCAGCCGACCACGGAAGCCGGCTTCCCAATTGACCGAACGCGTCATCGTATAGCTCGCAGGCGTCGTGCTGAACGCGCTGACGCTGTCGGTGATCTGGCTGTCGCCGAATTCGGCAAGCGCGCCCAGCACGAGCCAGCGCTTCTGGATGTCGAAGCCGATGCGGCCACCATAAGCGACATCGTCGCGGTCGTTGCGGCAGCCATTATCGGGAATTGTCCCGTTCGCACGACCATTGCAGAAGCCGGGCGAGAAGGCATCGGCGCCTGCGGCGGTCGTTACCGTCGCGCTGCCGTTGCGGTTGAACACGATGCTCTCGCCCGGATCGTTCGGCTGCACGTCATAGCTGACGAAACCGCCGACATAGAGGCCCTGAAACGGCCGTTCCTCGACTGGCGCCGGGGGTGCGGCTTCAGCGGCGGCAGGTGGGACATCGCTGGTCTGAGCCAGCGCAGGGCTGGCGATCAAGACGATTGATGCCGCGCCCAGCAGCGAATGGATCGTGACGTTACGCATGATATACTCCGACGTTGTTACAGGTGCATGCCAAACGTCGGTATGGTCGCTTTGTATTCCGCAGCTGCACAAAGAATTTTGCGTGTTGCATATCGGCAACTCGACGAATTTAACTATGGAATTTTTCAGCAAAAGGCCTCCGGTTCACAGGAACCGGAGGCTTTTACTTATGGGGGCGTAACGATCAAAAACGATAAGCAACGGTTGCGCGCACAGTGTTCCAGTTGAAGCGATTGTCGCTGCGCGCAAAATCGGTGCCGCCTGCCCCGGCCAGCAGGAACGGGTTGGTGGCCGGTGCGGTTCCCGGCCCGACGCGGACGCGGAAGTCGGTGTCGTTGTAACGGTGGTGCAGATACTCGACACCAATCGAGAAATGCTTGCCCAGCTTCTGCTCGATCCCGCCGCCGAACTGGCCGCCGACGCGGACCTCATCGCCATTGTTGATGAATGAGTTGGCCGTATTGCTGGTGGCGAAGGTACGCTTGATATCGATGATGCCCAAGCCTGCCGTCGCAAAAAGCAGGGTCTTGCCGAATGCAAAGCCAGCTCGGCCGCGCACGCCGCCTTCCAGATTGACCGACCGGGTAAGCATGTAGTTGGCGGGCGTGGTGCTGAACGCCGTGACACTGTCGGTGATCAGGCTGTCGCCAACTTCGCCGACGATGCCGACGACGATCCGCCCGCGCTGGATATCATAGCCAAGCCGACCCGAATAAGTGAATCCGCTGCGATCATTGGTGCAGCCCGCCGCCGCATTGTTGCCGCGCGCCACGCCGCCACAAAAGCCCGGCGAGAAGGCATTGGCGCCGGCCGTCGTCACCACGGTATCGCCGAACCGGCCGTCGAGATTGCGGTCGAACAACACCGTCGCATTGCCATCGTTCGGCTGAAAACCATAACCGGCGGTCGCGCCGATATAGAATCCTTCGAATTCGCTCGTCGGCGCTGCTTCCTGGGCCAGGGCCGGGGCCGATAGCCCGATTGCTGCTGCGAAAATTGTCCCCTTGATGATCGATGCACGCATGGATGTTCCCTCCGTTGCCGTTGATGACCGCAACAGAAACGAGAGCATTGGGATTTTGTATGCATTGGCCGCGCCGGATCGCGGCGGCTATGTCCGCCAGCGTGCGTTCGCGAGCGCGCTTGCGCCCGTGACTCCCGCGCTCCTATAGCATCGGCCATGTCCGACGATCTGTTTGCCGCCCCCAATGCCGTGCCCGGCAGCTATGACGCTTCCTCGATCGAAGTCCTCGAAGGGCTGGAGCCGGTGCGGCGACGGCCGGGCATGTATGTCGGCGGCACCGACGAGCGCGCGCTCCACCACCTTGCCGCCGAAGTGCTCGACAATGCGATGGACGAAGCCGTCGCAGGCCACGCCAGCCGGATCGAAGTGTCGCTGGAGCCCGGCAACCGGCTGACGATCACCGATAACGGCCGCGGCATCCCGGTCGATCCGCACCCCAAGTTTCCGGGCAAGTCGGCGCTCGAAGTGATCCTGTCGACACTCCATTCGGGCGGCAAGTTCGAAGGGAAAGCCTATGCCACCAGCGGCGGGCTGCACGGCGTCGGGGTCAGCGTCGTCAACGCACTGTCGGCGGACACAGTGGTCGAAGTCGCCCGCAACAAGCAGCTTTATCGCCAGCGTTTCTCGCGCGGGCTGACGCTCGGGCCGCTCGAGGAACTGGGCCCTGTGCAGAACCGCCGCGGCACCTCGGTCGCCTTCACCCCCGACCCTGAGATTTTCGGCCCCGAGCTGCACTTCAAGCCGCAGCGGCTCTACAAGCTCGCGCGCTCGAAAGCCTATCTGTTCGCGGGCGTCGAAATCCGCTGGCGCTGCGCCCCCGAGCTGATCGGCGACGGCGACGTGCCGCCCGAAGCGGTGTTCCAGTTTCCCGGCGGCCTTGCTGATCATTTGCGCGAACAGGTGGCGGGCCGCGAATGCGCGACGGCGGATTTCTTCGCGGGCACGCAGGACTTCCCCGCCGGGCCGAACGGCGAGCAGGCGGGCCGGGTCGAATGGGCCGTCAGCTGGCCGCTGTGGAGCGACGGCAGCTACAGCTGGTACTGCAACACCATCCCGACCCCCGACGGCGGCACCCATGAAGCGGGCTTACGCGCCGCGCTGGTCAAGGGCATCCGCGGCTTCGGCGATCTGGTGGGGCAGAAAAAGGCGAAGGACATCACGGCCGAAGACGTGATGACCGGCAGCGAGCTGATGCTCTCCGTCTTCATCCGCGAGCCGCAATTCCAGAGCCAGACCAAGGACCGGCTCACCAGCCCCGAAGCCGCGACCCTCGTCGAGCGCGCGGTGCGCGACCATTTCGACCATTTCCTCAGCCACAATATGGAGCGCGGCAAGGCACTGCTCGGCTATGTGATCGAACGCATGGACGAGCGGCTCGCGCGCAAGGCCGAGCGCGAGGTCAAGCGCAAGACCGCGACGTCGGCGCGCAAGCTGCGGCTCCCCGGCAAGCTCACCGATTGTTCGGCTGACAGCCCCGAAGGCACCGAAATCTTCATCGTCGAAGGTGATTCGGCGGGCGGATCGGCCAAGCAGGCGCGCGATCGCAAGACGCAGGCGATCCTGCCCATTCGCGGCAAGATCCTGAACGTCGCCTCGGCGACTGCCGCCAAGATCGGCGCCAATACCGAAATCGCCGATCTCATCCAGGCGCTCGGCTGCGGCACGCGCAAGGACTGCCGCCCCGACAATCTGCGCTACGAACGCATCGTCATCATGACCGACGCCGATGTCGACGGCGCGCATATCGCGACGTTGCTGATGACGTTCTTCTTTCAGGAAATGCCCGAGATCGTCCGGCGGGGGCACCTCTATCTCGCGCAGCCGCCGCTTTACCGGCTGACGGCGGGGACGAAGAGCCTCTACGCGATGGACGACGCCGACCGCGCGCGGATCGAGGCGACCGAGTTCAAGGGCCGCAACGTCGATGTCGCGCGCTTCAAGGGCCTCGGCGAAATGAACCCGATGCAGCTGCGCGAAACGACGATGGACCCCAAGTCGCGCTCGCTGCTGCGCGTCACGCTACCCCAGGAGTATGAGGAGCGCGCGCAGGTAAAGGACCTGGTCGACCGCCTGATGGGCACCAACCCCGCCCACCGCTTCACCTTCATCCAGGAAAATGCCGCGCGGGTCGAGGAAGACGCGATCGACGCGTGACGGTCAGGCGCGCGCGAACCCCGCCTTGCGCGCCGAGAACACCGCGATCGCGTAGCAACCCGCCAGCAGTCCGGCATCCTTGAACAGGAACTGCGCGAGCGAGCCGATGAAGGGGAAGCCATAGCCTTCCTCCCACAGCGGCACGCCGAGCGTGAAGCTGAGCGTGATGAGGAACGTCGCCATCCCCATCAGCCCGCCGATCACGCTGATGCGCGGCGAAAAGGCACCGAGCGCGAGCGCTGTCGCCGTCGCCAGCTCGATCGTGCCGATGACATTGCTCGCCACGCGCGGACCCCATAGCGGGTACATCCAGGCGAACAGCGGATATTGGCTCGCGATCCGCGCGACTCCTTCGGCCTCATATTGCGCGAACTTGGCGATGCCGAAGAACAGGAAGATGAAAACCAGCGCCCAGCGCAGCGCAGCAATCGCGCTGTCGGTCGATGGCACAGGAAAACGATTGGTCACGGCAGGCCCCCAAAATGGTCACAGGATTTGCCGGACTTTCGGGGCGCGCGGCGCAAAAGTTACAACGGCTGCGAGAGCGCAGGCAGTAAACGCTCGGAAACATATGCTTGATTGACGCGGCCGCATGTCTTCAAGACGCGCGAGAGCATATAGAGGAGGCTCCTCTGATCGGCGCAAGACTCTCAACTGACTTGCTGAATTCCGACAAGTTTGATAGCTTGGTCGCCATTGCCAGACGAAGGATAGCCCCATGCTGTCGGTCATCTTTGCGCTTGCCCTTGCCGCTCAAACCACCCCGGTCGCAGATGCAGCGGCGCACGAAGCGCTGGTTGCCGAAGCGCGCCAGGTGGAGCGCGATTTCGTCCCGCGCAATTTGGCCACCATCGATCGGACACGCGCGCGACTTTTGGAGCTTTCGCGTCGTGCAGCCCGTATCGGCGACCGACCGCTCGCAAATGAGCTGAAGGTCAAGGCCGCGTATGTTCAGCTTATCGCGGGCGGGGCCGATTGGGTACGATTTGCCTTGCTGGACGTGATCAAGGACGCGCAGACCAGCCCAGCTATCCGGAACGCAGCGCGCAACATGCTTGTCTATGTCAACAGACCGCTCGCGCGCGACACGCGACAGGGTGACACTCCGACACCGACCGCTCAAAATTTCGGTTTTCCGTACACGAACAACGGTTTCCCCGAGCCGACCTTTCCGTCCGTAACGCGCTGAGCGCCGACCGGTCGGCAGGCCTTCTTGACCTCACTGTATCGCCTTCATAATACACAAGGCGCTACTTCGGAGGGATGGAATGCTTCATTTCAATCGTCGTGACGTGATGACGGCGGGCGCCGCGCTCGCCGCTATGCCGCTGATCGGCGCAGGCGCAGCCGAGCCGATTTGGGAAAAGCTGCCGACCGAGGCCTATCCCGGCAAGCGCGACGACATCAGCTTCGCCGATCCGCTTAACGGCTGGTATGGCACCGGCAAAGGTGACCTGTTCCGCACCACCGACGGCGGCGCAAGCTGGTCCAAGATCGCGAGCAAGCCTGGCACCTTCATCCGCGCGCTGGGTTTCGTCGATGCGAACACCGGCTTCATCGGCAATATCGGCACTGATTATTACCCCGGCGTCACCGACACCACGCCGCTCTATCGCACCGACGACGGGGGCGTCACCTGGACCCCGGCGGACCTGGGCGGCAAGACCATCGTTGGCGTGTGTGCGATCGACGTGCTCAAGACGCAGCGCATCTATCAGGGCAAGCTCGAGCCGCGCGTTGTCGTCCATGCGGCGGGACGGGTCGGCGGCCCCACTGGGCTGCTGCGCTCGACCGACGGCGGCAAGAGCTGGTCGGTGAGTGACTTGACCGCGCAGGCCGGGATGATCCTCGACATCAGGTTCCTCGACGAGCAGACCGGGCTGATCTTCGCCTCGACCGGCCGCGATCCAGCGACCACCGAAGGACTGATCTTGCGCACGGTCGACGGCGGCAAGAACTGGACGCCGGTCTATAAATCGGGCCGCGCCGCCGAGCTGATCTGGAAGGCATCGTTCGTGAGCGCGAAGGTCGGCTATGCCACCGTGCAAAGCTATGACCCGGCGCGCGCGCAGCAGCTGATCGTCAAGACCGTCGACGGCGGCAAGAGCTGGACCGAACTGCCGATGGTTATGGACGCAAAGGCGCGCCAGTTCGGCATCGGCTTCCTCGACGAAGCGCGCGGCTGGGTGGGCACGGCGGCGGGCGGCTTCGAGACGCGCGATGGCGGCAAGACCTTTGCCCCCGCTCCGGTCGCGCGGGCGGCCAACAAGTTCCGCGTCGTTGCGGACGGCAGCAAGCGGTACGTCTATGCGATCGGCACCGAGGTCCAAAGGCTCACAATCGGCTGAAAACGAGACCATTTTTGTAGTTTCATTATCCTACAAGGCGCGATAACGTCTTATCCGACAGGGGTTGCCTTGTTCCAGGGGGCTGGAACCGGGTTTTGCGAGGGAGACCTCCAATGCGATCGCCTGTTGTTCCGCTGCTGCTTGCCATTGCTGTACCGACGACTGCCCTTGCGCAGGATGCGCCGGCCAAAGATCGCGAAGTCGTGGTCACGGGCTTGCGCCTGAGCGAGACCGAGCGCGCGCTGCGCGACTGCATCGCGCGCAAATGTCCGGCCGATCAGGAAATTGCCGCAACGCTGCAACATGCGGAAAATCTGTTTGTGGCAGGCGATTACGAAACGGCGCGATCGGTGCTGCGGCAGGGCCGCGACCGCAATCGCCGGTTCGCCGCTGCCTATCCGACGCAGGTTGCCACGTTGCTGCGGGCGGGCTCGCGAGTGGCGGTGCATCTGGGCGACAATGACGAATTTCGGCTCGGCGCGATCGACAGCCTCGGCGCGCTGAAGGCAGGGTTGCCCGCCGACGATTGGCGTTTGCTGGGCGGGCGGCTCGAAATCGCCGACGCATTCGCGCACCTTGGGCGGTATCAGGCGGCGGAGGATTATTACCGCGACATCGCGGGCGATGCTCGACGCCGGCACCTGCCCGCAATCGAAGGCTTCGCCCGGCTGCGGATCGTCGCGCTCTACGAAAACTACGCGCAGGGCGATCCAGGCACTTTCGCAGGTGCGGTGAAACTCGCTGCCAAGGAGCTGATCGGCCGCGACGATCCGGCGATCAGACCATTCGCTCGCGCCGCAGAGCTGATCCTCGCCCGCCAGCAGGCGCGTTTCGGCGATCTTCGCCCGATCGACCAGTTGATCGCGCGTTATGGCGACGAACTGCGCACGACGCGCCCCGTGCTCGTCTACACGCCGTCGCTGACATTTCTGGACGAGATCCTGCCGCGCGCCGAAGGCGGCAATTCACTGAGGGGCCTGTCGCAGGCGGTGACCGGGCAATGGATCGACGTGACGTTCTTTGTCCAGCCGAACGGTCAGGTAAGTGGTGTAGATCTGCTGCGCGCGAGCCCTGGCCTGCGGCGGCAGGATTGGTCGCAACTGGTGATGTCGGGTATTAAGCGCCGCCGCTATCTCCCGCTCAAGCTCGATCCGGGCGATCCGGGCCTGCGCCGTGTCGAACGATACACGCTGACGGCATCGATCAGCAACGGCACTGCCGAAGTGGCCCAGACCGAGAATTTCCGCCCCAAAGGCCGGTCGCGGCGCTTGAGCGACACACCGCATATCGAATATCTTGATCTGTCGATCGATCCCGCGCTCCCGGCTGCCATCGGTGACAAGGCCGACGGTCAATCAATTTGACGCTCACGAGATCGAACAATCTATCCGGATGGGAAAAGTGATGATGCGCCATGCCTCGCTTGCCATGTTGCTCGCCAGCGCGCTTGCCGTTCCGGCGTTCGCCGCACCCGACGACAAGGCCCGATCGGCCGTTGTCGTGACCGGTCTGCGCCTGAGTGAAAGCGAACGCGCGCTGAAGGAATGTGTCGCGCGCAAGTGCCCGGTCGATGAAGATGTCGCTGCGACTTTGCGCCACGCCGAAAATCTTTTCGTCGCCGGACGCTATCAGCAGGCCCGCAACACGCTTTTTGCCGGACGCGACCGGACACGGCGCTTTGCCAAGACCTATCCGGTGCCGGTTTCGAACGTCACCCGCGCGATCGCCACGGTATCGGCGCATCTCGGTGAAGGCGAAGCCTATCAACTCTCGTCCATCGACACGCTCGATGTCCTGAAGGCCGGCCTGCCGCGCGACGATGCACGGGTGCTGGGCGCACGGATCGAGCTCGCCAACGCCTATGCCCGGCTTGGCCGGTTCGAGGCCGCGGAGGAAGCCTATCGCGCCGTGGCGAGGCGCGCGAAGGAGGTCGGACTGTTGCAGGTGCAGGGGCTTGCCGAACTTCGTCTGGCAGTGCTCTACGGCGGCTATGCGGAAAACGATCCCGCCAGATATCGTGCCGGCGAAGAGGCGGCATTGGCGGCGATCTTGACCAATTCCGACCCGCGCTACCGCGTCTTCGTGCAGGCGGCGCGGGTGCTTCAGGCCCGGCGGCAATTGCGACGCGGCGACACCAAGGCCTTTGACGCTGTGCTCGCCGATCTGCGCCGTGACGGCGCGACCGAACGGCCGGTGCTGGTCTATGCCCCGCCGATCCCCTCAATCCGCGACTCCGCACGTGGCGCCTATCAAAGTGATGATAACCGGGCCAATGGCAACCCCTTCGGCATCGGTGTGTCGGTCATCAACGAATATGCGCGGTTGCCGCTCCGACTGTACGATGACCAATGGGTCGACGTCAGCTTTTACGTTGCGCCCGACGGTCATGTGACCGACGTCGGCATTTTGCGCGGCAGCGGTAAGCTGGAGAGCGAGGACTGGGTCAAGCCGATCCTGGGATCGATCGCGCTCAGGCGTTATCTGCCGCTCAATCGCGATGCGACCGATCCAGGCATCCTGCGCGTCGAACGCTATACGCTGACGTCGCTGATGGAAGCGCGCATCGGAACGCGCATCCGCCAGCGTGGCCCCGAGCCGCGGATCGAAACGCTCGATCTGTCGATCGATCCGGCCCCGCCCGAGCCCAGCAAGGGATCGATCTGACACCTTGATTGCCGGGCGTCCCTCGCCGCGCTAGGGACGCGCGCGCACTCAAGCGCTTGCTCGCCGGGAGACTAACGCGTGCGGACCATTTGCCTTGCCGTGGCGCTCGCGCTGCCCGTCGCTGCCTTGGCCCAACAGGCACCCGAAACGACACCGTCCGGCCCTGCGCCCGCCCCGGCGCCCACCGATGTCACCGTCACGGCGCAGCGGCTGCGCGACACCGACCGCGCGCTGCAGGAATGCATCGCACGCAAATGTCCGGTCGATCAGGATGTCGCCGCGACCTTGCGCCATGCGGAAAATCAGTTCGTGGCGGGCAAATATGCCGATGCGCGTCGCACGCTGCTCGCCGGGCGGGGCCGCAACAAGCGTTTTGCCAAGGATTATCCGCTGCCGGTCTCCGAACTGCTGCGCGCGAACGCAAGGATCGCTGCGCACCTCGGCGAGGGCGAGGCCTATCAGGTCAGCACCTATGACACGCTGAGCGCGCTCAAGTCCGGGCTGCCAGCCGATGATCCCCGCATCCTCGGCGCTCGAATCGAAGTCGGCGACATGCTCGCGCGTTTCGGTCGCTTCGAACCGGCCGAAGAGGCCTATCGCAGCGTCGCCCGGCGCGCGCATGAACTCGACCTGCCGACGGTCGAGGGCTTTGCGCTGCTGCGCGTGGGCGCGCTCTACAGCAGCTACGCGGTTGGCGATCCGGCGACCTATGCCAGCGGCGCACGTCGCGCGCTCGACGAGCTGATCGCCAATCCCGACCCTCGTCTGAAGCCATTCGTACGCGCCGCCCGACTGTACAAGGCGCGCAATGCCGCCCGCACCGGCGACACGCGCGCGCTGGATGCGTTGCTGGCCGAATTCAGGGACGAAGGCGCGGGCGACCGGCCCGTTCTGCTCTTTGCCCCGCCGATTCCCGAACTGCGGCCATCGACCCGCGAGCTGAGCGGCGGCGGCGCGCTCAACCGGATTGCGCTGCGAAACTATGACGAGCAGTGGGTGGACATCAGTTTCTACGTCGCCCCCGACGGCCATGTCACCGACGCGGGCGTCCTTCGGGCGAGCCCCAAGCTCGACGGCGACGATTGGGTGAAGCCGATCATCGCGACGATCAGTGCCCGCCGTTATGCGCCGCTCAAGCGCGATCCGAGCGATCCCGGTATCCTGCGGATCGAGCGCTACACGCTGACATCGCGCTGGGAAGAGCAGCTGGGCACGCGAATCCGCCAGCGCTCGGCCGCGCCGCAGATCGAAATGCTCGACCTGTCGAACGACCCGATCCCCGCGAAGGTCAAACCCGCAAGCTAGGAATCATCGCGGCCACTCTTCGCGCAGCAGCCCCCAGATGAAGCTGTCGCGGATGCCGATGTGCGTTTCCCATTCGCCGCGCAGCCGCCCTTCGAGCGTGAAGCCCAGCGCGCGGAGCAGCTTGTTCGACGCTTCGTTATCGGGATCGGTATCGGCGCAGGCGCGGCGCCAGCCCTCCTCGATGAACAACAGGTCGAGCAGCCGCGTCACGGCTTCACGCGCAATCCCCTGCCCCCAATGGCGCCGCGCGAGCAGATAGCCGATCTCGGCGACGCCGGGCCGCACTTCGCCCGCTGCCAGCGTGCCGATCGCACGGTCGTCGCCCTTCAGCGTGATCGACCAGCCGCGCCATTTGGCGTCGTCCACGCGCTCCCCGAGATACGCCCGCGTCTCGTCGAGGTCGGTGTGCGGCGCGCTCGACCAGTAGCGCATCAAATCGGCGTCCGAGTAAGCCTCAAACAGCGCCTCGGCATCGCCGGTGGTTTGCGGACGCATGCAGAGCCGCGCGCTCGCGAACCGGTCGTTCACGCGCAGAGCGCCTCCACCAGCGCCTTGACCTTTTTCTGCCGCCACTGCGGCAGCGGCGCGACCAGCCAATAGCCGAGCCGATAGGGCTTGGGCTCGCCGATTACCACGACGCGGCCCGAGGCAATGTCGGCACGCGCCAGCAATTCGGGCACGGTTGCGCGGCCGATACCCGCCGCGGCGGCATCGAGCGCGAGGCCGGCGTCGCCGACGCGCACCAGCGATACTTCGGGATCGTTGAGGCAGCCGGGCCACGAAATGCGGGTATCGGCGCCGCCGCCCGGCCGCTCGACCGTCACCATGCCTTCGGATTCGAGCGATTCGCCTTCATGCTCGCCCGGCCCCTCGCCCCAGCGGATCGCGAGGTCGAGGTTCGCCTCGGTGAAGTCGATAGCTTCATCGGCATTGACCAGCGCGAACCGCAGCTCGCGGTCCTGATGCGCGATTTCGGCGAGGCGCGGCAGCAGCCACTTCTCGGTCAGGTCGCGCGGGGCGGCGATGGTCAGCGACTTGCTCGACTGGCCAGCCTGCATCGCGCGCACTGACTCTTCGAACTGGAGCAGCCCGTGGCGCAACGCGCTGAGGCCCGCTTCGCCTTCGGGCGTCAGTTCCAGCCCCTTGGTCGTGCGCCGGAACAGCACCACGCCCAGCGTATCCTCCAGCGCGCGGATCTGCTGGCCGACCGCCGCCGGCGTCACTGCGAGTTCGTCGGCGGCGCGGGTGAAGCTCAGGTGGCGCGCGGCGGCGTCGAGCACGCGCAGACCGTTGAGCGGCAAATGGGTACGCTTCATCGGGGGCTCAGCTCGCGACGGCAGGCGCGATAAGCGCGAATTTGGGGATGTCGACGTCGAACGCCGTGCCGTCAGCGGCGATCATGTGATAGCTGCCCTGCATCGACCCCGTCGGCGTCTGCAGCGGACAGCCCGACACATAGTCGAAGCTCGCGCCCGGCGCGATCTGCGGCTGTTCGCCGACCACGCCTTCGCCCTCGACCGAATGGCGCAGGCCGCGCCCGTCGGTGATCACCCAGTGCCGCGTCAGCAGCTGGACCGCGACGTCGCCCTCATTCTCGATCCGCACATGATAGGCCCAGAACCAGCGCCCGCGGCGCGGGTCGCTCTGCTCCGGCAGATAGCTGACCGACACCCGCACGATCACGCCCTGCGTCTCGGCGACATTGGGAAACAAGGACTTCATCGCGTCGATCATAGCCCGACCTTGCCGAGCGCGCGATCAAGATCGTCGATCAAGTCGGCAGGATCTTCGAGGCCGACATTGATCCGCAGCATGCCTTCACCGATGCCCATTTCGATCCGTTTATCCTCGGCAACGCTCGAATGGGTGGTCGAAGCCGGGTGCGTCATCAGCGAACGCGAATCGCCGATGTTGTTGGAAATGTCGATCAGTTCGAGCGCGTCGAGCAGGCCGTGCGCCTGTGCGCGGCCCTCGACCTCGAAGGCGAAGATCGGCCCGCACGCGCTCATCTGGGTCATCGCCAGATTATGCTGGGGGTGGCTGGGGAGGCCGGGGTGGAGGATGCGCGGCACCCGCGCCTCAAGGAAGCGGCCGACCGCAAGCGCATTCTCGCTCTGCCGCCGGACGCGCAGATCGAGCGTCTCGAGCCCCTTCAGCACCACCCAGGCATTGAACGGCGACAGCGTCGGCCCGGTGTTGCGGGTGAATGGCAACAGCACGTCGTTGATGAAGGCGGCGGTCCCGCACACCGCGCCCGCCAGCACGCGCCCCTGCCCGTCCATCATCTTGGTCGCGCTATAGGCGGTCACATCGGCGCCGAACGTCATCGGCCGCTGAAGCGCGGGTGTCGCAAAGGCATTGTCGACCACCGTCGTGATGCCCCGCGCGCGCGCGATGTCGCACACCGCTTTCAGATCGACGATGTCCATCGTCGGATTGGCCGGGGTTTCGAAAAAGAACACCTTGGTGTTGGGCCGCGCCGCATCGACGAACGCCTGTGGATCGCGGGCATCGACCGTCGTCGTCGCAATCCCGAACTTTGGTAGCAGTGTGTCGACCAGCCAGCGGCACGAGCCGAACGCAGCGCGCCCCGCGACGACATGGTCGCCGGTCTGGAGCTGGCACAGCAGTGCCGCCGTCATCGCCGCCATGCCGGTCGCCATTGTCCGGCACGCCTCGGCGCCCTCGAGCAAGGCGATGCGGTGCTCGAGCATTTCGACCGTCGGGTTCTGCAGCCGCGAATAGGTCATGCCCGCCTGCTCACCAGCGAAGCGCGCCGCCGCATCGCCCGCGCAGTCATAGGCATAGCCCGAGGTGAGGAACAAAGCCTCGCTCGTCTCGCCCCATTCGCTGCGCGCGGTGCCGCCGCGCACGGCTTGTGTCGCGGGGCGCCAGTGACGGGCGGAGTCGGATTGTCCGGTATGACGTTTCATCGCCGACCGTTTGCCGGTTCGCGGGCCCTGCCGTCAATGGTCAGGGGCGCTTGAACCGCGCCCGCCGAAATGGGAGAGGCCCGGGCGATGACGACCGATTCGCAAGCACAACGCCCGTTCCTGATCGCACTCGCGCTCGGCATCGCCGCCGAACTGCTGTTCCTCGCCAATCTCGCGATCCCGGCCAAGCCTGTGTTCGACGAGGTCTATTATTCGGAGGCGGCGCGAACGATCGCCAACCTGCACGGGCCGTACAACATCGAACATCCGCTGCTCGCGAAGACGATCATGGCCGGCGGGATCCTGTTGTTCGGCGACACCAGCTTCGGCTGGCGCTTTTTCTCGACGATTGCGGGCGCGGTTGTGATCATGAGCGTGTTCGCGATCGGCTGGCAGCTGTTCCGCCGTGTTCGCCCCGCGCTGTACGCCGCGATTTTCGTGCTGCTGAACTTCATCGTCTATATCCAGGCGCGGATCGCGATGCTCGACGGCTATATGGCGGCGTTTGTGATGCTGGCGATTGTCACGATGATAACCGCCGCGCGCGCACCCGCTGACACCGCCCGGCGCTGGCTGTTGGTCAGCGCCGTCCTGCTCGGACTGGCGGTCGGCGCGAAATGGACGGCGATTCCGTTCGTTGCCTTTGCGGGGCTGGCGATGATCTGGCTCAAGCTGCGCGGCAACCGCACCTATTTCGCCGGCATTGATCTGGTGCCGGGGCTGGCGATCTTGGGGCTGGTGAGCATCGCCACTTATGCGCTGACCTTCGCGCCTGCCTTTTTCTACCGCTATGAGCCGTTGACGATCGCGACCTTCATTCCCCACCAGTTCCGCATCTTCGCGCAGCAGACCGCCCCCCTGCCGCTGCATCCCTATCAGTCGCCGTGGTGGAGCTGGGCGCTCGACCTGCGGCCGATGTGGTATCTCTACGAACCGGTCGAAGGCGTGCAGCGCGGCATCCTGTTGCTCGGCAATCCGGCGGTTATGTGGGGCGGGCTGATCGCGGTCGGCGCCTGCCTCTATGCGGGGATTCGCGAGCGCGTGCAGCCGATGCTGGCGATCGCGCTGCTGTGGCTGGGCTCCTATGGCATGTGGGTGCTGATCCCGAAGAAGATTGGCTTCTTCTATTATTATTACCTGCCGAGTGTGTTCCTCGGTCTGGCGATTGCCGCCGCGCTCGAACGCTATGCCGAACCGCGCTTCAAATATGCCAGCGAAGCGGCGCTGGTGCTGACCTTCGCGCTGTTCGCGTATTTTTTCCCGATCATTTCGGCCGCACCGCTCGACGGCGATCAGGCGTTCCTGCGCTGGATGTGGTTCGCGAGCTGGCGTTAATACCGACCCCAGACGAAGCGCGACGACAGCGCATAGTTCCACACCGCGCCGACCAGCACTCCAACCAGCGCCGACACGGCCCAGCTCCCGTCGCGCGCGTTGTGGAGGAACCCCGCGACGCCAATGTTCGCCACCAGCCCGACCGAACACACCACGCAGAACGACACCCAGCCGTCGAACAGCGCCCTCACTCCCTTCAGCCGCCGGTCGCGATAAGTGAGCGCGTTATTGAGGAAAAAATTGGCGGTCATTGCGACGACCGCGGCCAGGATTTGCCCGACCAGAAACGCTCCTTCGCCCCACAGCCGGACGATCGGGAACAGCACTGCCATGTGCACGCCGACGCCGATCAGCCCGATTGCCGAGAACATCGCGAAGCGCACCGGGATGATCCGCCCGAACATCCGGTCGTAGAGCGCGATCAGGAATTCCATCGCGACAACGTGATCGAGCTTGCTCTCGCCGACATCACGCGTGCGGAAGGTGTAGGGCAGCTCGACGAACTTCAGCGGCTGCGGGCTCGCGGTCATGATATCGAGCAGGATCTTGAAGCCGATCGCGTTCAGGTTCGGCACGATCCGGCGAACGACATCGCTGCGGATCATGAAAAAGCCGCTCATCGGATCGGTCAGGTCCGCCTTCAGTACGCGGCGCGACAGCCTTGTGGCGAAGGCCGATTTGGCTACGCGGTCGCGATCCCAGTCGCCGGTGCCGCCGCCCTCGACAAAGCGCGAGCCGATCACCACGTCGAGCGCGGCATCGGCGTGCAGGGCCGCCAGCATCTGCGGCAGCAGCGTCTCGTCGTGTTGCAAATCGCCGTCGATGACCGCGACCACGGGCGCCGCCGTGGCGCACATCCCCTCGATGCACGCCGACGACAAGCCGCGCCGTCCGATGCGCTGGATCACCCGCACCCGCCGGTCGGCCCGCGCCAGCGCCCGCGCCGCATCGGCGGTGCCGTCGGGGCTGTCGTCGTCGACGAAGATCGCTTCCCAGGCGAGGCCCGCCAGCGCCGCATTCAGCTTTTCGACCAGCCGGGGCACATTGGCGGCTTCGTTGAAGGTCGGGATCACAATCGCCACGTGGAGCAACGTCGCCTGCTGATCGCTGGTGGTTAAGGTGTCGAGCATCGCTCCACCCTTGCCGACCGCGATAGCGTCACGCAACCGCTCTGTTGAGCCGGTCGATCAGTCGCTCGCGCGCTGCCAGAGCTTCGGCCGCGCGGCCGCTCAGCAGATCGCGCGCCAGAAAATGGCCGGTCAGCCGCAGTCCCGCGATCACCTGCGGCCAATCCCCTGCGCCGCCCTCGCGCAGAAAACCAGGCAGCGGCAGCAACCGGTCACGATATGCCGCGCCTGCTACCGCGCTGACCGCCGCGCCGCTGTTGGGGCTGACCCAGACGAGGTCTTCGGTGGCGCCAGTCACGGCGCATTGGCCAAGATCGAGCCCGAAGCCAAGCTCAGCCAGCAGCAGGAGCTCGTAGCGCACCAGCGCCGCCGCCCAATCGCGCGCGGCGGGCGCCGCCTCGATTGCGTTAAGCACCGCCGCCAGCGTCGCGAACAGGATCGGATAGGGTTGCGCTTCGGGCAAGGCAGTCGCCGTCAGCGTTGCGATCCAGTCGATGGCGGCGGCGGGCAGCGGCTGGGCGAACATCGGCGCCCGGCTGTGCACCAGCTCGACCGTCAGCGCAGCAAGCTGACTGTCGGTGCGCGCGCGCCAGTCGCCGACCACCAGATTGCCCGGTTGCAGCACCGGTCGCAGCCGGGTCGACCGTCCGCCGCGGACATAGCCGGGTTGCAGGCCGTGATCGGCAGTGAGCGCGCGCACGACCGCGCCATGCTCGCCATGCGCGCGCACGGCGAGGATTAGGGCTTCGACGCGGATATGCATGCCCTCGCTATAGCGCGCGCCGGCACGGCACGGAAATCAGCGGCGGATGCGCCTCGCCAGTGCCTGCAGGCCGAGCCGGTTCACGATCCGCTTGGCCCGTGCCATGCCGCCGTCGAACGCCCCGAGCGCCGCCACCGTCGCGCGATTGGCAATTGTCGGGCGGAGCAGCAGCAAGTCGACGCAGGCGACACCATCGGTCGCGAACTGCCGCTTATGCTGCCCCTCGCCTTCGGTGAAGTCGAAGCGGCGGTGGCAACCCTCGGCGAACAGGTCGCGCATCGCTTCCATCTGCAGCACGCTGCCCGGCGACAGATCGGCGAAGGCAGGATCATGGCCGACATGGTCATAGCGCACCGTGCCATGATCGACCGGGCAGTAGAGATAGGCTGCTGGCTGGCCATCCAGATAGAGCAGCCACGCACGCACCGCATCGGCCGCCGCCAGTTCGAGCATCGATCGCACGAAGCGCGCGTCCTCGGGCAAGCCGCCGCCGAGCAGCTTCGCCTGATAGGTCTTGCGCGACAGCGTCAGCGCCACTTCGTGAAATGCCTCGATCTCCGTCGGCGTCCGGAAGCGCCGCACGTCGAGTGTGCCGCCGTTCGCCTGCGCGAGCTTCTTTGCCTTGCGTTTGATGCCAGACCGCGTGTTCGCGCTCAGCCCGGCGAGATAGGCGTCATGGCCGATCGTCAGGTCGATGTAATGCCGCGTATAGTGCTGGCGGACGAAGGCAAACAGCCCGCCAGTCGCCACATCGGCAACACGCGCTTCGGGCAGCGACGTGATGGCATAACCATCGGCGTCGCGGTCGAGCGTCGGTAAAGTCGGCGCGCGGACTGCCAGCGCATCGTCGAGCGACAGCGCCACGCGCACCAGCGCCCGGTCGATCGCGAAAATCGTCCGCGCCCCGACCTGAAAGCGCAGCGCCTGTCGAGTGGCGCTCATGCAGCGCGCTCGGCCACCCGATTCGACCAGAGCTGCTCGGCCTGGCGCCAGCGCCGTCGCATGGCGCTGGCGGCGAGCGGCACGTCGCTGCGGCCCAGCTCCAGCGGGATGCCCGGAAGGTCCTTGAAGTGCGTCGTCGGCAGCCTGTCGCGATGCGCCTCAAGAAACGCGCAGAGTGCATTGAAGCGGCGGACATGGACGGCATTGGGGGCCGTGCCCGATCGATTGGCCAGTTCGAAACCATGGTTGACGATCGTCACGGCCTGATGCCCCTGCGCCGCTGCATGGTCGAGCGCAGCGCGCATTTCGGTGGTCGACAGCGCGCAAATCTGGACCGTGCGCAGTTTGCCGGGGCTATCCTCGATCACGGTCACCGGTATTTCGGTCAGGCCCAGCCGCGCAACCGGGGCGATCTGGCGCGGCGGCAGGCCGATATTGCTTGGCCAGGGATGGTTCGATCCGTCGTGGCTCGAATCATAGGCAAAGCCGAGTTCAGCCAGCGCCACCAAAGTATCGTCGTTGGCGGCATAGCTGCCGGCACGAAACGCGAGCGGCGCCGGTGCTCCGGCGGCGACGAGCAGGTCGCGCGCCTGCGCAATCAGTTCGCGCTGCTCGGCCAGAGTGAATTCGCACATCTGGAACCGGGCATAGCTGCTGCCCCGGTCGCCCGCTGCTGCGCCGGTCCAATTCGGGTGGAGATGGAGTTGGACGCCCTGCCCCGCGCTCAACACCCTGTCGACAATGCGCTTGATCGGATCGAGCCCGAAAATCGTCGCCGGCATCGGATCGATGAAGAAGCAGGCCTTCAGCCCATGCTTTGCCAGCGTTGCCAGTTGATAGGATACCCCGACGCCCGCCGGCTCGAACGACCGCTCGTACAGCGTCGCCAGATCATGCCCCGCGGCATGGTGACGCCAGATGATTTCGGTATCGATAGTGAAAAAAACGGGCGTCGGCATGTGTCCGGCTTAGCCGCAGAACATGAAAATTCCCCAAACTCTGTGCCGCGCTGCTGGTTCGCCATACACACCTAGCGGGCGTGGTAGAAATCATAGATTTGCTGCGCCACCGCCGCGCTGACACCGGGTGCTTTCTGCAAATCTTCCAAACTCGCGCCGCGCACGGCCCGCGCCGTGCCGAAATGCATCAGCAGCGCCTTTTTGCGAGCCGGGCCGATGCCGGGGACCTCGTCGAGCGGGCTAGCGCCGATCGCCTTGGCCCGCTTCGCGCGGTGCGCGCCGATCGCGAAGCGGTGGACTTCGTCGCGTAAGCGCTGGAGGTAGAACAGCACCGGCGCATTGACCGGCAGCTGGAATTCGCGCCCGTCCATCAGGTGAAATACCTCACGCCCGTCGCGGCCGTGATGCGGCCCCTTGGCGATGCCGACAAGGCAGACATCCTCGATGCCCAGTTCCTCAAGCGCGGCACGCGCGGCGTTCAACTGCCCGCGCCCGCCGTCGAGCAGCACCAGATCGGGCCAGTCGCCTGCGTCGCGATCGGGGTCCTCGTCCTGCGCGCGCGCGAATCGCCGCTGGAGCACTTCGCGCATCATGCCGAAATCATCGCCCGCCACGGTCTCGGGCCGTTTGATGTTGAATTTGCGATACTGGCTTTTGCGGAACCCCTCCGGCCCGGCGACGACCATCGCGCCGAGCGCATTGGTACCCTGAATATGGCTGTTGTCGTAAATTTCGATGCGATCGGGCGGCTCGGGCAGGTCGAACAGCTCGGCGACTTCGCGCAGCAGCTTCGCCTGCGTCGTCGATTCGGCAAGGCGGCGGTCGAGCGCTTCTTCGGCATTGCGCCGCGCCTGATCAAGCAGCTTGCGCCGCACACCCCGCGCCGGCACCGCAAAGCTCACCTTGTGCCCAGCCCGCGCGCCGAGCGCTTCACCGAGCAGCTCGCCCTCGGGCAGCGCGCGATCGACCAACACCGTGCGCGGCGGCGGGACCTCTTCATAGAATTGGCCGAGGAAGCTCGTCAGCACCTCGTCCTCGGGCACATCGGCGGTGTGGGCGGGGAAGAAGCTGCGGTGACCCCAATTCTGCCCGCCGCGGATGAAAAATGCCTGGATGCCGATCACGCCATTCTTGCACGCCATCGCGAAAATGTCGGCGTCGCCGACGCCATCGGCGTTGATCGCCTGGCTCCCCTGAATGAACGTCAGCGCCCGCAGCCGATCGCGCAGGATCGCGGCGAGCTCGAAGTCCATATTCTCGGCTGCCGCCTGCATCTGCGCGCCCAGCTTGGCCTGCACTTCGGTCGATTTGCCTGCGAGGAACGCCTTCGCGTCGGCGACCAGTTCGGCATAGTCATCGGCGTTGATCCGCCCGACGCACGGCGCCGAGCAGCGCTTGATCTGGTAGAGCAGGCACGGCCGGTCGCGCCGCTTCATGAAGCCGTCGGTGCAACTCCTGAGCAAAAACAGCTTCTGCAGCGCATTGAGCGTGGTGTTGACCGACCCCGCACTGGCGAACGGGCCGTAGTAATTGCCCTTGGCGCGCCGCGCGCCGCGATGCTTCTGGATGCGCGGGAACTCATGGTCGGCGCGCAGCAGGATGAAGGGGAAGCTTTTGTCGTCGCGCAGCAGCACGTTGTACGCAGGACGATAGCGCTTGATCAGCTGCGCTTCGAGCAGCAGCGCTTCGGCCTCGTTATTGGTGGTGACGATCGTCATCGACCGGGTGAGCGCCACCATCCGCTGGAGCCGCTTCGGCAGCCGGTCGACCTGGGTGTAGTTGGTGACGCGGTTCTTCAGCGCGCGGGCCTTGCCGACGTACAGGACATCACCACGTGCGTCGTGCATCCGGTACACGCCCGGTCGCGCGGGCAATGTCGCCAGCACGTTGCGGATCGCCGCGACCCCGCCCGCCAGATCAGGCGCATCGGCGCCGCGCACGGCGTAAGTTGCTTTTTCCTCGTTGAAGCGGTCGGGCGATTGCGGTTCCTGCACCGGCACGATTTAGGCGCCGCCGCCCGGCCCGGCAACATCGGCAGCTGGCCATGATGGCGATGCCGCGCCGGTGAATGCTGACTGCCCGACCTTTTGCCTGCCGACCGCTAAACCCAAGTAACTTCTGGCGATCGCTGCGCCGCTGGGGCATCATGTTAGGGACGCAACAAACGGCGGTTGGCGCGGGGGCAGAGCATGAAACTCGAAGGCAAGCGCGCGCTCGTCACGGGCGGCACCGACGGTATCGGGCTGGCGCTGGCCCGCGAGCTGCGCGGGCGCGGCGTCGCGGTGATGGTGTGCGGCCGCACGCCCGATCGGCTCGAAAGCGCGCGTGCCGAAGGGCTGGAGGCCGTCGCCGCGGATCTCGCGACCGACACCGGGCGCGACACGATCGTCAATGCCGTCCATAGCTGGCCGATCGACATTCTGGTCAACAATGCCGGGATCGGCGCGCCCTATGATATCGGCACGCTGATCGATCTGGGCGAAATCGACCGCGCGATTGCGCTCAATCTGACCGCGCCGATCCATCTCGTCACGCGGCTGATCGGCGCGCTGCGCGAGCGGCCCGAGGCGATGATCGTCAACGTGACCTCAGGGCTGGCGATTGCCCCCAATGCCCGCTCGCCGGTCTATTGCGCGACCAAGGCGGGGCTGCGCAGCTTCACTCAGTCGCTGCGCGCGCAGCTGTCCGACAGCCCTATCAGCGTGCTCGAAGTGCTGCCGCCGGTTGTCGATACGGCAATGACCGCCGACAACCCGCATCGCAAGATGGCGCCGGAAGCCTGCGCGCGCGAAATCGCCGAGGCGATAGCTGCCGGACGCAGCGAGGCCCATGTCGGGATGGTCAAGCTGTTGAACGGGGTGCACAATCTTGCGCCTGCAGTCGCGCGGCGCGTGATGCTGAGATACTAGGGATCATCGTCGGCGCGCGACACACGCGCCGACGATGTGCCAGACTTACTTGATCGCCGCGAGACCTTCGGCGAGCTTCTTCATCGTATCGTCGGTCAGCTGGCCCTGCGAGAGCGGCTGTACCTGCGCAAAGCTCATGGCCTTGATCTGATCGTAGAAGGGATTCTGCGTGATGTCGCTGCCGAGCACGGTCATCAGGACCGCTTTCGCCTTTTCGTCGGCGACGAGCTGCTCGATCGGCGTGTCGAGGTTGAACTTCGCTGCCGTGGCAGCGGTGGCGGGCGCCGGCGTGGTGGGCGCCGGGGCAGTCTGAGCGAAAGCAGGGGTCGCGGCGATCGAGACCAGCGCGGCAAGGGCGATAAGCTTCATACAATCCTCGGGGTGCTAGGAACGGTCACGAAATAACCGCGCCGCAATCTCACCCGATTTTCATCGCCAACGCCAGCGCAATTCGGCGCCGCCCGCGCTTAATTGGGGCGCGACAACCCAGAAATCGTGCGATCGACCAGCGCGCGGTCGGCATCTGCGCCATGCTGTCCGGCAATGATCGCGCCCGCAGCGGTCGCAGCCGCCCGCGCAGCAACCGCACGAACCTCGGCAATCGCACCGCGTTCGGCGGCAGCGATCTTGTCCTCGGCCATCTTGGTACGCCGCGCGACCAGATCATTGGCATCCGATTCGGCCTTGGCGAGCATTGCTTGCGCCTCGGCCTCGGCCTGCGCAATGATCGCCGCCGCGTCGCCGGCACTCGCGGCGCTACGGGCCTTGGCGTCGGCAAGCAGGGCCTCGGCTTCGGCGCGCAGCCGCGCCGCTTCGTCGAGCTGACGCCGCGTGTCGGCAATCCGCGCATCCAGCGCCTGCGTGATCCGCTGCGGCGCCTTGGCGACGAAGATCGCCAGCAGAATGAAAATCGTCAGGCCGACATAGACCCAGCCTTCGGCGCTGAGGCCGAGCAGCGTCGGGCCATGTTCTTCGTGATGGGCGGCACCGCCGGCCGCGAGGATCAATGTCATCATCGCATCCGCCCCTTATGCCAGCGCCGCGCGCACGGCATCGGCCGCGACCGGCTCGGCCGGGCGCGCGCCCGTCAGCTTCTCGACAATCGACGCCGCAGCATCGGCTGCCACGGCCTCGATCTCCGTCATTGCCTTCGCCCGGGCGTCGGCGAGTGCTGCGGTCGCCGCTTCGGTGTCCGTGTCGATCTTGGCATTGGCGCTCTTCAGCTTCTGGTCGAGTGCTGCTGCCGCATCCGAACGCGCCTTGGCGAGGCGCGCGCGCGCCTCGTCCTGCGCGGCGGTCACGCCCGCCTGGTAATCGGCCGCCAGCTGGTCGGACGTCGCCTTGGCGGCTTCTGCCGAGGCGATGTCACCCATGACCTTGGCTTCGCGCTCGCCCATCACCTTGCCCAGCTTGGGTAAAGTGGGACCGACCACCCCGAAGTAGAGGATCACGAAGAAGACGGCCAGCCACGCGATTTGCGGCCAGAAGACATGAGTGAAATCGAACTGCGGCATGGCCGGGGCGGCCTCTCCAAAAGCTGGGGTCGAAAGGCGAGCGCTGCTCTTACGAGAAGGCGAGCGCCAGCGCGACGACGGCCGCGATCAGGCCGAGCGCTTCGGTCACCGCGAAGCCGAAGATCAGGCGGCCGCCCATCTTGGCATCCGCTTCAGGGTTGCGCAGCGCGCCGTTCAGATACTGACCGAAGATCGAACCCACGCCGATCGCAGCGAGACCCGCACCGATTGCGGCCAGACCTGCACCGATAACCTTTGCCGAACCAACGTCCATTTCGATAACCTTTCGCTTGAAAACAACAAACAGAACAAAATCTTAGTGCAGATTGACCGCGTCGTTGAGGTACAGCGACGCGAGCAGCGCAAACACATAGGCCTGCACCACCGCGATCAGCACTTCGAGCGCCGACAGCGCGACGTTCACCGCGAGCGGCAGCACACCGAACACATAGGGCAGCGCCCCGAACGAGCCGAGCGCGACGACGAACGTGCCGAACACTTTCAGCAGCACGTGGCCCGCGGTCATGTTCGCGAACAGTCGGATGGCGAGCGTGAACGGGCGGCTGAGGAAGGAGAGGATCTCGATCACGAACACGAACGCGCCGAGCGCCACGCCCGAGCCATGCGGCCAGAACAGCGAGAAGAAGTGCAGGCCGTGTCGCGCGAAGCCGACGACGCACACCGTCACGAAGACGATCATCGCCAGCCCCAGCGTGACCGACACATGGCTGGTCGGGGTGAAGGCACCGACCCAGGGGATCAGGCCGAGCAGGTTGCACACCAACACGAAAATGAAGATCGTGAAGATCAGCGGCGCATAGCGGCGCCCTTCGGGCCCGACATTTTCGTCGAGCATGTTGCGCACGAAATCATAGAGATATTCGACCGCCGCCTGCCAGCGACCGGGCACCAGCTGCGGCCGCGCGGTGCCGACGAACAGGAAAACCGCAATCGCGACCGTCGCGACCGCCATCCACAGCGACGAGTTGGTGAACGAGACGTCATAGCCTCCAACCGCAAGCGGCGTGATCACCTTGAGCGCAAACTGTTCCATCGGGCCGGCCATATCGGTCGCCTCAATCCTTCTTGTCGTTGTCGGGCGCAGCGTCGAACTTCTGCGAATCCTGGACGGTGCGATAGACCGCGCCGGCAAAGCCTAGCACCAGCATCGCGATCATCGCAAAAGGACGCGTGCCGAGCCCGGCGTAAGTGTCGATGCCGTAGCCGATAGCCGCCGACACCAGCACCATGCCGACGAATTCGATCGCGACCGACCAGCCGCGCGTTTCCGCCAGCTTGTCCTTCGCCGACGGGCGCAGATGCTCGGCCTTGGCGCGCGCAATCCGGGCGTCGAGGTCGTCATGTCCGTTCTGGCGATTATCGGCCAACGCGAAGCTCACAGCCCATCCTGATAAAGAAACGCCGCCGCGCATTGGTGCGGGCGACGGTTGAGCTACGCGGAAGCCCAAGCCCCGCGTTGCGGCGCCCGTTTAGAAAGCCCAATCTGCCAAGTCAACCGCAGCGCCGAACCGGGCGGAATTCGCCCGGTTCGTGCTTACAGACAGCGCGGGTCGCGCTCAGGCGCGGCGTCGGTGCGGGTGTGCCAGCTGCCGTCGGGCGCCTGATATTTTTCGCCGGGCACGGTCTTCAGAATCAGGTTGCAGCCCGACACGAAGGCGAATTGCTCGACGGTGCCCCCATCCGCCGCGCCGCGGGTATAGGCGGCCTTGCGCTGGATGTTGATGTTGCTGACGATCCGGCGCAGGTCATCGGTGGGCGTGCCGACGATGCCGAGATAGCCGTCGGGCTGTTCGCCGACCTGCCCCTTGGCGCGTGCATCGGCATAAGCGGGATCGCGCTGCGCGGTGGCGGGGGCGGCCGCGACCAGGGCTGCAAGCGCTGCAATCAGGATCTTGTTCATCTCAGAAAATCCCCGGGTTCTGTTCGATTACCTTCTTGGCCTCACCATCGAGTTTCAGCACCACTTGCGCCGTCACGTTGATGTTGAGGTTGATGACGATCGGCTTGTCGGGTGCCGTGACATTGACGCAGCCGCCAAGTGCCGCCGCTAGTCCCGTGCCGAAACCGGCCATCATTGCCATGCTCGCTCGTTTCATTTCGTCTCCCCCTTTGGCACAGGCTCGCTTGCGCGCGGCTGAACAGGTGCGGCGCTCGTCTCCGGCGCTAACATGCTTTCCGACAATACCCGGCGTGCATAGCCGCCCGGATCGGACAGGTCGAACAATTGCCGGAAAGGCGCCTGAATCCGCACGTTGAACAGAAAGGGCAGCTTCTGCAGCCGGCGGATCAGGAAATTGCTCTTGGCGCCCGCGCCCTGGCTGACGCCTGAAAAACGCACTTCGGTGATCATGTCGCCCGCGAGCGCACCGTTCATGGCAATCGCCAGCCGCTTGTAGCGTAGCGACTTGAGCGCCTGGAACGCCGTGTTGCCCCAGAAACCAAGGTTCTCCTGAGTCACCTCGCCAACATAGGCTATCGTCCCGCCGCCTTCACGGACGTTGAGCTCGCCGCCTTCGATCCGCCCGCCCTTGGCGTCAAAGATGATCGGCAGCACCCCGTCGAACGTGCCGGTCGCGCTTAGGTTCTTGAAATCAAGCTCCTGCAGGAATTGCGCCGCGTCGACCCCTTCGAGCCGGAAGGTCAACCGCCGTTCGGCGCTGATCGCCAGATCGAGCTCGGCGGGTTCGAGAATCAGCGTGCCGCCGGCGAACGGCCAGCGCCCGCCTTCGATCCGGACATGCTGGTTGGCGAGCGTCTGGTAGCGGATGACGCCGCCTTCGACGGGTACGCCCGGATTGACACTCGCCAGCGCCACTTGCTGCCCCGGCGCGCTGACCAGATTGAGCAGGTCGGTGAACCGTATCTCGGTTGCCAGTCCCTCAACCGGGCCAAAGGCAGCATCGAGATTGATGCCCGGCGTTCGGAACACGCCCTCGCTCGTCACCGAGTCGCCCGTCCATGCAATCCGACCCGCGCCCGTGACGTCACCCTTCACTTCGGCAACGACACCGTAGGTGAAGCGCGTCAGCTTGTCGGGCTGGAATGCTTCGCTGAAGCGCAGCCCGGGCACCACGAGATCGGCATGGCCGCTTGCGCTGTCGAGATCATGCGCGATCGTGACGCGGGCGACGGTCGTGCCACCGGCTGGCGTCGTCAGCGTGCCCGTCGCCGCGATCCGGTTGTCGGCCAGCGTCAGCGCGACGTCGCGGGTGTCGAGCGGGTAGAAGCGCGGCTCCGGGTCGGCGTCCGCCACCTGCAGCGCGCCATCTAGCGCCAATGTCTTGCCGTCGAATCGCCACCCGCCGGTGCCTCCGCTCAGTAACAGCGGCACCTTGGCGATCGCGCCGCTGGCGCCACTGAACCTGCCCGCCGCGCCGCGATCGGCAAGCGCCCCGTCGAAGGCGGCGGCCGCGATGTGCGTCACTCGGTCATCGGCACCCAGCCGTGCATCAAGTCCGGTCGCCGCAAAGCGGTTGTCGGCAAGGCCGTAGCGCGCGCTTGCGGCAGTCAGCAGCAGCGGGCTGCCGCCCAGCCGCCCCTTCAATTGCGTCGCGCCCAGCCGCAAGCCGCCGCTCACCCGATTGCCGTCGATCCGCGCCAGCGCATCGCCTTCGGCGCACAGCTTCAGCCGACTCGCGTCGAGCGCGAGCGAGCCTACCCGCAGCGATTCGAAAGCAAGCGCAGTGCAGCCCGGGTTGATCCGCAGACTGCGGCCGTTCCAATAGGCCTCGATCGGCGCCCGCGCGCCTTCGACGCGCCCATCGGCCAAGGGGCCGCTCAGCACGGCATTGGCAGTGATCCGGGTCGCACCCGGCGCCGCACTGAAATCGACATCGCCGAGCGCCAGCCGCGCGTCGCCCACCGCATAGGGGCGCACGAAACCGCTGCCGCGAATCGGTGCGCGCGGGCTCGCCTGCGACAGCCGCATCACCGCGCCCGGCAAGCCGCCCCCGGTCAGCGCGAACAGCCCATCGACGCGAATGCCGCGCGAATCGATCGCGACGCCTTCGCCGCCGTTGAGCGTCGCCCGGAGCGCGGTGCGGCTGGCGAGATCGGCATTGGCCAGGTTGAGCGCAAAGTCGCTGCCCGCGCCGGTCAACCGCACATCGGCACTGGCCGCAAAGTCGCGCGCTGCCGCCGATGTCGCGCTTGCCGCCTGCGCCAGCAGTGGTCCGACCGGCGTGCCCTGCCCCGCCGCCCTTGCCCGCGACAGCGCAGCGAGCCAGCGCGGGCCAAGAGCGGCATGCTGCGCCGATGCCGTGCCGTCGAAGCCATAGCCCGCCGTGCCGACATGATATTGCCCGGTCAGCCGCAGCGCCGCCGCGCGCGCGTCGGCGGTGTCGGCCGCCCCGGAGTGCAGGTCGAGCCGCCCCGCCGTCCGTTTCGGACCACCGTCGAAATCGATCGCACCGGCCAGCGTACTCAGCCGCCCCTGTCGCGCCTGCACGCGGTCGAGCGCGACTCGCCCCTGCCCTCGCCACCGATCGAGCCGGGCGTCGAGCAGCGCGTCGATGTCCGTCACCGCCCCGGTTGCTGCGATGCCCGCGCAGGTCACCGTGCCGGCGCGCACCGGGCCAGTGATGCCGGGCTGCCGCTCGGTGATCCGCACCGCGAGCAGCGCCGCGACCCGCTGGGCCGTGCAGTCCTTATCCCCCAGCCGATCGGCAATCAGTGCCAGCCGTCCGCTGAACCCATTGTCGAGCCGCCCACGCCCGGCGAGCTTGGCGCCGATGATCCCGGCCGGTGTTTCGAGCCGCAGCCGCGCGTCAGCGACATCGACGGCAATCTGCGGCAGGGCGAAGGGCTTGCCGGGCGTCTGCGGCAACAGCCGGTCGAGCGCGCCAAGCTTCAGTCGACCGTCCGCGAACCGCGCGCGCACGCGTACCGTGCCCGCACGTACCGCCGAGACGCTGGCCCCCGCCAGCGAGACATCGGTCGTCAGTTCGACCCAGTCCGCGACCAGATCGGGTCGCGCGGGATCGCCGATCACGACATCGGTCAGCCGCTGCGTCCGCACGCCGATGTCGGCAATGGCATAGCGCGCCGGAACGCCGCGACGGGCGAGCTCGCGATCGACGAAATGCGTGGCGATCGGCCGTCGTTCGATCCACAACCCCACCGCCGCTAGCGCCAACACAGCCAGCGAACCGCCCATCCAGCGCGCGCGCCTGTTGCGGCGCGGGACCACCCCGGTCGATTCGGTCACGCTTGCTCCCACGTCCTTCGGCGCTGCCACCATAGCCCTGCCCGGCCATCGCGCAATTGCCACCCCAGCCGACAAGGCTTAATTCGCGAACCTGCATGACTGTTCCCGCCGATCGGAACGGGGCCGACCCGGCGGCGCCCGATTATCACGGCCACCGCGCACGCCTGCGCCAGCGGCTGGTCGATCATGGCGGCGAAGGGCTGCACGATCATGAGCTGATCGAATATCTGCTCGCGCTCGCCATACCACGCCGCGACACCAAGCCGCTTGCCAAGGCGCTGCTCGCCGAATTCGGCGGGATCGGCGGGCTGATGGCGGCCTCACCCGAATCGCTGTTGCGGATCAAGGGCATGGGCGACACATCGGTCGCGGCGATCCGCATTGTCCAGGCGACTGCGCAGCGGCTGCTCCGTGCCGATGTCGCAGCCAAGCCGGTGATCGCCAACTGGCAGGCGCTGCTCGATTATCTGCGCGCCGACATGGCCTTCCACCCGGTCGAGCGCGTCCGCGTCCTCCACCTCAACACCCGCAACATGCTGATTCGCGACGAAGTGGTGGCGCAGGGCACCATCGACGAGGCCGCCGTCCATGTCCGCGAAATCCTGAAGCGCGCGATCGAGCTTGGGTCGGCAGCGATCATCCTCGTCCACAATCACCCCGGCGGCGATCCGTCACCGAGCCGCGCCGATATCGAGCTCACCCGGTCGATTGCGGCGGCGCTGAAAGTGCCGGGCATTGCACTTCACGACCACATCATCGTCGGCGCGCAGGGCCATGTCAGCCTGCGCGCGCAGGGGTTGCTCTGATCGGCAGGGCCGAGCGCTGCAAACGCCCGGCCCGTGCCCCGATCAGAACTTTGCGGTGATCTGGCCCCCGAAGAAGCGCGGTTCAGCGGGGATCAGCGTCGCCCCGCCGAAAGCGCCGCCGGTATTGCCCGCGTCCAGCAGATAGCGTTCGCTGGTCGCGTTGCGGATGAATGCCGACACCTCGTACCGGCCATCCATGAAGCTCAACCCGGCGCGGGCGTTGAGCAGGGTCACCGGGCCTTGCGCGATCAGCGGATTGTTCGGCAATTCGAAAAACAACCGGCTGCGATAGGTGACGGTCGGCGTCGCAAACACGCGCACGCCGCCGCCGATCGGCGCATCGATCGTGAAGCCGCCGGCGAGCTGAATTTCGGGCTGCAAGCGGAAGCGATTGCCGGCAAAGCGGCCATTTGCAGCGACATTGTCGATCCCGCCGCTGATGTAGCCGATATTGCCGAACAGGTTCGCCCACGACGCGAGCTTCAGGTTCAATTCGGCTTCAACACCCAGATTGTTGGCCGATCCGGCGCTCTGTGTCACCGTCTGGCCGGTCGGCAGCTGCACCGAAACCTGGAAGTTGAAATACTGCTGGTAATAGATGCCGAGCGACCCCGACACTGGGCCAACCCGGCCCTTGATGCCGCCTTCATAGTTCCAGACGACTTCTTCGCCGACCGGCGTGAGCGCCGGGACCGGACCGGCGGGGGTCGATGCCGCGCCGAGCTGCACAACCGGCGAGCGACGCCCCTTCGAGATCGTCGCGTAGAGGTTGATGTCGTCGGTCAGCCGGAAAAGCGCGTTGAAGCGCGGCAGGATGGCCGTGAAGCTATCTTCTGCCTGAAAGGTCTGGCCGCGTGTGTCGACTTGCCCCGGGATCACGGACGCACCGCCGGTGAGGCCCGAACGCGGCACAGTCGCGAAGAAGGTCGACCGGCGCTTTTCGATCTGGATACGCACGCCCGCTGTCAGTTCCAGCCGCGGCGTCGGCGTCCAGGCGATGTCGGTGAAGACCGAATAAGTGTCGTTGCGGCCACCGTTGCCGAATACCGAACGGTAGAAAATCGGCGTCTGGGCATCGGCAGGTACCGTGCCATTAGCCGCTACGCACGTCGGCCCCAGGCCACCGCCTAGGCAAGCGAAGAACACGCGTTCGTTGGTCGAAAAGGGTACGACCTGCTCGCTGTCTTCGCGGAAGTAGTTCCAGCCAAATGCCGCGCGGATGTGCGAATCCTTATAGGTGAAGCGTCCTTCGTGGTTGACTTGATAACCAAAGGCGTTTTCGGCGAATTCCAGAAAAGTCGCTCGCGACCCGTCGGCGTCGAAGATTTCGAGGCTGTCGAAGCGGCGGAAACCGTTGACGGTCGTGAAGTTCCACCCCGGGGCAAAGTCATAGGACGCCGTCAGATTGGCATCATAGACGTTGCGGGTCAGGCCGAGCAGCGGCGCACCAAGATCGGCAGCCGAGCGTGGCGAGCCGCTCAGATTGGCCGGGCCGAAGGGATTGGGCGGGCCAGCTTCGGTCGGAAGACGGCTCGAAATGAACGGCGTGCCGCCGTTGCGCTGCCGATCATAGGTGGCCACGAAATCGAGCGTGAACGCATCGACCGGTTGGTAGCGGAGCGAAGCGCGCAGTCCCAACTGATCCTGCGAATACAGGTCGCGCTGTACCGTCGAGAGATTGCGCACATAGCCGTCGCGGTTCTTATACTCGCCTGCAAAGCGGACGCCGAGCGTGTCTCCGCCATAGTTGACGAAGCCCGAGGCGAGCTTTGCATCGAAATTGCCATAGCCGAGCGTCAGTGCACCCGAAGCGCCCCTCTGGGGCTTCGCAGAGATAATGCTGATGGCGCCGACCGCCGAAGCGGTCCCGAACAGGGTGGCTTGGGGCCCCTTGATGACTTCGACGCGATCAACGTCGAAAATCGCCTGATAGGAACCACGCGAGCGCGAGATGTCGACCCCGTTGTAGTAGAGCGTCACGCGCGGCCCCTGCTGGGCGGAGCCGCTGTCCGACGTGATACCGCGAATGACAACGCCGGGGTTGTTGGCGCTCTGTTCCTGAATGTTCAGGCCGGGGACGAAATTCGACAGTTCGTCCAGGTCGGACACGCCCAGTTCGCGCAGCCGGGGGCCAGTGTTGACAGAAATCGTGATCGGCACATCTACCGCGCGCTGTTCGACTTTCTGCGCCGTCACGATCACTTCGGTGCCGTTTTCGGCATCCTCGTTCGCCGGTGCAACCTGGGCCTTGGCGACGTGCGCGATGCTGGCCGTCGACAGCATGAGCGAAGCGATAGCGAAGCGACGAACATTCATTGGTGATTCCCCCATTTGGACGCTGCAGCCCTTGGGGACGCCATGTGAATGTTGCGCTGCACAACCTTGACTGATCGGTGATCATCGAGCGACAGTTCAGCGACACAGTCTGGCAGTTCGTGAGATTCAACCCTGTTATCAAATCACTAATGACGCTGGGCGATCAGCCTGCGGTTGACGCAAAATTCACTCGGCGATCAGATTTGAGCGAATAATTGTGCGAACGCGAATTGGGGCACGCCAGGATTGGTGCGACCTGCGCCAAATGGGGCCGCATGCGCCCTGCATGCGGCCCCGGTGTTGGAAGGATGCGCTAGGGCCGGGATCAGCCCTGGGCCTGACCCTGACCCTGGACAAGGAAGCTCGCCAGTTCGGTCTTCGACACCGACTTGCTCTTGTCGGTGTCGGTCTGGACGAACGCCTGGTCGACCCACTTCTTCAGCGCGGCGCTGCCGGGCTTGGCTTCCGGGTCATTCGCGCGCAGCGATGCCATCCAGGCGCCGAATTCCGACTTGCTGAGCGCGCCGTCGCCATCCTTGTCATAGGTCGGAAAATCGGCTTCGACCACCTGCGCAACCTTGGCTTCGGGCGATGTCGGCGCCGCCTGATCTGTGGCGGGCATCGCGTCGGTCGACTGCGGCGTGGCCGTCTGACCGGGGCTGGTTTGCACCGGCGCCGTCTGCGGCATGCCATCCGTGGTTGTCGGCGCCGTCGGCGTCGAACCGGGCGCTGTTGTTGGCGCCCGCTGTGCCAGCGCGGGCGATGCGATCAGCATGGCACTGGCAAGAAGACCGTACTTAATCATAACTCTTCTCCGTTCATGTTTCAGCAATATTCGCTGAAGGCTCGGTCATTTCTCGACTGCCCTCGCGAATAGAACTGAGGACTGTCCAAATTGATGCGCAACAATGTTGTTTGTTACGGCGGCTGGGCTTTGCTAGGGGGCGGCTGGTCGCGCGCCTGTTGCGCTGGCGCGACGAGCCGTGCTTCGAACACCAGAGGATTTTGGATGGTTCCCCGCTATTCCCGCCCGGCAATGACCGCGATCTGGTCGCCCGAGGCGCGCTTTCGCATCTGGTTCGAGATCGAGGCGCATGCCACCGACGCGCTTGCCGAGCTGGGCGTGGTACCGAAGGAAGCTGCCGCCGCGTTGTGGCGCTGGTGGGCGACCGAACCGGCGATCGACGTCGCCGCGATCGACGCGATCGAGGCCGTCACCAAGCATGACGTGATCGCTTTCCTGACCTGGGTGGCCGAGCAGGTCGGCGACGAAGCCCGCTTCATGCATCAGGGCATGACTTCGTCCGACGTGCTCGACACCGCACTGGCGGTGCAGCTCGCGCGCGCAAGCGACCTGCTGATCGCAGATGTCGATGCGCTGCTCGATGTGATCCGGCGCCGCGCCTTCGAGCACAAGCTGACGCCGACGATCGGGCGCAGCCACGGCATCCACGCCGAGCCCGTCACGTTCGGGCTCAAGCTCGCCGGCTATCATGCCGAATTCCAGCGCGCACGAGCGCGGCTGGTGGCGGCACGCGCCGAAATCGCGACCTGCGCGATTTCGGGCGCGGTCGGCACCTTCGCCAACATCGACCCGCGCGTCGAGGCGCATGTCGCCGCCAAGCTTGGCCTCAGCGTCGAGCCAGTCTCGACACAAGTCATCCCGCGCGATCGCCATGCAATGTTCTTCGCGACACTCGGCGTCGTCGCGTCGTCGATCGAACGTCTCGCCACCGAAATCCGCCACCTGCAGCGCACCGAAGTGCTCGAGGCCGAGGAATATTTCTCGCCCGGGCAAAAGGGCTCATCGGCAATGCCGCACAAGCGCAACCCGGTGCTGACCGAGAATCTGACGGGCCTTGCGCGGATGGTGCGCGGCTATGTAACGCCCGCGCTCGAAAATGTCGCGCTGTGGCACGAGCGCGATATCAGCCATTCGTCGGTCGAACGCTATATCGGTCCCGATGCGACGATCACGCTCGATTTCGCGCTCGCGCGGCTGACCGGCGTGGTCGACAAGCTCGTCGTCTATCCGGCGCGGATGCAGGCCAACCTCGACCGGATGGGCGGGCTCGTCCATTCGCAGCGCGTGCTGCTGGCGTTGACGCAGGCAGGCGTCAGCCGCGAAGATGCCTATGCGCTCGTCCAGCGCAACGCGATGAAGGTGTGGGAATCCGACGGCGCGCTGTCGCTGCGCGACCTGCTCAAGGCCGATCCGCAGGTTGCGGCGGCACTGACGTCCGCCGAGATCGACGCGCGCTTCGACCTCGATTACCACTTCGCGCAGGTCGATGCCGTGTTCGCGCGCGTCTTCGGCGACTGATCGGGCGTGCGCCCCCGGGCCTTACTCGTCGAGCGTCGGAGGTGCGAATTCGGCGAGGATCGCCTCGCGCACGTCCTCCCAATCGGGAAAATTCCACCGCGACGGCCGCTCGATCCCCACGATCGGATCAAACGAAGATGGCGAATAGCGCCACGGCAGCGCCCGGCGGGTGATAATGCAGTAAAAGGGGCAGACCGGCGGCTTGGTCGGATCGGCATCGGGATCGTCAAGCACGATCGCCAGCCGCCCGCTTTGCAGGCGGACCATCGTACCCGGCGGGAAGATGCCGATCATGCCGGCAAAAGCCGTCAGGATCTGCGGATCGAACTGGTCGGGGACGCTCGTCATCCATTCGAGCGCGCGCGCCGGTGACCAAGCATCCTTGTGCGCGCGCGGCGACGTGACCGCGTCATACACATCGCAGATCGCCGCCATCCGCGCGTGCAGCGACAGCCGGTCGCGGCCCAGCCCGGTGGGATAGCCGCTGCCGTCCGGCTTTTCATGGTGGTGAAGGACAACGTCGAGCACGATCGGCGGCAGTCGCTCGCCCGCGCTCAAAATCTGGTGCCCGATCGCGCAGTGGCCGCGCACCATATCGGTTTCCTTCGGCGTGAGCGGGCCGGGCTTCACGAACAGTTGCGGCATCACCATGGCCTCGCCCACATCGTGCAGCAACCCCGCCAGGCCGATATCATGGTCGAGCGCGGGATCGAGCCCGAGCCGCCGCGCAAGGTTGATCATCAGCCCGCACACCGCAATCGAGTGCATATAGACATGGTCGTCGCGGTCCTTGATGCGGATGACGCTCATCACGGCACCCGGATGGCGCTTGACCGATGCAGCGATGCCGCTGACGATCGGCCAGAGCGGCTCGACGTCGAGCGCCCGGCCAAAGCGGACATCGTCAAAGGCTGCCTTGATGCGCCCCTTGGCGACGGCCACGATCTCGCGGGCGCGAGCGCGCTCCTGCGCCACCGTACTGCGGCGCGAGGTGATGTGCAGCCGCGGCGCCGGCGGCGGCGGCAAGGCCGTTTCGGCCAGGGCTTGCGGTGCGAGCGCGCTGGCGATGGGTTGGGTCAGCGGCCGCCAGTCGGCGGGAATGAGCGTGCTGTAAGGATCAAGATTCTGACGGTCGGCGCTCACGTTGTGCAACCCTGTCGGATGGTGAAAAACTCATCAACCGATCTAGGCGGCGGCGCCTAACCATTAACTAAAATGCGCCCCGGATCAGGGGGCGCAACCATCATCCTTTAGTCGCAAAAGCGCGGAATTCTGGGCAGATCGGCGGCTTATCGCACGCCGAAGGGATCATCGCGCACGCACCCGGACCGCCTTAGTTGCTCGCTTCGAAATGCGACAGAATGGCGGTGCGCATTTCGTTCCAGTTGGTCAGCCGCCAGCGATCGGGGGATTCGATCCCGACGATCGGGTCCATCCCCGGCGGCGACAGGCGCCACGGCAAGGCTTGCTTGCTCATGATGCAGTAAAAGGGGCAAACCGGCGGCGTTAGCGGATCGCCATCGGGATCGTCGAGCACGACCGCCAGCCGATCGCTTTGCAGCCGCACCATTGCGCCGACGGGAAAGATGCCAATCATCCCCGAAAACACGCTCAGGATCTGCGGGTCGAACTGGCCCGGTTCCGACGCCATCCACTCGATCGCCTCAGCCGGCGACCATGCCGCCTTGTACGTCCGCGCCGAGGTGACCGCGTCATAGACATCACAGATCGCCGCCATCCGCGCATAGGTCGACAGGCTGTTGCGATCCTTGAAGTCGGGATAGCCAGTGCCGTCGAGCCGTTCGTGATGGTGCAGCACCACATCGAGCACAAGGTCAGGCAAGCGATCGTCGCCGCTGGTCAGAATATCGTGGCCGAGTTCGCAATGCGTGCGCATCACGGCGGTTTCCTCCGCTGTCAGCGGCCCCGCCTTATCGAGCAACGTCGTCGGGATACGCGCCTTGCCCACGTCGTGCAGCAGCCCCGCGAGGCCGATCGTGTGATGCAACGACGGATCGATGTTCATCCGCCGTGCGAGGTTGATCATCAGGCCGCAGACCGCGACCGAATGGAGATAGGTGTACTCGTGCCGGTCCTTGATCCGCGTCACCCCCATGATCGCGCCGGCATGGCGTTCGACCGACGCCGTGATGCTGCTCACCAGCGGCCACAGCGCCTTGACGTTGATGTTGCGGCCAAAGCGCACATCCTCGAACGTCGAGGTGATCTGTTCCTTGGCGACCGACACGATCTCGCGCGCACGATTGCGTTCCTGCGCGACCGAGGCGCGGCGCGCGCCGAGGTGCAGCGCGGCCGGGCCCAGGCTCGCGCGCGGCGCTGGTCGTGGCGCGGCGACGCGTCCCCCGGTCCCCGGTGCGCGCCAGTCGCCCTGCAGGAATGAATCGTCGCTCTGATAGTCCCGGCCGTTGAAATCCACGGAAAAAATCCCCTGCCCACCCGATGACATCGGTGGACAATGGATGCGCAGATCATTGTCATCACCCTTCTAACGGACAGGGTTAATCGGCCCATTCTGGGTAATGCATCAGACGCAAGTGCGATTTCGTGTAATAAAATTGCAAGAGCGCGCAACGATCGCCAATTGTTGCGCAGCCGGTATTGTCCGGCCTTGGAGACCCATCATGCGCTATGTCGACGCAGCGGGCAGCACCGTGCTGACCCTGCTGAGCCTTGTGCTGGTGGCTGGAGTTTTCACCCTTTAGTCACTGGCCCTCCGCCCCTTTTTGCAAAAAGGGGCGGGTTGGCGCGGCATTTCAACCGCCGAGTGCGGTCTTCACTTTCTGAAAAAAACCGCTCGTTTGCGGGCATTCATGGCCAGTTTCGGTCGCGCGGAAGGCTTCGAGCAGTTCGCGCTGCTTGGGCGTCAGCTTGGTCGGCGTCTCGACTTCGATCCGCACCACCAGATCGCCGCGACCGCGCCCCTGCAGCACCGGCATGCCGGCGCCGCGCTGGCGCAATTCGCGGCCCGATTGCATCCCCGGCGCGATCCGGATTTCGTGATGCTCGCCGTCGAAGCCCGGAATCGTCACCGTGCCGCCGAGCGCAGCCGTCGTGAAGCTGATCGGCGTGCGCGCATAAAGCGTGGTCCCTTCGCGCTCGAAGATCGCATGCCGGGCGACGTGCAGGAAGATATAGAGGTCGCCCGGTGGCGCGCCGCGCATCCCCGCTTCGCCTTCGCCGGTCAGCCGCACGCGCGTGCCTTCGTCGACGCCGGGCGGGATGTTGACGGTCAGCGTCTTGGTCTTGTCGACGCGGCCTTCGCCCCGGCAATTGGGACAGGGATCGGCGATCACCTGGCCCATGCCGTGACAGCTAGGGCAGGTTCGCTCGACCACGAAGAAACCCTGCTGCGCGCGCACCTTGCCCATGCCGCCGCAGGTGGTGCAGGTTCGCGCCGCGGTGCCGGGCCGCGCGCCGCTGCCGCCGCATGGATCGCAAACGCCCGACACATCGACGGTAATCTCGCGCGACAGGCCATGAAAGGCGTCTTCTAGCGTGATTTCCATGTCATAGCGGAGATCGGCCCCGCGCTGCGCCGACGGCCGACCGCCACCGCGCCCGCCCATGAATTCGCCGAAGATATTCTCGAAGATATCGCTGAAGCCGCTGAAATCCTGAGGTCCCGCGCCACCGCCCTGCTGGAAGGCGGCATGGCCGAAGCGGTCATAAGCGGCGCGCTTCTGCGGGTCCTTCAGACAATCATAGGCTTCGTTGATCGCCTTGAACTTCGCCTCGGCGCTGTGGTCGCCCGGATTGCGATCGGGATGCCAGCGCATCGCGAGCTTGCGGTATGAGGATTTCAGCGTGGCATCATCGGCGCCACGCTCGCATTCGAGCAGTTCGTAATAATCGACCTGAGATGTCATCGATGGCCCCCGCCCTCGAACCCGTCATCCCGGCGCAGGCCGGGATAACGGTCGGTGCGTTCCAAGCTGTTACGCCTTGGTGTCATCGACTTCCGAAAATTCGGCGTCGACCACGTCTTCCTTGGGTGCCTCGGGGGCAGCATCGGCAGCGGGCGAGGCATCGGCCTGCGCCTGCTTTTCATAAATCGCCTGGCCGAGCTTCATCGCAACCTGCTGCAACTCGCCCGACTTGGTCTTCATGGCCTCGGCATCGCCCGATTCGACGGCGGCCTTGGCTTCGCGCAGTGCGGTTTCGATCTGGCCCTTCAGCGTCGCGTCGATCTTGTCGGCATGCTCGGCCAGCTGGCGCTCGGTCGTGTGGATCAGGCTTTCGGCGGTGTTCTTCGCCTCGGCCGCGTCACGCCGCTTCTTGTCCTCTTCGGCGAACTGCTCGGCATCGCGGACCATCTGCTCGATGTCGGCATCGCTCAGGCCGCCCGAGGCCTGGATGCGGATCTGCTGTTCCTTGCCGGTGCCCTTGTCCTTCGCCGACACATTGACGATGCCGTTGGCGTCGATGTCGAACGTGACTTCGATCTGCGGCACGCCGCGCGGCGCCGGCGGGATACCGACGAGGTCGAACTGGCCGAGCAGCTTGTTGTCGGCGGCCATTTCGCGCTCGCCCTGGAACACGCGAATCGTCACTGCCTGCTGATTGTCGTCGGCAGTCGAATAGGTCTGCGACTTCTTGGTCGGGATCGTCGTGTTGCGGTCGATCATGCGCGTGAACACGCCGCCCAGCGTCTCGATGCCGAGCGACAGCGGCGTCACGTCGAGCAGCAGCACGTCCTTGACGTCGCCCTGCAGCACGCCTGCCTGAATCGCGGCACCCATCGCCACGACTTCATCGGGGTTGACGCCCGAGTGGGGTTCCTTGCCGAAGAAGTCCTTCACAACTTGGCGCACCTTGGGCATGCGGGTCATGCCGCCGACGAGCACGACTTCATCGATGCCGCTCGCCTTGACGCCAGCGTCAGCCAGCGCCTTGCGGCACGGCTCGAGCGTGCGCTGGATCAGGTCGTCGACCAGCCGCTCGAGATCGGCGCGGGTGATCGACTTGACGAGGTGCTTCGGCCCGTTCTGGTCGGCGGTGATGAAGGGCAGGTTGACTTCGGTGGTGGCTGCCGACGACAGCTCGATCTTGGCCTTTTCAGCCGCTTCCTTCAGCCGCTGCAGCGCAAGCTTGTCCTTGGTCAGGTCGATGCCTTCGGCCTTCTTGAAATCTTCCGACAGGAAGTTGAGCAGCTTGTTGTCGAAATCCTCGCCACCCAGGAAGGTGTCGCCGTTGGTCGCCTTCACTTCGAACACGCCGTCGCCGATTTCGAGGATCGAGATGTCGAACGTGCCGCCGCCAAGGTCATAGACCGCGATCGTCTTGCCGTCCTGCTTCTCCAGCCCATAGGCGAGCGCCGCCGCGGTCGGCTCGTTGATGATGCGCAGCACTTCGAGGCCCGCGATCTTGCCGGCGTCCTTGGTTGCCTGGCGCTGCGCGTCGTTGAAGTACGCCGGTACGGTGATCACCGCCTGCGTCACCGTCTCGCCCAGATAGCTCTCGGCGGTTTCCTTCATCTTCTGTAGCGTGAAGGCGCTGATCTGCGCCGGCGAATAATCCTCGCCGCCGGCCTTCACCCACGCGTCGCCGTTCGGGCCCTTGACGATGTGATAGGGCACCAGTTCGGTGTCCTTCTTGGTGATTGGATCATCAAAGCGGCGGCCGATCAGGCGCTTGACCGCGAATACGGTATTGTCGGGGTTGGTGACCGCCTGGCGCTTGGCCGGCTGGCCGATCAGCCGCTCGCCATCCTTGGCGAAGGCGACGATCGACGGCGTGGTGCGCGCGCCTTCGGCGTTTTCGATGACCTTGGGCTTGCCGCCCTCCATCACTGCAACGCAAGAATTGGTCGTCCCAAGATCGATACCGATAACTTTAGCCATGGTCCTCCGTCGGCCCCCATATCCAAATGAATGTCTGCTTCGTCACGACGCCAGTTCCCCCGAGCGCCGTGTCCAATGTCCGCGATATAGGGGGGCTTTTGCTTGCCGCAAGATTGGCGCCCGCCTAGAAGAATCGGGTCGAAATCCACATTCGGGAATAACTGGCCGATGCGCCCCGCCTTCACGCTCCTGTTCGCCGCCGTGCCGCTTGCTGCTGTCACGGCCTGCGGCCAGCCCGCCCAGCTCTACGTCGATGGTGCCTATGTCCGGCTGCCGGCGGTCGCGGGACGGCCGGGTGTCGCCTATTTCACGGTCCACGGCGGCAAGGACGCAGCGACACTGATCAGCGTCACGTCGCCGCGCGTCGTCAAAAGCGAGCTGCACGAAAGCATGTCGCAAGGCGGGATGGCATCGATGGCCCCGATCGGCGAAGTGCCGGTGCCGGCCAAGGCCACGCTCAAATTCGCCCCCGGCGGCAAGCATGTCATGCTGTACGACATCAACAAGAGCGTGCAGGCCGGCGGCAAGATGACGCTGGTCTTTACCTTTTCGAACAACGAGCGGATCGAAGTCGAAGCGCCAGTGATCGCAGCGGGCGATCCGCCGCCCAAATGAAGGGGCGCCCGCTGACGCTGGGCGAAGTCGCGCTTGCCCGCAGCATGTTCGGCGACGCGATCGATTATGCGCAGCCGCGGATCGTACGCGGTAAATGGGCCTTTTTCCAACCGCGCGAAACCGTGATGGCACCGCTCGGCAATGTCCATTTCCACCCGCTCGGCACTGGCTATCGCGACGATTTCGCGGCGGGCTCGCTCGGCGAGCAGGGGCTGCTGATCCACGAGCTGGTGCATGTCTGGCAGCATCAGAACGGCCTTTTCCTGCCGCTCCAGCGTCATCCCTTCTGCCGCTATCGCTACCGCATCCAGCCCGGGCGCCCGTTCGAGCGCTATGGCATCGAGCAGCAGGGCGAGATCGTCCGCCACGCTTTCCTGCTGCGCCACGGCGTCTGCGCGGTCGGCGCCGAGCCCGGGTTCGACTACGAAGCGTTGCTGCCCTTTCGCTGAAGGCCTAGAGCCGCGCGATGCGCTCGCTTGACCATTATGGCCTCTCGGCCAGCCACGGCTTCCTGTCGCCGCACGAAATCGACGAAGTCGCACTGCCGCCCGATTTCGACGCGGTCGAGGACGCTGCGGCGATGCTGCCCGACTATCTCGCCACCGGGCGCGTGCGGCATTGGCTCGCGCGAGTGCCCACACCCGACATTGCCGACTTCATCGCTGCTGCCGACGATGCCGAGGCGGGCGTCGCGATGCTGCGCTACGGCTTTCTCGCGCAGGCCTGGGTGTGGGGGGAGGCCGAGCCGACCGCCCGGCTGCCCGCCAATCTCGCGGTGCCGCTGGTGGCGCTTGCCGACCGGCTCGGGCTCAAGCCGATCATGACCTATCAGCATTATGTGCTCGATAACTGGTTCCGGCTCGACAAGGCGGGCGAGATCACGCTCGGCAATCTGGCAATCGACCAGCATTTTGCGGGCGGTCGCGACGAGAGCGGCTTCATTCTGGTCCATGTCGCGATCGAGGCGATTGCGGGCCGCGCGCTGGAAACCGCCGTCGATCTGGTCAACGCGGCGGACAGGCAGGATGGGCCGGCAGTCGAGACGCTGCTCGGCGGCATGGAAATGGCCCTCGGGGCGATCAATGCCGGGCTCGAGCCGATGGCGGCGGCGTGCGACCCGCATGTCTATTATCACCGCGTGCGGCCCTATCTGTTCGGCTGGCCGGGCGACGGGCTGATTTATGAAGGCGTCGCGACGCTCGGCGGCAGGCCCGTGTCCCTGCGCGGCCAGACCGGCTCGCAGAGCAGCATCGTGCCCGCGATCGACGCCGCGCTCGGCGTGCCGCACGGCGCGAGCGCGCTTAGCGCGTTCCTCGACGAAATCCACGGCTATCGCGCGCCACGCCACCGCACTTTCATCGAGGATTTACGGGCGAGCAAGGTGCGCGAGGTCGCCGCAACCAGCGCCCCCTTGCGCGACGCCTATAACGCCTGCCTGACGCAACTTGCACAATTCCGCACCGCGCATCTGCGGCTGGCGGCGACCTACATCAGCGCGCAGGCCGCGACTTCGGGCGGCGATGGCGAGACCGGTACCGGCGGCACGCCCTTCCTCACCTATCTCGCGCGCCACCGTGACGACAGCCGGGCGGCGTTTCTTTCCTAGGATTGCGCTTTGCCGGATGCGCTATCCAACCGCTTGCCCTGAGCTTGTCGAAGGGCCGTCCTACTTCTGCCCGCGGCTCGCAAAAGAAGAACGGTGCTTCGACAAGCTCAGCACGAACGGTTGAAGAGAGATACGAACTAGGTTGTTCTAGCTTCCGCGCGCCCCTTCCCCCTCGCGATACTGCTTGCTAAGGCGCTCGCGATCGACGCCCGCGCGCGTGCGGCTTCCTGCCGCCTCCCCGCCGCATCCGGGCCAAACATAGAGGAGTCGGACATGACCGCCATCGGACAGGACAGCCTGAACACCCGCGCCACGCTGAACGCGGGCGGCAAGAGCTACAGCTATTTCAGCCTGTCCAAAGCGGCCGAAAAGCTCGGCGACGTCAGCCGCCTGCCCTTTTCGATGAAGGTGCTGCTCGAAAACCTGCTGCGCTTCGAAGACGGCAAGACGGTGAGCGTCGAGGACATTCAGGCACTGGTCGACTGGCAGAAGAACCCGCAGGCGCCCGACCGCGAGATCCAGTATCGCCCGGCGCGCGTGCTGATGCAGGACTTCACCGGCGTCCCCTGCGTCGTCGATCTCGCGGCGATGCGCGACGCGATCACCAAGCTTGGCGGCGACGCGCAGAAGATCAATCCGCTGGTGCCCGTGCACCTCGTGATCGATCACTCGGTGATGGTCGACGAATTCGGCACGCCCAAGGCATTCGAGGAGAATGTCGAGCTCGAATATGCGCGCAACAACGAACGCTATGAATTCCTGAAATGGGGATCGAAAGCGCTCGACAATTTCAAGGTGGTGCCGCCGGGCACCGGCATCTGCCACCAGGTAAACCTGGAAAACATCGCGCAGGCGGTGTGGTCGTCGGCAAACGGCAGCGACGCGATCGCCTATCCCGACACCTGCGTCGGCACTGACAGCCACACGACGATGGTCAATGGCCTCGGCGTGCTCGGCTGGGGCGTTGGCGGGATCGAGGCCGAAGCGGCAATGCTCGGCCAGCCGGTGTCGATGCTGATCCCCGAAGTCGTCGGCTTCAAGCTGACCGGCACACTCGCCGAGGGCATCACCGCGACCGATCTGGTGCTGACCGTGACGCAGATGCTGCGCGCCAAGGGCGTGGTCGGGCGCTTCGTCGAATTCTACGGCCCCGGCCTCGACGCGCTCAGCCTCGCCGACCGCGCGACGATCGCCAACATGGCCCCCGAATATGGCGCGACCTGCGGCTTCTTCCCGGTCGACGACGCGACGCTCACTTATCTGCGCCTCACCGGCCGCAGCGACGAGCAGATCGCGCTGGTCGAAGCCTATGCCAAGGCGCAGGGCATGTGGCGCCTCGCCGACGCGCCCGATCCGGTCTTCACCGACACGCTGGAGCTCGACATGGGCTCGGTGGTGCCGTCGCTGGCAGGGCCGAAGCGCCCGCAGGACAAGGTCGTGCTGACGCAGGTCGACGATGTGTTCAACGCCGACCTGTCCGGCGTCTACAAGCATGCCGAACCCAAGCGCGTCGCGGTCGAGGGCAAGGATCATGACATCGGCGACGGTGACGTTGTCATCGCCGCCATCACCAGCTGCACCAACACGTCGAACCCCTCGGTGCTGGTGGCCGCCGGGCTCGTCGCGCGCAAGGCGAATGCGCTGGGGCTGAAGCCCAAGCCCTGGGTCAAAACGTCGCTCGCGCCGGGATCGCAGGTCGTCACCGACTATCTCGACAAGGCCGGGCTGACCGCCGATCTCGACGCGATCGGATTCAATCTCGTCGGCTATGGCTGCACGACTTGCATCGGCAATTCGGGACCGCTTGCGCCCGCGATTTCGGCAGCAATCAACGACAATGACATCGTCGCTGCCTCGGTGCTGTCGGGCAACCGCAACTTCGAAGGCCGGGTATCGCCCGACGTGCGCGCCAACTTCCTCGCCAGCCCGCCGCTGGTGGTTGCCTATGCGCTGAAGGGCTCGGTGACGACAGATTTCGTCGCGACCCCGATCGGCCAGGCAACCGATGGCACCGACGTGTATCTGAAGGACATCTGGCCGACCAATGCCGAAGTCCGCCAGGTGATGGACGCCAACATCGACCGCGGCATGTTCCAGTCGCGCTATGCGCAGGTCTTCACCGGCGACGCCAAGTGGCAGGCAATCGACGTGACCGGATCAGACACCTATGTCTGGCGCGCAGGGTCGACCTACATCGCCAACCCGCCCTATTTCGAGGGCATGACGATGACGCCCGCCCCCGTCACCGACATCATCGACGCGCGCCCGCTCGCGGTGTTTGCCGACTCGATCACCACTGACCACATCTCGCCCGCCGGCAGCATCAAGGCCGACAGCCCGGCGGGCAAGTTTCTGCAGGAGCATCAGGTCTCGAAGGCCGACTTCAACTCCTATGGCGCGCGGCGCGGCCACCACGAGGTAATGATGCGCGGCACCTTCGCCAACATCCGCATCAAGAACGAAATGACGCCCGGCATCGAAGGCGGTGTGACCAAGTACATCCCGACCGGTGAAGTCATACCGATCTATGACGCGGCGATGCGCTACAAGGCCGACGGCACGCCGCTCGTGGTCGTCGCGGGCAAGGAATATGGCACCGGGTCGTCGCGCGACTGGGCGGCGAAGGGCACCAACCTGCTCGGCGTGCGCGCGGTCATCACCGAGAGCTTCGAGCGCATCCACCGCTCGAACCTCGTCGGCATGGGCGTGCTGCCACTCCAGTTCGCCGAAGGCACCGATCGCAAGACGCTCGGCCTCGACGGGACCGAGACCTTCACCATCACCGGCGTCGCTGAACTGAAACCGCGTCAGGATGTCGAGGTCACTCTGACGCGCGCAGACGGCACCACCAGCACGTTCCTGACGAAGTGCCGGATCGATACCATCAACGAGCTCGAATATTTCCTCAACGGCGGCATCCTGCACTATGTGCTGAGGAACCTCGCGGGGGCGTGAGCGAAGCGCTTTCCGCCACCTGTCATTGCGGCGCGGTCGGAATCACCATTCCGGCCGCGCCGGATTATCTCAACGACTGTAATTGCTCGCTTTGCGTCACTCGCGGCGGCCTGTGGGGATATTTCCCGCCCGCTAACGTCGTCATTACCGGCGAGACCAGCCGCTATATCCGCGCCGACCTGAAAGAGCCCGCGCTCGCCACCCATTGGTGCCCGCGCTGCGGATCGACGACGCATTGGCGCGCGATCGATCCCGCCTATGATCGCATGGGCGTGAACCTGCGCCTGTTCGACCCGGCCATCTGGGAAGCGATCGACATCCGCCACGTCGATGGGCGAAGCTGGGAAGGATGAGCGTGAACACGCTCATCGAAGTCGTCGGATGGGCAGCCGCGCTGCTCATCCTCGCTTCCTATCTGCTGGTATCGACCGGGCGGCTCGACGGGCGGTCGCCGACGTTCCAGTGGATGAACGTCGTTGGCGCGGCCGGCTTCATCCTCAACAGCGGCTGGCACGGCGCGCTGCCGTCGGCGGCGCTCAACATCGCGTGGATGGCGATCGGTGTAGTGACGCTGATCGGCCTCGCGCGAAGCCGGGCGCGCTGAGCGGCGCGGCTAGTTGAACTGCGCGACCAGCGTCGGCGCCTCGACGGTACCGCCGCGCTGCAGATAGAGCGACGACTCGCTCTCATTGCCCTTGACCAGCGCATAAACCAGCTCGCCGAGCGGATTGTCGCGGCGATCGAAAGTGAAGACCGCCGTCATCGGCTGCGGCCGCAGATCTGCCGGACGCTCACCCTCGATGGCGAGCGCCACCACCGAGGTCAGCGTGCCGTACATCGGACCTTCGGGGCCCGTGATCTTGAAGGTCTGGCCGACGGCGGCCGACCAATATTCGGTTTCGGTCTGGGCTTTGGAGGCAGTGGCCGCGGCGGCGAAGCTGACGCCCTTGGCCTCGGGCACCACGCTGAGCGCCGAGGCGCTGCCGAGGTCATTCGAGCAGCCGCCGAGCAGACCCAGCGGCCCCATCGCTGCGCCACAGGCCACCGCCGACTTGATCAGCGCGCGCCGCGAGGTCTCCCCCTGCATCATCTTAATTCCCCTTAACCTCGCTCGACACAAATCCGTAATTGATTTTGTCAGGCGCTGCCAGCGTGGGCGCGCGACCGGGCGTACAGAAAATAGACGGCGAGGCCGACTGCGTTCCAAATCACGAACGAAATCTGTGTCTTGGTCTGGAGGCTGGTAAACAGATAGATGCAGCCAAGAATCGCGGCCGGCGCGACAAACCACGCAAATGGCGTGCGAAACGGTCGCTTGGTGTCCGATTCGTGTCTTCTCGACACCAAGACACAGGCCGCGACCGCAATGAACGCGATCAGCGTGCCGGCATTGGCAAGACTTGCGATTTCATCGAGCGGCATCAGCCCCGCGACGATGGCGACCAGCACGGCGGTCAGCGCCGTGATCCGCGCCGGCGTGCCCCGCGCCGAGATTTTGGCCAGTCCCTGCGGCAGGAAGCCGTCGCGCGCCATCACCAGGAAGATGCGGCTCTGGCCGTAGAGGAAGGCAAGCAGCACCGTCGGCAGCGCAATCGCCGCGGCGGCGGCCACGACCGTCGCAATGCCGCCCTGCCCGATCGAGCGCAGGATCAGCGCGAGCGGCTCGGCGCTCTTGCCGAACTGCGACACCGGCAGCGCGCCGACCGCAACCGCCGCAACCACCAGATAGATCGCCGTGCACGCCAGCATCGAGCCGATGATGCCTATCGCCAGGTCACGCTCGGGCCGCTTGGCTTCCTCGGCCGCGGTCGAGATCGCATCGAATCCGTAGAAGGCGAAGAAGATGATCGCCGCGGCACCCATCACGCCGTATTTGACCCCGCCGTCGCCCGCGACGCTGCCATAGCCGCGTGGCGCGAACGGCGTGAAATTGGCGGCGTCGAAATAGGGCAGCGCAACCATAACGAACAGCGCCAGCGTCGCGATCTTCAGGATGACCAGCACCATGTTGAGCCGCGCACTTTCGCGCGTGCCGAGCATCAACAGCCCGGCCACCACCGCGATGATCGCGACCGCGGGCAGATTGACCACGCCGCCCAGCGCAGGGCCGTTGGCGAGTGCCGGCGGTACCGTTACCCCCAGCCCTTGCAGGAAACCCACGGCATAGCCCGACCAGCCGACCGCCACCGTCGACACGACCAGCGAATATTCGAGGATCAGGCTCCACCCGACCACCCAGGCAAAAATCTCGCCCAGCACCGCGTAGCTATACGTATAGGCACTGCCCGACGCCGGAATCATCGTCGCCATTTCGGCATAGCACAGCGCCGCGCACGCGCAGATCGCACCCGCGACGACAAAGCTCAGCAGGACCGCTGGCCCCGCCCGGTCGGCGCCCACGCCGATCAGCGTCAGGATGCCGGTGCCGACGATTGCGCCGACGCCGAGCGCGACCAGGCTAGGCCAGCCGAGCGTGCGCGCCAGCCGATGATGCTCGGGCTGATCATCGCCCGTCAGAATCGCTTTGGTTCGGAACAGGCTGGCCAAATTTATCGTCCCCCTCGGTGTCGCGCTTGTCGAAGCGTCGCATTTTCGTCAGGGGGTTAGAAAGGAAATGCGGCCCGACGACAAGTTCGGGCGAACGGAGATGGACAAGATGGACATGACGCTCGACTTCGCGCTCGGCGAGACCGCCGACATGATCCGCGAGACGACCCAGCGCTTTGCGGGCGCTGAAATCGCGCCCAAGGCCGCCGCGATCGACGCCGAGAACAAGTTCGACCGCTCGCTCTGGCCCGCGATGGGCGCGCTCGGGTTGCATGGCATCACTGTCGAGGAGGAATGGGGCGGGCTCGGCCTCGGCTATCTCGAACATTGCGTCGCGATGGAGGAAGTCAGCCGCGCCTCAGCGTCGATCGGGCTCTCCTATGGCGCGCACTCCAACCTTTGCGTCAACCAGATTCGCCGCTGGGGTTCGCCCGAACAGAAGGCCAAATATCTCCCCAAGCTGATTTCGGGCGAGCATGTCGGATCGCTGGCAATGTCCGAAGCGGGCGCAGGGTCGGACGTGGTGTCGATGAAGCTGAAGGCCGAGCGGCGCGGCAATGACCGCTATGTGCTGAATGGCACCAAATTCTGGATCACCAATTCGACCGAAGCCGACACGCTCGTCGTCTATGCCAAGACCGAGCCCGAGGCGGGATCGCGCGGGATCACCGCTTTCCTGATCGAAAAGGGCATGGCCGGGTTCAGCGTGTCGAAAAAGCTCGACAAGATGGGCATGCGCGGGTCGGACACTGCCGAACTCGTGTTCGAGGATTGCGAAGTCCCCGCCGAGAATGTGATGGGGCCGACCAATGGCGGCGTCGGCGTGCTGATGTCGGGCCTCGATTACGAGCGCGCCGTGCTCGCCGCCGGGCCGCTCGGCATCATGCAGGCGTGCCTCGACGTGGTGCTGCCCTATGTCCGCGACCGCAAGCAGTTCGGCCAGTCGATCGGCCAGTTCCAGCTGATCCAGGCCAAGGTCGCCGACATGTATGTCGCGCTCAATTCGGCCCGCGCCTATGTCTATGCAGTCGCGCGCGCGTGCGATGCGGGCAAGACGACGCGCTTCGACGCCGCCGGCGCGATCCTGCTGGCGAGCGAGAATGCGGTGAAGGTGTCGCTTGAGGCGATTCAGGCGCTGGGCGGCGCGGGCTATACCAAGGAATGGCCGGTCGAACGCTTCCTGCGCGATGCCAAGCTCTACGACATCGGCGCGGGCACCAACGAAATCCGCCGCTTCCTGATCGGCCGCGAGCTGATCGGCGCGGGGTGAGTCAGCGGCCGAGCGCTGCTGCCCGACGCTCACCCAGCAGCAGTGCCGCCATATCGCCGCGCACCTGAAAGCTGACGACCAGCAGATAGATCGACAGGAAGGTCGCGCCGCCCAGGCTCGCGACCGGCGCCAGCGCCAGCCCGACGGCGGAGAAATTGTGGCGCCACGCGACCCACAGTCCCGACAGGATGAGGAAGCACGCGAAGTCGACGTTGAACTGCCCCTGCCAGCCCATCTCGCCGATCGCGCCAAAGAACAGCGGCACCAGTCCCATCCCATGCTGCGCAATCACTGGCAGCGTGTAGGCGGTGATCAGCACGAAGATGGCGACGAGCAGAATCCGAAATCCGGTCACGAGCGACTCTCCCTGTAGCGATTGCTACAGGTGGTAAGCGAGGCGCAGCGTGCTGGCAAGCGCCGCGCCTCCTACCCTTGAGGCTTACCAGACCTTCACGCGCTTTGCGGGCGCCAGATACAGCTTGTCGCCGGGCTTGACGCCGAACGCCTTGTACCAGCCATCCTGATTGCGCACCGTCAGCGCGCGAAAGCGGGCGGGCGAATGCCCGTCGGTTGCGACTTGCCCGCGCAGCGCCTGATCGCGCATCTTCGACCGCCATGCCTGCGCAAAGGCGAGGAAGAAGCGCTGGTCGCCGGTCAGCCCGCCGATCACCGGCGCGGGCTTGCCCTTCAGCGATGCATGATAGGCGTCATAGGCCGCCGCCAGCCCGGCAACATCGGCGATATTCTCGCCCAGTGTCTGCTCGCCGTTGATCCGCAGCCCCGGCAGCGCTTCGTAGGCGCTATATTGCGCGACGAGGGCCGCGCTTTGCTCCTTGAAATGGGCAAAGTCAGCCGGCGTCCACCAGTCGCGCATGCGCCCGCTCGCATCGAATCCGGCACCCAGATTGTCGAAGCCGTGGCTGATTTCGTGACCGATCACGGCGCCGATCGAGCCGTAATTGGCGGCGGCATCGCGCTTCGGGTCATACATCGGCGCTTCGAGGATCGCCGCCGGGAAGTTGAGCGCGTTCTGCAGCGGCAAGTTGACCGCGTTGACCGTCTGCGGCGACATCCACCACTCGCCCTTGTCGGGCGCCGCGTTCAGCTTGGCGAGCTGCCAGCGATATTCGGCAAGCTGGGCGCGCTTCGCGTTACCGACCGGATCATCGGCCTTGATTTCGAGCGCCGCATAATCGCGCCACCGTTCGGGATAGCCGATGCTGACGCGCATCGTCCTGATCTTGTTGCGCGCCTCGGCCTTGGTCGCAGGCGCCATCCAGTCGAGCGCGGCGACGCGCTTGTCGAACGCGGCGAGGATGTTGGTCACCATCGTCTGGATGTCGCGCTTCGACGACGCGGGAAAATAGCGCGCGGCGTAAATCCGCCCGACCGCATCGCCGAGATTGGCGTTGACGCTGGCGAGCGCCCGCTTGTCGCGTGGCCGCTGCTGGCGCGTGCCCGACAGCGTCTTGCCGTAGAAATCGAACGATGCCTGATCAAACGCGCTCGGCAACACCGCCGTCACTGCGTCGATATGGTGGAACGCCAGCCAGTCCTGCCAGCTCGCCAGCGGCTCGCTCGCGACCAGCGCCGACAGCTTCGTCGTCGCATCGGGCATCCAGACGATGAAGTCCTGCCGGCTGCCGAGCTGCGCCGCGCCGAAGAAGGCGTTCCAGTCGATCCCGGGCGCCTTGGTATCGAAATCGGCGCGCTGCCAGGGATTGTTCGCCTTGTGCACGTCTTGCGCGGCGACATTGTCGAGATGCGCGGTCGCGATCTTGGTTTCGAGCGCGATCACCCGGTCGGCGCGCGCCGCCGGATCGCTCATCCCCGCCAGCGTGAAGATCTTGACGACATAGTCGCGGTAAGCCGCGCGGGTAGCGACCGCTTCCTTCTCGGTCGACAGATAATAGTCGCGCTCGGGCATGCCGAGCCCGCCCTGCAACAGATAGGGGACGGTCTTGGTCGGCGCCTCCAGCCCTTGCGCGACGAACACGCCGAACAGATGCGCGGTGTGGAAATTGGTCGCGTTGAGTGGGTCGACATCGGCACGCACATCGGCGCCGAGCATTGCCGACAGCGCGCGCTTGTCGGCGAGCGCGGCGATGGCGTCGAGCTCGGGCTTCAGCGGCGCAAGGCCGCGTGCCTCGATCGCCGCAGTATCGGTATAGGCGCGGTAATAGTCGGCGATCTTTCGCTGGTCGCTGCCGGGCGCGGCCTTGGCGGCGATGGCGGCATCGACGATCGCGCGGTTGCGCGCTTCGGCGAGATTGACGACTTGTAGGAACGCGCCGGTCGACGCACGATCGGCGGGAATCTCGGTCTTGGCGCGCCATGCTCCGTTTGCATAAGCGTCGAAATCGTCGCCCGGCTTGACGCTCTTGTCGATGCCGGCGGTGTCGACGCCGGCCGGCAGCGTCACCGGCGCCTTGCCCGGTGCCGCCAGCGCCACCGCGCCTGCGCTTGCGAGCAGCATCGCTGCCAAAATTGCCTGACGCTTCATCCTGTTTCTCCCTGATCTTGTGACGGCGGGATTACACCGGCCGCGCGGCGCGCGCCAGCTTCCCAACCGCGATCGGCAAGGCTAGTCAGGCGCTACGAAAGCAGAGAGGAAGCCGCATGAGCGCCCCGGTGCTCGACACCAAAATTTCGGTCGAGAGCGACCTGTTCCGCGCCAATGCCGCGCACAACCGCGCGCTGGCCGAGCGGCTGCGCGCCGATGTCGCCAAGGCGGCGCTGGGCGGCAACGAGAAGTCGCGCGAGCGCCACACGGCGCGCGGCAAGCTGCTGCCGCGCGACCGCGTCGAGCGGCTGCTCGATCCGGGCTCGCCGTTTCTCGAGATCGGCCAGCTCGCCGCGCATGAGGTGTATGGCGAGGACATTCCGGGCGCGGGCATGATCGCCGGGATCGGCCGCGTGTCGGGCCGCCAGTGCATGATCGTCTGCAACGATGCGACGGTGAAGGGCGGCACTTACTATCCGTTGACGGTGAAGAAGCATCTGCGCGCGCAGGAGATTGCGCAGGAAAACCGGCTGCCGTGCATTTATCTGGTCGATTCGGGCGGGGCGAACCTGCCGCATCAGGCCGAGGTATTCCCCGACCGCGACCATTTCGGCCGCATCTTCTTCAACCAGGCCAATATGTCGGCGCTCGGCATTCCACAGATCGCCTGCGTGATGGGCAGCTGCACTGCGGGCGGCGCCTATGTGCCCGCCATGTCCGACGAGACGATCATCGTGCGCGGGCAGGGCACGATCTTCCTTGCCGGGCCGCCGCTGGTGAAGGCCGCGACCGGCGAAGTGATTTCCGCCGAGGAGCTGGGCGGCGCCGACACGCATGGCCGCAAATCGGGCGTGGTCGATCACGTCGCCGAGAATGACGAGCATGCGCTGACGATCGTGCGCGACATCGTTTCGCATTTGGGCAACCCGTTAGTGTCGAGCGAAGTCGAGACACGGTTCAAGGACCCTCGCCCGCCCAAATATGACGCTGACGAACTTTACGGCATCGTGCCGCAGGACGTGCGCGCGCCGTACGACGTGCACGAAGTGATCGCGCGGCTGGTCGACGGGTCTGAGTTCCATGAGTTCAAGGCGCTCTACGGCACCTCGCTGGTGTGCGGCTTCGCGCATATCTGGGGCATGCCGGTCGCGATCCTCGCCAACAACGGCGTGCTGTTCAGCGAGAGCGCGCAGAAGGGCGCGCATTTCATCGAACTCGCCTGCCAGCGCCGGGTGCCTTTGCTGTTCCTCCAGAACATCTCGGGCTTCATGGTCGGCGGGAAATATGAGGCCGAAGGGATCGCCAAGCACGGCGCCAAGCTGGTGACGGCAGTGGCGACCGCGAGCGTGCCCAAGATCACCGTCTTGATCGGCGGGTCGTTCGGCGCGGGGAACTACGGCATGTGCGGGCGGGCTTACGGGCCACGCTTCCTGTTCACCTGGCCCAATGCACGGATTTCGGTGATGGGCGGCGAACAGGCGGCGAGCGTGCTGGCAACGGTCCACCGCGACGCGGAGACCTGGACGCCGGAGGAGGCCGAGGCGTTCAAGGCCCCGATCCGGCAGAAATATGAGGACGAGGGCAACCCCTGGCACGCGACGGCGCGGCTATGGGATGATGGGATCATCGATCCGGCGCAGACGCGCGATGTGCTGGGGCTGAGCCTCGCCGCCTGCCTCAACGCGCCGATTGCGGACGCCCCCCGGTTCGGGGTGTTCCGGATGTGAGGGTGTGACAATGCTCCATCCACCCCCGCCGTCACCCTGAACTTGTTTCAGGGTCCAATGTGCCACCACTCCCGCCAATGCCCGTTGCGCGGTGGATGCTGAAACAAGTTCAGCATGACGATCGTCGTTTGCGTGTCCGTCAGCCCCTTGGGCGGGGAGGACGGGCCGGTATCGGATCAAACCCCAGACCCACCGCCAAATCATCCCAATGCGGATTCTCCGATTCGATGAGGTTGATCTTCCAATCCCGGTGCCAGCGCTTCAGCTGCTTCTCGCGCGCAATCGCGGAAACCATGTCATCGAACATCTCGTATCGAACCAGCCGAATCACGCCATAGCGCGACGTGAATCCCAGCACCTGGCCAGCGCGGTGCTGGTGCAGACGCGCCATCAGGTCGGACGTCACGCCGACATAGATCGTTCCCAGCGGGCCGCTCGCCAGAATATAGGTGCAAGGCTGCTTGCTCATTGTCACTATGGCTAGCACATGGCTCGCAGCACGGTGGATGCTGAAACGAGTTCAGCATGACGGAGACGACCTGATGCCCCTCTTCCTCCTCCCCCTCCTCCTCCAGATC
>NZ_LSIJ01000025.1 GCF_001556185.1 Sphingomonas sp. CCH10-B3 | reverse complement strand
GGGGTCGGTACACAGAACGGACCCAGATATACGCTAAGGTTTTGCCGTGCCTTCGACGGCGCGCATCTGGCGAAGCGGTCTGAGCGCGGTGGATGGCGCATCGGGATCGGTCCAGAGGTAATCGCCGGTGAGATTGATATGCTGCCAACCGAGCGGTGATAGGTGTTGCAGCAGGTCCGGCGGGACCGGCCGGCCGAGGTTGGCGAGATGCATCCGGGCGGCTTGCAGGTAGGTCGTGTTCCACAGGACGATGGCACCGGCGACGAGGTTCAGCGCGCTCGCCCGATGGCTTTGGGCTTGCAGCGCATGATCGCGGATACGGCCGATGCGATGGAAGAAGATGGCGCGTTTCAGGGCATTTTCCGCTTCTCCCTTGTTGAGTTCGCGGGTGGCGCGGCGACGCTGTTCGGGCTGCTCGATCCAGTCGAGCGTGAACAGGGTACGCTCGACGCGACCGATCTCGCGCAACGCCAGTGCCAGGCCGTTGGCGCGTGGATAGGAGCCGAGCCGTTCCAGCATGATCGAGGCGCTGACGACGCCTGTGCGGATCGAGGTTCCCAGTCGCAGCACGTCGTCCCAGTGTGCCTCGATCAGACCTTCGTCGATGCGGCCCGCGACCAGCGGCGCAATATCGGGGCCGGGTTCGATGCCGTTAAACAGGTGCAAACGGCGTGCGGCGATATTCGGGATACGCGGCGCGAACCGGAACCCAAGCAGATGACATAGCGCGAACACATGGTCGGAGACGCCCCCGCCATCGACGTGATGCTCTTCGATGTGCAGATCGGCGCCGTGGTGGAGCAGCCCGTCGAGCACCTGTGCCGCCTCGCTCGCCGAAGCGGAGATAACTGTGGAATGGAACGGCGCGTAGCGATCCGAGACGTGGCTGTAAAAGGAGACAGCCGGCTCTGTCCCCTTGTGCGGATTGACTGCGCCGGTTGCCTGGGCGCGGCGGTCGAGCGGAAAGTTCTGACCGTCTGAGCTGGACGAGGTGCCGGACCCGAACAGCGCGGCCAGCGGCGCGGTGTGTTGGGCGTCGACAAGCCGGGCGAGCGCGCGACCGTAGGTTTCCTCGCGCAGATGCCACGAGGCGAGCCAACCGAGTTGGCGCTGGGTCACGAGATTGCAGGCTTCCGCCATGCGCGTATGGCCCAGATTGGTGGCATCGGCGAGCACCGCCGTGAGGATCGCACGTGGTTCATCCGCGGCACGGCCACTTTGCAGATGCGTGAAGCACTGGCTGAACCCGGTCCATCGATCGACTTCGGCAAGAAGGTCGGTGATGCGGATCGCGGGCAGATGCGCATAGAGCGGCGCAAGGGCGGTATCGGATTCCTCGGGAGTAATCGCCTTCAAGGGCGAAATCCGCAGCCTGCCCAAGCTGAGCTGCACGTCTTCCAGCGCGTCCGTCTCCGCCTTTCGCTCGACCTCGGCCAATCGACGGGCGAGGCGGGCGCGTCGTTCGGCCAGCCAGATATCGGCCGTATCCGGTGCCGGTATCGGCAAGGGGCCGGCCGCGCGCATGTTGGCGAATACGGGGGCAGGAATGAGTTGCTGCTCGACAGCACGATAGCGTCGGCTTCCCTCGACCCACATGTCGCCGGCGCGAAGCCGGTCGCGAAGCTCGACCAGCACGCACAATTCATAGATCCTGCGATCGGGAATGCCGGTGCCGATCGCCCGACGCCAAGCTTGCCGGATGAAGCCGACTGGCGTGCCTGCAGGCAATTTGCGCAGATGACCAAAATGAAGGTCGCGCATGATCGCGACCGCTCGCGCGAGCGCATGGCAGGCTGGCACCGCCCCGAATGTGAACGAGGCGATGAACGAGGGACCGACCTGTCGGAGGACGGGGTAATTGGTCGCGGCGACCGCGACGGGATCGACCGAATCGGGGCGGATCAGCTTGCGGGCTTCATCGACCTCGCGGCCGAGATCATTCCATCCGATCGCTGCCTCGACCGCAGCGCCGATATCGCCACCTGATATCTTGGCGGCGAGCAAGGCAGCGCCGAGTTGGGCAAGCAGCCGGATTTTGCCGTTGATGGTGCGCCGGTTGCGCTTGAGTGTCGTGTCCGCGCTGTTCTGTTCGCGCCGGAACATCTGCCCAAGCAGGCGATCGAACATCAGCACCGCATCGTCGGTGAGGGTAACGATGGTTTCGAGGATGGTCGCCACCAATGTGGCGCGACGCCGCGTCGCTTGCAGCGTCCGAACATGTTGCGCGGTCAGCCGCACGCCTTCCTGGCACAGGCGTCGGAGGCGCTCGGGATGGACGCCTACGGCGATATCCGGATCGATCCCGATGGCCCGAAGCAGTGTCAGTCGCTCGATGATGGCGGCGAATGTCTTTCGGCCGGGCTTGCCGGGTGACTGCCGCACCCAGGCCAGATCGCTCAAGTTCGTGCCTGTGTGGGGCAGGAGAAGCGCATCGAGCAGCCGGCGCTGTCGAGCATCGAGTCCTCGGGTCAGATGCTCGGCGACATGGCGTTCGGCATCGAGCAACGCCTGTGCGACCATCCGCTCGACCGAACTGATGCCCGGCACAATGATGCGCCGTCGCCGGCACTCATCCAGCATCACGCGCGCCAGCCTAGCCCCGCTGGTCGTCGTCAGCGCGATCGGCAGGAGCCATTCCTGCAACGTCGTTCGCAGCGGCCGACTGAGCGGCATGAAGCCGAATGCATCGCGCAGTGCATCGAGCTGTTCGTACCGGGTCGGGCCGCGCGTCGCGTAGTCGGCCAGCACCTCGGGTCCGACCTGCAATTGCTCTGCGACGAACGCGAGCGGCGTATCAGGGATCAGTTCACCGGGTCGCAGGAAACGGCCAGGATAGCGCAGCGCGCAAAGCTGGATCGCGAAACCCAGCCGGTTATGCGGTCGCCTCCGGCGGACGATGATGGCCAAGTCGTCCCGGCTCAATGTCCAGTGCTGGACGAGCAGGGTTTCGTCGTCGGGAAGCGCGAGCAACGCCGCGCGTTGCTCGTCCGACAGGACGGCGCGACGCGGCATCGGCTTAGACCTTGGCCGGTGCGGTCCAGCCGATCCGGGCAAGCGTGCCGAGAAGGGTCGAACGCGGCACCTTGAAGGTCCGGCAGACGGACGCCTTGCTGGCCCCGCCATCCAGCGCGGCGGTGATCCGCTCGAGCGTTTCGGCGTCGATCATCGGCGGGCGGCCACCTTGGCGTCCCCGGCGTTTGGCAGCAGCCAGTCCCGCCATCACCCGTTCGCGCGTGAGCGCACGCTCATATTGTGCCAATGCACCGAACAGCGAGAACAGCAATTCGCCGTGCGGCGTGGTCGTATCCATCTGCTCGGTCAGCGACCGGAACGCGATGCCGCGCGCCTTCAGATCGGTGACGATCGTCAGCAGGTGCGGCAGCGAGCGTCCGAGCCGGTCGAGCTTCCACACGATCAGTGTGTCGCCCGCGTTCAGATAGTCGAGGCAGGCTTTCAGGCCTGGTCGGTCGTCGCGCGCGCCGGATGCCTTGTCGGTATGGAGATGCCGATGATCGACCCCGGTTGCGACGAGCGCGTCCCGCTGGAGATCGACCGTTTGGCGGTCATCGGTCGTTGACACCCGCATATATCCGACCAGCATGTACGACAAACCCTCGAAAGCATGTTTTCGAACACCCTATCAAAGCGACAGGGTTTGTCGATCGTTATGGGCTGAGGCGGGTATGGTTCGGCAAAAGCGCAGGTCCGGAGCGTCGCCTATCACCTGTTTGCCGTCACGCGTCTGCTGTCCGTATGGACGCAAGTAGAAGGCACGCTGATGCCGCAAGAAGCACCAGGTCCTTCAACAGGAACTGTCCGGTTCCGGCCGAAATCGCCGGGAACCCGCCAGCGGTCGGCTCGGCGACGCCAGGCGTGCTCAGGAAAAACGTCAGTGTCACGGCATAAGTCAGGCATGACATCGCCGCGCCGAGAGCGGAGGCCGTCTTGTTGAAAGCACCGATAATCAGCGCAGCGGCCGTCGCGAGCTCGACGGTGCCTATAAAATAGCTTCCACCCTGCACCC
>NZ_LSIJ01000024.1 GCF_001556185.1 Sphingomonas sp. CCH10-B3 | reverse complement strand
GTGATCGTGACAGCGAGCAGGTTGTTGCCGTCGGTGTCGGAGAACCCGAAGTCCGTCGCCGTTAGCGTGCGCGGGGCGTCCTCGCTGATCGTCAGCGTCGCGTTGGTGCCTGCAGGCGCATTGTTGAGCGGCGTGACGTTGAGCGTGAGCGTGTTCGCGCTCTGGTCGAGATCGACGCCACCGTTTGCGGTGCCGCCATTGTCCTGCACCTGGAACGTGAAGCCGGGCGTGCCTGCGCTTGCCGCGGCGGTGTAGGTCAGGCTGCCGCCCGCCCCGTCCGCGTCGTAGAAAATCGTGCCTGCGCTGGGCAGCGTGGTGATGCGGACCGCCGCCAGGCTGTTGCCGTCGATATCGCTGAAACCGAAGTCGGCAGCGGTAAAGGCGCGCGTGGTGCCCGTGCCAACCGTGACGCTCCCGTCGGTGCCCGCAGGGGCGTCATTGACCGAGACCGCCGATACCGTCCGCGTGAAGCTCGCGGTGTCGTTGCCGCCACCGGTCGTGCCGCCGCCATCGACCAGCGTGAATGTAATCGTGCGGGCCGCCGTCGCGGGTGCTTCGGTCGTGTTGGCGAAGCGCGCGGCTTGCGTGATCGCCTGCACCGCCGCGTCGGTTGCCGAAGCATTGAGCGCGATCGACAGGCTGGTCGCGCTCGCGGTCAGCGTACCGATGACCGTGCTGTTATAGCTGACGTCAGTGCCCGACACGGTGATGCCAGTGCCCGACAGCGACAGCACATCGCCCGTGGCCGCCCCGCCAGTGATCGCAATCGTCAGCGTGCCGCCGGCATAGACGGCGCTGTCTGGGTCGCCGACCGTGACGTTCGAGACCAGCTGAACCGCCGGGCCATTCTCGACATACCCCTGTGTCGCTCCCGCGCCAAGGAAGGTCGCGAAAACATCAGCTTGGGCATTGGTGTCGCCCGCCACCAGATTGGTCGAATCGCTGGTGTAATAGACGGTCGAGCTGTCGGGCGACCAGGTGATGAAGTTGCTCGAAAACTGGCCCAGCGTCCCGAAGCCGCCATTGCCTTGCGTGCCGTCGGTCGCGGTGGAAATGCGCTGGATGGCACCCGTGGCGAGCGTCTTGACGAACAGGTCATACTGGCCATTGGTGTCGCCCGCGACCAGATTGGTGGCATTGCTGATGAAAGCGACGCGGGTGCCGTCGGGCGACAATATGCCGCCCAGGCTGGTGCCGTTGCTCTGCACCCCTGCGGCCGACGACGACACCAATGTCAGCGAGCCGGTCGTCAGATCCTTGATGAAAATGTCTTGCTGCGCGCCATTGGCATCGGCGCCCGACGTGAAATTGGTCGCCGCGCTGATGATGACGACCTTGGTGCCATCGAAATTGATGCTGCCGAGCGTGCTGTGGCCGTTGCCCTGCACGCCAGTGCTGGTGGTCGACACCCGCGACAGATTGTTGGTCGCGATGTCGCGGATGACGACGTCGTAAACGCCGTTGGTGTCGTTCGGCACCATATTGGTCGAATCGGTCGACCACGCGATGCGGGCGCCGTCGCCCGAGAACAAGGGCATCTTGTCGTTCTGGTTGTTGCCAACACCCCCCGTCGACGTCAGCGAAATCCACGTGAGCGCGCCGGTCTGGGTGGCCCCGCTGACGAGCGTCTTCAAATAGATGTCGCCATTGCCGTTGGTGTCTCCGGCTGCACCGCTGTTGTAGCTGAAGAAGGCGATCCGGGTGCCGTCGGGCGAGAACACCCCGGCAAAGCTTTGGCCCAAGCCGGCCCCGCCCGTCGTTGCGGAAGCCACCGACGAGGTCCCGGTCGCCGTATCATATATGGAAACATTACTGTTGTTGTTGAACAGAATCCGGGTGCCGTCGGGCGAAATGATCCCAAGGGTCGACGCCGCACCGAGTTGCGCGCCTGTCGTGCCGACCGAGACGCGCGTGACCGCGCCGGTCACCAGATCTTTCACGAAAGTATCGGCAACAGCATTGGTGTCGCCGCTGACAAGGTTCGTCGCGCTGCTTTGGAACACCAGCCGCGTGCCGTCCGCCGACACCGACAGCGTGCCGTTCGCCCCCGTCGTGGCACCGCCGCCGGTCTGCTGGGCGCCTGCACCTGTGGTCGACACGCGGGTCGTTGCGAAGGTCGAGACAGCGAAGGTCGGCGCGACATTGGGCAGGTCATCATTGGTGATCGTGCCAGTGCCGCTGTTATCCGAAGTCGTCGTGCCGGCCGTATTGTTGGACAGGACGACGCGGAAATTCTCGTTTGGCTCGATCGCCACGTCACCGGCAACGTTGACGGTGATCGTCGCGGTCGTCTGATCGGTCGCGAAATTGACGGTCCCGCTCGTGCTGCCCGAGAAATCGGCGCCGTTGGCCGGGTTGCTGACACCCGTGAAGTCGAGCGCCCAATCGACGCTTGCGGCGCCAAACAGGTTGGTTCCCGAGCGCGTGACCGTGAAGGTGATCGCCGTCGTGCCGCTGTTGCCTTCGGCAACCGCTACCGGGTCGTTGATCGAAAACGCGCCGCTGGGCTGAACGGTGAACGCGGTCGCGGGGGCAAAGGTCGTGAAGGGGTTCGTGCTGGTCGACCAATTTCCCTCGTTGTTCAGCGCGGCAAGCAATTGATCTTGGGTGCCGGCAAACGTTGTTCCGGTGTAGAGCCCGTTGTCGGTGGCGGCGATCGAGACAGCATTGACACCGTCGGTGAGACCGGGAGGCAAAGCCGTCGTTCCATTGCCGCTGGATGCGGTAAAGGTCGGCGAAAAAGTCGCGCCGCCCCAAGTGATCGCGGCAATCGCCGTTCCGGTCAAAGCATCGGTGCCGCCGAATGTCGGGTTGACGAGCGCCGTGATATTGTCACCAGCCGTGGCCAACCCGAAGGCCGCCGTCCCCAAAGTCGCGCCGGAACTCGGGGTAATCCCGGTCCACTCGGCGGTGCTGGCAGGGCCGGCCCCGAGGGGAGCGACGAATGAAACGACGGTGCCCGCCGCCAGATTCGACTGCGCAACCCAGCGCAACATATTTTCATTCGTGCGAAACGCCGAAACGTCGGTCCGATAGCCGTTGTCGGTGAAGTAGATCGTCGTGCCCGTCGTAACGGGCGCCAGCAGCACGAACTGGAAATAATCGCCGCCCGCACCGCCGCTGTTGTCCGACTGAACGGCCGTAAAGGCGATCGAGGCGACTTGCCCCGCATTGATCTGCTGTGGCTGCGGCGCGAAGACGGTACCGGGCTTCTGCTGCGACTGGCTCTCCAGCTCCGGCGCCAGAACCAGCGGCGCTGCGCTCGTCACGCCATTTGTCGTAGAGTCGCCTGCCGACAGCGTGCTGAAGTAATTGGCGTCGAGGAAAAGCCTGGCGGCATTATCGGTCGCCTGTCCTGCAAACTCGTCCGACCCGGCAATTTTCGTGCCGCGCGCGCCAACATCCGCCATCTCAGCCCCCAATTGGCCCAATCGGCGGGCCGACGATCGTTAAAAAATCGTTAGGGCCGTAACGATGCCAAATGACGGATTTGTTACACATCGTCAGCCAATGGTTCCAAATGAGCACGCATGGAAAATTTAGTCATGCGCGCGCTTTAACGGCCCATCGGCGACGTCGCGCAAGCGTGGTCGGGGAGACAGGATTCGAACCTGCGACATCCTGCTCCCAAAGCAGGCGCGCTACCAGACTGCGCCACTCCCCGACGCTGACACGCTTCGGATCGAGCGGGGCTTAGGGGCGAGTGCGGCGCGATGCAAGCGCGCTGCGTGGCAGGGCATTGGTGGGCCCGGCAGGATTCGAACCCGCAACCTGGCCGTTATGAGCGGCTGGCTCTACCATTGAGCTACAGGCCCTTGGCCTCCGACTAGGCAAGCGCGCGCGCGGGCGCAAGTTTCAGCAGGCGTCGAGCAGATCGCCAATCGTCGCCGGCCGCGCGCCGAGCCGGTCGAGCAGGTCGAGCACGCCGTCCCACCAGCGATGGAAGGCCACGAGGTCGGCGGCATTGCGGACATAGGGCGTGTGCCCCGGCGCGAGCGAGGGCGAATGGAAAGCGAAATTCAGCAGGCGCGTCCCCTCGCCCACGGCCACGCGCACGGCTTCGAGCGCGTCGGACAGCGGCATCCCTTCGGGCGTGAGCGATACGCGCGACAACAGCCCCGTGCGCGCCGCCACGCCCCGGCCACGCGGCACGCGACCCAACGTGCCGTACAGCGTCTCGCCGCGCCGCCGCAGCACCCCGGTGAAGACCGTCGTCAGTGGCAACTCGATCAGCGCATTGTCGGGACCACAGTGAAAGGCGGCACTGCCGACCGCGGTGAAATCGGGGCCGCCATCGGCGCGATAGTCATAATGCGCGCGGATCGAACTATCGATGCGATAGCCGCGCTCGACCAGCAGCCGCCAACTGTTGGGCCCGATGCCATAGCGCCCCGCGCGATAGACGACCGGTCGCGCCCCGAAAGCGCTGGTGATCGCCGCCGTCAGCACGTCGAGCTTGGCCGCTTCGACGGCTTCGGGCAGATTGCCGACATAGCTGTTGGCTGGGCTCAGCGCCTCGTCGAACGGCGGGTTGACCCAGGGGTGAAGCTGGGTGCCGATCGTCGACCGGCCATCGGCGAGCACGGCGCGCAGGATATCGACCGCACGCGGATCGGTCGCGATCGGATAATCGACCAGATAGACGAGTGGCACACTGCGATCGGCGAAGCGGGCATGTGCCGCCGGGATCGCGGATACCGATTGGGTGCTGTGCCCGGCGCGCGCGAAATCGGCGCGCCAGTCGAATTCCTCCTCGGTATCGACGAAGACGGTAAAGTGCGTACCGAAACTGTCGGGCCAGTCGACAAGCGCGGCGGGCGCCGGCACCGGCGGCGAAAATCCCGCCATCGCGATCAGTTGGTCGACGCCTGTCCCATATCGCCAGCAAAGGCGGCGGGCAGCCGCAAAGTCAAGCGCGTCTCGCCGATGAGGAGCGTACCACCCAGCTCGCGGGCAAGGTTCATCGCCAGCCGGAGCGCAAAGCCCGACCCCAGCAGCGGCGCGCCCGCCGCCGCCTCTTCCTCGGCGTCGATCGCCAGAGGCGCGCTATTGCCCGTCGCAACGATCAGCGCTTCGGGACGCGTCAGCCGGACCACGGCGTCGCTGTCCTCGCGCGTCGCCAGCACCGCGATTGTCTCCCCCGCGCGCGCCGCCGATACCAGCACCGCAATCAGCCGCGCGAGCAACCGCTCGATCACGCGATCATCGCCCTTGGCAAGCACATCGTAACCGATGTCGAGCGTCGTCTCGGCGCCGCGCAGCGTCGCGAGTGGCTCGAGGTCCTTCAGCACCCGGACCAATATCGGCGCGAGCGGCACGTCGCTTGGCCGCAGATCGAGCGCGCGCGATTCGATTCGCGTCGCCAGATCGAGATCATCGATCGCCCCCAGCAGCGCCCGCGCCTGCTCGACGATCGTCCCGGCATAGCCGCGATAGGCCGCGCCGACCGGCCCGAGCATTTCGCTTTCGATCATTTCGGCAAAGCCCGCGATCGCCGTGGTCGGCGTGCGCAGTTCGTGGACGAGCTGGCGCAGCGAATCCACCGAGCCGCTTTCGATATGTGCCTGCTCGTCGGCACGCGGGCGGCGGGCGGCACCGCGATAGCCGATGAAGGTGCCGCTCACCCGATCGAAGCACGGCATGGCGGAAATGCGCCAGGCACCCGACGCGGCCGACTGGCCGGCGATTTCGAGCCGGGCATCGTCGAGCCGGGCGCGGCGGCGGAACGCCCCGGTCGCATTGCCGTCCACAGCAGCAGCGCCGGCCGCGCCATAAGCGATCGAAATGCCGATCACCGCGCTGCGATCGACACCGTCGACCCAGCGGATGATGCCGTCGGCATCGGTTTCGAACTGGAAGCGGCGCGCAGGAGCCGTTGGCGCACGCAACGGGACCGGCGACGCAGACGGCACCGCGGCGGCTTCGTCGCGCTGGCGACGGAAAGCGTCGATGCGCGCGACGATGTCCGGAATCTGGAACGTCCCAGACGCGGGCTCGGCGGCGGGCAGCCCGGGTGCATCCGCCGCAGGCGCCTCGGCGGTCTCGCCGCATCCGAGCTGACGATGCGCCTCGACGACGGCGGGCAGCGCCTGCGCGACGCTGGCAAAGGATGCGAAGGTCGATTCGTCGACGGGCACAGCCTCGGGCGGGGACGGCGCCGCCGCGTCCGCCTCCAGGTCGGCGACCAGCGCGTCCCATGCGGCAACGGGCCGGTTGCGCGACGCCTCTGCCGGGCCATCTGCCGATGGCACACGCGCCGGATCGACCGACAGCACGAAATCGACCGGGCCGAAATCGCCAAGTGCGCGCATCACCTCCGGCGGCAGGTCGCGCCGATGGCGCAGGATGGCGCGGCCCTGCGCCGACATCGCGACGAGCATTGCTGTCCAGTCGCTTGCCGGCAGGCGCGCCGTGCGCAGGACTGGCGCCGCGACACTGGCATCATCCTCGGCGAACAGCCGCACCAGTGGCGCGGGCGGCGCGGCATAGGTCAGCGCCCGCGCCGATGCCGCGCGAATCTTGGCGGGCACGCGGGCGCGCAGGTCGCGCAGCGTCGCCATTGTGTCCATCGTCGCTTCTGCGCGCCCGCGCCCGACGAGATCGACAAGCTGCCGCCATGCCGTCTGCGCACCGAAGGGCGTCGAGACGTCGGTGGCCAACACGGTGGAAAGACTGTCGTCGAAGCGCAAATCACGGTCCCTCGGCGCGCCTGACGAGCGCCATCGTAAGGATTTCTTAACCGCGGGCGGACGGCCAAGGGAACCGTTCTTTTTGGCACGTCACAATGTGGGACAATTGCGTTTGCGGGCAATTATATAATAGGATAGCGCCGCCTGAGTATTGATTTGTTCACAAACCGGAAGGGATGGGCATGGCGTTCGATCGCATCGATCGGCAGATTCTCGATCTGCTGCAGGAAGATGGCCGCATGACCAATGTCGATCTCGCCGAACGGGTGGGACTCACGGCGCCGCCGTGCCTGCGCCGCGTCCGCGCGCTCGAGGAGCAAGGCGCGATCCGCGGCTATCATGCCGACCTCGACGCCGCCACCCTCGGCTATCCGATCACCGTGTTCGCGATGGTGTCGCTGCGCAGCCAGGCCGAATCCGATCTGGCGGCGTTCGAAAGCCACATCGCCGCGATTCCCGAAGTCCGCGAATGCCACATGCTGAACGGCGAGATCGATTTCATCCTGAAGCTGGTCGCGACCGACCTGAAATCCTTTCAGGAAATTCTGACGTCGCGGCTGACGACGGCGCCCAATGTCGCCAGCGTCAAGACGTCGCTGACGATCCGGACGGCAAAAGCCGTACCGGGCATTCCGGTCAATCTCGAAGACTGAGCATCAGAGCGCCCCGCCATCCTGATGCGGATGGCGGGGGCGTGATCGTCAGGCCGCCGGGGTGCTATCCAGCCACAGCATCCAGAAGCTGGCGATGTCGGCGCGCGGCGGCGACTTCACCATCGCAAAGGTCGCCTTGGCGCTTGCCCGGTCGCCCGACCGCGCCTGCGCAATCGCCAGGTGAGTCAGTACTTCCTCGGGCTTGGCAACGCCGCCCTTCTTCAGCGCAAGCTGGTAGAGTTCGATCGCATGGGCATAATCGCCTGCGCCCAGATAGCCGTCGCCGGTCGCCGCGGCGAGGATGCCGTTGGGCGCTGCCGCCGCCTTCTTGGCGAGCGCATCAAGCGGCCCTTCGGCCTTGATCGCGGCCACCGCGTCGCTCATGATCATCGCATTCGGCCCGCCGGTTGCGGGCACCTTGCCTGCCGCGCGGCCCTCCTCGATCACGGCCTTGGCTTCCTCGGGCAGACCGACGTCGAACAGGTTCTGGGCATATTCGGCATAGTCATTCTGGTCGCCCAGCGACTTGGCCATGCGCAGCAGGCGCCAGATGTCGATCCGCTCGCGCTTGTCGAGCTTATAGGGGCCCTGGAAGCCGTAATAGACCAGCGCGTCGCGCCAATTCTTGGCCGTCGGATAGGCGGCGAGCCACACCTTCGTCCAGTCGAGGAACTCGACCGTCATCTTCGCGCCGTTCGCCTTGGCGCGCGCATAAAGATACCAGCTTTCGGGCGGCGTCCGGCCAGCGGCGCGCTCGGCCGCGATCAGCGCCTTCATTTCGGCGATCCCACCGGCGATGTCGCCGCCCTCGGTCTTGGCGCGGACGATGTTCAGGCCAAGATTGCTGGCCGTCGACCCCGCAGCCTTCGCCTGCTGGAAATAGGCCAGCGCGCCGGCATAGTCCTTCAGGTCATAGGCATGCTCGCCAAGGCGATTGAGGTAGATGGCGCGTTCGGCCTGCGAGCTGCGCGGGTGCGCGATGAGCGCCTTCAGCGGCTCGATCAGCGGCCCTTCCTTCTGACGATAGAGGTTGGCATCGCCCTTTGAGGCAGCCTGCGCCCTCATATCCTCGAGCTTCAGGCGCAGGCTCAGCTTGTAATAGGTATCGTCTTCGGTCTTGGCCGCCGCCTCGGCAGCCGCGACGAGCGGATCGGCAGCGGTAAGGTCGGCCGAAACATCGGTCGCCATCGACACCTTGAGCTTGTCGTTGATCGCACGCAGCGCCTGGTCGGCGGGAACCGCGGCCTTGCGGAATTCCGGGCTCAGCTGGGGACCGGCGGGCGCCTCTTCCTTCTTCTTTTCCTTGGCCACGGCGGTAGCCGGCATCGCGATAGCGGCCGCGCCGACCAGCAGAATCGCAGCGCGCGCTGCCCCGGTTCCAATCTTCGCCAGAGTCACCATGTCAGAAATCTCCTCCCGAGGGCGATTGATGTGTTCATGTTGGTCGTCGCCTTAAAGGCGCGCGCAGCAGCGTTCAACCCAATGCACCGCACCGCCCTAGCGACGATGCGGTGAACGGGCTTTGAACGGCGCCGCACCAGCCCTAGACGCAGCGGTAACGACCGAGAGGGAAAAATGACGCACAGCATTGCACCGTCCGCCGTAATCATCGGCGCATCGGGCGGGATCGGCGCCGCGATTGCCGACGCGATCGAGGACGAAGCGAGCCATGGAGCCGTGCACCGCTTCGCCCGCTCCTTCACCGGGGCTGGCCACATCGACATCGCGGATGAAGCGAGCATCGCTGCCGCCGCAGCCGAAGTTGCCAAGGGGCCGCCGCCGACGCTGGTGGTCGTGGCAACGGGACTACTGCACGACGGCACCCGCGGCCCCGAGAAAGCCCTGAAAGAGCTCGATCCGGCGTGGCTCGCGCGCAACTTCGCGATCAATGCGATCGGCCCCGCTTTGGTCGCCAAGCATTTCCTGCCGCTGATGCCCAAGTCCGGCCGCTGCATCTTCGCCGCGCTGTCGGCGCGCGTGGGGAGCATTTCAGACAACCGGCTGGGCGGCTGGCACGGCTATCGCGCGTCGAAGGCAGCGCTCAACCAGCTGATCCGCACGATCGCGATCGAGGAGCAGCGCCGCAATTCGAGCTCGATCGTCGTGGCGCTGCATCCCGGCACGGTCGATACGGCGCTGTCCAAGCCCTTTCAGGGCAATGTCGCGCCGGGGCGGCTGTTCGATGCCGGGCGCGCGGCGGTGCAGCTGCTCGACGTGCTCGACGGCCTGCGCCCGCCCGACAGCGGCAAGCTGTTCGCGTGGGACGGGGTCGAGGTGGCGCCCTGATCCATCGCCTCGCGCGCACGCACGCGCGCGAGGGTGACAAAGGCCATCGGGCGGGCTAGAACCGTCACAGAAACGAAACACCCTTCTTTCCGAAAGCACCGTGCATTGACCGACGAGACCCTGCTCGCCGACCCTTCCGATATTTCCCCGATCAGCATCGTCGACGAGATGCGGTCGAGCTACCTCGACTATGCGATGAGCGTCATCGTCGCGCGCGCGCTGCCCGATGTGCGCGACGGGCTGAAACCGGTGCACCGCCGCATCCTTTATTCGAGCCTCGAAGGCGGCTTCGTCCCCGGCAAGCCGTACCGCAAATGCGCCAAGATCGTCGGCGACGTGATGGGTAATTACCACCCGCACGGCGACAGCTCGATCTACATGGCGCTCGCCCGCCTCGCGCAGGACTGGGCGATGCGTGTCACGCTGATGGACGGCCAGGGCAATTTCGGGTCGATGGACCCGGATATGCCGGCGTCGATGCGCTACACCGAAGCGCGGCTGACCAAGGCGGCGATGACGCTGCTCGGCGATATCGACAAGGATACGGTCGACTTCACGCCCAACTATGATGGCTCGCGCGAAGAGCCGTCGGTGCTTCCTGCCCGCTTCCCCAACATTCTCGTCAACGGCGCGGGCGGCATTGCGGTCGGCATGGCGACCAACATCCCGCCGCATAATCTGGGCGAAGTCGTCGACGCGTGCCTTGCGACGATCGACCGCGCGGTCAGCGGCGGCGATCCGCTGACGATCGAAGAGCTGATGGAGATCGTCCCCGGTCCCGACTTCCCGACCGGCGCGATCATCCTGGGCCGCAGCGGCTGCCGGAACGCCTATGCCGAGGGTCGCGGGTCGATCATCGTGCGGTCGCGCCACGAGATCGAGGAAAGTCGCGGCGACCGCCGCTCGATCGTGCTGACCGAGATCCCCTATCAGTCGGGCAAGAACGCGCTCGTCGAAAAGATCGCCGAAGCCGCCAAGGACAAGCGCGTCGAGGGCATCAGCGACATCCGCGACGAATCGAATCGCGAAGGCGTGCGCATCGTCATCGACCTGAAGCGCGATGCGACGCCCGAAGTCGTGCTCAACCAGCTGTGGCGGCACACGCCGGCGCAATCGAGCTTCCCCGCCAACATGCTCGCGATCCGCGGCGGGCGTCCCGAGACGCTGACGCTGCGCGACATCATCGACGCGTTCATCAAGTTCCGCGAGGAAGTTATCACGCGGCGGTCGAAGTTCGAACTGCTCAAGGCTCGCGAGCGCGCGCATATCTTGCTCGGGCTGGTGATCGCCGTCACCAACATGGACGAAGTGGTGCGGATCATCCGGTCGTCGGCCAACCCCGCCATCGCCCGCGCCGCGCTCGCCGCTCGCGCTTGGCCGGTAGCCGAAATCCTGCCCTATATCCGGCTCGTCGAAGCGGTCGAGGCCGAGATCGAGGGCGACACCTATACGCTCTCCGACATTCAGGTGCGCGCGATCCTCGACCTGCGGCTCCACCGGCTGACCGCGCTCGGCCGTGACGAGATCGGCGACGAACTCAAGACGCTGGCCGAATCGATCACCGAGCTGCTCGCGATCCTCGCCGACCGCGCCAAGCTCTACGCGGTGATGCGCGAAGAGCTGGTCGAGGTGCGCGCGGCCTTCGCCACCCCGCGCAAGACCGAGATTGCCGCCGCTGCCGACGGGATCGAGGACGAAGACCTGATCGAGCGCGAAGCGATGGTCGTCACCGTCACGCTCCAGGGCTATATCAAGCGCACCCCGCTCGACACCTTCCGCGCCCAGGCGCGCGGCGGCAAGGGCCGTTCGGGCATGGCGACCAAGGACGAGGATGCCGTCACCAATCTGTTCGTCACCAGCACCCACACGCCCGTCCTGTTCTTCTCGACGCACGGCAAGGTTTACCGCCTGAAGGTGTGGAAGCTGCCCGAGGGCGGCCCCGCGACGCGCGGGCGGCCGATGGTCAACCTGCTGCCACTCGCCGATGGCGAGACGATCTCGACCGTGCTGCCGCTACCCGAGGACGAGGCCGAATGGGGTGCGCTGCACGTGATGTTCGCGACCGCCAAGGGCAATGTGCGCCGCAATTCGATGGATGCCTTCACCAACGTGCCGTCGAACGGCAAGATCGCGATGAAGTTCGACGGCGAGGATGCCGACGACACGCTGATCGGTGTCGCGCTGCTCGATGCGGGCGACGACGTGCTGCTCGCGACGCGCGACGGCAAGGCGATCCGCTTCGCCGGCGATGACGTGCGCGAGTTCCAGAGCCGCAATTCGACCGGGGTGCGCGGAATTGCGCTGAAGAATGGCGATGCGGTGATTTCGCTGTCGGTGCTCCACCGTGTCGGCACGACGCAGGAAGAGCGCGAGGATTATCTGAAGTTCGCGCCGTGGAAGCCCGAGAAGGACGGCGAACCGGCGATGGATGCCGAGCGCTTCGCCGAATTGCAGGCGCGCGAGCAGTTCATTCTGACGGTGTGCGCCAATGGCTATGGCAAGTTGTCGTCGGCCTATGATTATCGCCGCATCGGGCGCGGTGGCCAGGGCATTACCAACATCGACAACATCGCCCGCAATGGCCCCGTCGTCGCCAGCTTCCCGGCGACACGCGACGACCAGCTGATGCTGGTGACCGACCAGGCCAAGCTGATCCGCATGCCGCTCGATTCGCTGCGCGTCATCGGCCGTGGCTCGGCGGGGGTAAAGCTGTTCGACGTCGGCAAGGACGAGCATGTCGTGAGTGCCGCGAAGATCAGTGAGAGCGATGATGGCGACGATGGCTCAGCGGAGGTGGAACCACCGGTCGATTGATCGTTCATTATCCCTCGTCTTCGTTCGAACCGCCATCGATGTCCAGGTGATCTGCAAAGTTCATTCGTTCATGGAGTACCCGAACGATGATGACTTGGTCGCCTTCGATCCGCGCGAAGACATAGTGCGATCCTGCCTTGAGGCGGCGGTAACCGGGCCGAATCCAGTCGCAGCGCGGCACCGATCCGGGTTTGCTCGCTAGGCGCATGATCGCGTCGTCCAACGCGGTAACATAGGCGTCAGCTTGTGGCACGTCCCAAGTCGCAGCGGTGTACCTCCAGATCGCTGCGATATCCTGCCGCGCTGCGGGGCGGATCGTCACGCGCATCATTGGCGCGCCTGATGCTCCGCATGCATTTCAGCCAAGAATTCTTTCAGGTCCCACGGGACCACGGGGCCGCTGTTCTCGCCTTCGATTAGTGCGGCACGCAACTGCACCAGCATGGCCTCGCGCGCCTCCACCAGCCTAAGCCCTTCGCGCACGACTTCGCTGGTCGAGCCATAGCGGCCGCTGGCGACCAGATCGGCGGTGAACTTTACCCAGTGATCGCTGAGTGCGATTGACGTGTTGCGCATGGTCGCATACCTCCGCCGACAAATTACCAAGATTGGGTAACGCATGCAAACGTCGACCGCGTACAAGGTGCTCACCGCCGAGCAAATGGCGATGCTCGAGCGCGACGGCAGCTTTGCAGGGGCGCCGATCGACCTTGCCGATGGCTATGTGCATCTGTCGACCGCCGCCCAGCTGACCGAGACAGTCGACAAACATTTCGCAGGGCAGAGCGACCTGTGGGTTGCTGCCGTCGACCTTCCGGCGCTGGGCGCGACGGTGAAGTGGGAGCCGTCGCGCGGCGGCCAGCTGTTCCCGCACATTTATGGTCCGTTGCCGCTGTCGGCGGTGGTTGCATATGGCCCGCTACAGCGCGACGCGAATGGTCAGGTGATGCTGCCGGTCGCTGGCTGATCGCGTCACCTGTCTTCGCTCATGGTCTCAGGGGCATATTCCCAGCACCGGTGAATCGGGGCATAGTGCGCCTCCAAGGAGACTGAAGCTCATGGACATTGACGCCGTCCTTCGCACCGAAATCAAGGACGCGATTGCCGCGAAGCGCACTGCCGGTTTGCCGGTCGATCCGCATCAACTCGCGATCGAAATCACCGAGAAATGGGAAGAGCCAAAGGGCCGCGGCTCGGGCAACTGGCTGTACCAGACCCGCGATTCGCTGCGCACGACGATCGAGGCGATCTTGGCCGAAGGGGCGTAGGTCAAGACATCCCCGCCATCCCTCGTTTGTTTCGAGCGAAGTCGAGAAACAGGCCGAAAGCGGTGTGCGTGGGGCCTGCGTCTCGAGTACGCTCGACACGAGCGGTGGGGGATAAGAGGGCCAGCACGCTAACCCGTCCCCGCACCCCTCCGCAGATAGCCGACCACCCCCCACGCAATCATCGCCTGCCCGCCGAAATAGAGCGGCCAGACCAGCAGATCGGGCGCCGCCGATCCCTCCAGCGGCCCCATCCGCGCGAAAATCAGCAAATCGCTCGCAGCGAAGAACAGCGCACCGCGCGACACCAGCAAGCGCGGGAAACGGCTGACCCACGCCGCTGCCGCCATTAGCGCGAGCCCGCCAGCGTAGAGCGCAATCCCCGGCGCCGCCGCGCGATCGGCAGGCATGAACCACGCAATTGCCGGGATGAGGAGCAGCCGCCCGATCGCGATCGGCGCGCTCGCCCGTAAATCCTCGCGCCGCCAGACCCAATAGAAGCCGGTTGCCAGCAAATGCCCGGCAAGGAAGGCCACGGCGCCGACCGTCAGCCCGATTGCATCGAGCAGCACGTCGCCGGTTGCGCCAAGTGCGAGCACGGCGGCAATCGTCCAGCCGCTGGCTGAGCGTGCGTTGAGCGCTGCCCAGAGCGCGAGCAAGCCGACGCCCGAGCCTTTCCACGCCGTCAGCGCCGCGCCATCGGGCAGCACCCAGGTCGCCGGAAAGTAACTCGCCCCCGCCGCGACCGCGATCCAGAAAAGCCAGCGATACTGCATTGCCCATCCTCCCCGCACCGCTCTGCCGGATCGGCATGAAAAAGGCCATTGCGGCGCAGCTTGATGGCGCGAGAGGTTGAATGCCCAAGTCCCCCCGCTAGAACCGGGGCCCGGAGAGCCCGCAAATGCCGACAAACAAACCTATCATGGCAACCATCTCGACGTGGCGCGCCGCAACCTCCCCCAGAGACCTAAAAAACCGAATGACGATTTGCCTATGACCCACGACATCCACATCATCGGCGGCGGGCTGGCCGGTTCGGAGGCGGCGTGGCAGCTTGCCGAGGCGGGCCTGCGCGTGAAACTGTCCGAAATGCGCGGCTCGGGTTCGACCACGCCCGCGCACAACACCGATGGCCTTGCCGAGCTCGTCTGTTCGAACAGCTTCCGCTCGGACGACGCGATGAGCAATGCGGTCGGGCTGCTCCATGCCGAGATGCGCGCGCTCGGATCGCTGATCATGCGCGAGGGCGATCGGCACCGGGTGCCCGCAGGCTCGGCGCTCGCGGTCGATCGCGATCGCTTTTCGGACGGCGTGACGGCGGCGCTTGCCAGCCATCCCAACGTCACCATCGTGCGCGAGCGGGTGGATGCGCTGCCCGAGGGGCCGGCGATCATCGCCACCGGGCCGCTGACCGCGCCGGGGCTCGCCGAGGCGATCGGCGCGGAGACCGGCAAGGATGCGCTCGCCTTTTTCGATGCGATTGCGCCGATCGTCCACCACGACAGCATCGACATGTCGGTCGCGTGGATGCAGTCGCGCTGGGACAAGGGCGAGACCAAGGATTACATCAACTGCCCGATGAACCGGGAACAGTATCTCGCCTTTCATCAGGGGCTGATCGACGGCGAGAAGACCGAGTTCAAGCAGTGGGAGAACGTCCCCTATTTCGAAGGCTGCATGCCGATCGAAGTGATGGCGGCGCGCGGGGTCGACACGCTGCGCTATGGCCCGATGAAGCCGGTCGGGCTTGATGATCCGAGGACCGGGCGCTGGCCCTATGCGGTGGTGCAGTTGCGGCAGGACAACGCCAGCGGCACCTTGTGGAACATCGTCGGCTTCCAGACCAAGCTCAAGCACGCCGAGCAGGTGCGGCTGTTCCGCACGATCCCGGGGCTGGAGCAGGCCGAGTTCGCCCGGCTGGGCGGGCTGCACCGCAACACCTTCATCCGCTCGCCCGAGCTGCTCGACCCGACGCTGCGGCTGAAGGCGCGGCCGAGCCTGCGCTTCGCCGGGCAGATCACGGGGTGCGAAGGCTATGTCGAAAGCGCGGCGATCGGGCTGCTCGCGGGGCGCTTCGCGGCGGCGGAACTGCGCGGGGCGGCGATGACGCCGCCGCCGGTCGAGACTGCGCTGGGGGCGCTGCTCCACCACATCACCGGCGCGGCCGAGGCCGAGACCTATCAGCCCATGAACGTCAATTTCGGGCTGATGCCGCCGATTACGGGGCGGACGAAGAAGGCGGATCGCAAGTTGCTTTACACCGCACGGGCGCGCGAAGCCTTGCAGGGGTGGCTAGCGGCTTGAAGCTCGAAAGCGGGCAATCATAAGCTACCCCGTTCGTGTCAAGCGAAGTCGAGACACAGGCCCCGGGGCCAGTCGCTTATGGCCCACCCCTCGACTTCGCTCGGGACGAACGGAGGTGATTGGTCCTACGCTTAATTCTCGTCGTCTGCGGCGGCAGGCGCCGACGTAACCGGCGGACAGACGCATTTCGCCTTGGGCCGGGCCTTGCGCACGACCGCCGTAGTCGCGAATTCGGTCGCCGTCAGCGCACCCGACTTGTCCTTGTCGGCGCCAGCGAACTTCGTCGTCGCCTTGATCGCCCATTCGTCGAAATCGAGCCGCCCGTCGCCATTGGTGTCGAGCTTGGCATAGGCCTTGCGCCGCGCCGCCAGATATTCCTCGCGGGTGATGCTGCCGTTCTTGTCCTTGTCGAGCCGCCCGAAGCGGCGCTGCTCGCGCGTCTTGGCGCTCGCTTCGGGAATGTCGTCGGGCAGCGCGCCGCTCTCCTGCCCCGCCGTCTGCGGCAGCGCGGGCAGGATCGGCTGAACGCCGCGATTGGCCGCGCCGGAATTGAACCAGAACACGCCCGCGCTGGCGAGCAGCAATGCCGCCACTGCACCTGCCAGATACCGCCACATCGCCGCGACTCCCCCTTGCCGCCTGCCAGACTAATCGAGCCGCGGCGCGAGCGGAAGCCTAACGCCCGGTAATCCGGTGTCTTAACATCCGCAGCACACGCCCCGGCGCGCCTTTCGGCTCGCGATCCCGGCGGCGCAGGTCGCGCGCAGCGAGCGCGGCAATGGCCCCCATCGGTCGCCCTGCCGAACGCCAGCGCGGCGCCAAGGCTTCGGCCAGCAGCGGCGCCGCCAGCGCACGCGCGCGCAACGCCACATCAGGCGCGCGGACATGCGCAGCGAGATCGATCAGTGCCCACCCCTGTCCGGCTGCGACCAGCGGATCGCTCGCTGCCCCCAGCAAATCGCCCGCGAGCGCGAACAGCGCGCCACGGCCGCGCGCATAATCGGCCAGCGCTTCGTCGCCGAGCGGATCGGGCAGCAGCAACGCTTCCCAGCCATCAGTCATGGCGGCAAGCGCCTGCCCACGGACGCCGTGCGGCAGCAACGTTTCGGCAAGCGCCGCCAGCAGCGGCTGCGCGGGCGGCGGCGCGGTGTCGAGCCGACCGAGCGCTTCATACCACCAGGTCAGCCGCAACCGCGCGACCATCGGGTCCTTCGCCTGCCGCAGCGTCGCGCCGAGTTGCGCATCGAGTGCCCAGAGCGCGGTCAGGCCTGCCCGGCGCCCGACCGGCGCATAGCTGATCGACAGCGCGATTTCGGGATCGGCGGGCGGCGGCAACTGCGAACTCATGCCGCTCCCATAGCGGGGTAAGCGCGACGTTAACCAGTCCTGCTTAAGCCGATGCAACCAAGGACACAGTAACGCAACGATCGAAGAACCTTATTTTCGGGCTGAAAACAGATGAGCAGGGGCAGCACAGGGCATGGCGGCGTGATGCGATTGCTCGCGCGGCTGGCGCGTGAACAGCGCGGCAACGTGCTGGCGCTGGCCGCAATCATGCTGACGGTGACAATCGTGATCGCGGGGTCGAGCGTCGACACGGCGCGACTCTACCTCGTCAAGGTGCGGCTGCAGCAGGCGTGCGACTCAGGCGTGCTCGCCGGGCGCCGCTTCATGATCGACAGCGCCGCGACGACGCTCGACACCAATTCCTCCACCCAGGCGACCAATTTCTTCAACAATAATTTCAAAGCCGGTTGGCTGGGGACGAGCAGCGTCACCTTCACGCCATCGAAAACCAACAACAACCGCGTTTCGGGCACTGCGTCGGCCGTGGTGCCGATGTCACTGACCAAGATCATCGGCATGCCCAACCAGACGATCAACGTGACCTGCGAGGCGCGCTACGATCTGGCCGATACCGACATCATGTTCGTGCTCGACACGACCGGGTCGATGGCCTGTCTGCCGAGCGAAGACAATGCGACCTGCTCCGCCAGCGTCGGCACGCAGGGCACGTCTGCCTATACGCGCCCGGCGGACTCTGCGCTCGGCGCCGCATCGGGCAGCGTCAACGACAGCGTGGCCGGCTATCCGGGATCATATGGCTATTATGTGAACGAGAAAACCGGCTCGCGCATTTCCGCGCTGCGCACCGCCGTCATCAGCTTTTACAACACGATGGCGGCAAATGTTCAGCCGGGAACGAACATCCGCTACGGCTTTGTCACCTACACGTCGGTCGTCAACGCCGGGAAGGCGATCATGTCGATCAACCCCCAATATATGGTTGGGGGCGCAGGCAATGCCACGACCAACTGGACGTATCAGTCGCGTCGCGTGACCGCAGACTATCAGATATCGAATACGCAGATCGCCCAATACACCAACATGAATTCAGCGACCTGCGACACTTATAAGATCCCGCGAAATCCCGCGACGCCGCTCACCTATAATAGCGCGACCGGTCAGGCGACCGAGCGGACCGTGAGCTGGGCGACCAACAACAATGGGCGCTGCCGCGTCTATGATATCGTCTATGGCCCGACCTGGACCTATGGCCCGACGTCGCTCAACGTCAGCAGCTTGCTGACCAATGCCTCGGTCGACGATCCGACGCGCGTCGATACGGGCACGGCCAGCTGGCAGGGCTGCATCGAGGAGCGCGACACCACCGCATCGTCGACCTTCAATATCAACAGCCTGCCGCCCGATCTCGACCCGGATCTGGTGCCGACCAGCGACGCGACGCGCTGGCGCCCGGCGTGGCCACAGGTGATCTATGGCCGCAACTATACTGGCGGCACCTATGGCTATAGCAGCACCGCCAACACCACGTCGAACGGTGACACGACAAGCATCGCGACGGCGCTGTCCTATTTCAACTACAACAACCAGCAATTGCTGAAGGCGGGCTGGCACAGCTGCGGCAAGCCGGTGCGCCGCTTGGCGACGATGTCGCTGACCGACGTGACCAATTACGTCAATGCGACCGATTTCCGTCCGATCGGCGGCACCTATCACGACACCGGCATGATCTGGGGCCTCCGCCTGATCTCGCCGACCGGCATTTTTGCCAATGACACGGCCGCCTGGCCGGGTCGCAATCCGCCGAACCGCGTGATTGTGTTCCTGACCGACGGCGACATGGCGCCCAACGTGTCGATCTATGGCCAATACGGCGTCGAATATTTCGATCGTCGCGTGACCGGCGGCACCTTCACCAGTCAGGAGGATTACCACAACGCGCGCTTCCTGGCGGTGTGCGCCAAGGCCAAGTCGATGAACATCAGCATCTGGACGGTCGCGCTCGGCCTGGCGGCAACGCCCGAGCTGCAGCAGTGCGCAAGCAGCCCGTCGCAATCGCTGTCGTCGACCAGCGGCAGCGATTTGAACGACAAGTTCCAGACCATCGCCCAGCGCGTGGCGCGGCTGCGGGTGTCGCAATGATCGCGCGCATGCGGCGCCTGTGGCGCGATCGTCGTGGCAATGCGATCACCGAATTCGGGCTGCTCGCCCCGGTGATGCTCGCGCTGTTCATGGGGCTGAGCGACGTGCTTTATCAGGCCTATCTGCAAAGCGTGCTCAACGGCGCGGTGCAGAAGGCCGGGCGCGATTCGGGTATCGAAGGCGGCGCCAACAATACGACGGCCATTGATGCCAAGGTGCAGACCTCTGTGCGTCAGCTCGCCCGGAGCGCGACCTTCAGTTCGTCGCGCAAAAGCTATGACAGCTTCACCGAAGTTGCGCCCGAGCCGTTCGTCGACACCAACGGCAACGGTACGCGCGAAACCGGCGAATGCTACACCGACCAGAATGCTAACCAAACCTGGGATTCAGACCCGGGCACGACGGGTCAGGGTGGCGCCAATGCGGTCGCGCTCTACACGATGACGGTCACTTATCCGCGGCTTTTCCCGATCATGCGCTTCTTCGGCGTCAGCAACACGCAGACGATCAGTTCGTCGACGTTGCTCAAGAACCAGCCCTATTCGACCCAGTCGACAACTGCAGAAGCAACGGTGTGCACATAATGCGTCGTCTTCGCCTTCTCCGGCGGCTTGGCCGCGACTCCAGCGGTGTCGCGATGGTCGAATTCGCCTTCACCCTGCCCTTTCTGGCCGGATTTGCACTCTATGCGATGGAATTGACCAACTTCGCGCTGGTCAACATGCGCGTGAACCAGATTGCACTTTCCCTCGCCGACAATGCCTCGCGTGTCGGCACCGATGCGACACTGACGACGCAGCAATTGCGCGAAGTCGATATGAACGACGTGCTGCAGGCGGCGCGCTATCAGGGTCGGGGCATCCGGCTGACGACGTTCGGGCGGATCATCGTGTCAAGCGTCGAAAATGTCCAGCAGACCTATGACACGGCCCCGGTGCAGCGCATCCACTGGCAGCGTTGCATCGGGATGCGCAGTGGCACCGGGTACAACTCGCGCTATTCGACCACGACCACTGCCGGCACCGACGCCACCGTCGGCAACGCCGGGACGACCGTTGCCTCCGGCGTCGGCGACCCCGGCGCGCTGATTTCCGCACCAGCCGGGTCGGGACTGATGTTCGTCGAGGTCAATTACGAGTATCAGCCGCTGGTAACGGCCTATTTCCTCGGCACGCGGCAGATCCGCTTCATGTCGTCGTACATCATCCGCGACAACCGCGACTTCAGTCGGATCTACAACCCCAACCCGGCCGCCACGCGGTCGACCTGCAACGTCTTCGCGGCCTGAGCCCAAGGCTCAGCCGCGATAGCAGACCTTCTTGACCGCGCTCATGACCCGCGCGGCATCGATCAGCGCAAGCTTTTCGAGATTGGCGGCATAGGGCAGCGGCACGTCTTCGTTGGCGACGCGCAGCACGGGCGCGTCGAGATCGTCGAAGCCTTCCTCCATTGCGATCGCAATGATCTCCGACGCGATCGAGCAGGTCGGCCAGCCTTCCTCGACCACGACCATGCGATTGGTCTTGGCAAGGCTGTCGAGCACGGCGCGCTTGTCGAGCGGGCGCAGCGTGCGCAGGTCGATCACTTCGGCGTGGATGCCTTCACCCGCCAGCGTCTCGGCAGCATCGAGCGCAATGCCGACGCCGATCGAATAGCTGACGATGGTCACGTCCGTGCCGGGCCGCACGATCCGCGCCTTGCCGATCGGCAGAACATGATCGTCGAGCTTCGGCACTTCGAAGCTGCGGCCATAGAGCAATTCGTTTTCGAGGAATACGACCGGATCTTCGCTGCGGATCGCGGCCTTCATCAGCCCCTTGGCATCGGCGGCATCATAGGGCGCGATCACGATCAGGCCGGGGACGCTCGCATACCAGGGCGCGTAATTCTGGCTGTGCTGCGCGGCGACGCGGCTCGCGGCGCCATTGGGCCCGCGAAACACGATCGGGCAGCGCATCTGGCCGCCCGACATGTAATTGGTCTTGGCCGCCGAATTGACGATATGGTCGATCGCCTGCATCGCGAAATTGAAGGTCATGAACTCGACGATCGGCCTCAAGCCCCCCATCGCAGCCCCCGTGCCGACGCCGGCAAAGCCATATTCGGTGATCGGCGTGTCAATGACGCGGACATCGCCGAATTCGTCGAGCAGCCCCTGCGTGACTTTGTAGGCGCCCTGATATTGCGCAACTTCCTCGCCCATCACGAAGACGCGGGGGTCGCGGCGCATTTCCTCGGCCATCGCATCGCGCAGCGCCTCGCGCACCGTCAGCTTGACCATCTCGGTACCGGCGGGAACTTCGGGATCGGCAACGGTTGCGGCTTTGTTGCTGGCGAGTTGCGCAGTGCCAGTGTCGGCCTTTTTCGGCGCAGGTGCGTCCGACTCAGCTGCCTTCTGCTCCGTGGCAGGCGCTTCGGCAGCGGGGGTCGGCGGGGGTGTGGGGGTAGCTTCCTCGCCCTCACCCGCGATCATCGCGATCACGGTGCCGACCTTCACATTGTCGGTCCCTTCGGCGACCAGGATGCTGGCGATCGTCCCTTCGTCGACGGCTTCGAATTCCATCGTCGCCTTGTCGGTCTCGATTTCGGCGAGGATGTCGCCCGATTTGACGACATCGCCTTCCTTCACCAGCCATTTGGCAAGCGTGCCCTCCTCCATCGTCGGGGAAAGCGCGGGCATCTTCAGCTCGATCGCCATCTCAATAGCTCTCCACCAGAACGTCGGTATAGAGTTCGCTCGCATCGGGTTCGGGCGTGCTCTCGGCGAAGTCGGCGGCTTCGCTCACGATCTTGCGGATGTCCTGCTCGATCGCCTTCAGCTCGGCCTCGGCGACGCCCAGCGCTTCGAGCTCCTTCTTGGCGTGATCGATCGGGTCGGACTTGTCGCGCACGGCCTGCACTTCGTCACGGCTGCGGTACTTCGCCGGGTCCGACATCGAATGGCCGCGATAGCGATAGGTCTTCATCTCGAGAATTATCGGCCCCTTGCCGCTGCGCACCCAGGCGAGCGCTTCCTCAGCGGCGCCGCGGCACGCGAGCACATCCATGCCGTCAACCTGAATGCCGGGGATGCGGAACGATTCGCCGCGTCGGAACAGCTGATCCTCGGCCGAGGCGCGATTGACGCTGGTGCCCATCGCATATTGGTTGTTCTCGATGACGTAGATCACCGGCAGCTTCCACAGCTCGGCCATGTTGAAGCTTTCGTACACTTGGCCCTGATTGGCGGCGCCGTCGCCGAAATAGGCAAGGCAGACGCCGCCGTCGCCGCTGTACTTGTGCGCAAAGCCAAGGCCGGTGCCGAGCGACACCTGCGCGCCGACGATGCCGTGACCGCCATAGAATTTATGCTCGACGCTGAACATGTGCATCGAGCCGCCCTTGCCCTTCGAAATGCCGGCAGCACGCCCGGTCAGTTCGGCCATGACATCCTTGGGCGGGATGCCGCAGAGCAGCATGTGGCCATGATCGCGATAGCCGGTGATCACGCTGTCCTTGTCCGACAGCGCCGATTGCAGGCCGACCGCGACCGCTTCCTGACCGATGTAAAGGTGACAGAAGCCGCCGATCAGGCCGAGGCCATAGAGCTGCCCGGCCTTTTCCTCGAACCGGCGGATCAGCAGCATCTGGCGATAGAATTCGAGCAATTGCTCCTTCGTCGCCACGAACCGTTCCGGTTCGTTTGGACGCTCGCGATTGACGGGGAGCGGTTCGCTTTTGCGGCTGCGCGCTGGGGTTTTTGCCACGGTCGGGTGGACCTCTTTCGCCTGGGGAGTGCGCTGGCGCTATAAGCCCAGTTCGCGGCCAAGTGCAATCACCTGCGCGCCACCGGCGATCAACGCAGCGGCAACACCACTTCGTCGGGGTGAACGACGTTCAGCTTCTGGCGCGCAGTCTGATCGACCATGTCGGGATTGGCATGGTCGGGATCGAGCAGATCGACGCGGTTCTTGAGTGCCGCACGCTGCTTGTCCAGCTGCGCAAACACTGCCTGCTGCTTGACGAGCTGGCGCTTGTAATCGCTGTAGGCGAGCACGCCATTCGCCCCGACAATCGCGTAGCCGCCGAAGAATGCCATTGCGATCAGTGCCAGCGCGGGTGCCGCTGCGCGGCGCAGCGTTTTGGCAAAGGTCGAGCGTGTGTCCATTAACCAGATTCTGCACAAGCGCGACTCGGCGGTCAAGCGGCAACCGCCGATAACGCAACGCTTTGTCGCAATTAAGACTCAGCGCAGGATCGACAGCCCGGCATAGCGCGCGACGTCGCCCAGTTCCTCTTCGATGCGGATCAGCTGGTTGTACTTGGCGAGCCGGTCACTGCGCGCGAGGCTGCCGGTCTTGATCTGCCCGCAATTGGTGGCGACCGCGAGATCGGCGATCGTTGCGTCTTCGGTCTCGCCCGAACGATGCGACATGACGGCAGTATAGCCAGCACGGTGCGCCATCGACACGGCCGCGAGCGTTTCGGTGAGCGTGCCGATCTGGTTGACTTTCACCAGCAGCGAATTGGCCAGCCCGGTGTCGATGCCGTCGGCGAGCCGCATCGGGTTGGTCACGAAAAGATCGTCGCCGACGAGTTGCACCTGATCGCCGATCAGATCGGTCAATGCTTTCCACCCGTCGAAATCATCCTCGCTCATCCCGTCCTCGATCGAGAAGATCGGGTAGCGGCGGGTCAGGTCGGCGAGATAGTCGGCCATTTCGGCGGGCGCGAGCACCTTGCCTTCGCCACTGATGTGATAGGCGCCGTCCTTGAAGAATTCGGTCGCCGCGCAGTCGAGCGCGAGCATCACGTCCTCGCCGGGCTTGTAGCCCGCCTTCTCGACCGCCTGCATGATGAAATCGAGCGCGTCGGTGGTCGAAGCGAGATTCGGCGCGAAGCCGCCTTCGTCGCCGACCGCCGTCGCAAGGCCACGTTCGTGCAGTGCCTTCTTCAGCGTGTGGAACACTTCCGAGCCGCAGCGGACCGCGTCGAACAGCGAGTCCGCGCCGACCGGCACGATCATAAATTCCTGAAAATCAATCGGATTATCGGCATGCTGGCCGCCGTTGATGATGTTCATCATCGGCACCGGCAGCACATGCGCCGAAACCCCGCCGACATAGCGATAAAGCGGCAGGCCGCGGGCATCGGCAGCAGCTTTCGCGACTGCGAGGCTGACGCCCAGAATGGCGTTGGCGCCGAGCCGCGACTTGTTGTCGGTGCCGTCGAGTTCGATCATCACGCCGTCGATGTCGCCCTGATCCTCGGCGTCCATGCCGAGCACGGCCTCGGCGATATCGGCATTGACGGCGTCGACCGCGCCCTGGACGCCCTTGCCGAGCCACAGATCGGCATCGCCGTCGCGGCGTTCGACCGCTTCATGCGCGCCGGTCGACGCGCCCGAGGGCACCGCCGCCCGACCGAAGCTGCCGTCTTCGAGCATCACATCGACCTCAACCGTCGGATTCCCGCGGCTGTCGACAATCGTTCGCGCGTGGATGTCGATGATTGCGGTCATGATATGATCTCCCTACTTTATAGGCGAAGGTACCGGGTCGGCGGGGGCGCTCTATCGCCTTCGCCGCGCCGGAGCAATTCGGCTTCACGCCACGGAACGCGGTTCGGCACCGGGCGTTGTCGGGGATTATCGGGAAAGGGCTTTTCGCAAAATGACCGACGAGATCAACAAGGCGGCTGATGACGCCGCAACCGCTGCTCACGACGCCGCCACGGCAACCGGCGAACTGGTCGCCACCGCGGCCGAGCAAACCGACGATGCGGCCCGTGAAGCCGGCGCGTCGTTCAAGGACGGCGCCGCCAATTTCGCCAAGCAGGCCGCCGAAAAGGCACGCGATCTTGCCGCCGACGGCAAGGCCCGTGCCGGGGACGCGCTCGACGAAGTGTCGCGGCTGATGGGCAATGCCGCCGATACGGTCGACGAGAAGCTGGGCGCCAATTACGGCCAATATGCCCGCAGCGCCGCCGACAGCATCGCCAGCTTCTCCGAAGGCCTGAAGGCCAAGGAAATCGACGATCTGGTCGCTGACGTGCAGGGCTTCGTGCGCAAGTCGCCGGCAGTCGCGATCGGCATTGCCGCCGCGCTCGGCTTCGTCGTTGCGCGGCTGGTGAAGGCTGGCCTGGATTCGTCCGACGAGCAGGCGACGGCCACCAGCAAGGACACCGGCACCGCTGGGGCAAACGACGCTGTCGACGCCTGAGCCCGAGCGGGCGACCCCACCCGCCGAACCCGATGACGACAGCATCGCCGCGCTGTTCGCGCGGTTGATCGACCATGTCGAACGGTTCGTGCGGGCGGAATTGCGGCTATATCGGGCGCGCGCGTTTGACCGGCTGGCCGACGCGCGGACGGCAATTGTCAGCCTGTTGCTGGCGTTTCTGCTCGCCCAATCGGCGATCATTGCGCTGCTGGTTGGGCTGATCGTGATCCTGCGGCGACCCTTGGGCGCTGTCGGCGCAACGGCGGCAGTTGTCGGGAGCGCGCTGGTGATTGCGGTGGTGCTCGTCCAGCTCGCGCTGGCACGCCTGCGCAAGGCAACCGACATCGAGGACAAGCTTTGACGATGCGGCAGGAACTGATCGAAGCCGAGGCCAAGGCCCGCGCCGCGCGCGATGCGCTGACCGCGACACTCGTCGAGATCCAGTCGCGTATCACGCCGCGCGCGCTGGCCCGCGAGGCCATCGATGAAATCCGCGAGACCGGCATCGAGTTCGGACGCGCCGCCGTCGACGCTGCCCGCCGCAACCCGGGGCCGTTGCTCGCAATTCTGGCGACCGTGCTGGCGCTGTTCGGGCGGAACCAACTCGCCGGTCTTTTCACGGCCCCGCACACTGCTCCCCCCTCCCCGACCCCCGACCCGGAGAC
>NZ_LSIJ01000023.1 GCF_001556185.1 Sphingomonas sp. CCH10-B3 | reverse complement strand
CCCCCGATGACTGATCCCCAAATCCCCAACGACGATACCCGCCGCAGCAGCATCGCTGCCCTGCCCGGTCAGGCAATCGATACCGTGCGCGAAACCGCTGCCGAGACCGCCCGCCGCACCGCCGACACGATCGAGGGCAATCCGCTTTCGGTGCTCGTCGGTGGACTCGCGGTCGGCGTCCTGGCAGGTGCGCTGATTCCCAAGAGCGCGCGCGAAGTCGAAGCACTGAAGCCCGTCGGCAAGCGGCTGACGCAGGGGGCCGGCATGGCCGCCCGCGCGGCACGCGACGCTGGCCTCGCCGAACTCGCCGCCGCCGGCATCAGCCGCGATGCGGCGCGCGAACAGATGCGCAAGCTGGTCGGCTCGGTCGTCGATGCGGCGAAGAGCGCGGGTGACGCTGCTGCCAAGGCGGCGCGCAAGGCCGACGTCAAGGATGAGGCAGCAACCGACGCGACCGCTCAAAAGACCGACAGCGCGGGGTTCAAAGACCTCGGCTGAGCCGCTAGAGGCTGGTGTGTGTTACCAGCATCAGGAAGTGCGGCATGAGCAAACTCCACCTCGTTTTCGGCGGCCGCGTCCGCGATCCGCGCACGCTGGAGTTCGACGATCTCGACACGATCGAGATCGTCGGGCTTTTTCCCAATTATGCGGAGGCTGAGAAAGCCTGGCGCGCCGCTGCGCAGCGGACCGTGGACGATGCCGAGATGAAATATGTGGTGGTGCATTTGCACCGCTTGCTCGAACCCGATCTGCTCGCGCCCGGGCCGACTTCCTGAGCCGTCAGGCGTCGCGATAGCGCCACAGCAGCAACGGCCGCGCCAGCGCCAGCCCCGCGATGAAACCGCCGATATGCGCGCCGATCGCAATCCCGGGGCCACCGCCGATCGTCGCAAAGCCGATCAGCAACTGGATCAGCACCCAGCCGGCTAGCAGCCACACGATGCGGACCACACGCGGCGGTATCGGACCAAGCCGAGGCACCGGCTGGTTGGCAAACAGCAGGGCATAGGCACCGACGAGCGCCGAAATGGCCCCGCTTGCACCGATCATCGGGACAACCGATCCCGCGCCCAGCGCCCATTGTCCCGCTGCCGCGAAATAGGCCCCGACGGCATAAAGCGTGACGAGGCCCCACGTCCCGATCGTCCGTTCGAGCATCCGACCGCAGACGACCAGCATCACCATGTTGAGCGCCAGATGCACAATGCCGCCATGGACCAAAGTCGCCGTCAGCGGGGTGATCCAGAACGGCAGCAAAAACACGCCGGGCGGCGCGCCGACCGGATGCAGCACCGTCGCCGGGACGAAGCCAGCGCTCATTGTCACCAGCGCCTGACCACCGAACAGCTCGGCGAGCAACCACGTGGCGCAGGTGATGCCCGTCAAGAGCGTCGTGGCGGGCAGCGCTTCCAGCGCCGACCGCTGTACGCCGGGCCAGCGCGCTTGGTTCAAATGAACTCGATCTTCGAGACGAGGTAGTAACGGTCGCCCGACGGCACTGTCACTTCGACCTCGTCATCGACCCGGCGGCCGATCAGCGCGCGGCCGAGCGGCGAGTTATACGAGATGCGGCCGGCATTGGCGTCCGCCTCGGTCTGCCCGACGATCTGGTATTTGACCGGCTTTTCGTCTTCGTCGAGCAGGGTCACGGTCGCGCCGAACACGATCTTGTCGCCCGACAGCGTCGTGGGGTCGATGATCTGCGCGCGGCTCAGCTTGTCCTCGATGTCGCTGATCGAGGCTTCGATCTGGCCCTGGCGTTCCTTGGCGGCGTGATATTCGGCATTTTCCGAGAGATCACCGTGGGCGCGCGCTTCTTCGATCGCGTCAACAATCAGTGGGCGCTCGGCCCGCAGTCGCTTGAGTTCGGAAGAGAGCTTTTCATACCCTTCCGCGAGCATCGGCATCTTGTCGACCGTCGCCATGTCGAAACGTCCTTCAAAAAATCACTTGCCCCAAGCAGGCCCCCCACCGGACCCGCCCGCACGTCATATTGTCATGTCGGGGATCAGCTGTGCGAACGACCATAATAGGATTGCAGCGGCCGCACTTCAAGCGGCTGCGTGCCGAGCGTCGCGATCGCGCGTGCCGCTTCCACGCTCGCCGACGCAGTTGTGAAATACGGAATCTTCTGTGCGACTGCCGATGCCCGGATCGGCTGCGAATCCTTCAGCGACTGCCAGCCTTCGGTCGTGTTGAAGATCAGGTCGATCTTGCCGTCCTTGATCCGGTCGACAATGTGCGGGCGGCCTTGCGCAACCTTGTTGACGCGGTCGACCGGCACGCCCTGTTCGGCGAGATAGGTCGCGGTGCCGCCGGTTGCGACGATCGTGAAGCCGAGCTCGGCAAGCGTGCGCGCGGCGGGCAGGATGACCGGCTTGTCGCTGTCCTTGACGCTGACGAACACATTGCCCCCTGCTGGCAGCACCGTGCCCGCGCCGAGCTGTGCCTTGGCGAAAGCGAGTGAGAAATCGGGATCGATTCCCATTACTTCGCCGGTCGACTTCATTTCCGGACTGAGCACCGGATCGATGCCGGGGAAGCGGCTGAACGGGAACACGGCTTCCTTCACCGCATAATAAGCGATGTGGCGCTCGACCGGCGGCAGCGCGGCGAGCATTTCACCCGCCATCACCCGCGCGGCGATCTTCGCGACCGGCGCGCCGATCGCCTTGGCGACGAACGGCACGGTGCGGCTGGCGCGCGGGTTGACCTCGATCAGATAAACCAGCCCGTCCTTGACCGCGAACTGGATGTTCATCAGCCCCTTGACCGATAGCGCCTTGGCAAGGGCCTTGGTCTGGCGCTCGATTTCTGCAACCACCTCGTCGCTGAGCGAATAGGGCGGGATCGAGCAGGCGCTGTCGCCCGAATGAACTCCGGCTTCCTCGATATGCTGGAGCACGCCGGCGACCACGACATCGACGCCGTCGCTGATCGCGTCAACATCGACTTCGGTCGCATCGCGCAGATATTGGTCGATCAGCACGGGGGAGTCGCCCGACACCTGCACCGCCGTCTGGATGTAATCGTCGAGCTGGACCGGTGAGTCGACGATCTCCATCGCGCGTCCGCCGAGCACATAGCTGGGCCGCATCAGCACCGGATAGCCGATGCGGCTGGCGACCGCGATCGCCTCGTCGCGGCTGCGGGCGATGCCGTTGGCGGGCTGGCGCAGGCCCAGCTTGTTGATGAGTGCGGCAAAGCGCTCGCGGTCTTCGGCAAGGTCGATCGCATCGGGGCTGGTGCCGAGGATCGGAATGCCCGCATCCTCAAGCGCTTGCGCGAGATTGAGCGGCGTCTGCCCGCCGAACTGGACGATCACGCCGACGAGGGTGCCGCTTTGATGCTCGACATGCAGGATTTCGAGCACGTCTTCGGCGGTCAGTGGCTCGAAATAGAGCCGGTCGGAAGTGTCGTAATCGGTCGACACCGTTTCCGGATTGCAATTGACCATGATCGTCTCGAACCCGGCATCGGCAAGCGCGAAGCAGGCGTGGCAGCAGCAATAGTCGAACTCGATTCCCTGCCCGATCCGGTTCGGCCCTCCACCCAGAATGACGATCTTTTTCCGGTCGCTAGGCGCGCTTTCGCATTCGGGTTCGCCGAAGCTGGGGGCCTCGTAGGTCGAGTACATGTACGGCGTCTTGGCGTCGAATTCGGCGGCACAGGTGTCGATGCGCTTGAACACCGGCCGCACGCCGAGTTTGTGGCGCAGAGCCCGCACTTCGGCTTCGGTAATGCCGCCGGTCATCGCGACGACAGCGTCGCGGATCAGCCCCGAACCGCGCGCGATCCCCCGTTCCGAGCCGGCGCGCAGCCCCGCCGACTTGAGCGCGAGCCAGGCAAGCCTTTTGTCGGCAAAGCCCATCGACTTCAGCCGCCGCATACCGGCTGCATCGCGCGGCAGGCCGTTGGCGATCACATCGTTTTCGGCGGCGACGATCTCAGCGATACGTTCGAGGAACCACGGGTCATATTTGGCAATCGCATGGACCTCGGCGACGGTCATCCCTTCGCGCAAGGCCTGCGCCGCGATCAGCAGCCGGTCGGGCGTCGCGCGGGCGAGCGCGGCTTCGATTTCGGCACGCGGGGCGCAGACGAGCGCATCGACCTGATTAAAGCCGCTCAGCCCCGTCTCCAGACCCCGCAGCGCCTTTTGCAAGCTTTCATGAATGTTGCGGCCGATCGCCATCACTTCGCCGACCGACTTCATCGCGGTCGACAATATGGCTTCGGCGCCCTTGAACTTTTCGAAGGCGAAGCGCGGGATCTTGGTGACGACATAGTCGATCGTCGGTTCGAACGACGCGGGCGTGGCACCGGTGATGTCGTTCATGATCTCGTCGAGGGTATAGCCGACCGCGAGCTTCGCCGCGACCTTGGCGATCGGGAAGCCCGTCGCCTTCGACGCCAGCGCGGACGAACGCGACACGCGCGGGTTCATTTCGATGACGATCAGGCGACCGTCTTTCGGATTGACCGCGAACTGAACGTTCGACCCGCCCGTCTCGACGCCGATCTCGCGCAGACACGCGATGCTCGCGTTGCGCATGATCTGATATTCCTTGTCGGTCAGCGTCAGCGCGGGCGCGACGGTAATCGAATCGCCGGTATGGACCCCCATCGGATCGATGTTCTCGATCGAGCAGACGATGATGGCGTTGTCGGCGCGGTCGCGCACGACTTCCATCTCATATTCCTTCCAGCCGAGCAGCGATTCCTCGATCAGCACTTCGGTGGTCGGCGACGCGTCGAGCCCCTTGCGGACGATTTCCTCGAATTCCTCGCGGTTATAGGCCACGCCGCCGCCGGTGCCCCCAAGCGTGAAGCTCGGCCGGATGATCGCGGGCAGCCCGACCTTCTCGAGCCCCGCGAGCGCTTCCTCCATCGAATGCGCGATCGCCGAGCGCGCCGATTCGAGCCCGATCTTGGTCATCGCTTCCTTGAACTTCAGCCGGTCCTCGGCCTTGTCGATCGCGACGGCATCGGCGCCGATCATCTGCACGCCGAACTTCGCGAGCGTGCCGTCGTTGAACAGCGCGAGCGCCGTGTTGAGCGCGGTCTGCCCGCCCATCGTGGGGAGCACCGCGTCGGGGCGCTCCTTCTCGATGATCTTGGCGACGATTTCGGGCGTGATCGGCTCGACATAGGTCGCGTCGGCGAGTTCGGGATCGGTCATGATCGTCGCCGGGTTCGAATTGACGAGGACGATGCGATAGCCTTCCTCGCGCAAGGCCTTGATCGCCTGCACGCCGGAGTAATCGAACTCGCACGCCTGACCGATGACGATCGGGCCAGCGCCAATGACGAGGATGGAAGAGATGTCGGTGCGTTTGGGCATCAGCTTTTTTTCGTTCCGTTCATGTCATTTGCAGGGAGGGCGGCACGAGCAATCATGCGCCCCTCCCCAGCATCAGCCAAAGCACCACGCCCCCAAGCACCGCCAGCGCGAGCCAGCGGATGACGGGGCCGGGGATGCCGGTCGGGCGCGGGGGGTGCTGCGTCGGTGCGGGGATCGGGTGGATGGCGGGCGCGCTGTTGGCGCGGTAAGCGGCATCGGGGCCTTCCGCGGCCTTGGGCGCCGTGCCCGCGAGCGTCGCCTGCGCCATCGCGGCTTGGGCAAGCACCGCGCGCGGGTCGGCGGGATTGGCATCAGCACTGGTCGCGGCGGCGCGGGCTTGGGGGCTGAGCGAGACGACAACGCCTTCCTCGGGCGCGCTCGGCGACACTGCGGGCGCGAGCGCCTTCAGCGTCGCTTCGGTCAATGCCGCCTTGGTCGTCGCGACGCCGCGCGGAACATTGTTGCCGGGGGCGCCGACCCGGTCGATCACGCCGCCCGCCGATCGGCGATCAGCCCGAGGAAACGCTGGAACAGATAAAGGCTGTCCTGCGGCCCCGGGCTGGCCTCGGGGTGATATTGCACGCTGAACGCGGGCTTGTCGGTGAGCTCGAGCCCGGCGTTCGATCCGTCGAACAGCGACACATGCGTCTCGCGCGCATTGGCGGGCAAGGACTCGCGCTCGACCGCGAAGCCGTGGTTCATGCTGGTGATTTCGACCGCGCCATCCGACAGCCGCTTGACCGGGTGGTTGGCGCCGCGATGCCCTTGGAACATCTTGGTCGTGCGCGCCCCGACCGCGAGGCCGAGCAGCTGATGGCCGAGACAGATGCCGAAGATCGGAATGCCGGTGTCGAGCAGCTGCCGGATCACCGGCACGGCGTACTCGCCGGTCGCGGCGGGATCGCCGGGGCCGTTCGAGAGGAAGATTCCGTCGGGCGCGAGCGCCATCACTTCGTCGAACGTCGCGGTTGCGGGGAGCACCGACACGCGCGCGCCGGCGTGGACGAAATTGCGATAGATGTTGCGCTTGGCGCCGTAATCGATCGCGACGACATGGGGTCGGCTCGCTCCCCCTCCCGCAGGCGGG
>NZ_LSIJ01000022.1 GCF_001556185.1 Sphingomonas sp. CCH10-B3 | reverse complement strand
GTCTATGACCTCGATTCGGGCGGGGGCGGTTCGCCCGGCACTGTGCCGCCGCGCTGGCTGCACAAGGTCACCGACGACGAATTCTTCCCGCTCGTCGATCCCGAACTCATGCAGGGATCGCTCGAAGTCGATTACCGGATGCAATGCGCGATTGCGCTCAGCACGCGGGTGACGTGCCGGGTGCTCAAGGAAACGCCGTTTTATCCCGGGCTCCGGCGTGCGGTGCTGGCTGCCGTCCCGCTGCTGCGGATGGCGCCGGGCAAGCGCGACGGGCGGCCGATCGATGGCCAGCGCGTCGAATTCCGCTGGCGGATCACGGTGACCCACGGCGACGTGATCCTGCGCTGATGCAGCGCCACCCCGGGTCGGGGCTGCTGTTAACGCCGCCGCCTTTCTGATAGTCCGGGTTTATGCCCCTGTCCGCCGCCGCCTCTGCCCGCGAAATTCTGGTCCGCCTGCACGACGTGATGGCCGCGCGGACGACGGCGCAGGCGAAGCTGAATCAGGTCGTCCAGATCATCGGCGATGCAACCGCCAGCGAGGTCTGCTCAATCTATCTGCTGCGCGAAGGCGTGCTCGAACTGTTCGCGACGCAAGGGCTCGATCAGGCCGCCGTCCATGTCACAAAGCTGGCGCTCGGCGAGGGCCTCGTCGGCACGATCGCCGAGGAGAACGAACCGCTCAATCTCGACGAAGCAGCAAGCCATCCCGATTTCGCCTATCGTCCCGAAACCGGTGAGGAGAAGTTCCACAGCTTTGCCGGCGTGCCGATCATCCGACGCGAGCGCGCGGTCGGCGTGCTTTGCGTTCAGCATGCCGACCCGCACCGCTATGCCGATGTCGAGATCGAGGCGCTGCAGACCGTGGCGATGGTGCTCGCCGAGCTGATCGCCAATGCCGACCTGATCGACGACACCGCCGTCGCCGCGCGCCCGGCGCCGCAGAATGCGACGCGGATCGCGGGGCTGAAGCTGGTCGACGGCATGGCGCGGGGCGTGGCAGTCTTTCACCAGCCGCGCATCACCATCGACCATACCGTTGCCGAGGATACCGAGGCCGAGCGCCACCGCGTCTATGCCGCGTTCGACCGGATGCGCGAGCAGATCGAACGGATGGCGGCGCAGGCCGAATTCGGCGTCGGCGGCGAGCATGAGGCCGTGCTCGAAACCTACAAGATGTTCGCCTATGACGAAGGCTGGAGCCGCCGGATCAACGAGGCGATCGACAGCGGCCTGACGGCCGAAGCGGCGATCGAGCGCGTGCAGCAGCGCACGCGGATGCGGATGCGCCAGATCGACGACCCGCTGCTCGCCGAGCGGATGCACGACCTTGAGGATCTGGCGAACCGGTTGCTGCGGATCGTGTCGGGCCAGATGGGGACGGCAGCACAGATGGGGCTGCGGCAGGATTCGATCCTGATCGCGCGCAATCTCGGGCCGGCGGAACTGCTCGAATATGACCGGCGGCGGCTGAAGGGCGTGATCCTCGAAGAAGGGTCGCTGACCGCCCACGTCACCATCGTCGCGCGGGCGATGGGGGTGCCGGTGCTCGGCCGCGTGCGCGATGTGCGGCGGCTGGTGAGCGAAGGCGATCTGCTGCTGCTCGACGTGACGGCAGGCACCGTGTTCGCGCGGCCGACGCCGGCGATCGAAGAGAGTTTCGAGGGCAAGCTGCTGCTGAGCCAGAAGCGGCGCGCGTCCTTCGCGGCGCTGCGCGAGCTGCCGCCCACCACGATGGACGGCAAGCGCATCACGCTGATGGTCAACGCCGGCTTACGTGACGATGTCGCGGCACTCGATCTGACCGGCGCCGACGGGATCGGGCTGTTCCGCACCGAATTCCAGTTCCTCGTGTCGGCCACGCTGCCGCAGCGCGAGCGCCAGCAGCGATTGTATCGCGATGTCCTCGACGCGGCGGGGCAGCGCCCGGTGATTTTCCGCACCGTCGACATCGGCGGCGACAAGGTGCTGCCCTATCTGCGCGATGACAGCGGCGCGGAGGAAAATCCGGCGATGGGCTGGCGCGCGCTGCGGCTGGCGCTGGAGCGCGGCGGGCTGATGAAGGTGCAGGCGCGCGCGCTGATCGAAGCCGCGGCGGGACGTACGCTCAACGTGATGTTCCCGATGGTGTCCGAGCCGTGGGAGTTCGAAGAGGCCCGCGCGCTATTCGAGGCCCAGCGGGCGTGGCTTGCCGACCGCGGGCGCAAGCTGCCCGCTGAAATCCGCTACGGCGCAATGCTTGAAGTGCCGGCGCTTGCCGAAATGCTCGACGTGCTGCTGCCACAGCTCAATTTCCTGTCGGTCGGCACGAACGATTTGACGCAGTTCCTGTTCGCGGCCGATCGCGCCAATCCGAAGCTCGCCGAGCGCTATGACTGGCTGAGCCCGTCGATCCTGCGGTTCCTGTCGCGCATTGTCGGGCCGGCGCGTGCGCACGGCGTCGATCTGGCGGTGTGCGGCGAAATGGGCGGGCGCGCGCTGGAGGCGATGGCGCTGATCGGGATCGGCATCGAGCGGCTGTCGATCACGCCCGCCGCAGTCGGCCCGATCAAGGCGATGATCCGCTCGCTCGATCATGCCACGCTAACGCGCGACATCCCGGCGGTGCTGGCCGCAGCCCCCCGCGATCTGCGCGGGACGCTGAGCGACTGGGCCGCCGAGCACAAGGTCGAGCTGAGTTGAGCGGTCGGCAAATCCGCTCGGGCTGCGTTGACAGCGCCGATTGCCTCTGTGACAAGCCGCGCGGCGGCACGGGGAGCAGGACATGACCGACAGCAATGCGGCCGGCGGCGAGCCAGCCGAAGAGGCAACGCTTTTTCCGAAGACGGCCGGAGAACGGCTGCGCGACGCCCGCGAGGCGCAGGGCATGTCGCTTGCCGAAATCGCCGAGCGGACCCGTGTGCCGATGCGCCATTTGGAGGGCATCGAGAATTCCGATTTCTCGGCGCTGCCGTCGCCGACCTATGCCGTTGGTTTTGCCAAGGCCTATGCGCGGGTCGTCGGGCTCGACGAAGTGGCGATCGGTCGCGAAGTCCGCGGCCAGCGCGGTTCGCCCGTCCCGACGACGCAGTATCAGCCTTATGAAACGCCCGATCCCAAGCGCCTGCCGCCGCGCGGGCTGGCGGTCGGCGGTGCGATTGCGGCGCTGCTGGTGGTTGCGGCGCTCGGCCTGTTCTATGGCACCAATTTGTTCCAGGGCGGCGATACGACATCGGCCCCGGCGGTGACCGATAGCGCCCCGGCGGCACCCGAGCCGTCGCCCGTCGCCGCGATGCCGCCCGCGCCGACTGGCGGGCAGGTCGTGCTGACTGCCAATGACGTCGTATGGCTGCGCATCTACACCGCCGACCAGACGCTGTACGAAGCCGAGATGAAGCCCGGCGAGCGCTATGAAATTCCCACTGATGCCGTGAAGCCGATGATCAATGTCGGCCGCCCCGACAAGTTGACCGTGACGGTCAATGGCTCGGCAGTGGCGCCGCTTGGCACCGGCGAGCGCGCGATCAAAGATGTCGAGGTCAGTGCGGCCGCGCTGCTCGCGCGCGGTACTGCGCCAGCGCCTGATGCTGCTGTCGCGCCGGCAGGAACGTCGACGCAGGCCGTGCCCGAACGGTCGCGCGAGCGCCCGCGCGCGTCCGAACGTCGTGCCACGGCCCGGCGACCGGCACCCGCTGCGGTCAGCGGGGCGGAGGAGACGCGCCGCGCGAATGCGGCGGCGGCAGCGTCGCTGCCCGGTGCGACGCCGACGCCGACGCCATAGGGCTGGCAAGGCGGCAACCGCGTCCGCTATAGTCGAGCGCGGCGAGCCGATGGGGAAGATGATGCGTAACCTATTTCTGACAGTAATCCTGATGGTTGCGGCCATCGTCGCAGGCGACGCCGCGCGAGCGCAAAGCACGATCGAGGGGCGGGTCGACCGGCTCGAGCGCGAGATGCGCGCGGTCCAGCGCAAGGTCTTTCCCGGCGGAAATGCGCAATATTTCGCGCCCGACATCACCCCTGCCGACCAGCCGGTGCAGTCGCCCGGCGTGCCGGCGACCAGCGCCGTCAGCGATCTCGCCGCCCGCGTCAGCGCGCTTGAAGCCCAGCTGACGTCGCTGACCAGCCAGACCGAGCAGAACCAGTACAAGCTGCAAGTGCTCGAAGAAGCGTTCAATGCGTACAAGCGGACCACCGATGCGCGGCTGAAAGCGCTGGAAGACGGCGCGTCGTCGACAGCAACGGCCACGACTGGCCCAGCGGTGCCGCCCACTGTCCCCGCCACCAAGCCCGCAACGACGACGGCAAAGCCGGCCACGCCTGCACTCGATCCCGCGCGCGCTTCGCGCGTCGCCGCAATCGAAAAGCCCGCGACCGGCGATGCTGCCGATGACCTCTATGTCTATGGCTATCGGCTGTGGCAGGCCAAGCTCTACCCCGAGGCCGAAGTGCCGCTGAAGCAGGTCGTCGCCAAATATCCGACGCACCGGCGCGCAAGCTGGGCGCAGAATCTGCTGGGGCGGACCTATCTCGATCAGGGCAAGCCGAGCCTCGCGAGCCACGCCTTCTACGACAATTACAAGAATTTCCACGACGGCGAACGCGCGCCCGACAGCCTGTTCTACCTCGCCGCCGCGCTGAAGCAGCTCGGCAAGCCGTCGGCGGACATTTGCAAAGTCTATGACGAACTGCTCGACGTTTATGGCGCGAAGATCACCGCGACGATGAAGGCCGACGTCGCGCGCAACCGCACCGCCGAAAAGTGCAAGTGACATGACCCTGCCGACGGGGGCGCCGGTTGCGCGCTTCCGGCGGGATGTGGAAGCACTGGCCGGGCCGATCGGTGACCGGCGGCTGGCACTCGCGGTCTCGGGCGGGCCTGACAGCATGGCGATGCTCGCGCTGGCGGCGGCCGCGTTTCCGGGGCAGGTGGCGGCAGCGACGGTGGATCACCGTTTGCGGGCGGCAAGCGCCGACGAGGCAGCGATGGTCGCGACGTGGTGCGCCCAATTGGGGGTGCCGCATGCGACGCTGGCAATCCATGAACACCGCGACCCGCGCGACAATCTGCACGACTGGGCGCGGCGCCAGCGATACCGGCTGCTCGAGCACTGGGCGATCGATGTCGGCGCGCATCTGCTGGCGACCGCGCATCATGCCGATGACCAGGCCGAGACCTTTCTGATGCGCGCGGCGCGCGGCTCGGGCGTGGCGGGGCTGGCGGGCATTCGCGCACGCCAGACGGTCGACGTATCGAAGGTCGTCCGCCGTCAATATCCCGCGATCTCCGACGTCTGGTCGCTCGACCTCATTCGTCCGCTGCTAGGCTGGCGGCGACACGAGTTGGCGTCGGTCGTGGTCGAAAGCGCGATTCCGTTCATCAATGACCCCAGCAACGCCGATGGCCGGTTCGACCGCACGCAGTTTCGCGGGCTGCTGGCGAATACCCCGCTGCTCGATCCCGCGCAGCTCGCGCATTCGGCCGAGCACGTCGCCGAAGCCGAGGCAGCGCTGCGCGCGATGGAGCGCTGGCTTTGGTTGACGCGCAAGGTCACGCCGGCAGCAGTCGATGATCCTGACGTGCAAATCTGGCTCGACCTTGCCGACCTCCCGCGCGAGCTGAAACGAAGGCTGGCGCGCGCCGCCATCCACGACGTGCGGCTGGTGAGCGGCATCACGCGCCCCGACTTTACCGATGCGACCAACATCGAACCGCTGCTCGACGCGCTCGAGGGCGGCAAATCGGCCACGCAGGCCGGGATTTTCGTCACTCCCAAAGGCACCGTCTGGCGCTTCAGCGAAGCCCCGCCGCGTCGATCGCACTGATAGTCTTAATCCCGTAACTTGTTCCATTGCCATTAACCGGCGCGTGCTTATCTTGGCACTTGTGAAAGGTGCCCCTGAATGAACGACAACGACAAGCAGCCCGACAACGGCAATCCCTGGATGAAGAGCATCATGGTGTGGCTCGCGATCCTCGTCGCGATCGCACTGTTCGTCGTGCTGATCGGGGACGGCCAGCAGTCTGCGCCGCAAAATGGCTCGCTGCCCTATTCGACTTTCCTGCAGAAAGTGCAGGAAGGCTCGGTGCGCGAGGTCAATATTGCGGGCAATGTCGTTACCGGCAGGCTGACCAGCGGCGACAAGTTCCGCACTTATACGCCGGCTGACCCGCAGCTGACCGACCGCCTGCTGAGCAAGGGCGTCGCGATCAATGCGCGGCCTGAGGATGGCCCGAACATCTGGCAGGTGCTGCTCGTCCAGTCGCTGCCGTTCCTGCTGTTCCTCGGCATCGCCTTTTTCGTGCTGCGCCAGATGCAGAAGAATTCGGGATCGGGCGCGATGGGCTTCGGCAAGTCGCGTGCACGGCTGCTGACGCAGAAGGAAGGCAAGGTCACCTTCGACGACGTCGCCGGCATCGACGAAGCGCGCGAGGAATTGCAGGAAATCGTCGAGTTCCTGAAGGACCCGACGAAGTTCGCGCGCCTTGGCGGCAAAATCCCCAAGGGCGCGCTGCTGATCGGCTCGCCCGGCACCGGCAAGACGCTGCTTGCGCGCGCGATTGCGGGCGAGGCGGGCGTGCCCTTCTTCACCATTTCGGGGTCGGACTTCGTCGAAATGTTCGTCGGCGTCGGCGCGAGCCGCGTGCGCGACATGTTCGAACAGGCCAAGAAGTCGGCGCCGTGCATCGTCTTCATCGACGAAATTGACGCGGTCGGCCGCCATCGCGGCGGTGGCTTGGGCAATTCGAATGACGAACGCGAGCAGACGCTCAACCAGCTGCTCGTCGAAATGGACGGGTTCGAGGCGAATGAAGGCATCATCATCATCGCCGCGACCAACCGCCCCGACGTGCTCGATCCCGCGCTGCTGCGCCCCGGCCGTTTCGACCGCCAGGTCGTGGTGCCGCACCCCGATATCGAGGGGCGGATCAAGATCCTGCAGGTCCATATGAAGAAGGTGCCGCTGGCGCCCGACGTCGATGCCCGCGTCATCGCGCGCGGCACGCCGGGCTTCTCGGGCGCCGATCTCGCCAACCTCGTCAACGAAGCCGCGCTGCTCGCGGCCCGGCGCGGCAAGCGGCTGGTCGCGATGGCTGAGTTCGAGGAAGCCAAGGACAAAGTCATGATGGGCGCCGAGCGCCGGTCGATGGTGATGACCGAGGAAGAAAAGAAGGCGACTGCCTATCACGAAGCCGGTCACGCGATCGTCGCGCTGCAGGTCGATGGCAACAACCCGCTGCACAAGGTGACGATCATCCCGCGCGGGCGCGCGCTGGGCGTCACCTGGACGCTGCCCGAGCGCGATACGCTCAGCCGCAACCAGAAGCAGATGAAGGCGTCGCTCGCGATGGCGTTCGGCGGCCGTATCGCCGAGCAGCTGATCTATGGCGAGGAGGAGCTCAACACCGGCGCGTCGAGCGACCTGCAACAAGCCACCCGCATCGCTCGCGCGATGGTCATGGAATATGGCATGTCGAAGACGCTCGGCTGGCTGCATTACCGCGAGGATGAGCCGAGCTACATGGGCAGCCGCGCCCATATCTCCGAGGAAACCTCGCGCCAGATTGACGCCGAAGTGCGCAAGCTGGTCGAAGAGGCCGAGGCCGTCGCGCGCAAGGTGCTGACCGACAATCTCGAGCAGCTCCACCGGCTGACCAATGCGCTGCTGACCTATGAGACGCTGAGCGGCGAAGAGGCCAAGCGGATCATCGCGGGCGAGGACATCGACCGGCCTGATCCGGGTTCGGGCCTGACGGCTTCACTGCCGACCGCAGGCAGCTCGGTGCCGAAGACGCGCCGACCGGGCAATCCGTTCGGCAATCCGAGCCCCGCGGGTGCCTGACTCTGCTTCGCCGGTTCATTGCGAATTCACAATGAAACGGCTAGGGCGCGCGCATGAAATTGATTGCTCTAGCGCTGTTGTTGGCGCCTGTCCTTGCTGCGGCGGCTGCGCCCGAAATTTCATCTGATGAGCTCCTCGTTGAGGCGCGGGCGCTGGTTGCGCGCGGCGGCGAGGAAGCGGTTTCGTCGCCTGAGGCTGCGGCGATCCGGTTGCGACTGGTTGAGGCAGGCCGCTTGGCGCGTGCCCAGATCGATGCCGGGCTGGCAAGCGGCAAGCTGAGCAACGTGTGTCTGCCGGCACCCGGTACCACACAGATGTCGCTTGGTGATGTGATGGCGGGTTTGAGCGCGCTGACCACCGAGCAGCGGGCGCAGCCGCTGAGCCAAGGCATGGCACTTTATCTGGCAAAACGATTCGCTTGTGCCGCACACTGAGTTCTTGTGATCACCGACAGGCTTTGGGGGAAAGACATGCGCAGATTATCGATTTTCGCCGCAGCGGCCGTGCTGACCGTGCCCACAATCGCGTCGGCAATGACCGTCAGCGAATTCCTCGCCAAGGCCGATGCGCTGAAGGCGCAGGGCGTGCTCGCGCTGGCATCGCCCGACGTTGGGCTCCTGCGGCAGGAAATCATGAAGGCCTCCGACGCTTATCGTGCCGGGCTGGCTGCTCAGGTTGCGGCGGGCAAGAAGCCATCGAGCTGCCCGCCGCCCAAGGGCACGGCGAAGGTGACCAGCGACGACATCATCAAGGAATTCAAGTCGCTGCCGCCTGCCCGGCAAAAGGCGAACGTCAAGGACGCGTTCGCCGCGTTCATGACCAAGCGCTATCCCTGCAAGGCCTGATCGCGCCGGTCAGGATGCCAGGCTGAGCACGACGACAAAGAACAGCGTCCCGGCAATCATCGCCGACAATAGCAGCACAAAGGTTCGCCAGGCGGCGCCGAAGCGGCCGATGCCGTAGGCGCCGCGCAATTGCTTGTACATGTGGAGCGGCGGGCCAAAGACGAAGATCGTGCCGATCACCCCGGCAGGTACGCCGATGACGCGCAGCACGCTCAGCGCGACCGCGCCGAGTGTCATCGCCGAGAGCGAGTAAATGGCGAAAATGGCGTGATCGTAAGGCCCCACGCTGCGATGCCAGAAGAACAGCAGCCAGATGAAGGGCAGCGAGATCGGCACCAGCGCCCAGCTGAATTTATACGCGCTCGATTGCATTTTGTAGAAGAACAGTTCGGGGGATTTGGCGGCCTTCTTGATGCGCTCGTCGAGCGTGGCCGAACCGGTGTGGACGTCGAAGTTCGGCTTGCCGAATTCGTCGGTGTAGCCCGACTTGCCGTCCATAAGGCTCTTGGCGGTGCGCGCGCCCTTCAGATCCTCGCGCACTGATTCGAGTTCGTCGCGCAGTTTATCGACGCGGTCCTCGATGGCTTCGGTGTCGCCGCCCTTGGCCTTGATCGCGGCCTGCTCCTTTTCCAACGCAGCTAGTTGCGGCGAAAGCTTGGCGTCGAGTGCTTGATTCTTGTCGATCTGCGCCTGAATTTCGGGGGCGCTGAGTTTGGTGAAGCTGTCGTCCTTGCCGGGCGTGCCGAAGGGCGCGCCGATCGTCTCAAAGGTCGCCACCATCAGGAACACCGAGAACAGGAACAGCGCGAGCGGTGATACGAAGCGCACGCGTTCGCCGGCGATATAGCGACGCGTCAGCGATCCCGGCTTGTAGAACAGCATCGGAATCGTGCGGTAGATTTTGCCCTCAAAGTGGAACACGCCGTGCAGCACGTCGTGGACAATCGACCATAAAGTCTTGTGGACATGCGCGGCCTGGCCGCATTCGTGACAATAGTCGCCGACCAGTGCCGTCTGGCAGTTCAGGCAGCGGCCGTGCGCGTGCGGGCCGTGCGCGACGGCTTCCCCGGCCTCTGGTTCGAGCGCGCGCCCGATCAGACCGCCGGTGGCGAGATCGCCTGCTGCTTCGAATCCCCCTTGCATCGCCATAGCGTAACAACACGCTGCCGACGACGCGACTGCTTATTGTGCAGTCGCGTTGGCGATGCGTGCGCGCCGTGATAGCCTTTGCGCCATGACCGAGACGATGTCGCCCGAAGCCCAAATTGCCACGATGGCGGCTGCCGCGCGCGCCGCCAGCCAGACGCTGGCGCGTATGCCGAGCGCGACCAAGGCAGCGGGGTTGCGGGCGGCCGCGGCCGCGATCCGCGCCGCCGAAGGGGAGATTCTCGCTGCAAATGCGCAGGACATGGCCGGCGGCGCAGCACGCGGGCTGTCGGACGCGATGCTCGACCGGCTGAAGCTCGATCCGGCGCGTGTTGCGGGCATCGCGGCGGGCGTCGAAGCCGTTGCCGGGCTCGACGACCCGGTCGGGGCGGTGATCGACAATCGCACGGCGCCTAGCGGGATTGCGCTTGCCCGCGTGCGGGTGCCGATCGGCGTGATCGGCATCATCTACGAAAGCCGGCCCAATGTGACCGCCGACGCGGCGGCACTGTGCGTGATGTCGGGCAATGCCGCAATCCTGCGCGGCGGCTCCGAAGCGGCGGCGAGTAGCGCGGCCATCCATGCGGCGTTCGTGGCGGGGCTGGGCGAGGCGGGCTTGCCGACCGAAGCCGTGCAGCGCGTCACGTCGACCGACCGGGCGCTGGTGGGGGCAATGCTGACCGCGGCAGGAGCGATCGACATGATTGTCCCGCGCGGTGGCAAGAGCCTTGTCGCGCGCGTTCAGGCCGATGCGCGCGTGCCGGTGCTCGCGCATCTCGACGGGATCAACCACGTCTATGTCGATGGCTCGGCCGATCCGGTTATGGCGCAGGCAATCACCGTCAATGCCAAGATGCGGCGCACAGGCATTTGCGGGTCAATGGAAACGCTATTGATCGACCGCGCCTGGCCGCACGCCGCGCCACTGATCGAAGCGCTGGCGTCAACGGGGTGTGAAGTGCGTGGAGACATCGGCGCGCGCGCGCTTGTCCCCGCGATCGGGGCGGCGGCACCGGAGGACTGGGATACGGAATATCTGGACGCGGTCGCATCGGTCGCGCTTGTCGACGGGATCGACGGCGCGCTTGCGCATATCGCGCGGCACGGCTCGCACCACACCGATGCAATCGTCGCCGATGACGCAGCGGTTGCCGAACGCTTCCTGGCCGAAGTTGATAGCGCGATCGTGCTGTGGAACGCCTCGACCCAATATGCGGACGGGGGCGAATTCGGGCTGGGCGCGGAAATCGGCATCGCGACAGGGCGCCTCCACGCCCGCGGCCCGGTCGCGCTCGAAGGCCTGACGACGTACAAATGGGTCGGGCGCGGCACGGGGCAGGTGCGGGGTTGACGGTCTGAATCGATTGTATACATTTGATGCATGAGCAATTCGATTGTCGTCACGACGCGGCTGGACAGTGAAACGATCGACCTTGTCGATCGTGTGGCATCCGCCGGCGGACATAGCCGATCAAAGTTCGTCGCAAGGGCGGTTGCCGAAGCCGTGAGGCGCGAGGCCGCCTTTCTAGATTTTGTGCAGGAGGGTCTCGACGATCTCGATGCAGGCCGGACCGTATCGCATGAAGTCGTCATGGCCGAACTTGACGCGATGATCGCCAAGCATGAGGCCCGATGCCGCGACTGATCTGGTCGGAAGCATCGCTGCGCGATATTCAAGATATCGATGAATTTCTGATGGCGGACAATTCCATGGCCGCCGCGCGGATTGCCAAAGCCATCAGAGCAACGGTGCTGAGACTTGTCAATTATCCACGCATCGGCCGGGCACTCAATCAGAAATTTCGCGTCTTGGGAGTACGGACCACGCCCTATCTGATCATCTACCGCCTGCGCGATGACGCATTGGAAATTGCGCGCGTGCGGCATGCAAGCGAGAATTGGGTCGCAGAGGTCGAAGGTCCATTGTGACTCGCATTGGCATTCTCGGCGGGTCGTTCAACCCGGCGCACAAGGGGCACCGCGCGATCAGCATGGCGGCGTTCGTCGCGCTCGATCTCGATGAAGTGTGGTGGCTGGTCTCGCCCGGCAATCCGCTGAAGGAAGGGGTGCCCGATATGGCGCCGCTCAAAGTCCGGATGGCGTCGGCGCGGCGGATGGCACGGCATGCACCCATTCGCGTCACCGACATCGAATGCCGGCTCGGCACGCGATACACGGTCGACACGATCGACAAGCTGACGCAGCTTTACACGCGCAAGCAGTTTATCTGGCTGATGGGCGCCGATAATCTCGTCCAGTTCCACCATTGGCGCGGCTGGCGGAGGATTGCGCAGAAGGTTCCGATTGCGGTGATCGCCCGTCCGGGTTATGATGCTGCTGCCCGCGCGGCCCCCGCGATGGGTTGGTTGCGGCGGTTCGTCCACCCCGCATATCAGGCACAAGACTGGACGAGGTGGAGTTTGCCGGCCCTCGTGCTGTTGCGCTTTCGCCCCGACGAGACTTCGGCGACACGGCTGAGAAAAGCCGATCCCGCCTGGCAGACCCGTTTTCTGACCCCCGACGACACCAGCGGGCATCGCGGCCCGCCTTCACCCTAGGAGTTCCCTTGGCATCATCCCCGCAAGCTTATCGTTCGCCCGACGCCGACAGCGTCGAGGCGCTGCACCAGCTCGTCTTGTCATCGCTCGACGATGATCAGGCGGTCGACGCGGTCTCGATCCCGCTCGCCGGCAAGTCGAGCATCGCCGATCACATGGTGATCGCCAGCGGCCGCTCGACGCGGCAGGTGGCGTCGATGGCGTCGAAGCTGACCGAGAAGATCAAGAGCGATCTCGGCCGGTCGTGCCGTGTTGAAGGCCTGCCGACCGCAGACTGGGTGTTGATCGATGCTGGCGACGTGATCGTGCATCTGTTCCGCCCCGAAGTTCGCAGCTTCTACAATCTGGAGCGGATGTGGGCATTCGGCGACGCGCCGGTTGCAGTGCCCGACCCAAGCCAGCACTGATCCTTGCTGCTCCACATTGTCGCGCGGGGCAGGATCGGGCGCTCGCCCGAGGCCGAGCTCGTCGATCGCTATGTCAAGCGGCTGAGCTGGCCGGTCCGGCTGACCGAGCTGCCCGATAGCGGCGGCAAACTGCCCGCGATCGAGGGCCAGACACGGCTGGTCCTGCTCGACGAGACTGGCGAGGTGCTCTCGTCCAGGGCCTTTGCGGACCGGCTTGGGCGCTGGCGCGATGATGGCGTGCGCGAGGCGCGGTTCATGATCGGCGCTGCCGATGGCTTCGACGATGCGGCGCGGCGTGAGGCTGACATGCTGCTGTCGTTCGGGCGCGCGACCTGGCCGCATCTGCTCGCGCGCGCGATGCTCGCCGAACAGCTTTATCGTGCGACGAGCATCCTTGCCAATCATCCCTATCACCGCGAAGGATAGCGCCATGCGGCGCGGGTTGATGTTGTCGGGATTGGCCATTGGCGCGGCGGTCGCCGCGTCGCAGCCGATTGCAGCCGCCGGGGAGCAGGATCGACTCGCCGCCGCAAAGGCGCAGGCGGCGGCAGCACAAGCGCGCGCCGACAGGCTGGAGGCGGCCGCGGCGGCCGAGCGCAATGAAGTGCGCCGGGCGCAGGCGCAGGAAGCCGCCGTTGCTGCGCGGATCCAGCGCGCCGAAGCCGATATCGCGGCGGCGCAGGCCCGCATTGCGCTCATCCGCTCGCAGCTCGACCGGCAGCACAAGGGCCTCGCCGCGCAGCAGGAACCGATCGCGCGCCTGCTCGCCGCGCTTCAATCGCTGGCGCGGCGGCCTGTGGTGATCAGCCTCGCCCAGCCGGGGTCGGTCAGCGATCTGGTCCATGTCCGCGCGGTGCTGGCCACGGTCAGCCCGGTGGTGCGGGCGCGTACCGCGGCGCTGCGCGGGCAGCTCGAACGCACGCGGCGGCTGGAGGAGGGCCAGCGGCTCGCCGTCAAGAGCCTTGCTGACGGGCGCGCCGCGCTCGAGGCGCAACGGCTCGCGCTCGCGCGGCTCGAAGCCGAACATCGGCTGAAGTCGCGCGCACTGGGGCGCGACGCGCTGTTCGAATCGGATCGCGCGATTGCGCTGGGCGAACGCGCGCGCGACCTCGTCGACCTGATGGCGCGCGCGAGCGACGGCGCCAGTCTGCGCGCTGAACTCGAAAGCCTGCCCGCACCGCTGCCGCGCCCGCTCCGGCCCGGCGAAGCGGCACCCCCGGCCGACGCCGCGGCTGGGCCGGCGCCAGTCCCTGCCTATCGCTTGCCAGTCACCGGCAAGCTGCTGACCGGTCTTGGCGAATTGTCCGATTCCGGCGTACGCTCGCGCGGGCTGACGATCGCTGCGGCGGGAGGCGCGCAGGTGATTGCCCCGGCGGCCGGGCGGGTGGTCTATGCGCGCCGGTTCCGCGGCTATGGCGTGGTCGTCATTCTCGATCATGGCGGCGGCTGGACCTCGCTGGTCGCCGAGCTTGCCGACACCAGCGTCCGCGCAGGCGACACGGTCGTGCAGGGCGCGCCGATCGGCCACGCCGTCGCTGGCGATGCCGCGCGCGTCACCGTCGAGCTGCGCCGCCGCGACCGCGCGATCGACATTGCGCGGCTGCTTGGCTGAAGGATCGTTGAAAGCGCGCGAATAGCCGCTAGACTAGCGGCGTTCGATCTCAAGAAAGTGCTGCGTTCCCATGATCCGTTCGATGCCCCGCCAGCTGCTTCACGCCACGGCCATCGTCTCCGCCCTTGCGCTCGTGCCGGTCACGACCTCGGCGATGGCCCAGGCCGATAGCGATGCCTATCGCGAGCTCGACCAGCTCATGGACGTGTATAATCTGGTCAAGGCGAACTATGTCGACAAGGTCGACAACAAGGTGCTGATCAAGGGCGCGATCCAGGGCATGCTGTCGGCGCTCGATCCGCACAGCTCCTATGAGGACGGCGCCGATTACGAAAATCTGCGCATCCAGACCGAGGGCAACTATGGCGGCCTCGGCTTGTCGGTGACGTCCGAGGACGGTGCGGTCAAGGTCATCACCCCGCAGGAAGACACGCCCGCATGGCGCGCAGGGATCAAGTCGGGCGACTATATCACGCACATCAACGGCAAGCTGCTCTATGGCCTGACGCTGGATGAAGCGATCAGCCAGATGCGCGGCAAGCCTGGCACCAAGATCAGCCTGCGGCTGGTGCGCCGCGGGGCGGAGAAGCCCATTGAGGTGTCGCTGACCCGCGAACTGATCATCCAGAAGCCCGTCAAATGGGACGTCAAGGGCGACATCGGCATCATCAACATCAATACATTTTCGGAACACACCGGCGATTACACGCGCGACGCGATTGCCCAGATCCGCAAGAAGCTGGGGCATGATCCGATCGGCTATGTCGTCGATCTGCGCGATAATGGCGGCGGGCTGCTGAACGAAGCGGTGGCGGTGTCCGATGCATTTCTGGATCACGGCGAGATTGTGTCGCAGCGCGGCCGCGAGAAGACCGACATCCAGCGTTACTATGCCCGCGCGGGCGACGACACCAAGGGGCTGCCGATCGTCGTACTCGTCAACGCCGGCACTGCGTCGGCGTCCGAAATCGTCGCAGGCGCGTTGCAGGACCAGCATCGCGGCCTGATCATCGGCGAGCGCAGCTTCGGCAAGGGATCGGTACAGTCGCTGCTCAAGCTTGGCCCGACCAGCGAGGTCCGGCTGACCACGGCGCGTTATTTCACGCCCTCGGGTCGGTCGGTGCAGGAAGGCGGGATCGACCCCGATGTCGTGGTGCCCAACCTCAGCGATCCCGATTACAAGACTCGGCCCGTGTTCCGTGAAGACGATCTCCGCCGCCACCTGATCAACGAGGCGAAGGTCGACAACAAGGTGCTGGAGGAAGACACCAAGCCCGATTCACGGCTGGCGGCGACGCCCGAGGCGCTGAAGGCGAAGAACATCGACGATTACCAGCTCTATTACGCGCTGCAGACGATCGCGCGGCTCGGCGGGCCGACGCAGGTCGCGACGATCGCGCGGCTCGGCACCCCGTTGCCCAAGCTCGAAGAGCCGACCCCGGCGCCCGCGCCGAAGAAGTAACGGTGGCCGCCCGCAATTTCACCGCCGCGCGCGCGCTGGCCTTGGTCGTGCCCGGCGCGTTGATGGCAGGCGCGCTCGGTTCGCAATATCTCGGCGGGCTCTTCCCGTGCGAGATGTGTCACTGGCAGCGCTGGCCGCATTACACCGCCATCTTTATCGCGCTGGTGGCGTTCATGGTGCCGAACCAGGGGACCGCGCGCGTGCTGGTCGCGCTCGCCGCGCTCGCCATATTGACGAGCGGTGCAATCGGCGTGTTTCATGCCGGGGTCGAATATCACTGGTGGCAGGGCATCACGCCGTGCAGCTCGACCATGCGTGGCGCCGGGGGCACGCCCGATGAAATTCTCGCGCGGATCATGAATGCGCCGATCGTGCGCTGCGACGCGCCGCAATGGACCTTGTTCGGTATTTCGCTCGCCGGCTTTAACGCGCTCTTCTCGCTGGCAGGCGGCGCCACCATCTTGGCGCTGCTGACACGAGGGAGCAAGGCATGAGCAGGTGGAAGCCCGGCGACGCGCGGCGGCGGACCGACGCGATGATCCGCGTCGATCAGGCGGGCGAATATGGCGCGACGCGCATCTACGCTGGCCAGCTCGCGGTGCTCGGCGATCGTGGTGAGACGGCGCGTGCGGTTGCCGGCATGGCCAATCAGGAAGAGCGCCACCGCGCTTTCTTCGACGCGATGATGGCGCAGCGCGGCGTGCGGCCGACATTGCTGCAGCCGGTCTGGAACGTCGCAGGCTTTGCACTCGGCGCGGTCACGGCAGCACTCGGCCCCGAAGCGGCGATGGCGTGCACGGCGGCGGTCGAAACCGAAATCGACCGCCATTACAGCGAGCAGCTCGAAGCGCTGGGCGACAGCGATCCCGAGCTGGCGCACGCGATTGCCGATTTTCAGGCCGACGAAGTCGAGCACCGCGATGCGGCCTTTGCCGCCGGTGCCGAAAATGCGCCCGCCTACCCGTTATTGAGTGCGGCGATTCGCCTTGGCTGCCGCGTGGCAATTGCAACTGCCAAACGAGTGTAGCATTGATGCCCCAACGGGGCGCAGGAGACATGCGATGCTGAAGCCGATGACATCATTCGCAATCGCTGTGGCGATCGCGCTCCCCGGCGCCGCTGCCGCGCAGACGCAGAGCGGACCGTCGACGCTGCCGCCGCCGACGATTTATACGCCCAAGACCCCGGCGCCTTCCCAGCCCACCCAGACCGCGACCACCGCGACATCAGGTACGCGCGAGGCGCCGGTAAACGGCGTCCTGTTCCTTTATGGCGAGCGCGCCAAGTGCCCGACCGATGCGAACGGCAATGAAATCGTCGTGTGCGTGCGCCGCCCGGCCGGCGAACAATTCCGCATTCCCAAGGAAATCCGGCCCGAATCGATCAAGCCCGAATATCAGAGCTGGGCCAACCGATCTCAGGACATCCTGGAAACGGGGGCGACTGGCATCGGTAGTTGTGCGCCGGTCGGCGCCAACAATAGCGGCTGCATCGTCCAGCAATTCCGGCGCGCGCGCGGTGACAACAAGGCGCGCAAGGAAGCCGAAGCCGCCAACACGCCGCAATAGGCAGGTGGCGTTGGGGAGCACGACGGCATCGGCGCGAGCGACCCGGCCAGCGCCGCCTCCGTCGCTTGCTGCCGACTTGTTCGAACGGCTGCTGGCGCTTGGCGCCGTCATGCTGCTCGGCTTCGTGCTGGCCGCGATCCTGCGCGGCTATCCGTCGTGGCCGCGCGTGCCGATCGTACTTTGGGTCCATCTTGCGACAATGACGCTGGCGCTTGCGCTGACGCCGGTGATGCTGCTGCGTCGCCGGGGCGACAGGCCGCACCGACTGCTCGGCACCCTCTGGGTCGCGGCGATGATCGCGACTGCGCTCGACAGCCTGTTGATCCGCAACGCCAATCACGGCGGCTTCAGCATCATTCATATCCTGTCGGCATGGGTGCTGATTCAGGCGCCGTTGATCTGGTGGTCGGCGCGCACGCACAAGATCAAGCAGCATCGCCGGTCGGTGCGGGCGATGGTGTTCGGTGCGCTGCTGATCGCCGGTTTCTTCACCTTCCCGTTCAACCGCCTGCTCGGCCAGTGGCTGTTCGGCTGAGGCATGGGCTGGCTTGCCGACCGCCGGGCCGTTCCCGCGCTGCTGTTCGCGCTGGTCTGGCTGTCGTGCGGCTGGTTCGGATCGTGGGAGTTCAATCCCAATAACTCGACCCGGCTGTTCGCGGCGATTTCGCTTGCCGAACAGGGCGATGCGACGATCGACGAGTTCGCAGCGCTCACGATCGACAAGGCACAGTTCGGCCCGCATACCTATCTCGACAAAGCGCCGGGGATGACCTTGCTCGCGACGCCGGTGGTGGCGGGCGCGTTCGTTGCGACCGGCGAAGGCGCGCGCTTGCTCGAAAAGCGGATCGAGGCGCCCGATCTGTCGCGCTATTTGCGGCTGAGACTGCGGCTGGCGACGATTTTCGTGACCGCGCTGTTGACGGCACTGGCAGCAGTCGCACTCTGGTCGCTCGCGCGCGACCTGACCGGCAGCGACGATGCCGCGCTGTTCGCCGCTCTTGCCTATGCGCTCGGCACGCCGGTGTGGGGCTGGTCGACCACCTTGTTCGGCCATGCGCCCGTCGCCGCGCTGTGGACGATCGCGATTTGGTCCGGGTGGCGCGCGACTGCCGCCGCGCCATCGGCCCGCCACGCGTTGATCGCTGGCGCGGCACTCGGCTGGGCCGTCGTGATCGAATATCAGGCGGTGCTGGGCGGCAGTGTCATCGGCCTGTGGGCGCTGTGGCGGTTGCGCGGGCAGCCACAGCCAATGCGGCTGGCGATCTGGGCAGTCGCAGGCGGGCTGACGGCGGCCGCGGCGCTGATCGGGTATAATCTGCTCGCGTTCGGCACGCTGTTCCGGCTCGGTTATCAGGGCGTGGTCGGCTTCGAAGGGATGCAGCAGGGGCTGTTCGGTCTGACCACGCCAAAGTCGGCAGTGCTTTATGAAATTGTCTTCGGTTTGCGGCGTGGGCTGATCTGGGTCGCGCCGGTATTGGCGCTGGCGCCAATTGGTCTGCTGCGGCTGGCGCGGATCGACCGGGCGTTTGCGCTGATGCTGACGGCGGTGATCGCGGTCGTGCTGCTCGTGAATGCCGCCTATGTCTATTGGGACGGGGGTTTTTCGACCGGGCCGCGCCATTCGGTGCCGGCGATTCCGATGCTCGCGCTCGCGCTTGCGCCGCTATGGGCGACACTCGAGCGCGCGCGGGCGCGGATCGCAGCAGCCGCGCTGCTCGGCGTGTCGATCGCGATCAACCTGGCGATTGCCGCGACCGAGATCGTCGCGCCCGATACGTATCGCTTCCCGCTGTGGCGCCCGATCCTCGCCGAGGATTGGCCCGCAGGTCGCTTCCGCGACTTGCCGAGCGAATTCTGGGGGTGGACGCCCTGGGCGGGGCTGACCGTCTATCTTATGCTGGCACTGGCGCTCGCTGGGGCGCTGACAGCGGCGCGGCGGTCCCGCGCCAGCGCCTGAGGCGCGTTTCCTCTTTCCAAGCGCGTCGCAATCGCGCATGCGCCGCGGCCATGGTTGAGAAAATTCTGGCGGTATTGGCGGGCTTCACCATCTGGGTGATCAGCTCGGGGGGCTATGTCGGCATTGCCGTGCTGATGGCGATCGAAAGTGCGTGCATCCCGCTGCCGTCCGAGATCATCATGCCGTTTGCGGGGTATCTGGTCTACAAGGGCCAGATGAACCTCTATCTGGCGGCGACCGCAGGCGCGATCGGCTGCAATCTGGGGTCGATCGTCGCTTATGAAGTCGGCAAGCGCGGCGGGCGGCCACTGCTGCTGCGCTATGGCAAATGGCTGCTGATCGGCGAGGGCGAGATCGAGGCGGCCGACCGCTTCTTTGCACGCTTCGGCAACATGGCGGTGCTGATCGGGCGGCTGCTGCCGGCGATCCGATCGTTCATCGCCTTTCCGGCGGGCGTCGCGCGGATGCCGCTGGTGCCGTTCCACATTTACACTTTCGTGGGCTCATGGCCGTGGTGCTTTGGCCTCGCATGGCTCGGCATGGTGCTGGGCGAGAAATGGGACAACGATCCGCGCGTGAAAGCCGCGTTCCATTCGGCGGACGCGCTGATCGGCGTGCTGCTGGTGGCAGCGGTGGTGTGGTTCGTCTGGCACCGGCTGCGCGGGGCGAAGCGGGCCTGACCAATCCGCTTGTCTCCCGACCCGTTCGTTTCGAGCGAAGTCGAGAAACAGGCCACAAGCGACGCGCCTGGTGCTGCTCGCTCCGCTCTCCTCGACCGCGCTCGACACGAACGGGGGGGGGGGAGTTTACCCGTCAGCCAGTCGCGCCGCTGCCGCTTGCGTGCGCGCATCCCGCCCCGGCGCACCCTTGGCTGCCAGCGCCTGATAGCGCGTGAGCGTCTCGGCATCCGCGCGTTCGGGCGAGCCGCTGTCGAACGGCGGGGCGGGATCATATTCAAGGCTCAATTGCACCAGCCGCGCATGCGCCTCGCCGCGAATTGCTGCGGTGAGCGCCAGCGCGAAATCGATCCCTGCCGTCACGCCGCCGCCTGTCACGCGGTTGCGGTCGAACACCACCCGCTCGTGGACCGGAATCGCGCCGAAGCTTGCGAGATGGTGGTGCTGCGCCCAGTGCGTCGTCGCGCGATACCCCCGGAGCAGCCCCGCTGCGCCGAGGATCAGCGATCCGGTGCACACGCTCGTCACCCACTGCGCGCCAGCGGCGGCGTCGCGCACCCAGCCGAGCGTCGCGGCATCGTCGATCGCGTCGTTGACGCCGAAGCCGCCGGGGACGCACAAGATGTCGGGCATCGCGGCATCGGCAAAGGTCGCGGTCGGCAGCAGCGCGAAACCGGCGTCGGTCGGCACCGGCTCGCGCGTCTTCGCGACGAGATCGACCGACACATTGCCGAGTCGCGACAGCACTTGCGCCGGGCCGGTGAGGTCGAGCTGGGTGACGTTCGGAAACAGCAGGAAGGCAACGCGGATCGGGCTGAAATCGGTCATGGCGGGGCTCCATCGGTCGGTAGGATGCCCAGGCGAGGCGGCGGGACGTCGGCCGCGTTTCCCGGTGGTGCTCCACCCGATCGCCAGTCGCGCGGCGGGGTGAGCGGTACTGCAATTCTGATCCTGAAGGAAGTCCACTCAACCCGTTCGTGCTGAGCTTGTCGAAGCACTGTCCTTCTTTCTTGCGAGCCAGTGGAGAAAGAAGAACGGCCCTTCGACAAGCTCAGGGCGAACGGTGAGAGGTTGGGAACCGACGCGCGCTGCCTACCAGAAACGGCTGCCGGGGACGCCCTTGAACGGCCCCGCGAGGTCGGGCGTGATCCAGCCGCCGTAAAATCCGCCCGGCTGCGGCTTCACTTGGACATCATCGACCAGCACTTCGTCGAAGGGTGCCGCATAAAAGGCGACGTGGTTCGCGAGCAGCGCGAAGCCCGGCGTCGGCTTCGGGTAGAACCAGCCGACACCCGGCAGCACGTCGTCGCCGATCATCACATCGACATAGCGGGCATGGCCCTTCCATTCGCAAAAGCTCGTGCCGGTGGCAGCGCGCAGCAGCGACTGGTCGACATCCTCGGGCGGAAAATAATAGGTCGGCGGATGGCTGGTCTCGAGCGTACGGATCGCGCGGCGCGTCTCGGCGACGGTCGCGCCGCCGTGGCGGATCAGCAAGTGGCGATCGGTGCGCTCGGCGCGTGGCGGGCGCGGATAGTCCCACACGCTTTCCTGCCCCGGGCCGACGGGATCGCGCCGCACGCTCATCGCGCCAGCCTTTGCAGGGAAGGGCGGACGGTGAGAAACCGCAGGTAGAGCCATTCGAGCGCCGCCAACATCCACCGGTTGCGCGCCGCGAGCCCGAGCGGGCGCAGCAGCGGGATCGCTCGCCACATCGCGGCAAAGGCCGCCGCGCCCGATAGCAGCACGCCATCCTCGCGCGCATGGAATCGCGCGAGCAGCGTCGCCCGGTCGATCGGGCAGGCGCCCCCATCCCCGACGGCGCCGGCGACATCGACGAAATCGATCCTCCCGCGCCGGTCGAGCCGCCGCATCAGCGCAATCTCGCGCGTGCACAGCGGGCAGGCGCCATCGTACCAGACCGTCAGACTGCTCATGCCCAAGCTATGGCGCCAACGCCGGTGCTTGTCAGGGGGTTGGTTCCCAAGGGCGGTATTGTCGGGCGCGCAAACGCTCCCACATGCGATATGCTCACAACACAGGAACGCCGATGACCGCCGACCGACCGCAATCCAAGGGCGTGCGCGTGCCGAGCGGGCGGCTGTCGCGCCTCGCGCGGTTCGGCGGGCTGGCGACCAACATCGCTGGTGGCATGGCGATAGACGGCGCGCGCCAGCTCGCAGCCGGCAAGCGCCCGTCGATGAGTGACCTGCTGCTGACACCCGCCAATGCTGCCAAAGTCACCGACCAGCTCGCCCAGTTGCGCGGCGCGGCAATGAAGCTCGGCCAGCTCGTGTCGATGGACGCGGGCGAAATGCTGCCGCCGGAGCTTGCCGAAATCCTCGCGCGGCTGCGATCGGACGCACAGCACATGCCCGAGCGCCAGTTGCAGACGGTGTTGACGCAGCGCTGGGGCCGCGATTGGCAGGCGAAGTTCCAGTCGTTCACGCCGCGCCCGTTCGCCGCCGCGTCGATCGGCCAGGTTCACCGCGCACGCACGCGCGACGGGCGCGATCTGGCGGTGAAGATCCAATATCCCGGCGTCGCACGCAGCATCGACAGCGATGTCGACAATGTCGCGACCTTGCTGCGGCTGTCGAACCTCTTGCCCAAGTCGCTCGACATCGCGCCGCTGCTGGTCGAAGCGAAGCGCCAGTTGCACGAGGAAGCCGATTATGCGCGCGAGGGCGCTTGCCTTAGCACTTTCGCCCGGCTGCTCGCCGATGCGCCCGACTATCGCGTGCCGGGCTTCCATGCCGACCTGAGCGGTCCCGAGATTCTGGCGATGGACTATATCCATGGCATGCCGGTCGAGGCGCTTGCCCGCGCCGGGCAGGACGAGCGCGACCGGGTGATGCTGCTGCTCAGCACGCTCACCTTGCGCGAATTGTTCGAATTCCGGCTGATGCAGACCGATCCCAATTTTGCGAACTATCGCTATGACCGCGCGAGCGGGCGGCTGATCCTGCTCGATTTCGGCGCGACCCGGGCATTCCCGCAAACAGTCGTCGATGGCTATCGGCGGCTGTTCGAAGCCGCCCTTGCCGACGACGCCGATGCCGCGCGCGACGCGATGATCGCGCTCGGGCTGTTTTCCGAGCGCGCGGTCGAGCGGCACCGCAAGTCGATCGACGCCATTATCGGTCACGCCCTCGACCTGTTTCGCCGCGAAGGCGTGTTCGATTTCGGTCAGGTCGAGGCAGCCAATGCCATGCGCGCCGAGGGGCTGGAGATCGCCGCCGACCGCGCCAACTGGCACATCCCGCCAGTCGATGCGCTGTTCCTCCAGCGCAAGATCGCCGGCGTCTATCTGCTCGCAAACCGGCTCAAGGCGCGCGTCGATGTCCGTGCCTTGATCCAGGCGCAGCTGGCTCAGCCAGTGAAGGCGGACCCCATCGACCAGCCGAGCGCGGGCGCCCTGGCTTCATAGGCAGCGATCGCGGGGTCGTCGCGCAAGGTGATCGCGATTTCGTCGAGCCCTTCCATCAGGCATTGCCGCCGGAACGGATCAAGGCTGAAGTCGAACGCGAGATTGCCGCGCGTCACCGTCATCGATTCGAGATCGATCGTGATTTCGGAATCGGCCGCACCGACCATCAGCTGGTCGATCGCGGCCTGCGGCAATTCGACGGCGACCAGCCCGTTCTTGAAGGCATTGCCGCCGAAAATGTCCGAATAGCTCGGCGCGATCACCGCGCGGATGCCGCGATCCATCATCGCCCAGACGGCATGCTCGCGGCTCGACCCGCAGCCGAAGTTGGCGCCCGCGATCAGGATCGGCGCACCGGCATAAGCGGGGTCGCCGATCACCGATCCCTGCGCGCGCAGGGCCGCGAAGGCGTGCTCGCCAAGCCCGCTGCGCACTGTGGTCTTCAAATGATCGGCGGCAATGATCATGTCGGTGTCGACATTGGCGAGGCCGAGCGGGCAGGCGCGGCCCGTGATCCTGGTGACGCCGCTCATGCCATCAACTCGCGCACATCGGCCAGCCGGGTTGTTCGATGTGCCTGTCGATGAACCCCGACCGCGTGCCGCCCGGCCCCTGGCGGCCCTGAAAATTGCGGTTCGAGGTCGAGGCGCAGCGCTCGCCGGGCGGCACGCGGTCGGGGTTCATCGACAGGCACATCGAACAACCCGGCTCGCGCCATTCGAAGCCCGCTTCGGTAAAGATGCGGTCGAGCCCTTCGGCCTCGGCCTGATGCTTGACGAGGCGCGAGCCGGGGACGACCAGCGCCTGCTTGATGCGCGAATGCACCCGCCGACTGCCCACCACGGCGGCGGCGGCGCGCAGATCCTCGATCCGGCTGTTGGTGCAGCTACCGATGAAGACATGCTCGATCGCGACGTCGCGCAAGCGCGTGCCCGCGCTGAGGCCCATATAGGCCAGCGAGCGCGTGGCCGCGTCGCGCTTGGCGGGATCGGCGAAGCTGGCGGGATCGGGAATGACGCCGTCGATCGGGGCGGTATCCTCCGGGCTCGTCCCCCAGGTGACGGTGGGGGCGATCGTGGCGGCGTCGATCGCCACGCTCTTGTCGAAGCGCGCGCCCTCGTCGGTCGCGAGCGTCTCCCACCACGCGACCGCGCGGTCCCAGTCGTCGCCGACGGGGGCCATCGGGCGACCCTTCAGATAGGCGAAGGTGGTTTCGTCAGGCGCGATCAGCCCTGATCGCGCGCCCGCCTCGATCGACATGTTGGCGACCGTCAGCCGCCCTTCCATGCTGAGCGCGCGGATCGCCTGCCCGCGATATTCGATGACATGGCCGTTGCCGCCCGCCGCCCCGATGCGGCCGATGATCGCAAGGATCAGGTCCTTCGCCGACACGCCGAAGCCAAGCGCGCCGTCGACGCGGACTTCCATCGTCTTGGCGGGCGTCAGCCGTAGCGTCTGCGTCGCCAGCACATGCTCGACTTCGCTGGTGCCGATCCCGAAAGCAAGCGCGCCCAAGGCACCATGCGCCGCCGTATGGCTGTCGCCGCAGACGACGGTGGTGCCGGGCAGCGTGAAGCCCTGTTCAGGGCCGACGACATGAACGATGCCTTGCGCTGCCGCGCCATCGGGGATGTAGCGCACCCCGAAATCGCGGGCATTGGCGTCGAGCGCGGCGAGCTGCGCCGCGCTCTGCGGATCGCTGACGGGCAGGCGATTGCCGTCGGTATCGGTGCGCCGCGTTGTCGGCACATTATGATCGGGCACCGCGAGCGTCAGGTCGGGCCGCCGCACACGGCGCCCGGCCGCGCGCAACCCCTCGAAAGCCTGGGGCGACGTGACTTCGTGAACCAGATGCCGGTCGATATAGATCAGGCAAGTGCCATCGGCCTGGCGCGCGACGACATGCGCATCCCAGATTTTCTCATAGAGGGTACGCGGCACCATTTTCAAAAACCTCGATTGCTCGACATCAGGTCGACATGCGCGTCGCGCGCGCCGAGCCGCGCGTCAAGCAGGCGCCGGATTTCGGCGCCCATCGCCGAGCAGCTCGCATCGCCGCCAAGGTCCCGGGTCAGCACCGAGCCGTGCAGCGCATCGTCAAGGGCCGCGCGCAGCATCGCCGCTTCGGCGGCAAGGCCAAGGCCGTCCTCGAGCAGCATCGCCGCGCTCGCAATCGCGCCGCAGGGGTTGGCGCGGTCCTTGCCAGCGATGTCGGGTGCGGAGCCATGGATCGGCTCGAACAGGCCCGGCCCGCCGTCGCCCACGCTGGCCGACGCCAGCAGCCCGATCGACCCGGCGATCACCGACATTTCGTCGGACAAGATGTCGCCGAACATGTTTTCGGTCAGCAGCACGTCGAAGCGGCGGGGGTTCATCACCAGCGCCATTGCCGCCGAATCGACGTACATGTGATCGAGCGCAACATCGGGGTAATCGCGGGCGACATCTTCGACAGTGCGGCGCCAGAGTTTCGACGTCGCCAGCACATTGGCCTTGTCGACCGAGGTCACACGCTTTTGCCGCCCGCGCGCGGCCTTGAACGCGACATGCGCGATCCGCTCGACTTCGACCCGGCTATAGCTGCACAGGTCGCTCGCCTCGCTGTCGTTCAATTTCTTTTCGCCGAAATAGCTGCCGCCGGTCAGTTCGCGCACGACCAGCACATCGGCACCGGCGGCGATCTCGGGGCGCAGCGGCGAGAGATGCTCGAGGCCCGGAATCACGCGCGCCGGGCGCAGATTGGCATAGAGATCGAGCACCGCACGCAGTTCGAGCAACCCCATTTCGGGGCGCTGCTTGGCGCTGTCCCACGCCGGACCGCCGACCGCCCCGAGCAGGATGGCGTCGGCCTCGACACAGGCGCCGATCGTCGCGGCGGGCAGCGGCTTGCCGTGGCGATCGATGGCGAGGCCGCCGATCGAGCGTTCCTCGAACACGAAATCATGGCCGCACGCATTGCCGATCATCTCAAGGCACAACCGCGCCTCGCGCGTCACTTCGGGGCCGATGCCATCGCCGGGGAGCAGAACGATCTTCATGCGTCTTCCTTCAATCGCAGCAAAAACCCCCGGTCCCGGCGGGGACGCGGGGGGTGTTGCGCGTAACATTACAACCAAATAGCGCTTGTACGCGATTTTTTATATCGTCAAGCGATCGGTCGCGCTAGACGCCAATGCCGATAGCGATGGGGAACACTGCACATATGCCCGATAATCACTTGCCGTCGCGCGATCTGGTGACCGGCGCCGCGCGCGCGCCCGCCCGCGCCATGCTGCGCGCCGCCGGCTTCGACGATGCGGCGATGGCCAAGCCGATGCTGGCGATCGTCAACAGCTGGTCGACGGTCACGCCGTGCAACATGCATCTGCGCGGGCTGGCCGATGATGTGCGGCGCGGGATCGAGGAAGCGGGCGGGACGGCAGTCGACTTCAACACGATCGTCGTCACCGACGGCATTTCGATGGGGACGCCGGGGATGCGCGCGAGCCTGATGAGTCGCGAGACGATCGCCGATTCGGCCGAGCTCGCGGTGCGCGGGCACATGCTCGACGGGGTGGTGTTCCTCGTCGGCTGCGACAAGACGATCCCGGCGGCGGCGATCGCGGCGGCGCGCCTCGATCTGCCGAGCGTCATTCTTTACGGCGGGTCGATCATGCCGGGGCACATCGGCGACAAGGCGATCACGATTCAGGATGTGTTCGAAGCCGTCGGCGCGCATGGCGCAGGCACGCTCGACGATGCCGGGCTTAAGGCGGTGGAGGTAGCGGCGTGCCCCGGCGCAGGGGCGTGCGGCGGGCAGTTCACCGCCAACACGATGGCGCTGGCGATGAGTTTTCTCGGGCTGTCGCCGATGGGCCTCAACGATGTTCCCGCGACGCATCCCGACAAGGGCGCGACAGCGGCCGAGGCGGGGCGGGTGCTGGTGGGGGCAGTGCGCGCGGGGCGCAATGCCCGCAAGTTAATCACGCCGACCAGCTTGCGGAATGCCGCGGTGGCGGGCACCGCGACGGCGGGTTCGACCAATCTGATCCTCCATCTGCTCGCGATCGCGCGCGAGGCCGGGATCGGCGCCGACGAGTTCGGGCTCGACCTGTTCGATTCGCTGTCGCGCACCACGCCAGTGATCGCCGATCTCAAGCCCGGTGGTCGCTTCATGGCGCCCGACATGAGCGCGGCAGGCGGCACGCGGCTGCTCGGGCGGCGGCTGATGGAAGCGGGGCTGATCACCGACGCGCCGACCGTCACTGGCGCGACCTTGTTCGAGACTTTCGCCGACGCCCACGAGACGCCGGGCCAGCAAGTGATCGTCACCGCCGACGCGCCGATCAAGGCGCGCGGCGGCTATGGCATTCTCTACGGCAATCTCGCCCCCGAAGGCTGCGTGGTGAAGCTGGCGGGGCATGAGCGGCTGAGCTTCGAAGGTCCCGCCAAAGTGTATGACGGCGAGGAAGCGACCTTTGCCGCGCTCGAAGCGGGCGAGATCGTGGCGGGCGATGTCGTCGTCATTCGCGGCGAAGGGCCGGTGGGCGGGCCCGGCATGCGCGAGATGCTGGCGGTGACGGCGGCGATCCAGGGGCGGGGGCTGGGCGACAGCGTCGCGCTCGTCACCGACGGGCGATTCTCCGGCGCGACCTATGGCTTCATGGTCGGGCATATCAGCCCCGAGGCTGCACGCGGCGGCCCGATCGCGCGTCTCGCGACCGGTGACCGGGTGCGGATCGACGTCGAGGCACGCGTGCTCGAAACCGACGCCGATCTTGCCGCGCGGCCCCAGCCCGAGCCCAGGCGCCAGCGCGACGTCATCGGCGTCTATGCCAAATATGCGCGCAGCGTCGGCTCGGCATCGCATGGCGCTGTCACCAGCGGGGCCGATCTGAGCCCCGCCTGATTGTCCGGATTGCCGCAGGCTAGCGAGGCTAGCCGCGCGGCATCCCGACAGCGAGAATCGCCTCTGCGGCGGTGACGCGCCTGCCATTCCCTCTTGCGCCCGCTCGGGCTAGGGAAGCGGGCATGACGACGATCTATGGCATCAAGACCTGCGACACCGTTCGCAAGGCGCGCGCGTGGCTCGACGCGCATGGCATCGCCCACCGCTTCCACGATTACCGCGCCGAGGGCATCGACGAAGCCCGGCTGCGCGGCTGGGCCGACGTGCTCGGCTGGGAAAAGCTGCTCAACCGGAGCGGGCCGAGCTTTCGCAACCTGCCCGATGCCGACAAGGCCGATCTGGACGAAGCCAAGGCGATCGCGCTGATGCTGGCCAACCCGACGCTGATCAAGCGCCCGGTGCTCGAGGCCGGCGATGCGCTGCTGCTGGGTTTCAAGCCCGACGAATATGGTGCCAAGCTCGCCTGAGCCTCTGGCGCCGGAGCGCGCGGCCCCCATATCGCGGGCGCAACAACGGAGCATCGCCATGGTAACCGCGACCTGGAACGACACGGTCATCGCCCAATCGGACAAGACGATTGTCGTCGAGGGCAATCACTATTTCCCGCCCGACGCCGTCAACACGGCGCTGCTGGAAGATAGCGGCACCCATTCGACCTGCCCGTGGAAGGGTGTGGCCAGCTACAAGACGATCGTGGTCGGCGACGCGCGCAATGCCGATGCGGTGTGGTACTATCCCGAGCCGAAATCGGCCGCCGACAACATCAAGGGCTATTTCGCCTTCTGGAAGGGCGTTAAGGTCGCCTGACCCTTCGTCGGGAGCATCTCCATGACCGTGATCGCCACGCTTCAATCGCTGCAGATCGGCAAGATCGCGCCGATCGGTCCCGACGCCGTCCCAAGCGGCATCGTCAAGCATCCGGTCGACGGCCCCGTCGAGCTGCGCGGTCATCAGTTGGTCGGTGACGAGACCGCCGACCTGACGGTGCACGGCGGCCCCGACAAGGCCGTCTATGCCTATTCGGCCGATCACTATCCGGTATGGGCCAGCGAGCGCCCGGGACACGCCGCGCGGCTGACGCCCGGCGTGTTCGGTGAAAATCTGACGATCGCGGGCATCACCGAGGCCGATCTTTGCATCGGCGACATCCACGCGATCGGCAGCGCCCGGCTGCAGGTCTGCCAGCCGCGCCAGCCCTGTTTCAAATTCGCGCTCCGTTTCGAGGATGCGACGATGCCCAAGGCGATGGTCCGCTCGGGGCGGTCGGGCTGGTATTATCGCACGATCGAGGAGGGCGTGCTGCAGGCCGGCGATAGCGTGGCGCTGGTCGAGCGTCCGCATCCGGGGCTGGTGTTCACGCGGATGGTCGAAATCGTCAATTTCGGCCAGGCGAGCGGCGACGAACTCGCGTTGATGGCCGAATCGAACGGGCTGGCGCGCTGGCTGCAGATCCGTGCCAAGGCCGCGCTCCACGCCTGATCTTGTGCCGTCGACGATTCGCGCGCAGCATCGACGCGGATCAAGGGGGGAGGGGATCGCAATGAGCGCACAATTCGGCAAACCGCCGCTATGGTTCTGGATCGTCAGCGTGGTCCTGTTCCTGTGGGCGTGCATGGGACTGTTCGCCTTCTACAGCCAGGTGCTCGACAGCGCCGGGATCGCCGCGCTGCCCGACTATGATCGCCAGCTACTGACCTCGATGCCGATGTGGCTCAATGCTGTCTATGCCATCGCCGTTTTGTCGGGCGCGCTGGGCGGGGTGCTGTTGCTGGCGCGTTCGGCGCACGCAAGGCTGCTGTTCCTCGTTTCGCTGGTCAGCGTGATCGTGCAGTTCGGCTACACGCTCGGCGCGACCGATCTGATCGCCGTGAAGGGTTTGCTGGTCGCAGCAGGCTTCCCGGTCTTCATCATCGCGATGGGTGTGGTCCAGCTCTGGTTCGCCCGGCTCGCAACGGGGCGCGGCTGGCTGCGCTAGTCCTCGGGCACCCGCCACTGGAAGACCTCGTCCAGCGGCTTGCCGAATACGGCCGCGATCCGGAACGCAGCCTCCAGCGAGGGCGAATATTTGCCCGCTTCGATCGCCGCGATCGTCTGGCGGGTGACGCCGATCGCCTCGCCAAGTTCAGCCTGCGTCATTTCGCCCGCGAGGAAGCGCAAGGTCCTGATATTATTGGTGAAGGGCAAAGCCATCACTCAATAGCCGCGCCGGTAGTAATAAAGCTGGGCACCGACGCGGACAAGCTCTGCAATTACAACAGTAGCTATAAGTATATTGAGCTGCATTGCCGAACTGAAATGGTGAAAGATCGAGAATAAATTTGCCCACGCTCCCAAGACGAGCGGGTAATAAGCTGCATGGGTGCCTTTGAGGTGAATGATCTGCTCGCGCTCATCTTCTTTAAGATGAGCTTCGCGTGGCGCGCGGATGGCCAGTGCAGCGGCTGCGATAGACATTGATCCGATAATCACAATGGTTACAGGCACCAACATGCCTGCGACCGCGGCGACGCCGGCCGGGCGGTCGACGATCGACCAGGGGTAAGCCAGAAAATACCAGCCAAATGCGGCGGCAAGGCTTGCGAAGGCAACCCAATGGATTTTTTCCCGAAAGGCCATGTGTGCTCCTTAAATGGTAACCATTCTTGACTCAATGTTATATAAAACTGACATTGAGTCAAGACAGATGAACTCGACTGACGTCTACGCTGGCGGCGACGGCCGTCTCGCGCTAGCGCTACGCCCATGTCGACGACCTACACCATCGATACCGCCACCAGCCGCGCGACGCCGACGCCTGCGCCGATGAAGCGGCTGACCATCCCCGCGATCCGCGCGCGTAAGGGTGCTGAGCCGCTGGTGATGCTGACCGCTTACACGGTGCGGATGGCGCAGCTGCTCGATCCGCATTGCGACTTGCTGCTCGTCGGCGACAGCCTGGGGCAAGTGATCTATGGCCTGCCCTCGACGCTGCCGGTCACGCTCGAGATGATGGCGGCGCATGGCGCGGCGGTGGTGCGCGGCAGCTATCACGCAGTCGTGGTGATCGACATGCCGTTCGGCAGCTACGAAACCTCGCCTGAAGTCGCGTTCGAAAGCGCCGCCTATCTGATGAAGGAAACCGGCGCGGCGGCGGTAAAGCTCGAAGGTGGGCAGGCGATGGCGCCGACGGTGCGCTTCCTCGTCGAGCGAGGCATTCCCGTGATGGGACATGTCGGGCTGACGCCGCAGGCAGTGAATGTGCTTGGCGGCTACGGTGCGCGTGGCCGAACCCAGGCTGAGGCGGCCAAAATCCTCGACGATGCGCGCGCGATCGATCAGGCGGGCGCGTTCGGCATCGTCATCGAAGGCGTGGTCGAACCGATTGCGGTCGAGGCGACGCGCACGCTCGATTGCCCAACGATCGGCATCGGCGCGTCGGCGCAGTGCGACGGGCAAGTGCTGGTGATCGACGACATGCTTGGCATGTTCGATCGCACGCCCCGTTTCGTGAAGCGCTATGACGATCTCGCTGGCCGTATTTCCGCCGCGGTTCAAACCTATGCGGACGAGGTGCGTTCCCGTGCCTTTCCCGGACCGGAACAGACTTACGCGCCCAAGGATTGAGGCACTTTCGCATCGCGCGCCGCGCCGCTAAGGTCCGCGCCTTTCCAGACCCAAGGGGAATTGAACTTGGCCGTTACGCCGCAAACCAACCAAGCATTCCTGCGCGAAGTCGATGAAGAATTGCGGCGCGAACAAGCAGTCCGGTTGTGGCAGCGCTATGGTCGCCTGTTGATCGGCGCAGTCGTGGTCGGGCTGGCCGTGTTCGGCGGTTATCTGATCTGGCAGAACAACCGGGAGCAAACGGCGGGCGCGCTGGGTGTCAAGCTGTCGACCGTGTTCGAAACGCTTGGCCGGGGCGATGTGAAGGCGGCGGAAAAGCCGCTGGCCGAACTCGCGGCCTCGTCGAGCGACGGCTATGCCGCCAGCGCGCGCTTCGTGCAGGGCGACATTGCGCTGCAGAAGAACGATCTGAAGGCGGCTGCGCGCATATTCGGCGCGATTGCCAATGATCAGGGCCTGTCGCCCGCGTTCCGCGATCTTGCATTGATCCGTCAGACGACGGCCGAATTCGATACGCTGAAGCCCGACACGGTGATCACGCGACTGAAGCCACTCGCGGTCAAGGGGAATCCCTGGTTCGGCAGCGCCGGCGAACTGGTCGCGATGGCCTATCTCCAGACCAACCGCCGCGCCGAGGCAGCCAAGCTGCTCAAGGCTGTCGCCGACGATGAAAAGCAGCCTGAAACGCTGCGCACACGCGCGGTGCAGATGGCCGGCACGCTCGACGTGGCCGCCGTCGCGACCAGCAAGGAAACGAAGCCGCAATGAAGAACAGACTGACGCTTTCGGTCGCGCTGACCGCGCTGCTCGCGCTCGGCGCCTGCGGGACGTTCAAGGGACCGAAAAAGACGCCGACCCTGGGCGACCGCGTGCCGATCCTCGTGTCCGAAAACGGGGCCGAGGCTGATCCGGCGATGGCGCAGGTCGACGTGCTGCTGCCGCCCGCCGAAACCAATATCAACTGGGCGCAGCCCGGCGGCGACGCGTCGAAATCGATGGGGCATGTCACGCTGGCGGCCAACCCGACCCGGCTGTGGAGTGCGCGTATCCGCGGCGGCACACCGAAGCTGCGGCTGGGCGCGGCGCCGGTCGTTGCCGACGGCAAGCTGTTTGTGGTCGATGTCGGCGCGATGGTGACGGCGTTCGCCGCCGACACGGGGCGCAAGCTGTGGAGCGTGCCGATCTTTGCCGACAAGAAGAACCGCGAAGCTCGCTTCGGCGGCGGCGTCAGCTTTGATGACGGCAAGCTGTTCGCAACCGACGGCCTTGGCGACGTCGTCGCGCTGTCGGCCAGCGACGGCGCGCTGCTGTGGCGCGTGAAGCCGGGCGGCCCGCTGCGCGGCGCCCCGACGGTGTCGAACGGTGCCGTCTATGTGTTGAGCCAGGATAACCAGCTGTTCGCGCTATCGCAGGCGGATGGCTCGGTGCAGTGGAGCCAGACCGGCACGCTTGAGTCGCAGGGTGTGTTCGGCGTCGCGGCACCGGCTACCGGCCGCGGCACGGTGGTCGCGGGCTTCTCGTCGGGCGAACTCAACGCCTATCGCTACGAAAACGGCCGCACGCTTTGGTCCGACACGCTGTCGCGCACCAGCGCGTCGACGTCGGTGTCGAGCATCGCCGACATCGATGCCTCGCCGGTGATCGATCAGGACCGTGCCTATGCGATCGGCGAAGGCGGGCGCATGGTCGCGCTTGAAATCACCACCGGGCGGCGGCTGTGGGAACTCAACATCGCCGGCATTTCGACGCCGTGGATCGCGGGCGAATGGCTGTTCGTGTCGACCGACGACGGCCGCATGCTCTGCCTGTCGCGTGCCAATGGCAAAGTTCGCTGGATCACCGACATCGGCGGCTTCAAGAACAAGAAGAAGCGCACCAATCCGATTTATTGGTCGGGGCCGGTGCTGGCGAGCGGGCGACTGATCGTCGTCAACTCGCGCGGCGAAATTCTGTCGGTCAAGGCGTCGAACGGCGAAGTCGGCAGCAAGATCAAAGGCGCCGCGCCGTTTTCGCTGCCCCCGATCGTTGCCAACAACATCCTCTACGTGCTCGACAGCAAGGGCAAGATTACGGCCTATCGCTGAGACGCTGGCAGTGACCGGCCTTTCGGCCTAGGAGGCGGCGATGGCACATCTTCCCGTCGTCGCGATTATCGGTCGTCCCAATGTCGGCAAATCGACGCTGTTCAACCGGCTCGTCGGCAAGAAGCTGGCGCTGGTCGACGATCGCCCCGGCGTCACCCGCGATCGACGCGAAGGCGATGCGACTCTGATCGGCCTCGATTTCCGGGTCGTCGACACCGCCGGTTACGAGGATGAGGACGCACAGACGCTCCCTGGCCGGATGCGGCAGCAGACCGAAGCGGCGCTGAAGATGGCCGACGTCGCGCTGTTCATGATCGACGCACGCGCCGGCATCGTGCCGCTCGATGAAGAGATCGCGCGCTGGTTGCGCGGATCGACCACGCCTGTGGTGCTCGTCGCCAACAAGGCCGAGGGGCGCGCGGGTGAGGCGGGCGTGCTCGATTCGCTCGCGCTCGGCTTCGGCGATCCGGTGCAGCTCTCGGCCGAACATGGCGAAGGCATGGGCGACCTGTTCGAAGCGCTGTTCCCCCACCTCGACGGCAAGGCCGAGGCCGAGGAGGAAGTCGACCTCGATGATCCTGCCGCGCCGCTCAAGCTCGCGATCGTCGGGCGGCCAAATGCGGGTAAGTCTACGCTGGTCAATCGCATTCTCGGCGAAGACCGCATGATCACTGGCCCCGAAGCCGGCATCACGCGCGATTCGATTGCGGTCGACTGGATCTGGGACGATCCTGCCTCGGGGCCGCGCAAGGTGCGGCTGATCGACACCGCCGGCATGCGCAAGCGCGCCAATGTTCAGGACAAGCTCGAGAAATTGTCGGTCGCCGACGCGCTCCACGCGATCGATTTCGCCGAGGTCGTGGTCCTGCTGCTCGATGCGACGCGCGGGCTGGAAGTGCAGGACCTGAAGATCGCTGACCGCGTGCTGCAGGAAGGCCGCGCGCTCGTCATCGCGATGAACAAATGGGACGTGGCCGAAGATGCCTCGAAGCTGTTCAACGGCGTGCGCGCGGCGCTCGACGAAGGGCTGGCGCAAATCCGCGGCGTGCCGCTGCTGACGGTGTCGGCGGTGACGGGGAAGGGCATCGATCAGTTGCTGGCGGCCGCGTTCGAGGTGCGCGAGGCATGGTCGCGGCGGGTGTCGACCGGCGAGCTCAACCGCTGGTTCGAACGCGCGGTCGAGGCCAATCCACCGCCCGCGCCCGGCGGCAAGCGCATCAAGCTGCGCTATCTGACGCAGGCCAAGACGCGCCCGCCGGGCTTCGTGCTGTTCGGCACTCGCGTCGATCAGCTGCCCGAGAGCTATCAGCGCTATCTGGTCAATGGCATCCGCCGCGATCTGGGCTTCGGCGCGGTGCCGGTGCGCCTCACGCTGCGCGCGCCCAAGAATCCGTTCGGCAATTGACCATGCGGATCGACGCGCGCGGGCTGCGTTGCCCGTGGCCTGCGATCCGGCTGGGGCGGGCATTGCGCGAGGGCGCCGAGCGGGTCGAGATCGTCGCCGACGATCCCGCTGCACCGGGCGAACTTGCCGCCGTTGCAGCCGCGGCGGGCGCGGACATCACGTTGATCAAAAAGGATTCCGCGTCACATTTTCGAGTTGAGCGGCGCAGCGGCGTCAACAACTCATTTACCCCCCTCGGCTAAGACGGTCGGGAACCCGGTGGGCGGGGCCGGCTTGGGCAAAGGGTGGACGCGTGTCGGTAACGCAGAGCAAATTGGTCGACTGGGATGCCTTCGCCACCGCGCGCGCGGAACTGGGCGCTGGTTTCGTGCGCATTCTCGGCTATTTTCAGGAAGACGGCACCAAGTCGGTCGAGGCGATCGAAGTCGCGATGCGGGCGAAGAATGCCGCTGCGATGGTGATTCCCGCGCACACGTTGAAGGGCGAAGCGCGCCAGTTCGGCGCCGGGCCGCTGGCCGACGCGGCGGAGCGAATCGAACTGATCGCCCGCCAGTGTGTCGAAACGCATGACTCGCCCGACGAGGCGCTGGAAACGGTCGTCGGGCTGCGCCAGCTGTTCGATGAAACGCTAATGCTGTTGCTGCGCGAAGCCAATCCGCTGGTCGAACGCCGCCAGGGTTTCGGCAAGCGCTCGGTGAGTGGCTTCGGTCGCGCCTAGGCTTCGGCCGCGGTGCTGTTGAGCTGGATGTAGTTGCCGATCCCCATCCGTTCGATCATTTCGAACTGGGTTTCGATCATGTCGACATGCTCTTCCTCATTGCTGAGGATCGACGCGAACAGGTCGCGGCTCACATAATCGCGGACGGTTTCGCAATGCTCGATGGCGTCGCGAAGCACGGCGATCGCTTCATGCTCGAGCGCGAGATCGGCCTTCAGGATTTCTTCGACGCTCTCGCCGATGCGCAGGCGGCCGAGCAGCTGGAAATTGGGCAGTCCTTCGAGGAACAGGATACGCTCCGCCAGCTTGTCGGCGTGCTGCATTTCCTCGATCGATTCGTGGCGCTCGTGCGCGGCGAGTTTGCGAACGCCCCAATTGTCGAGCATCCGGTAATGGAGCCAATATTGATTGACGGCTGTCAGCTCGTTCTTCAGGACGAGATTGAGGAAGTCGAGGACCTTGGCGTCGCCCTTCATAATGCGCTCCTTGCCGACACTGCTACTCCCTCTGACAGTGAAGGGGAGTGACCGTCAAGCGGCGGCGCGTTCTTCCGCCAAAATTGCCCGAGCGGCGCGAATGCACTGGCCGCATTTGGCGCGGCAGCCGAGCGAGCGATAGGTCGCGCACGCACTGACCGCATCATCCCGCCGGGCGGCTTCGCGCAATTGCTGCTCGCGGATGTTGTTGCAGATGCAGACGACCATTGACCCTCGCTCTCGCCACATAGCTTACGCTAATGCGAGTGATTCGCAAGGGCCTTATTGCGAGCGCATCGCAATCACCGCGTCATCGGCTGGAACTGCCCTCGAGCGAGGCTGCGCCAGACCCATTCGAACGGGCCATAGCGGAAGCGTTCGAGCCACGGCTTCGACCACAGCAGGATCAGCGCCCAGACCGCGAACACAACGATGTAGAGCTGCGCGCGGCTGAGATAGCCGAACAGCCCGAAGCCATAGCCATAGAAGAGCGTGGTGCAGATGATCGTCGTCATCAGATAATTGGTGAACGCCATCCGCCCGGCCGCCGCGACACGATCGACCAGCGCACCGCCGTGCCGCGCCAGCAGCGCGATCAGGCTCGCCCAGCCCATGATCATCAGCGGGCGGAACGGCGCCGACAGCGCAACGACACACAGTGCCGTCGCAAAGGCGCTGAACCCCGCGCTCACCAGATACCAGGCCAGCGCGACATAGGCCGGGATGCCGATGCCGAAACCGATCAGCAGCCAGCGGCGATAGCGTTCGACCGGCCATTCACCGCGCAACATGCCTGTCTTCAGCAAGGCCATGCCGAACAGCATATAGGCGAGCGTTTCCATGCCGACGAAGACCAGGGTGCCGAACACCGGTGCGGCACTTTCTTCGGCGCGCTTGGCGACGGTGTCGGCGTAGCTGCCCCGATAGTCCGCCAGCTCCTCGGCGATCTTCTTGGCCGAGGGCTTGCCGAATGTGTCTTCCATGTCCTGGCGCCGCTCGATCGCCTTGGCGGTCGCCTTGGGCTTGTTGGCAGCGGCCTCGGTTGCCGCGACAGCGAACGGCAGCCCGGCCACCAGCAGCGTTTGCACGCTGAGCAGGATCACGCCGGTGATTACCAGCGCCCGTGGCCGCCAGTTGCGGAAGAAGAACAGGATCAGGCCGATCAGTGCATAATGCTGCAGGATGTCACCCCACCACAGCAGGTAAAGGTGGAGCAACCCGAACACCAACAGCCACGCCATTCGCGCATAGTGAATGCGCGCCGCACTTGCCCCCCGGGCCTGCGCGCGCTCGATCACCAGCAACGTCGACGCGCCGAACAGGAACGAGAACAGCCCGCGCATCTTGCCGTCGAACAGGACGAAATTGAAAAGATAGACGCCCAGATCGATCCCGGTATCGCCGCCATAGGCACGCGGGTTGAGATAAGCGGCTTCGGGCATGCCGAAACCGGCGATGTTCATGATCAGGATGCCCATCACCGCGACGCCGCGAACGACGTCGAGCGTGGCAATGCGATCGCCCGAGGGCGCGGTGTCGGCCATGAAATCCCCCCGAATTTGCCGTCTTATTACGTTAACACAGCCGGAGGGTCAACGCTCGCTGCGGCGGGCGCCGCGTCACAGCCAGCTGCTGATCTGGTCGAGCGGCTTCTTGCGCAGCGCGTGGAGCGGCACGGTCGCGTCGGGCGCGGCATGGCCGGCGACCACGATCATCATCGGCTTCTCGCTGTCGGGCCGGGCGCAGACGCGGTTGAGGAAGCGCATCGGATTGGGGGTGTGGGTGAGCGTCGCGATGTTCGCCGCGTTGAGCGCGGCCAGCAGGAAGCCGGTGGCGATGCCGACGCTTTCGTTGACGTAATAATTCTGCTTGTCGTCGCCGGGGTCGATCCCGCCGCGCCGCTGGGCAAAGACGACGATCAGCCAGGGCGCGACCTCGAGATAGGATTTGTCGGCATCGGTGCCGAGCGGCGCCAGCGCCTCAAGCCATTCGGGGCTGGCCTTGCCCGCGTAAAAGGCGTGCTCCTCATCCTCGGCGGCGGCGCGGACCTGCGCCTTGATTTCGGGCGAGCCGATCACCGCGAAATGCCAGGGCTGGTGGTTGGCACCCGATGGCGCGGTGCCTGCCGCCTCGATCGCGGCTTCGATCACCGCGCGCGGCACCGGCGTGTCGCTGAAGTAACGGCAGGTGCGCCGCTGGCGGAGTTCGTCGCGAAACGCCTGCGCGCGCGCGATGCGATCGTCGTCGGGGAGGGCGGGCAGGCCGGGCCAGGGCTGGGCAGGGTGGTCGAGCATCGCGCGACGATGCCTGCCGTTGACCGATCGGGCAAGCGCTCGCCGTGCGCCGCCTGCCCGATCGGGTATGGACTACCCCTCTAGCGCAGCCACCCGCGTCGATCGGCGTGCAGTGCCAAGGTCAAAAGGCCGACCGCAATCGCGACGACGGTCGACAGGATGATAACTTGCGGCACGCCAAACGCCGCAAAAACGCCTTCGGTGATGTCGCCAATGTAAAGCGCGACGTAACCGACCAGCGACACGGCGAGCGCCGTCGTGGCCGCGCGGCGACCCGCCAGCAACAGCAGTGCGCCGACCGTCCCGCCAAATACGCCGATCGCAAACACCGTTGTCATCCAGGCCGGTAGCGCAGCGTAAAGCGTCGCCTGTGCCTGAGTCATGCCCTTCGCCATCAGCATCGTCGGCGTCGCGAAGACCTGGCCCGACCACTGGACGATGCCGAAGACATTCCACGCCACGCCAAGCGCGGCCAATACCCGAAGCCCGACTGGCAATCGCCGTGCCGTCATCGCCATTTCCATCGTCATCTCCATCACAGGGGACCGATCAGCGCGATCAATCCTTCCGATCAGAGACGTTGCGCTATGGTCGATCTCGACAGCGCCACCGAAAAAATCTTCAGGCGGCCGTCGCTCCCATCAGCGTCGGGAAGAACGCCTGATGCGCCGCGCGCAGATCGTCGAGCGCCACGACATGGTCGGTGCGCGGGCATTCCACGATGATGCGCTTGGCGATCGTCCGCCCGATCCGCTCGACATTGACCTCCGAATCGATCGAGGCGTGGAGGAAATCGTTCAGCTGCTCGTCGCGCACGGTGGCGACGTAAAGCCCCTGATCCTCGGCGAAATAGGTCTCGGCGAGGCCATAGGGCAGCGGCGCCGACAGCATCGCACCGATATTCCCGGCCAGCGCCATTTCGGCGACCGCGACCAGCAGCCCGCCGTCGGACACGTCGTGGACCGCGCTGAGCGCGCGCTTCGCGATCCAGTCGCGCACGAAGTCGCCGGCGCGACGTTCGGCGTCGAGGTCGACGCGCGGCGGCGGGCCATCCTCGCGCCCGTGCAGTTCGCGCAGCCACAGCGACTGGCCGAGGTGATGGCGCGGCTCGCCGATCAGCACGATGACGTCGCCGGTGCCCTTGAAGGCAATCGTCGCCGCCTTGGTCCAGTCGTCGATCAGCCCGACGCCGCCGATCGCGGGGGTGGGAAGGATCGCGCTGCCCGATCCGTCGTCGTTCTTGGTCTCGTTGTAGAGGCTGACGTTGCCGCTCACGATCGGGAAGTCGAGCGCACGGCACGCCTCGGCCATGCCCTCGATGCAGCCGACGAACTGGCCCATGATCTCGGGCCGCTGCGGGTTGCCGAAATTCATGCAGTCGGTGGTCGCGAGCGGCTTTGCTCCGACCGCGCTGAGATTGCGGAACGCCTCGGCGATCGCCTGCTTGCCGCCCTCGACGGGGTCGGCAAAGCAATAGCGCGGGGTGCAATCGGTGGTGATGGCGAGCGCCTTCTTTGCCCCATGCACGCGCACCACCGCCGCGTCGCCGCCGGGCGGCTGGAGCGTGTCGCCGCCGACTTTCTGGTCATATTGTTCCCAGATCCAGCGACGGCTGGCGAGATCGGGCGAGGCCATCAGCTTGAGCAGATCGGCCGCGACATCGGTGCAGCTCGGCACATCGACCAGCGCCTTCGCAGGCGGCGTCGGCACCCAGGGCCGGTCGTAGAGCGGCGCATCATCGGCGAGCGGGGCGAGCGGGATGTCGGCGACCGTCGCGCCGTGGTGGACCAGTACCATCCGCCCGGTATCGGTGACTTCGCCGATCACCGCGAAATCAAGTTCCCACTTGCGGAAGATCGCCTCGGCCTCGGCCTCGCGGCCCGGCTTGAGCACCATCAGCATCCGCTCCTGCGACTCCGACAGCATCATTTCATAGGCGGTCATGCCGGTCTCGCGCTGTGGCACCTTGTCCATGTCGAGCCGGATGCCGACGCCGCCCTTCGACGCCATCTCGACGCTCGAGGAAGTGAGTCCCGCCGCGCCCATGTCCTGAATGGCGACGATCGCGTCCGACGCCATCAGTTCGAGGCAGGCTTCGATCAGCAGCTTTTCGGTGAAGGGGTCGCCGACCTGCACGGTCGGGCGCTTTTCCTCCGAATCCTCGCCGAAATCGGCCGAGGCCATCGTTGCGCCGTGAATGCCGTCGCGTCCGGTCTTGGAGCCGACATAGACGATCGGATTGCCGACGCCCGACGCAGCCGAATAGAAGATCTTGTCTTGCTCTGCGACGCCGACCGTCATCGCGTTGACGAGGATGTTGCCGTCATAGGCGCGGTGGAAATTCACTTCGCCGCCGACGGTCGGCACGCCCACGCAATTGCCATAGCCGCCGATGCCGTGGACGACGCCCGCGATCAGGTGGCGCATCTTGGGATGATCGGGCCGTCCGAAGCGCAGCGCGTTCATGTTGGCGACCGGCCGCGCGCCCATCGTGAACACGTCGCGCAGGATGCCGCCGACGCCGGTCGCCGCACCCTGATAGGGTTCGATGTAGCTCGGATGGTTGTGGCTCTCCATCTTGAAGATCGCCGCCTGCCCGTCGCCGATATCGATCACGCCGGCATTCTCGCCGGGGCCGCAAATGACTTGCGGGCCGGTGGTGGGCAGCTTCTTCAGATGGATGCGGCTCGACTTGTAGCTGCAATGCTCCGACCACATCACTGAGAAGATGCCGAGCTCGGTCAGGTTCGGCTCGCGCCCGAGCGCCTTCAGGACGCGGGCATATTCGTCTTCGGACAGGCCGTGCTGGGCGACGATGTCGGGCGTGATTTCGGTCATGGCGCAGGCTTTAGCCGCACTGGACGGCGGCGTCACCATGTCCAATCTTGTCACCGCCTCAAGCTTGTGACAGCCTTTGATACGGAGGCTTGGGTTATGCTCTCGCGTCGTCAGCTGCTTTATGGGGCCGGTGTCGCGGCTCTTGCCGGTTGCGCCAGAGCACCGGCAGTTCCCGCGTCTTTGCCAAACTACCGCTGGTCGCGGCTCATCCCTGCAGGGCCGTTTCGCAAGAACTATAACTTTCCGGTGCATGTCGCGCCGGATGGCAGGTTCATGCTTTTGCAGTCGGAACGCTGTTGGTCGTCGCGCGATGCGATCCGGTGGCACCCAGAACCATTGCCGCCATCGGGATCGAATACCGCCTATATGCCGACGCTGTTCCACGATGGCGCGACATGGGTATTGGGACGACATCGCGGGAATTATCAGGAGTATGCAATCGACCCGTTGATCCAGCGCACGGCGAATTGGCAGCGTTGGGAGGCCGTTGGCGAAGCGCCGGATTTTCCCGAGCTGATCTTCGCTACTGCGGCCAGCTTTGGCGGGTGGATCTGGATCATCGGCGGCTACCGCAAGGGGCAGGCGGTTGCCGAGGTCTGGCGGTCACGCGATGGTTTGCGCTGGGAAGCGATGCCGAAACCGCCCTGGTCGCCGCGCGCAGCGGCCAAGGCTGTCGTGTTCCATGATCGCCTGCTCATCATCGGCGGCGGCGAAATAGACGGCGTAGCGAGCAACGACATCTGGTCGACCGTCGATGGCAAGCTATGGCGGCGCGACTGCGCGCAGATTGCGCCCGAACGGCCGGTGGGCTTCAGCCCGCAAGTGTTCGATGACCGGCTCTGGCTGGTGGGGGCGAATCGATCGGGCAGCTTTCGCAGCGAAATGCTGGTGTCGGACGATGCGAAGAACTGGGTGCCGGTTCGCGCGCCTTGGAGCCCGCGCGGCGGCGTCGCGACATGGGTCGACGGGAGCCGAATGCTGATAACGGGTGGCAAGAATTCGCACGTTGAGCGGGGCGAAACCGTGTTCGTCTATTCAAACGATGTCTGGGCAATGACGCGCGGCTGAACAGGCAGCGTTCCGCTTGGACTATGCCTGCTGGCGATGCGCGACCGTCGGCTTGAGCCAGTTGGCAAAACGCATGGCCACCCAAGCGCCGGCGATCTGTGCCATGATGAAGGCGGGCACGTCGACCGGGCGAATCCCCGCAAAGCTGTCGGTCAGCGCGCGGGCAATCGTGATCGCCGGATTGGCGAAGCTGGTCGACGAGGTGAACCAATAGCCCGCGACGATCCACAGCGCGACCAGAGCGGGCACGGCTTCCGGGCGCTGGCGGCTGCCGACGACAATCGTGAACAGCAGGCCGAAGGTGGCGATGAACTCGCCGATCCATTGGCCCGTGCCGGTGCGGATATGGGTGCTTGCTGCGATCAGTGGCATATCGAACATCGCGTGCGCGGCCACGACCCCGACCACGCCGCCCACAAGCTGCATCGCGATAAAGGGCAGCCACAACCTGCGCGCGCCGAGCATCAACGTCACCGCCGGATTGAAATGCGCGCCCGATACCGGGCCGAGCAACGTGATCAGCACGTAAAGCACGGCGCCGGTGGCGGCGGTATTGCCGATCAGCGCAACGGCGACATTGCCGCCCGCCAGGCGCTCGGCCATCAAGCCCGAACCGACCACGGTTGCGAATAGGATCAACGAGCCGATGAATTCCGCCGCGAGCGCGCGGCTGCCGCCCGCGGTCACAAAATCTCGTGCACTGTCTCGGGCGGTCGGCACAGGCGAACGCCCTTGCCGGTTTCCACCAAGGGGCGCTGGATCAGGATCGGATGCGCCATCATTGCGTCGAGGATCGTCGCTTCATCGGCATCCGCCAGGCCGAGCTCAGCGACAAGCTCGGCGGCAGGCGAGCTGGTTGTGCGCAGCCCCTCGCGGTGCGTCAGTCCGGCGTCACGGTGGAGCTGGACCAGCTTTTCGCGGGTCGGTGGCTCTTGCAGATACTCGATCACGGTCAGCTCGATCCCCGGAGTCTGCTGAAGGATGGCGAGCGTGTTGCGCGATGTCCCGCAGGCCGGATTGTGCCAGATCGTTGCGTTCATCATGCGCAGCCGCACGCGGTCTTGGCGGTCAGCGCGTCGATCGTCGCCGACGTGCCATAGGTCGTCGCGTCACCGTGCGTTAGGAAGGTTTCCCAGACCACGCCCTGCGGATCGGTGATCCAGCTCTTTTCGGACTTGGCGTAGCAGCAGGTGGTTGCGCCTTCCTCGACCACGCGCGCGTCGGCCTTGTCCAACCGGGCATAGACTTCCGCGAGTTCGCCCGCGTCCTCGACCTGAATGCCCAGATGCTCGACGCCTGCCTTCACGCCGCGCGCCGAAATCGCGAAGTTGACGCGCGGATCGTCGAGCATCCATTTGGCATAGTCGGGCTTGAGTACGGTCGGCTCGCTCGCGAACAAGGTCGAATAGAAGCCGACCGACCGGTCGAGATCATCGACAGCGACATGGACATGCAGGCGCTTCATGCGGCGTTCCTTTCGGTGGGGAGGGCATTGTCGGCGGGCGCGCAAGTGCCACCGCCACAGCAGTTTTCGGTGAGGTAGCCGACCAGTGCCGTCATCGCGGCGAAGTCGGCCGAGTAGATGATCGAGCGTCCGGCGCGCACGGCGCGGACTAGCCCGGCGCGCTCGAGCTGCGCGAGATGGAAGGACAGCGACGACGCGGCGATGCCCAATCGCGTGGCGATATCACCTGCCGCCAGACCTGCCGGCCCCGCTTCAACGAGCGCACGAAACGCAGCCAGCCGATGGTGCTGGGCAAGCGCGCCGAGCGCGGCGATGATCCGGTCCGAGTCGTTCATTTCGATATTTCGATTACTATGGAAATATCGAAATGGCAAGCTGTCGGTCAGCGGTCGCGGCTGGCTTGTTCCAGAAATGCCCGCACGTCGGCCGCGCTCTGGTCGGCGCGTTCTTCCATCGGGATGTGGCCGGTGTTGGGATAGACGATCAGCTTGCTGCCCGGGATATGGTCGTGCAGCCATCGCCCTGACGACACCGGGATCAGGCGATCCTGAGCCCCCCACAAGATCAGCACCGGCATTTCCAGCCGCCCGAGCATCGCCGGGGTCGCGGGGTCGGACGGCGTCGCAAAGCGTTCGATCGTCGCCTCGCGATTGCCGGGGTAGCGCAGCAATTCCCAGTAAAGGTCGACCGCCTTGTCGTCGGCAAGCTTGGGATTGGCATAGGCCTGCGGCAAGCCATCGGCGATCAGGCTGCGCGGCGTGACCACCGTGGCGAGATTGCGGATGACCGGCATCCGCGCGATGCGAAAGGCGAGCGGCGGGGTTTGGCTTCCCGGCTCGGGCTGGCCGACCGAATCGACCAGCATCAGCGCATTGACTCGCTCGGGATGGGCGAGCGCATAATGCCACGCCACGCCGCCGCCCATCGAATTGCCGGCAAGGGCAAAGCGGTTGAGGCCGAGCCTCGTGCGCATGCGCTCGACCACATCGACGAAATCGGTAGTGGCATAGCGGTGCGTCGGGTTGGCGCCGGTCAGGCCATGCCCGGGCAGGTCGAAGCGGATCACCCGGTAGCGATTGCCAAGCCGCTCGGCCCATGGCTCCCAGGTGTGGAGCGAGGCGTTGGAGCCATGCAGCAGCACCAGCACCGGCGCATCGCGCGGGCCGGTGTCACGCAGATGCACCGTCAGCCCGCCGCCCAGATCGACGAACTGCGACGGCGGCCCGCCATATTTGGCGCGCATCGCGGCGGCATCGGTATCAGGCGTGCGAAAGACGACCAGCGTCCCCGCGATAACCGCGACAGTGATCAGCAGCGCCCCGCCCAGCAGCTTCAGCAATCGGCGTGCAGCGCGCACCATTACTTCGCCGGCGCGCCCTTCAGATATTTGTCGAACCAAGCGACCGTGCGCTTGAGCGAGTCGAGCTGGTTCTCGCGCTTCTGGAAGCCGTGGCCTTCGGCCGGGTAGAAGATCGTCTCGACGATATTGCCCTTGGCTTTCAGGATGTCGTTTACTTCCTGCGCCTGCCCGCGCGGCACGCGGATGTCGTTCTCGCCCTGGATCGTCAGCAGCGGTGCCTTTGCGGCGTTGATGTAGGTGAGCGGCGAGGCGGCGTCATAGACTTTCGGATCGCTGTCGGGCGTGCCGAGCAGGCCGCGCTGATAGGCCTTCAGCAGCTCGTCCTGATCGCGGTACATCGTCCGCCAGTTGATGATGCCGAACCACTGGACGGCTGCGGCGAATTCGTCGGGCGTGCGACCGATCGCCATCAGCGTCATGAAGCCGCCATAGGAGCCGCCGAAAATGCCGACGCGCTTGGGATCGACATAGCCGGTCGCGACGAGGAAATTCTTCGCTGCGACCGTATCCTTCAGGTCGCCGCCGCCCAGGTCCTTGAAATTGCCGTCCTGGAACGCCTTGCCATAGCCGGTCGAGCCGCGGAAATTGGGCTGGATCACCATATAACCGCGGCTCGCAAAGGCCGTCGCGTAGCGGCTGTAACCGTCGAGCGCCTGGCTGGTCGGGCCGCCATGTGGCAACACGATCGCCGGGTTGCTGCCGTCGCGCTTCAGATTGGCGGGGATGGTCACTACCGCGCTGATCAGCGTTCCGTCGAAGCTTTTGTAGGTGACGACCGTCGATTTGGGCAACACTTCGGGCGTCAGGCTGGCGATCGCGAGCTGGGTTGCGGGCCGCGACTGACCGCTTGAGAGATCGTAGAGATAGAGATTGGTTGGCGTGTCCGCCCCCGAATGGGTGACGAGCAGCGTCTTGCCGTCGGGCGAGCGCGGATCGGCACCTGTCAGTCCATTGACGCCGGGCGGGATCGCCAGCGCCGTTTCTGTGCCGCTCGCCAAATCGTAGCGATACAGGGTGGTGCGCGTGTCGGCGTTGGTGGCGAAGATCAACGCCTTGCCGTCGCGGGTGAAATTATAGGCCTGCTGTTCCCACGGCGTCGACTTCACCCATTTCCAGCTCTTGGCGACGGTATCGTAGATGCCGACATGTGGCTGGCCGGTGCCTTCATCGGTGCTGACCGCGATCAGCCGCCCGTCGGGAGTGGCGTCGCCGGCAAAATAGATAGTGTCGGCCTTGCCGATCAGCTTCGTCGCTGCCCCCGTCGCGGCGTCGATGCGCCAGACTTCGGTAACTTTGCTGTCGACACGGTCGCGATTGGCGATGATTGCCTTGCCGCCATCGACCCAGGCAACCGCGGCCCAGCCGAACCGCGGGTCGGCTTCCTTGGTCAGCACGCGGACGGTGCCGTCGGCGTCCATCACCGCGAGGTTGGACTGGCCTTCGCTCTTGAGCTTCGTCGACAGCGCGATCGCACCATTCGCGCCGCCCGCGAGCATGCTGCCTTCGCGCCGGTCGGGGGTGCGGGTGATCTGTTCGACCGCGCCGCCGTCGACGGGGACCCGGTAGATGTCGGGATATTCGTTGCCGCCGACGTCCTGCTGGAAATAGACATATTTGCCATCGGCCGATGGCGTCAGGCCGGTCTGCGCGTCATCGGACTGGGTGAGTTGGACCGGCCAGCTGCCGCTGGCATCGGTACGCCAGATGTTGGTGCGGCCGGTCAGGTTGGTGGCGACAAAAATCTGCTTCCCATCGGCGCTCCACGCCGCGCCGGCAAGGCTGCGCGAGGTGCCGATGTCCTCGACCGGCACTGCCCGCGCCTTGGGATTGGCGGGCGAGGTTACGCTTTTCGGATCGGTCACCGGCCGTGTGGGCGTCGGGATTTCGGCGGCGAGCGGCGCGGCGGCAACACTCGTCAGCAACAGGGTGGCGATCAGGCGGCGCATCGGACATCTCCCCTTGTCGATATTGTCGCGCGAGTGTGGCACGCGATCGCGACAGGGTGAAGTCTCTACCGGTCGTCGTCGCGCGCCAGCCACGCCTCCAGCCACTTGATCGTATAGTCGCCCTTCTGGAATTCGGGGTCGTCGAGCAGGGCCTGATGGAGCGGGATTGTGGTCTTCATCCCCTCGATCACGAATTCGCGCAGGGCGCGGCGCAGGCGGCGCAAGGCGCCCTCGCGACTGTGCCCCCAGACGATCAGCTTGGCGATCATCGAGTCGTAATAGGGCGGCACTTTGTAACCGTCGTAGAGCCCGCTATCGACGCGAACGCTCATGCCGCCCGGCGCATGATAGGCCTTCACCAAGCCCGGCGACGGCGCGAAGGTGCGCGGGTCCTCGGCGTTGATGCGGCATTCGATCGCGTGACCGCGAAACTCGACATCCTGCTGGCGCAGCGTCAGCCCATGCCCCTCGGCAACGCGGATCTGCTCGCGGACCAGATCGAGCCCGGTGATCGCTTCGGTGACCGGATGTTCGACCTGAAGCCGGGTATTCATCTCGATGAAATAGAATTCGCCGTTTTCCCAAAGGAATTCGATCGTGCCCGCGCCGCGATAGCCCATGTCGGCCATTGCCTTTGAGCAGACCCCGCCGATCCGATTGCGCTCTTCGGGCGAAAGGACGGGCGAGGGCGCTTCCTCCAGCACTTTCTGGTGGCGGCGCTGAAGCGAGCAATCGCGCTCGCCGAGGTGGATCGCATTGCCATTGCCGTCGCCGAACACCTGAATTTCGATATGGCGCGGATTGCCGAGGTATTTTTCGAGATAGACCGTCGCATCGCCGAACGCCGCCTTGGCCTCGGTCCCGGCCTGCTGCATCTGCGTTTCGAGATCTTCGGGCGAATTGACGACCTTCATGCCGCGCCCGCCGCCGCCCGACGCCGCCTTGATGATCACCGGATAGCCGACGCGTTCGGCAATCGCCTTGGCCTCGGCCACGTCGCTGATCGCACCGTCGGAGCCGGGGACGAGCGGCAGGCCGAGTGCGCCCGCCGTCCGCTTGGCCTCGACCTTGTCGCCCATCGTGCGGATATGTTCGGGCTTGGGGCCGACGAAGATGATGTCATGCGCTTCGACGATTTCGGCAAACCGCGCGTTTTCGCTCAGGAATCCATAGCCGGGGTGGATCGCGTCGGCGCCCGAGATTTCAGCCGCCGAAATGATCGCCGGGATGTTCAGATAGCTTTCGGCGGCAGCGGGTGGGCCGATGCAGATCGCCTGATCGGCAAGGCGGACGTGCATCGCGTCGCTGTCGGCGGTCGAATGCACCGCGACCGTTTCGATCCCCATTTCGTGGCACGCGCGGTGGATGCGAAGCGCGATTTCGCCGCGATTGGCGATCAGCAGTTTCTTGATGTCGGGCATGTCAGGCGATGATGACCAGCGGCTGATCGAATTCGACCGGCTGGCCGCTGTCGACCAGCACGGCGACCACGGTGCCGCCCGTCGGCGCGGTGATCGGGTTCATCACCTTCATCGCTTCGATGATCAGGAT